>DVMW01000005.1 GCA_018714805.1 Candidatus Fimenecus excrementigallinarum
GCCGGTCTCCGAGGTGGAGCCCATGGCAAATTCATCCATGTTGAGCTTGCCGAGCACCACCATCCCGGCGTCCTTAAGGCGGTCGACGACCGTCGCGTTGTAGGTCGGCAAAAAGCCGGACAAAATCTTGGACGAGCAGGTCGTGGGGACGCCCTTTGTGCAGATGTTGTCCTTGACGCCGACGGGCACGCCGGCAAGCGGGCCGGTATAGGTCCCGTCGTCAAGCCCCTTCTGCACCGCGTCCGCACGGACGAGCGCCGCCTCGCGGCAGACGGTGTTGTAGCAATGGTACGCCCCGTCGCGCGCTTCGATTTCATTGAGATAGCATTCCGTGACCTCGCGCACGCCGAGCTTGCGCGCCTGTATGGCGCCGGCGAGGGTCAGGGCGTCCAGTTCCAGAATTTCCATATCCGCCCCTCCTTATTCGACCGTTTTCGGCACGGCAAAGCTGCCGTCGCGGCTGTCCGGCGCGTTTTGGAGCATCTCGCCCTGGCGCGCCGTGTTCGTCACCTCGTCCTCGCGCACGACGTTCGCCACCGGGAACGAATGCGACGCGGGCTCCACGCCCTCGGTATCGAGCTGCTCGAGCGTGTCGATATAGTCCAAAATCTTTTGCAGGTCCTGCTCGCACGCCGCGCGCTCGTCCGCCGACAGCTCGATGCGGCCGAGCCTTTCGAGATACTGCACCAGCTTTTCGTCAATCTGCATAGCTTGCCTCCCGCCGGGATTATTTTGCGAAATACGCGCGAATGCGCGCCACGGCCTTTTCGGTGTTTTCCGCCGAGCCGAACGCGGTCAGCCGGAAATACCCCTCGCCCGAGGGGCCGAAGCCCTCGCCGGGCGTGCCGACGACCTGCATCTTTTGCAGCAGCAGGTCGAAAAAGTCCCAGCTGCCCATGCCGTCCGGCGTTTTGAGCCACACGTAGGGCGAATCCACCGCGCCGTACACGGTGAAGCCGCAGCTTTTGAGCCCGTCGCAAATGGTTTTCGCGTTTTTGCGGTAATAGGCAATCGTGTCGCGAATCTGCTGCCGGCCCGCGGGGCTGTAGCACGCCTCGGCGGCGCGCTGGGTGATGTAGGAGACGCCGTTGAACTTGGTCGCCTGGCGGCGCGCCCACATGGCGTTTAATTCCACGCCGTCCTTCTTTAAATCGTGCGGCACAACCGTATAGCCGCAGCGCACGCCGGTAAAGCCCGCCGTTTTCGAGAAGCTGCGGAACTCAATGGCACAGGTTTTCGCGCCCTCGACCTCATAAATGGAATGCGGCACGCCGGGGGTTTCGATGAACGCCTCGTACGCCGAATCAAACAGAATCACCGCGCCCTCGCGGTTCGCATACTCGACCCAGGGCTTGAGCTGCTCGACGGTCGCCGCCATGCCGGTCGGGTTGTTCGGGAAGCACAGATAAATCAAATCCACATGGGTCTTCGGCAGCTGCGGCAAAAAGCCCGTCTCGGCGGTGCAGGGCATATACACGATGTTCGACCAGCCGTTTTCGGTCCTGTCGCCCGCGCGGCCGGACATGACGTTCGTGTCCACATACACCGGGTAAACCGGGTCGCAGACCGCAACGATGTTGTCGTTGGAGAAAATGTCCCCGATGTTGCCGCAGTCGGATTTCGCGCCGTCGGAGACGAAAATTTCCGTTTTGGAGAGCTCGACGCCGCGCGCGCGGTAGTCGTTTTCCAAAATCGCCTCCAGCAGGAAGTCCTGGCCGTACTCCGGCGGATAGCCGCGGAAGGTCTCGGCGTGCGCCATCTCGTCGACGGCCCTGTGCATCGCTTCTATCACCGCGGGCGCAAGCGGCCGGGTCACGTCGCCGATGCCGAGGCTGATAACGTCGTCCGCCTTGTCGGGGTTCGCGGCCTTGTATTCGCGCACGCGCTTTGCGATGTTTGAAAACAGATAGCTGCTTTCAATCTTCTGGAAATTGCGGTTGATTTGCATATCGTTTACCTCCATGCTAGATGTTAGATGTTAGATGCTAGATATTAGATGTGGGATGCTGGATGTTAGATAATAGAGGGTAGATGTTGGATATTAGATATTAGATGATAGATGCCGGATTAAGAGGATAAAACCTAAAATCTGATGTAACCTTTCCTCCCTCGTCAGAGGGAGGAACGGGGACATCTGACTTTCGGCTGTGCAGAACGTTTAAAATTTGCAGAAACCAGAGTAGGGGCGGGACTCCGTGCCCGCCCGAGGGCAGCTGGTTTGCCAAACTGCTTCCGGTTATCCAGATATTGAAAAATCAGAACCGCCGGAACGTGTGTCCTTGCCGGACTGTGTTTCCCGGCGGGAGCAAGCCCCCGCCCTACCTTTCTGACATCTGACTTTTGGTTTTACCCGCCTAATCCGGCAACCCGCGTCTAACGTCTAGCATCTATCATCTAACATCTAGCATCTGAATGCTGCCCGGTCTTTCCCTGTCGCTTACAGCCGGATTTCGCCCGTAAAGACCTCCGCGGCGGGGCCGGTCATATAGACGTCGCCGCCCGCGGACCAGCAAATGGTCAGCTCGCCGCCGGTCAGGCGCACGCGCACGTCCGCGCCGCGCTTCGCTCGGCCGTTCAAGACGGAGGCGACGGTCGCCGCGCACGCGCCGGTGCCGCAGGCGAGCGTTTCCCCCGAGCCGCGCTCCCAGACGCGCATAAGAAATTCCGTATCCGAAACCGTCTGCACAAACTCGGTGTTGACCCGCTCGGGGAAGCGCGCGTGGTGCTCGAACACCGGCCCCAGGCGCGCAAGGTCGAGGCTTTTTGTATCGTCGACAAATACGACGCAATGCGGGTTGCCCATGGAAACACAGGTCACCGGGACCGCGCCGTCCGCGGTAGTTAATTTTTGACTTTCCGCGAAAACCGGGATAGTTATTTTTTGACTAACGACGCTTTCCCCGGGAAAATCCGCCGGCAGGCTCGCGGGCTCCAGCGCCGGCGCGCCCATGTTGACACGCGCGGCGGTCACGGCGCCGCCCTCGCGCAAAACCTCGACGGCCTTGATGCCGCTCAGGGTCTCGATTTGCACGGTATCGCCCGTGACAAGCCCGCGGTCGCAGACGTATTTTGCGACGCACCGCACGGCGTTGCCGCACATCTGCGCGCGCGAGCCGTCGGCGTTGTAGATGTCCATAAAGCAGTCCGCGCGTGCACTGGGACGAATCAGCACAAGCCCGTCGCCGCCGACGCCGAAGTGCCGGTCGCTCAAGGTCACGGCGAGCGCCGCGGGGTTTTCGACGCGCTCGTCAAAGGCGTTGACGTAGATATAATCGTTGCCCGCGCCCTGCATTTTTGTGAATTTCATGGCTGACCTCCTGTTTTAGATGTTAGACGCTAGATGTTAGATATTAGAGGATAGGTGCCGGGTTCGGTGGGTGAAACCAAAAGTCAGATATAACCCCTTCCTCCCGCAGCTGCCAGAAGTCAGAATTCAGAGTTCAGAAATCAGATGTCAGAACGCGTAGTGGCAGGCTTCCATGCCTGCCATACCCAGTCCGACACGGATACACGTCCCGGCTGCGCAGGAAATAAAATTCCAGCACCCGTAGGGCGGGGGCTTGCTCCCGCCGCAAAACACAGTCCGACAAGGACACACGTTTCGGTTGTGATGAAACCAAAAGTCAGAACCTACCGTTCCTCCCCCTGACGGGGGAGGTGGCACGCGCGCAGCGCGTGACGGAGGGAGAGAACCTTCTCGCCGTTCGGAGAACGGCGTGTAACACGCTCTTAGTTCTGACTTGTCTCTCCCCCAGTCTCGACGCCGCAAGCGCCGTCTCGACAGCCCCTGACGGGGGCCGTCCCTTTTGTCCGCTGCGCGGACATTTCCCCGCACCGCGGGGAATCACCCTCGTCAGAGGGGGCAAAGGGCGCGGTCAGAATTCAGAAGTCAGAAATCAGATGTCAGAACGCGTAGGGGCGGGTCTCCGTGCCCGCCCGAGCTCAGTCCGGCAAGGACACACGTTTCGGCGGTTCTGATTTTTCAATATCTGGATAGCCGGAAACAGTTTTGTTGACCAGCCGCCCTCGGGCGGGCACGGAGTCCCGCCCCTACTTTGGTTTCTACAGATTTTTTTCATTCTGCACAGCTGAAAGTCAGATGTTATCGTTCCTCCCTCTGAGGAGGGAGGAATGGGTTTTATCTGCCTTTCGGTTTTACCCGCCTAATCCGGCATCCAGCATCTAGCATCTAGAATCTAAAATCTAGCATCTAAAATCTATCGTCTAAATTCTCCGTCCGCCGTCTCTTCGGCGACGGCCAGGAGGGTTTTGCCGCTTTGCATGGCGCGGCGCTGCAGCTCCCGGTGCGCGTCGCGCTCGGAAAGTCCCGCGCGCCGCAGGACGGCCTTCGCCCGCTTCAGGGCCGCTTCGGTTTCCGGGTCGCGCGCACGGTGCGGGCCGCCGGTTTCCGCGGCGGCGCTTGCCAAGCGCCGGACGGTGTCCAAAAGCGCGGCGCGGTCCACGGGCTTTTGCAGCGGGACAAGGTTCGCCGCAAAGGCGGGGGGCGGTTCCTCCGGGGAGACGAGCCAGACCACGTCGAAGCCCACGGGCAAGAGCCGCGCAAGCTCCGCGGCCGGCATATCGGGCAGCCGCCCGCAGACGACGACCGCCTCCTCCCGGACGCTCGCAAAGGCGAGCACCTGCGCGGCGGAGGTGAACACATGGCGGACCAGCACCTGCCCGCCGGCGAGCAGGCTGCGCACATGGGCGGCGCCGCGCGGGCTGCGGCTCGCCACGATGACCTCTTTCATCTGCCGCACACCCTTTCCGCAGGCCTTCGCACAGGACCCTTACGCTGTCGGATTCGACGCTGAAACCGAACCGACCATGGGCGCGCCCATGGCCGGAGTCGAAAAACAGGCAATCATTCGTACAGCGGGTGCTTTTTGCAGATTTCGGTGACGGCCGCGCGAATCTTGTCGGCGTTCGCCTCGAAATCCGTCGCCGCAAGCGCGATGCATTCCGCCACGCGGTCCATATCGTCGGTCGTCAGGCCGCGCGTGGTGACCGCCGGCGTCCCCAGCCGCACGCCGCTTGTAACAAACGGCTTTTCGGGGTCGTTAGGGATAGCGTTTTTGTTGACCGTGATGTACACGTCGTCGAGCCGGCGCTCGAGCTCCTTGCCGGTAATCCCCGCCGAACGCAGGTCCAAAAGCAGCAGGTGGTTGTCGCTGCCGCCGGAGACCAGCTGCAGTCCGCGGGAGAGCAGCCCCCGCGCGAGCGCCCGGCAGTTGTCGAGCACGCGCTGCTGGTAGGCCTTAAATTCCGGCTGCAGCGCTTCGCCGAAGCAGACCGCCTTGCCCGCGATGACGTGCATGAGCGGGCCGCCCTGCGTGCCGGGGAAAATCGCCTTGTTCATCTTCTTGGCGAGCTCCTCGTCGTTCGTGAGGATAAGGCCGCCGCGCGGGCCGCGCAGCGTTTTGTGCGTGGTCGTGGTCACGACGTCGGCATAGGGTATCGGCGACGGGTGCAGCCCCGCCGCGACAAGGCCGGCGATGTGCGCCATGTCGACCATCAGGTACGCCCCGACGGACTTTGCAATCTCGGAAATGCGCTGAAAATCGATAACGCGCGGATACGCCGACGCGCCCGCGACGATAAGCTTCGGCCGAACCTCCTTCGCCTGGGCCTCAAACGCGTCGTAGTCGATGAAGCCGTCGGCGTTGACGCCGTAGGGGACGAAATGGAAGTATTTGCCGGACATATTGACCGGCGAGCCGTGCGTTAAGTGGCCGCCCTCGGCAAGGTTCATGCCCATGACCGTGTCGCCGGGGGTCAGAAGCGCGAAATAGACCGCCATATTCGCCTGCGCGCCGGAGTGGGGCTGGACGTTGGCGAACTTCGCGCCGAACAGCCGCGTCGCACGGGCAATGGCAATGTCCTCGACCATGTCGACGCACTCGCAGCCGCCGTAGTAGCGCTTGCCGGAGTAGCCTTCGGCGTATTTGTTGGTCAGCACGCTGCCCATGGCCGCCATGACGGCGGGGGAAACGATGTTTTCACTGGCGATGAGCTCGAGGTTGCGCCGCTGGCGGGCGAGCTCCTTTTGCATGGCTTCGCCGACCTCTTTGTCCTTTGCGGCGACAAAGCCGATGGTATCCATCAAATCTTCGTACATCGGTCCTTCTCCTTCAAATCTATGTTACTGCTTCACCGAATAGTTCGGCGCTTCCTTCGTAATGACGACGTCGTGCGGGTGGCTCTCCTTCAGGCCCGCGTTCGTGATGCGGATGAACCGCGTCTTGGTGCGCAGCTCGTCGAGGTTGTGGCAGCCGCAGTAGCCCATGCCGGCCTTCAGGCCGCCCATCATCTGATAAATCGTGTCGGACAGCTTGCCCTTGTACGGCACGCGGCCCTCAATCCCCTCGGGGACAAGCTTTTTGTTGTTCGTCTGGAAATAGCGGTCGCGCGAGCCGTGGTTCATGGCGGCGATGGAGCCCATGCCGCGGTAGGTCTTGAAGCTGCGGCCCTGGTAGACCTCGGTCTCGCCCGGGGATTCCTCGCAGCCGGCGATAAGCGAGCCGACCATGACCGCCGCCGCGCCCGCGGCAATCGCCTTGACAATTTCGCCCGAATACTTGATGCCGCCGTCGGCGATGACGGTGATGCCGGCCTTCGCCGCCTCGTTGGCGGAGTCGTAAACCGCCGTAATCTGCGGCACGCCAATCCCCGCGACGACGCGCGTCGTGCAAATGGAGCCCGGGCCGATGCCGACCTTGACGCAGTCCGCGCCCGCGTCAATGAGCGCCTTGGTGCCCTCGGCGGTCGCAACGTTGCCGGCAATCAGCGAGACGTCCGGGAACGCCGCCTTGACCTTTTCGACGGCCTTGAGGATGTTTTTGCTGTGGCCGTGCGCGGAGTCGAGCGTCAGCACGTCGACGCCCGCTTCGTAAAGCGCCGCCGCGCGGTCCAGCACGTCCGCCGTCACGCCAATCGCCGCGCCGCAGAGCAGGCGGCCCTGGCTGTCGCGCGCGGAGTTCGGGTACTGGACGGTCTTTTCAATGTCCTTAATGGTGATAAGACCCTTCAAATACCCGCCGTCGTCCACCAGCGGCAGCTTTTCAATCTTGTGGCGCATGAGGATGGCCTTCGCTTCGTCGAGCGTGGTGCCGATGTGGGAGGTCACCAGGTTGTCCTTGGTCATCACGTCGCCAATCTTCACGCTGTAATCGGTCATGAAGCGCATATCGCGGTTCGTCAGGATGCCCACAAGCCGCCCGTCGTCGTCGCAGACCGGCACGCC
The DNA here is from genome assembly GCA_018714805.1 of Candidatus Fimenecus excrementigallinarum. Lineage (GTDB taxonomy): Bacteria > Bacillota > Clostridia > Oscillospirales > Acutalibacteraceae > Fimenecus > Fimenecus excrementigallinarum. Next base: position 7,244 of record DVMW01000005.1, read on the forward strand.
GGAAATCTTGTAGCGGTGCATGAGCTCGTTGGCTTCCTCGACGGTGTTTTCCGGGTGGAGGAAGAACGGGTTGACAATGACGCCGTTTTCACTGCGCTTGACCTTGTCGACCTCCTCCTTCTGCTCGTCGATGCTCATGTTTTTGTGGATAATCCCGATGCCGCCCTCGCGCGCGATGGCAATCGCCATACGCGACTCCGTCACCGTGTCCATGGCGGCGGTGAGGATGGGGGTGTTGAGCGTAATCGTCTTTGTAAGGCGCGCGGAAACGTCCACGTCGCTCGGCAGGACGTCGCTTTCGGCGGGGATTAAAAGCACGTCGTCAAAAGTCAGGCCCTCTTTTGCGAATTTGTCACTTGCCATATTTTACAATCCTCCCATTTTAAGTTATCTAAGATTATACCATTGAAACCCCGCGCTTTTCAATAGATTTTTGCGAAAAACCGCCGCTTTGGGCAGTTCGCCCGAAGTGCGCGCGCCCGAAAACCGCTTTTGGGTGAAATAGACGGTAGATATTAGATGCTAGATGTTAGATATTAGATGTCAGACGATAGATGTTAGATGCTGATTACCCGCCTAATCCGGCAACCAGCGTCTAACATCTAGCATCTAGCATCTAGCATCTAAAATATCTTTTCTTTTTGCGGCGGATATGCTATACTAAGGAGAAACAAATACCAGACGAAACTGCCGCGCGCATTTTGCGCGGCCTGCCCGCCGGCTGCGGGCGGCACGGAGCTGACAGAAAACATGGCAAAAACCGTTTCCATCATCAACCAGAAGGGCGGCGTCGGCAAGACCACGACGGCCGTCAACCTTGCGGCGGCGATTGGCGCGAAGGGCAGGCGCGTCCTGCTGTGCGACATCGACCCCCAGGGCAACACGACCAGCGGCTACGGCGTCAACAAGCGCGACGTGCGCGTTTCGGCCTACGACGTGCTCATAAACGGCGCGAAGGCCGCCGACGCGGTGCTGCACACCAAATTCCAAAACGTCGACCTGCTGCCTTCGGCCATGGACCTCGCGGGCGCGGAGGTCGAGCTTATCGCGCTCGACCGGCGGGAAAGCCGGCTGAAGGCGGCGCTCGCGCAGATTTGGGACGGCTACGACTTCCTGTTTTTAGACTGCCCGCCGTCCCTCGGGCTTATCACCATCAACGCCCTGTGCGCGTCGGACACCTTCCTCGTCCCCATCCAATGCGAATACTACGCGCTCGAGGGCTTAGCGCAGCTCATGGCGACCGTCCGGCAGATTAAGCGGCTCTACAACCCCGAGCTGCAGCTCGAGGGGGTGCTGCTCACGATGTACGACGGGCGGCTGAACCTCACGGCGCAGGTCGTAGAGGAGGTCAAGAAGTTTTTCCCGCAGAAGGTCTACGCGACCGCCATCCCGCGCAACGTGCGCCTTTCGGAGGCGCCGAGCTTCGGCGAGCCCGTGCTCTACTACGACCGCGCTTCCCGCGGGGCGGAGGCCTACGGCGCCCTCGCCGACGAATTTTTGCGCAAGCAATCCGTTTGACCCCAAGGAGGATACCCATGAAACGACGCATTGCCGCCAGCCTGCTGCTTTTCGCGCTGTTCGCCGCGCTGTTCGGCTGCTCGCGCGGGCGGGATTTTGAACGCGACGAAAACGTCCCGCTGCCCACGGCGCAGGAGACGACCGCCCCCGCAGAAACCCCCGCCGGGGACGACGTGTTCTCCTTTGCCGCCGGCATTCGGATGGGGATGTCCCCGAGCGAGGTGCAAAGCCTCATCGGCCAAAGCGTTTCGCTGTCCGACGCCGAGGACGGGCGCAAGCTTTTCTCCTGCGTGTTTTCGGGCGTATTCATCAATTACGCAACCAATAAATCCGTCTTTTTCATGTTCGACGAGGCGGGCAAGCAGCTCGAGCAGCTCCAGTTCCAATGCTCCGCCTCCGCCGACGGCGCGTACCCGGCGGACGCGGTGGCGCTGTTCGACGTGCGCTACGGCCCGCACGCCGAGTACGAGAGCAATTACCAGAACTGCCTGTGGAAGGCGGCCGACGTGTACGTGGTGCTTTCGATTGTCGACGAAAACAACTACGCCGTGACGTATTCCGAAAAGGACTACTTTGAAGCGAACTACCCCGAGGAAACCGAGGCCTACCGCCGTGCGGCGGCGGCCTGAGCCGGGAGAAGGAAGGAAGCAGGATATGGCGAAAAAAGGCGGCCTTGGCAAGGGCGTGGACGCGCTCTTTTTGGACAATGCGGTCGAGGAGGGCGGCGTGACGCTGCCGCTTTCCGAAATCGAGCCCAACCGCGAACAGCCGCGCAAGGCGTTTGACGAGGCGGCGCTCGCGGAGCTCGCGGATTCCATTCGGGCGCACGGCGTTTTGCAGCCGCTTCTGGTGCGGCCGCTCGCGGCGGGCGGCTACCGGCTTGTGGCCGGCGAGCGCCGGTACCGCGCCGCGCGCATGGCGGGGCTGCGCGAGGTCCCCGTAACCATCCGCGAAATGACCGACGAGGAAGAAAACATTTTTGCGCTTATAGAAAATTTGCAGCGCGAGGACCTCAACCCCCTGGAGGAGGCCGAGGGCCTGCGCCAGCTGATTTCGCGCTTCGGCTTAACGCAGGAGCAGGCGGCCGCGCGCGTCGGCAAAAGCCGGACCGCGGTGACGAACGCCCTGCGGCTTTTGGGACTGCCCGCCGACGTCGCCGCGCTGGTGCGCGCGGGCAGGCTCACCATGGGCCATGCGCGCGCGCTGCTGTCGGTCGAGGACGAAAAAACGCTCTCGGCGCTGGCCGAGACGGTTGTCGAGACGGGCGCGTCGGTGCGCGAAACGGAGCGGCTCGCAAAGCGCGCCGCCGGCGGGGAGAAAAAGCCGGCCGTGCGCCGCAGACCTGTGCGCGACAAGGTTTTTGACGAGGTCGAGCTTGCGCTGAAGGCCTCGCTCGGGCGGAACGTCAAGGTGCTTGCCGGCGCCGGCGGGCGCGGGACGCTCGAAATTGAATTTTTCGGCGCGGACGACTTGAAAAAGCTGGCCGCCGCGTTTGACGAGGACTGAAGCAGAAAACGGCGGGGCGACCTGCCTGTGGGAGGCATACGATGTTAGACATCAAATTTGTCCGGGAAAACCCGGACGCCGTCAAGGAGAATATCCGCAAAAAGTTCCAGGACGAAAAGCTGCCGCTTGTAGACGAGGCGATTGAATTTGACCGCCGGTTCCGCGAATGCAAGACCCGCGCGGACGAGCTGCGCGCGAACCGCAACCGCGTCAGCAAGCAGATAGGCGCGCTCATGGCGAAGGGGCAGCGCGAGGAGGCCGAGGCGGTCAAAAAGCAGGTCACCGAAATGGCCGACGAGTTAAAACGGCTCGAGGAGCAGGAGGCGGAGTTTGCGGCGGCGCTGCGCGAGCGGATGCTGGTTATCCCGAACATCATCGACCCGTCGGTGCCCGTCGGCCGCGACGACAGCGAAAACGTCGAGCGCGAACGCTTCGGCGAGCCGGCGGTGCCGGACTTCGAGGTGCCCTATCACGTCGACATCATGGAGGGCTTCAACGGCATCGACCTCGATTCCGCCCGCAAAACCAGCGGCAACGGCTTTTACTACCTTAAGGGCGACATTGCGCGGCTGCATTCGGCAATCCTTTCCTATGCGCGCGATTTCATGATTGACCGGGGCTTTACCTATTACGTCCCGCCGTTCATGATTCACGGCAACGTCGTCACCGGCGTCATGAGCTTTGCCGAAATGGAAAACATGATGTATAAGATTGAGGGCGAGGACCTCTACCTGATTGGCACGAGCGAGCACTCGATGATTGGCAAATTCATCGACACGATTCTGCCCGAGGGCGACCTGCCGCAGGCGCTGACGAGCTATTCGCCGTGCTTCCGCAAGGAGGTCGGCGCGCACGGCATCGAGGAGCGCGGCGTGTACCGCATCCACCAGTTTGAAAAGCAGGAGATGGTCGTCGTCTGCAAGCCCGAGGAGAGCGACAGGTGGTACGACGTCCTCTGGCACAACACCGTCGACTTCTTCCGCTCGCTCGACATCCCGGTGCGCACGCTGGAGTGCTGCTCGGGCGACCTTGCGGATTTGAAGGTCAAGAGCCTCGACGTCGAGGCGTGGAGTCCGCGCCAAAAGAAGTATTTCGAGGTCGGCTCCTGCTCGAACCTCGGCGACGCGCAGGCGCGCCGGCTTTCCATTCGCGTCAAGGGCGAAAACGGGACGTATTTCCCGCACACGCTCAACAACACGGTCGTCGCCCCGCCGCGGATGCTTATCGCCTTCCTGGAAAACAACCTCTGCGCCGACGGCTCCGTCCGTATCCCCAAGCCCCTGCAAATGTATATGGGCGGCAGGGAAAAGCTGACGAAGTAACGCGCCGCACACCATACAAAGCCAAATGCAAACCACCCGGCAACGCTTTTGCCGGGTGGTTTTTTCTGCGCAGCGGCCGCCGCGTGTTTTGATAAAGCCAAAAGGCAGATGTACTCCCGCAGCGGGCAGAAGTCAGAGGTCAGATATTAGACACTAGATACTAGATGCTAGATGTTAGAATGCGTAGTGGCGGGCTTCCATGCCCGCCCAAGGGCAGTTGGTTTACCAAACCATTCCCGGCTGTGCGAAATGTAAAAAATGCGCAGAAACCACCGTAGGGGCGGGACTCCGTGCCCGCCCGAGGGCGGTTGGTTTACCAAACTGTTTCCGTCTATCCAGATATTGAAAAATCAGAACGCACCCCTTTGCCCCCTCTGACGAGGGGGCTGGCGAGACGGCGCCTGCGACGTCGAGACTGGGGGAGAGACAAATCAGAACAAAACGGGTATTACGCGCCGTTCTCCGAACGGCGAGAAGGTTCTCTCACCTGTTAGACGTTAGATGTTAGATATTAGATGTTAGACTGCATAAAGGCGGGCTGACATCTGATTTTGTCTCTCCCTCCGGCTTTTGCCTGCGGCAAAACCCACCTCCCTCGTCAGAGGGAGGAAAAGTTACATCCGACTTTCGGTTTTATCACAGCCGGGGCGTGTGTCCTTGCCGAACTGTGCACGGGCGGGCACGGAGTCCCGCCCCTACGGTTGTATGGATTTATTTTCATCACAGCCGGGACATGTGTCTGTGTCGAGCTGCGTATGGCGGGCGTGGAAGCCCGCCACTACGCGTTCTGACATCTGACATCTGTATTCTGTTCTCTGACAGCTGAGGGAGGAGCGGTGATATCTTCCTTTCGGTTTTACCCGCCCAATCCGGCAACCAGCGTCTAACGTCTAGCATCTAACATCTATCATCTATCATCTAGAATCTATCATCTAGTATCTAGCATCTAACATCTAACTTCACAAAAAATTCACAAATAAATCCTTGACAAAACGGCAAGCTAACGGTATAGTTATAGATAGTTAGCACTCAAAGAGTTAGAGTGCTAATCCAAAGAACCGACCGGGCCGGGCAGGAAAAGGAGGCGGACGGCATGGAGCTGAGCGAGCGGCAGAAGCAGCTGCTTTCGGCCATTGTGGAGCGGTACATCGCCACGGGCGAGCCGGTGGGCTCGAAAACGCTGGTCGACGCGGCCGTGCTGCCGGTCTCTTCCGCCACGGTTCGCAACGAAATGGCGGCGCTGACCGCCGCCGGGCTTTTGGAGCAGCCCCACACCTCCGCCGGGCGCATCCCCTCGAGCGCGGGCTACCGGTATTACGTCGACCACCTGATGCGGCCCTACGGGCTGTCGCTTGTGGAAAAGCAGATTCTCGCCTCGCGCCTGCGCGCCGCCTCGGGCGATGCGCGGCAGGTGCTGGAGACCGCGGGCAGTCTGCTTTCGGAGATGACGCGCTGCGCGGCCCTCTCGACGACCCCGTCGGACGCGGACGCCGTGGTGCGGCGCGTGGAGCTTGTCCCCATCGGCGTGCGCACGGCCATGGTCGTGGTGCTCACCTCGTCCGGCCTTTTGAAAAGCCGGGTCTGCCGCACGGACACGGAGCTGACGGTGGACATGGCGGAGACCTTTTACAACCTCGTGCAGGAGCATTTCCTCGGCAAGCCCGCCGCCGCGCTCAACGTCGCGACGATTCAGACGCTTGCCGTCTCCCTGGGCGAACGGGCGCTGCAAATGACGCCGCTGCTCGTGACGCTTTCGGAGCTCGCCGCCACCACCGAACGCACGCAGCTGCTTTTGGAGGGGCAGGGCAACCTGCTCGGCTACCGCGAGCTGCGGGGGAGCGCCTGCGAGCTGCTGGATTTTCTGCGGCGGCCCGAGCCGCTCGACCGGATGTTTTCCGAAGCCCCGCACCCGGCGGACGGCGAGCCCGTCGTCGTGATTGGGCGGGAAAACCCCTACCGCGAGCTGCAAAACGCGACGCTCGTGTTCGGGCGGTACGCCATTGCGGGGCATGAGAGCGGCACGCTGGGGCTTTTGGGTCCGACGCGCATGGATTACGCGCGGATTATCCCCAGCCTGCAGGAATTGACCGAAATCGTCGGGAAGGTGCTTTCCGACAGCGTGGAGGAATAAACATGGCGAAAAAGAAAACCCCGCCGGCGGACGAAACGGCAAAGACGCAGGCGGCCCCGGAAGCGGAAGCCCCAGAAGCGGAAGTCCCGCAAGCGGAAGCGCCCGAAACGGGAGCGCAGGAAGCGCCGGACCCGGAGGCGGCCGAAAAGCTCGCGGCGCTCGAAAAGCAGACGGCGGACTTAAACGACCGGCTTTTGCGGACGCTCGCCGAATACGACAACTACCGCAAGCGTTCCGTGCGGGAAAAGGAGCAGGCGTATGCGGACAGCAAGGCCGCGGTGCTTACGGAGCTTCTGCCGGTGCTCGACAATTTTGAGCGCGCCGCCGCGGCGGCGGGCGAATATGCCGATTACCGCAAGGGCGTGGAAATGATTTTCAGCCAGCTGCAGGCGGCGTTTGCAAAGCTCGGCGTCGAGAGCTTCGGCGCGGCGGGCGACGCCTTCGACCCGAACGTACACAACGCGGTCATGCACACCGAGGACGCCGACGCGCCGGAAAACAGCGTCGCGCAGGTCTTCTCGAAGGGCTACAGGCTCGGCGACCGGGTGCTTCGCCCGGCGACGGTGCAGGTCGTGAACTGAACCCGCGCACCCAGTCGTGCAAACGATTTGAAATAGAAAGCAATTTTTGGAGGCATCTGTCATGGCAAAGGTCATCGGTATCGACTTAGGAACAACAAACTCCTGCGTCGCGGTTATTGAGGGCGGCGAGCCCGTCGTTATCGCGAACGCCGAGGGCGCGCGCACCACGCCGTCCGTCGTCGCATTCTCGAAAACGGGCGAACGCATGGTCGGCCAGGTCGCAAAGCGGCAGGCCATTACGAACCCGGAGCGCACGGTTTCGTCCATCAAGCGCCACATGGGCTCGGATTACCGCGTGGAGATTGACGACAAAAAATACACCCCGCAGGAAATTTCCGCAATGATTCTGCAAAAGCTCAAGGCCGACGCGGAGAGCTACCTCGGCGGCACGGTGTCGGAGGCGGTCATCACCGTCCCGGCGTACTTCACCGACGCGCAGC
>DVMW01000006.1 GCA_018714805.1 Candidatus Fimenecus excrementigallinarum
CGTCAGCTTTTGTCCTGTCCGCAGGGGCAGGCGGCCTCGGCGGCGGCGCGCTGGGCGGTTGCGGCGGCGTACTGCCGATACCCGCCCGACAGGTTAAAGCAGGTAAATCCATGCTGCATGAGAATCCGGCAGGCGATGTAGCTGCGCAGCCCGCTTTGGCAATGGACGTAAACCGGCTTGCCGGCGGGCAGCTCCCCAAGGCGTTCGCGCAAGGCGTCCAGTTCGATGTTTCGGAAGCCCTCTATATGCCCGCGCGCATATTCGCCCGGTGTGCGGACGTCCAAAAGCGTCACGCTGCCGTCGCGCGGGAGGCCGTCCGCCTCCTCCCAGAAAAACTGGCGCAGCCTGCCCTTTTGCAGATTGTCCGCCAGATAGCCGACCAGGTTGACCGGGTCCTTTGCGGAAGAATAGGGCGGCGCGTAAGCGAGGTCCAAATCCTTGAGCGCCGTTGCGGGGAGACCCGCCTGCATGGCGGTCGCCAGCACATCGATGCGCTTGTCCACACCCCGGCCCCCGACAATCTGCGCGCCCAACAGGCGGTATGTCCCCTTTTGGAACAGCACCTTCATGGCCATGAGCGTCCCGCCCGGATAGTAGGAGGCGTGGTCGGCGGGCGAAAGATAGATGCGGTCAAAATCGAGCCCCGCCGCCGCGGCCGCGCGCGCGTTGAGCCCCGTAGAGGCGGCGGTCATATCGAATACCTGCACCACCGCCGAGCCGAACGACCCGCGGTACGCAGCGTCCCCGCCGCAGATGTTGTCCGCCGCAATGCGCCCCTGCCGGTTCGCAGGTCCCGCCAGCGGAATGCAGGCGTTTTCGCCGGTCACGCCGTTTTGCACCTGCACGGCGTCGCCGACCGCGTAAATGTCCGGGTCACAGGTGCGCATATGGTCGTCCACGGCGATGCTGCCCTTCAGGCCCATTTTAAGCCCCGCGTCCTTGGCCAGCGCGGTATCGGGCTCCACCCCGGCAGAGATGACCGCCATATCGGCTTCGACGGCGGGAAGGCCCGCAAAGCACAGCCGCACGCCGGTCTCCCCGCTTTCGACCCCCTGCACGGCGTGGCCGAACAGAAGGCGCACGCCCGCTTTTTGAAGCCGGGCGTGAACAAACGCCGCCATATCCGCGTCGAGCGTCGTCAAAAGCTGCCGGCCGCGCTGCACGAGCGTCACCGAGACCCCTTGGCGCAGCAGGTTTTCGGCAAGCTCCAGCCCGATATAGCCGCCGCCCGCAAGCACGGCGGTACGCGGCTTTTTGGTGGTCACAAAATCGTGAATCCGCAGCGTGTCCTCCACCGTGCGCAGCGTGAATACCCGCTCGGGAAGCGGCTGCGGCAGACCCAGGCGCACCGGGCGCGCGCCGGGGGACAGCACCAGCTTGTCGTAGCTTTCCGAGAATTCCCGGCCCGTCGCAAGGTCGCGCACCGTCACGCATTTCGCCCCGCGGTCGATAGAGAGCACCTCGTGGCGCACGCGCACGTCCACCCGGAACCGCTCGCGGAAGCTTTCGGGCGTTTGCAGCGTCAGCTCGGCTTCGTCCGCGATAACGCCGCCGACATAATAGGGCAGGCCGCAGTTCGCATAGGACACGAAGCCGGTGCGCTCAAACATCACAATCTGCGCTGCTTCATCGTTCCGGCGCAGGCGCGCCGCGGCGGTCGCGCCGCCCGCCACGCCGCCGACAATGACAACTTTCATCTGGGAACGCTCCTTCCGTCCAAACCAAAAGCGCCCCGCACACTTGCAGGGCGCTTGATGTTTGGAGTTTTATCCCCGCTTATTCGCCTTTCATCTCCAGCAGCTTGACCTTGCCGTTGTAGGCGTCCTCGCTGACCTTGATGGAATCGAAAATCGCGGCGCGGATGTCGTCCTCGGTCGCGCCGAGCTCCAGGGAATCCTTCTGCTCGGTGAAGAGGTTGACGTCCATGATATAGGGCAGATACATCGGGTCCATACCGCTGTCGACCCCGCGGGCGGCGTAGTCCTTGACGACCTTGCCCATGCCCATTTTCATCATCCACGGCGGGATGCACACGACCTTGCGGCCCTTCATGCCGCGCGCCTCATAGACAATGGCCAGGAATTCCTTCCAGGTCATGTTGTACATACCAATCTTCCACGCGCGGAAGCCGCCGACGTGCTTTTCGGCCGCGCCCGCAATGACCTGGCCGACCTGATGGACGGTCAGCATCGTGGTGCCGCCCTTCGGATACATGGTGAAGGGCCACTTGTCCATGAAGGCAATCTGCTCAATGAGGATGACCCACACCGGACGTCTGCCGGGCTGGGTGCCGAAGATGTAGGGCAGCTCCAGGACGGACACGTCGAAGCTTTCGTCCGCAAAGCTCTCGCAGACCTTTTCCTGCTCAATGCGGCTGCGGATGTAGGGGTTCTTTTCGCAAATGGGCATATCCGGGCGCTCTTTGGCAAGCCAGCTGAAATACGAGCCGAGCACCACGGCGCGCTTGAGACCCATCTCCTTGCAGAGGGGCAGCAGGCGCTTTAAGGGGGCGATGTTGAACTTGTAGTATGCGTCGTACACGGGCGCGGGGAACTCGACGCGCTCATCCACGCCGGCGGCGAAAATGAAGGTGTCGCAGCCCTTGAGCATCTCGCGGACCTCGTCGTCGGACTTCTTGTTGATGTCGCCGAAGATAATCTCCATCTCCTGCGGGATAGGCGCCCCTTCGGGCAGCGGCGGAAGCGCGACGCTCTTGACCTCATGACCCTTTTCAATCAGGATTTTGGCAGCTTCGCAGCCCAGAAGGCCGGTGCCGCCAATCATAAAGACTTTCATACACATACCTCCGAATTTTGGCAGAAAAAACGGTACGGTAGGCTTTGCCGAATCGCTTCTGCGGGATTGTCTACAGTATAACACACATCTTTGGGAATTTCAACCAAAAATGTTGCACATTGTTTGTGGATTATCAAGGTTTTCCGCTGTGGAAAAGCACAAGACTGCTTGACATTTGTCCGCTTGGCGCGTACTATGGGGGAAACGGAGGAACGTGCCATGCGGGTCAATTACCAACGGGAAATGGAAGCGGTCGTCGCGTCGCTTGCGGACGCGCGGCCGACGCTTTTGCTGCAATGCTGCTGCGCGCCGTGCTCGAGCGCGGTGCTCGAGGTCTTATGCGCGCATTTTCAGGTGACGGTGTATTTTTACAACCCGAACATCCACCCGCAATCGGAGTATGAAAAACGCCTTGCCCAATTCGACAAGCTGCTGCCCGCCGCGCCGTTTGCAGGGGACGTGCGGCGGCTGGCCGCCGACTATGACCCCGCCGCATTTTTCGGCGCGGTCCGGGGGCTGGAATCGGAGCCCGAGGGTGGCGCGCGCTGCACGGAATGCTTCCGGCTGCGCCTTTTGGAAACGGCAAAAAAGGCGCGCGAGCTGGGCTTTGCCTTTTTTACGACGACCTTGACCGTCAGCCCCCACAAGGACGCCGCCGTGCTCAACGAGCTGGGAAAGACCGTCGGCGAAGCGGTCGGGGTGCGGTTTCTGCCCTCGGATTTTAAGAAAAAAGAGGGCTACAAGCGTTCCATTGCGCTTTCCAAGGCCTACGGCCTTTACCGGCAGGACTACTGCGGGTGCGTCTTTTCCAGGCGCGAGGGCGCAGGCGCGGCAATTTCGGGGGCCGGCGGCGGGAATTTTGACAAGCCGTAAAAAATGTGCAAAAATTTGTTGACAAGCGCCGCGTTCGGTGGTATGATATTCGGGCGGTGAAAAGCAATAGCTTGAACCCGCATCTGCGCTGCTAGCTCAGTCGGATAGAGTGTTTGGCTACGAACCAAAAGGTCGGGGGTTCGAATCCCTCGCAGCGCGCCAGTCGAGAGCCTCGACACGCAATTCGCGTGCGGGGCTCTGTTTTTATCTATAGCCTTGTGCACACGCTTATTATTGGCATCTGTTTTGTCACCCAAGCGAAAAGGGACAAGCCCGGTTTTGCCGGGCTTGTTCTTTTTTTATTTTGCTGCGAGGGATTCGAAAGCCTGTAAAGAAAACAGTCCTGCGGACTGTTTTTAGGGCGTCGCGCCGATGGCGCCTGCGTTTTCCGAATTCGTACATTCCGGGGTGAAAACCTCCCCTTTGCGCTTACCCCTCGCAGCGCGCCACAAAGCGGATACAAAAAAAGATGTATCCCTCAAAAACCTCGGTGTTACCGAGGTTTTTTGCTGTCTATAGGGCGAATTTTTAAAAGTTCGTTTCGTAGATGTAAAACGGACAAATTCCCTTTGCGTAGAGATTTGAACTCTCACATAATCAAATAAAATTTAATATTTTTTCTGCTTGTAATTAAGACCGGCGGGATTAGCAGAGGTGTGTTTTACAGACATATGTTTTAAATTGCCGTAGGCTATGCCTTTACCCACGTTTTTAATTTATAGTCGCTGTCAAACAGCTTTTCTTCTTTTATAAGAGAATAGAGCTGGGGAGTGTTTCTTTCCGTACCCTCGCTAATCCAAATAATATAATTTTCGTGAAGAATTGCAACCGTCAGGGTCGTAAAATTGTGTTCGCCTTGATGCCAATCAAAGAATGTGCCATCAAATTCCTGGCTTGCGCAAGCTGTGTAATCCGCATCAACAATATATACTTTATTTTCCATTGAAATTGCGTTATTCACATCAGGCAAAAAGCTTTGCATAAAGACTTTTTCGGCAGTTTCTGCATCTTCATATTCCGACAGATAATAATATATACTGCTGTTCGGCTGATAAAGAACACCTTGCTGTATATCATCCGAATAAAGGGTTTTGCCGTCAATTTGCTCCTCTTTGCCCTTCTCTTCCTGATAAAACCATTTTTCGTTATTACGCAAAAAGCTTTTTGTGTCTAAAAATCTATCGTCTTCCAATAAATATTCGCTGAAATCTGCAAGCTCCTGCTGCGTCAGCTCAACCTCCATATGTGCCGGGCGCAGATAAGCGCTGTAACAGCCGTGCACGATTACAATACACGGAATTATCATCAAAATCACAGAGCATACAAGTAAGGAAGTCTTTTTGATTTTGAATTTCCAAATCAGAATTAAAACGATTCCGACAGCAAAAACGATAATAGAAATCAGGCTTCTGACGCAATGCAAGGATTCTAAAAAATATATTAAATTCGATAACATGATTTTCTCCACTTCCAATTAGATTTTATTGATGAATAAACACAGCAAAGACAACCAAGCCCCATGCTGTCATTTCTTGTGCCTCTTTATAACGAGTTCCATATGTTACTCCAGCAGGTATTACACAATTACTTTTATTTGTTATTCCGTTTTGCAAAGCCATGCGTTTCTGCTCTCCAGCAGAAGCAGCAGGACAATCGCAACATTGCAGCAGCACCCCAGAAAAGCGGCAATCAGTCCCGGATACGGCGCGTCCGACGCAATGAAGCACCATTCCGTCAAAAACATCCAAAGCGCCGGCAGCACGCACCAAAGATAGCCGAACACGTAAAACCGTATCGACAGCCTGGATTTCACCGTTCCATGCACGGTCAAAACCGCAAGGAGCATCAGAAGCGCGCTCCAAAACGTGAAAGCCCAAAACGGCTCATAATCCCAGAAGCCGCCCACATGGTAATACGGCGCTGTAAACAGGTCGCTATTTTGTCCGCTGAAAGAAACGAGCTGCAGGATGTGCACCGCGCCCCGCAGCACGGCCACCGCATCGGCAAACAGGAGCAAGCATTTTTGATAGGCACGCACAGCGTTTTCCTCCTCTCGGTACGCGGATGGTTCCCGGTAAAACGGGGGCGTCTGCGGGCACTTCAAACCCCGCGGCCTTGGTCATGACGCCCCGCCGCAGTTGCTTTGCCCTATGGACTCTTTTGGGCAAAGCAAAAAGCCCGGCGTCCGCATGGGAATCCCTTACCTTTGTGTGATTCGACGTTATTACACCTTCTGCACTTCATAAAGCACCGTCCCGGCGCCGTTTTCCGCCGTGCCGAACGTAAACGTCACGAGCATCTGCGAACCGCCGGAGCCCGTGCACTGCACGCGAAAGCCGGTCCCGGTCGGCTCGGATGCTCCACGGCACCGAAATGCGGAGAAAGCTCTGCGTGTTATCGGAATACGTCAGGAAAATCTGTGCATCGTACGGCCGAACACAGCCGGCAAGCAGCGCGATGGCGCAGGCAAGCACACCGCATATCCGGCTAAAATGACGTCTGTTATTTTGCATATTTTCTCCACCTCAAACGCTTGCCGTGTATGCTTGTGCAGCCCTGCCATCGGAGCCTCCTCCTTGCTTGATAATAGTATAACAAAATTTTTCTTGTTTGTCATCCATAAAAATTATAGATTTATTTAGAATATTTTGTGCCTGTTTTATAACTTTCGGCTGTTAAAAGAAGGAACCGCCCGGCGGCTGCGCCAAAGCACAGCCGCCGGGCGGGTATGAATCAAAATGCGTTAGTCCGACTTCCCGTGTGTATCGTCGTCCAGGTAGTACTGCGCCTGGGCGTTCCACAGCGCGGCGTATTTGCCGTTTTGGCGCAGGAGGTCGCGGTGCGTGCCGAGCTCGCAAAGCGCGCCGGCGTCGAACACGGCGATGCGGTCGCAAAATGCGCAGCCGGACAGCCGGTGCGAAATATATACCGCGGTTTTGCCGGCAACATAGGTGTGGAAGCGCCGGTAAATTTCCGCCTCCGCCTTCGGGTCGAGCGCGGCGGTCGGCTCGTCGAGCGCCACGACGGGCGCGTCCTTATACAGCGCCCGCGCGAGCGCCAGCTTCTGCGCTTCGCCGCCGGAGAGCTCCACGCCCGCTTCATCCAGCGTTTTGGTCATGTACGTCCGCTCCGCGTTGGGCAGCGCTTGCACGCGGGAGAGCAGGTTCGCCTTTTCGAGCGCATCCAAAAGCCTTGCGCGGTCCGCCGTTTCGCTTGCCGCCACGTTGTCCGCCAGCGGCACGGCAAAAACCGTATAATCCTGAAAGACGACGGCGTAAAGCGCCTCAAGGCTCTCTTTTGTATATTCGGGCAGCGGGTGGCCGTTGAGGAGAACCACGCCCTCGGTCGGGTCATACAGCCTGCAAAGCAGCTTCACAAACGTCGTTTTGCCCGAGCCGTTGCGGCCGACCGCGGCGAGGCTTTCGCCGGCGTGCAGCGTAAGGTTCACGTGCCGCAGCGCGTAAGACGCCGCGTTCGGATACCGGAACGAAACATCGCGAAACTCTATCTCGGCCGCGCCGCCGGCAAACGTGCGCGTGCCGTAGGTCATTTGCGCCTTCGTCTCCAAAATCTCGAAATAGATGCGCGACAGCGGCAAAATTTCCCGCAGCTTGCCGAACGTGTTGGCCATCATCATAATCCCGTTGATAATCTGCAAAAATGCGCCGCAGTAAAGCACCAGCGCATGGGCGGGGAACAGCCCCAGAAGCCCCTTGACGCCGATGAACCAGTAGACGCCGAAGCCCGCGAGCGCCCCGAGCACCGCGACGAACGAGCTGGTCTTTGCGGTGTGCAGGGAGACGCGGCGCAGCGTGGCCTCGCCGTCGGTCAAAATGGCCGTCGTCGCCAGGCGGTCAATCAGCGGCTGCTCTTTATACAGGCGGATTTCCTTGCCGGTCCGGTAGTCGCCGAACACCTCCAAAAAGCAATAAAACACGCGGTCGAGCTCGGCGTAGGCTTCGTTGGCCTTGAGATACGACTTGTTGATATGCGCCGCCAGCGCCAGGATAACGCCCGCCATGGCGAGAATGACGCCCAGCAGCGCAGCAAGGAACACCGGGCGCTCGAAGAAGCTCTCGCCGGTCGTGCGGAAGCCGAGCCGCAAAAGCGGGAACAAAAGGACGAGCGAAATCGAGAAGGTGAAAAGCCCGCTTAAAAACCGGAAGGTGGTCCAGACAAAATACGGGAAGCGCGCCCAGCGGCTCTGCTCCGCTTCGGTGTGCTTGTGCAAAAGCGTCCGAAAGTCGGGGTCCTCGAGCGTCCGGCAGTCGGCGCCGAACAGCTTGTCCGCGATGCGGCGGTTTTCCTTGGAAAGCAAAAGGCGGCGCTGATTTTCGCTGTAATCCTCCAAAAAAGCGGACAGGAAAAACAAAATGAGATTGACCGCAAGCGCCAAAGCAAGCAGCGGCAGCAGCGCGCGAAACGACGCGCCGGCCGTCAGACGCTCGATAAGCCTTGCCGAAAACAGGATGTTCACGAACGGCTGGACGGCGACGGCGGCGGCCTGCAGCGCCGCCGCGGGCAGAGCGCGAGGCTCTAAGGCATGAATCTCCCGGTAAATTTTAAAAATCAGCCTTCCCTTACGCATGGCGCACCTCCGCTTCCCGGTACGCTTCGCTTTGCAGGCGGTACATCCGGTAATACGCGCCCTTTAGCGCCATGAGCTCCTCGTGCGTGCCGCTTTCCAAAATGCAGCCGTCCTCCAAAAACAGGATGCGGTCGCAAAAGCGCGTAGAGGAAAGGCGGTGCGAAATGAAAAAGGAAATTTTATCGCGCGTCAGCTCCCGGTACTGCAAATACAGCTCGTTTTCCGAGATGGGGTCGAGCGCGGCGGTCGGCTCGTCGAGCACCAGGACGGGCGCGTCCTTATATATCGCTTTGGCGAGCAGCAGCTTTTGCTTTTCCCCGCCCGAAAAATCCACCGCGTCGGGATAAACGTCGCGGCGCAGACGCGTTTGCAGCCCCGCCGGCAAGGCGCGGACCTTATCGGCGACGCCCGCCTGTTCGAGCGCGGCAAAAAGGCGGTCTTCTTCCCAGCCGCTTTCGGCCGAGAGGTTTTCGGCCAGCGTCATCGGCAGGAAGCTGCTCTCCTGGAATACGACGGAAAAAAGGTCGAAGCGGTCCTCGTCGTGCCGGCAGCGCACGCCGTTTACCAGAACCGCCCCGTCGTTTGGCGCGTACAGCCCGCACAAAAGTTTTACGACCGTCGTTTTGCCCGCGCCGTTTTCCCCGACAATCGCAATGTTCTCTCCGGCGCGCACGGTAAAGGACAGGTCGCGCACCGCGGGCGCGTCGGCGCCGGGATAGGCAAAGGTAACGTGGGAAAACGCAATCGAGTCAACCGCGCCCGCTTCGGCGGCGGGCTTTGGCTGCGGCGCGTCCTCCTGCACATAGGCGCGGTACGCCGCGCAGTCCATGCAGCAGCGCTCCAGCCTTGCATAGGACGAGACCAGCCGCACCGTCCAGTTGGAAAATCCGGTCAGGACGCCGAAATAGAAAAGAAAATCCGAAACGGACAGCGCGTTTTGCGCGGTCAGATACACCAAATACAGATACGCCACGCTTTGGCGCACAAGGTTCAGCAGCGCCCGCGTGCCGCTTGCGGCCGCCGACACGCGCAGATAGGCGGCAACCGCGCCCTCCGCCTTGGCAAGCACGGCGGCAAGCGCACGGATGCAATAGGCGGAAAAGCCGTAGATTTTGATTTCCTTGGCGGCCGCGCCGTTTTTGGAAAGCGCGTAAAAATAATCGAGCTGCTGGGAAAAACGCGCGAACGCCCCGGTGGCCTCCTCCTGCCTGCGGCCGAGGCCGCGCAGCAGGAAAAACTCGCCGGCGCAGGTCAAAAGCACCAGCGCAATCATCCAGAAGCTGACGCGGTACAGCAGCGCGCAGGACGCTAAGGTCCCGACAGCGCAGACGGAAATGTCGCAGCAGACCTCCAAAAAGTCCGCCCCCGCCGAGAACCGGGCGTTGTAAAAGGCCTCCGCCCGCGCGCGGCGCTGCCGCCCCGCAAGGCTTTCCAGCTGCGCATAGGGAAGCCGCATGGTTTGGCGGAACGCCCCGACGGCATAGCGCATCCGGATAATCCGCGCGCTGCCGCGGATAAGCTCCTTCATGAACGGGTCCATCCAGATGGTGAGCGCGAGCAGGCAGCTCAAAAGCGCAACCGCCGCCGTCATGCGGCCGATGGAAACGCGGCTGTAAATGCCGTCGAGCAGAACCTTTGGAATGAGCGCGGTGACGATGGGCTGCAAAACGAGCGCGGGCAGCCGCACCAGGCAGAAGCCGAAACT
This sequence comes from Candidatus Fimenecus excrementigallinarum, assembly GCA_018714805.1. Taxonomy (GTDB): domain Bacteria; phylum Bacillota; class Clostridia; order Oscillospirales; family Acutalibacteraceae; genus Fimenecus; species Fimenecus excrementigallinarum. The sequence continues at coordinate 9,963 of DVMW01000006.1, forward strand.
GCGCGCGTCCCACGCCTTCCAGTTGCGCAGCATATAGCGCACTTCCCCGTGCATTTCCCGAAGTCGCATCGAAAGTCCCCCCTTTTTAAATTTCAGCCGGTCGGTTCCCCCATGGAAAACGCGTACGGCAAAAGCTCGGACAAGGTGTGCGCCTCACACGCGAGCGCATCGTCGCCGAAAAAGATTTTGAAATCCGGCGCGCAAAACTCCGCAAACGCCTGGCGGCATACGCCGCACGGGGTGCAGAAGGGCTGATACGCGCCGTCCCTGCCGCAGCCGACGACGGCGATGGCCTCAAAATCCGTCTCCCCCTCGCTGACCGCTTTAAACAAGGCGACACGCTCGGCGCAGACGGTGGGCGAAAAGCTTTTGTTTTCGATGTTGCAGCCGAGGTAGACCCTGCCGCTTTTTGTCAGCAGCGCCGCGCCCACCCGAAATCCCGAATACGGCGCGTAGGCGTGCTTTTGCGCGTCGAGCGCGCACATGACCAGCTCCTGCGGCGTCATGTTTTGCATCTCCCCTTTCGGCTTTCTGCCCCCATTGTACAAAAGGCGCCGGAAAAAATCAACCTGTCCGCGCTTCTTTTTGCCGCGGCCGCGCCATATACAATACGGAAACAGTTTGGTTTGGAGGCGGCGACATGGATACTTTACGATACGGCAGCCGGGGCACGGCGGTGCAATATTTGCAGCTCGCGCTGCAGCGGGCGGGCTTTTCGATTGCGCTCGACGGCATTTTCGGGGCGCGCACGCTCGACGCGGTGCGCAGCTTCCAGCAGCAAAACGCGCTTTCCCCCGACGGCATCGTCGGCAAGCGCACCTGGGCTTCTCTTATGCCGTACTTAAAGGGCTACACGACGCATAAGATTCGCGCCGGGGACACGTTTTTCGCCCTGGCCGAGCGCTACGGCACGACGCTGCGGCGCATTTTGCTTGCCAACCCGACGCTTGACCCGCGCAATTTGCAAATCGGCACGGTCGTGTACATCCCCTTTGATTTCCCGCTTGTGCCCGAGAACGTCCCGTACTCCTCGGTGCTCAGCGAGGCCGTCATAGAGGGGCTTACGGTGCGCTACCCGTTTTTTACAAGCGCCGCCGTCGGGCGCAGCGTCATGGGCAAGCCGCTTTGCGTTCTGCGCTGCGGCAGGGGCGGCAAGGAAATTTTTTACAACGCCGCGCACCATGCGAACGAATGGCTGACGACGCCGGTGCTTTTAAAATTCGCAGAGGATTACGGCGAGAGCTACGCGTCGGGCGGGGAGATAGGCGGCGTGCTTGCGGCGGAGCTGTTCCGCGCCTATTCGCTGTATCTGCTGCCGATGGTCAACCCCGACGGCGTGGATTTGGTGACCGGGCTTCTGCACGCGGGCGGGTACTACAACAGCGCCCTGCGGCTGTCGCAGCGCTACCCGGAAATCCCGTTCCCCGACGGGTGGAAGGCGAACATTGCGGGGGTGGATTTGAACCTCCAGTACCCGGCGAACTGGGAGGAGGCAAAGCGCATCAAATACGAGCAGGGCTTCACCTCCCCGGCCCCGCGCGACTTTGTGGGCAGCGCACCCTTAACCGCGCCGGAGAGCTACGCGGTCTATGACTTCACGCGGCGCCACGACTTCAGGCTGACGCTGTCCTATCACAGCCAGGGGCGGCTTATCTACTGGAAATACCTCGATTATGAGCCGGCGCGCTCGCGGCAGATTGTCGAATTTTTCGGGGGTGTGAGCGGCTACGCGGTGGAGGAAACGCCGTATGCGTCGGGCTTTGCGGGGTACAAGGACTGGTTCATTGCGACCTTTGACCGGCCGGGGTACACCATAGAGGTCGGCGTCGGGCAGAACCCGCTGCCGCTGCAGCAGTTCCCGGAAATTTACCGGGAAAATCTCGGAATTCTCGTCGGCGGCATGACGCAAATCTGAAAAAGCGGCATAAAAAAAGCCCGAGCGCGTCTCGGGCTTTTTTGTATCGTTTATCGGAGCGCGCTAAGCTCGTCGGGGGCGAAAACGCCCTTTTCCGTAACAAACGCCGTGATGAGGTCCGCCTTCGTCACGTCGAACGCGGGATTTAAGACGCCGACGCCCTCGGGCAGCAGCGGTTCGCGAAACCACAGCGACCCGACCTCGCGCGCGTCGCGCTGCTCGATGGGAATCCCCTCCCCGCAAGGACAGGCGAAATCGAAGGTCGAGCGCGGCGCGCAGACGTAAAACGGCACGCCGTAATGCCGGGCCAGCACCGCAAGGCCGCCGGTACCGACCTTATTCGCCGTGTCGCCGTTGGCCGCGATGCGGTCGGCGCCGACAAGCACCGCCTGTACAAGCCCTTTCGAGAGGACGTACGCCGCGGCGTTGTCGCACAAAACGGTGACGGGGACGCCCGCCTCGTGCAGTTCATAAGCGGTCAGCCGCGCGCCCTGCAAAAGCGGCCGGGTCTCGTCGGCATAGACGGCCAAACGCTGCCCGCGTTCTTTGGCGGCGTAGACGGGCGCAAGCGCCGTGCCGTACCGCACGGCGGCAAGCCGGCCGGCGTTGCAATGCGTGAGCACCGCGCGGCAGTTTTTAAGAAGCGGCAGGCCGTTTTCGCCGATTTTCCGGCAAATTTCCACGTCCGCCGCGTGCAGCTCGAGCGCGCGCTCGGTAAGTTTCCGCTGCAAGTCCGGCACCCGCTTTGCGCCGGCGGACAGCACGCGCTCCATTTCCCCGAGCGCCCACGCAAGATTCACCGCCGTCGGGCGCGCGGCGCGCAGAACGGCCGCGTCCCGGCGCACCGCCTCGCAAAAGGCGGGGACGTCGGTCTCTTCGCTTTCGTTGGCGCGCACCGCAAGGCCGACAGCCGCCGCCACGCCTATCGCGGGCGCGCCGCGCACACGCAGCGCCCGGATGGCCTCCACCATTTCTTCGAGCCCGTGCAGCGCCAAAACGACCGTTTCCCCCGGCAGGCGGGTCTGGTCGAGCAGCAAAAGCCGGTTATGCGGGACGTCAAAGCGGACGGTCTCGCCCTGCAGGTCGTACATAAGCTCCCTCACGTGGGTAAAGCAAAATTGCTTTACAGATTTTGCAGAATCGCCGTAACAAGCCGTTCCAGCCGCGCGCCGTTTTGCCGGCCCGCTTCGAGCACCTCTTCCTCGGTAAGCTTCTGCGGCAGGACGCCCGCCGCCATATTGGAGATTAAAGAAAAGGCGAGCACGCGCATCCCGCAGTGGTTCGCGGCGATAACCTCGGGCACGGTGGACATCCCCACCGCGTCCGCGCCAAGCGTCCGGAAGGCGCGGATTTCGGCCGGGGTCTCATAGCTCGGCCCCTGGCAGGCAAGGTAAACGCCTTTACAGAGTCGGATGCCGCACGCGGCGGCGCAGCGCTCGGCCAGCGCGCGTAGCGCCGGGTCATACGCATAGCTCATGTCCGGGAACCGCGGCCCGAGGGTCCCGTCGTTGGGCCCGACAAGCGGGTTTTGGCCGGTAAAATTGATGTGGTCCTCGATAAGCATCAAATCGCCCACCGAAAAGCCGGTGTTTATCCCACCGGCCGCGTTGGTGGCGAGCAGAATTTCCGCGCCGAGTCCCCGCATGACGCGCACGGGCAGCGCGACGTCCCGGGCGGAATGTCCCTCGTACAAATGCAGCCGCCCCTGCATACACACAACCGGCACGCCGGCAAGGCGGCCGAACAGGAAGCGCCCCCTGTGCCCGGGCGCGGTGGAAACCGGGAAGCCGGGCAGCGACGCGTAGTCGACGGCCGACGCGTCTTCGAGCCGGTCGCCGAGCGCCCCGAGGCCGGAGCCGAGAATCACGGCGGCCCTTGGCGTTTCTTTGCAATAAGGGCGCAGAAGGTCGAGGTAAGCCCGCACCGTATCAGCCATGGGACGCCACCTCCACGCGAATGCGCGCCGCGCGCGCCTCGACCTCAAATTTTACCTTTTCGATATCTATCGTCGGGAACTTGCCGTCGCGGTAAAGCACGCGGCCGTCCACCATGGTAAGCAGCACCCCGGCGCCGGAGGCGGCGTAGACCAGGTTGTTGACGGTATCGTGGTGCGGGGTCATGCGCACCGTATGGAGGTCGACGACCTGCAAATCGGCGCGCCAGCCCTCTTTCACACGCCCGCAGTCCGTGCGTCCCTGGGCGATATATCCGTTTTCGGTCGCCATTTTCAGCGCCGTGCGCTCCGAGAGCACGTCCGGCCGGCGCAGAAAGCCCTTGGGCAGCAGGGCGCAGAGGTACAGCTCCTTGTACATATCCAAATTGTTGTTGGAGGCGGCGGAGTCGGTGCCAATCGCGACGTTGACGCCGTTTTCCAGCAGCCGGACCGTGTCGCACACGCCGCTGCCGAGCTTCAAATTGCTTGCGGGGTTCGTCGCAACCGAAACGCCGGCGGCGCGGAAAATCTCCACGTCCTGCGGCTCGACCCAGACGCAATGCGCCGCCGTGGTCGGGACTTGGAACACGCCGCACGCCGAAAACAGCGCGGCGGGGGTCAGCCCATAGCGCGCCTTGCATTCCCTGTGCTCCTTTTCGGTCTCGGACAAATGGATGTGCGCGCGCACGCCGTGGTCGGCGGCAATTTTGGCAAACTGCTCGATTATCGTACGGCGGTTCGTATACTCGGCGTGCAGGCTCATGTCGATTTGGATGCGGCCGTCCCCCGTCCCCTGCCATTCGGCCAAAATGCGCTCGCTTTCCTGAAAGCTTTGCAGCGCGTGGATGTCGCCGTCCCGGAAGCTCGTAATCGCGCGGCTGAAATTACACTTCATGCCGCTGTCGCGCACGGCGCGCAGGACGTCGTCGGAAAAATAGTACATATCCGAAAACGAGGTTGTGCCCGTCGAGACCATCTCGGCTATGGCGAGCAGCGCCGCAAAGTACGCGTCCTCGCCCTGTATGCGGTCCTCAAACGGGAACACCCGCTCATTGAGCCACCGGTCGAGCGGCAAATTTTCGGCATAGCCGCGCAGCAGCGTCATGGGCGTATGGGTATGGGCGTTGACAAAGCCCGGCAGCAGCAGCCGGTTCTGCCCGTCGTACCGCTCGCCGAAGTCACCCGGCGGACACGTATCCCCGACATAGGCGATGCGCCCGTTTTGCACGGCGACGTATTGGTGCTCGGCGACGGTCCCGTCCGGCGTTAAAACGGCGATATCCGCAAACAGCATATCCTGCCTCACTTTTCTTCATACGGCACAATGGCGACGGATTCCATCACCACGTCGCGCGTGGGCTTGTTCATAAAGAAATCGACCGGCACCGCGGCTATGGCGTCGACCACGTCCATGCCGTCGAACACCTGCCCGAACACGGTGTGGTGGTAATCGAGCCACGGCGTGCCGCCGAGCGTTTCATAGGCGCGCACGCATTCGGTCGGGAAGGCCTCCTCCGAGGCGGCCTCGAGCTGGTCGAGCATATCCGACGACACCTCGCTCGCCTGCACAATGAAAAACTGGCTGCCGTTCGTGCCGGGCCCGGCGTTCGCCATGGACAGCGCGCCGCGCAGGTTGTGCAGCAGCGGGGTGAACTCATCCTCGAAGCTCTCGCCCCAGATGCTCTCGCCGCCCATCCCCGAGCCCGTCGGGTCGCCGCCCTGAATCATAAAATCCTGAATCACGCGGTGAAAGATAAGGCCGTTATAGTACCCGTTTTTCGCATGGGTCTTGAAATTTTCAACGGCCTTGGGCGCGTATTCGGGGAACAGGCGGACGCGCACCGTCCCCATATTGGTCTGAATCTCGGCAATCTCTTCGCCGGCCTTCGGCAGTTCGGTTTGCAGCATAATGCTTCCTCCTTATATAACGCTTTTTCGGCTTTGCTACGGGCGCAGCCGTTTCGGCACATACGCATACAGCGCGTCGATGGTCTCCTGCTTTGCTTCTTCGCGGTCCCCGAAGGGGAATTCGAGACCCAGCGCCGCATATTTTTCCGCGCAGAGCTTGCGAAACGGCAAAAGCTCGACGCGGTAAACGGCGGGAAAGGCCATTGCAAGCTCGGCGAGCGCCCGCGCGTCTTCGGGCGTGTCGTTGACGCCGGGGGTAACGACCTGCCGCAAGACGACGCGCTTGTCCTGCCGCTGCGCCTCGCGCAGGAACGCAAGGACCGTTTCGAGCGGCACGCCGATGTACCGCCGGTATTTTGCGTCGTCGGAATACTTGATATCCAAAAGCACGATATCCGTGACGGCGAGCAGGCGTTTTGCCGCGTCGTCGAGGCGCACGCCGGACGTGTCGAGCGCGGTGGAAATGCCCTCGGCCCTGCAAAGCGTGAAAAGCTCCGTTACAAAATCCACCTGCAAAAGCGGCTCCCCGCCCGAAACGGTCACGCCGCCCTCGGCGCCGAAATACGGCCGGAAGCGCAGAAGCTGCGCAAAAACGTCGCCGGCCTCCCGCAGCGTTCCCCCGCCGGTGTCCCAGGTGTCCGGGTTGTGGCAGTACGGGCAGCGCAGCGCGCAGCCCTGCAAAAAGACGACGCTGCGCACGCCGGGCCCGTCCACCGTGCCGAGGCTCTGGATGGAATGGATGCGTCCGCGCATAAGCCGGCCCCCTTTTTTACCCGTATGGCATTAGTATACAGGATTTTCCGTTGGCTTGCAAGAAAAAGAAAGACCCGGCACGCCGTTTGGGGCGCGCCGGGCGGATATGGATGCAGTTCAGCAGCCGCAGGGTTTGCAGCCGCCGGACGGTGTGCAGCAGCCGCCCGTCTCCTTCGGCGGGAAAAAGGCGTCCACGGGGAAGCATATCTTGCGGAACGCCTCGCACGGGTCGTCGGTGTCGCAGCTGCATTCCTTTTGCGGGATGCAGAAGTCGTAGGCGGGAATGAGCATCTGCACGTCGCGCTCGAGCTGGATAATCGTGAAAATGCCGATGGTCACGGCAACCGCCTTTTCGCATTTCTGCGCGTCGCCGAAATCCGCCGGGAATTCTTCGACAAACGCGCGGCGCACGCAGCGCGGGATGGGCCCGCAGCAGTCGCAGCAGGGCGCGCAGCAGTCGCACGGGCGGCACAGCTTCGCGTCCAGGCAAAGGGGCTCGGCAACCTGAATTTTCGCGCGCGGGTTCGTGTTGGTCGGGATGAGCTGGGCGTCGTCATGGTCGGCGCGGTATTCGGACGAATAGACGTGCACGCTGCCGTCGCCGCCGTACAGAATGCATTTTTTTGAGAACGTCGCAAAGCCGCTGAGCGTGGCGGGCGGGACGGACGCGATGGAATAGACCTCAACCGTTACCTTGAAAAAGAAGGTGACGTCCACGCTGTAGCAGCCGCGGTTGAACGGCGCCTTTTCCACATCCATAAACACGTTGAGCAGCTCCACGCCCCGGCTTCGCACGCCGGTTGCGCGGTCGACGGCCTCCTGACACTGCGGCGGGAAATACACGCGCAGGTCCGCAAGGCAGTCCTTGTCGGCGCATGAATCGTAGACGCGGTTCGTGTCGATGCAGACCGCTTCGCGAATTTTCGGCAGCCCTTTATCCAGCGGGCCGCAGGCTTTGTTTTCTGCCATACAGATTCCTCCTGAAAGCCGCGCAGATACGCGGAAAGTAAAGTTTCACAACTTCACTATCATTGTATTCGCGCCGCGGCTTTCGGTGACAATGCACGCAAAAAAACGGGGCGCAGGTTCTGCGCCCCGAAAGGAGATTGGATTTTATTTGTCCTGCGGTTTTTCGTCTTCGTCCTTGTGTTCGTCCCATTTGTCGAACAGCACCTGCATGGCTTCCTTATAGCGCTTCATGGCGAATTTCGGATACGCGTCGCGCAGGTGCCGCACCGCGGAAAACCGGCCGCGCGCCGCTTTGGCCACGCGCGAGGAGCGGATGCGGGCCGCGAGCGCGTTCATGTATTCGTCGGTCGTGTCGACGCCCTTCTGGACGTGCTCGCCGACGGAATCCTGTAGATTTTGCAGCAGCATGACCGTGTTTTTCAGCGCCGCGATGGTGGTGGCGAGGTCCACAAGGAGGATGGAGTAAAACACGAGCGCCGTGGTAAACAGCGCCGCGTCGGACAGCGACGCGGTAAAGTCCATGACGTACGGCTGGCACACGCGCACAATCACAACCACGCCAATCCCGAACAGGATGCTGTTTTTCAGGCAGATGCGGCCCTGGAAATTGAAGCGCTTTTCGGAATAGTCCCACCACGTCGCGTGGAACAGCTTTTCGAGAATGAGATGCGTGAAAAATTCAAGCGCCGTGCAGACCGCCGAGCCCGCGAGGAACAGCAGAAAGACGTTTTCGATGCGGCCGTAAAAGAGGACCGTGCTCAAAATCGCGCCCACGCCGTAAATGGGACACAGAGGTCCGAACAGGAAGCCGCGCTTGACCACCTTTTTCTGCGCGATGATGTAAAGCAGCGTTTCCATAATCCAGCCGCAGACGCTGTACAGCAAAAACCAGAGGAAGCCCTCAGCGAGAAGCCGCAGGACGTGCATAGTGTTTCATCTCCGTCTCAATACAGGTGTAAACCGGCCGAAAACGTTTGGATAAGCGCAGGAAATCGCGCACCGCGCCGACCTTGTCGGCAAGCGTCAGCGCCAGCCCTTCGCGCGAGCGCGGCGGCATGAGGTGCAGGGGCCACATATGGCTCAAAATCATGTCGCGCTGCAGCGGCGTCAGGTCGCCGAAATACAGCTCGGCGTTTTTGACCGCCTCTTTCGGGTGATACCAGGCGTGGCCTTCGTCGTGCTTGTCGGTGTACCAGTTATACAGGTAAAAATCATGCAGAAGCGCGGCGCGGGTCGCCTCGCGCGTGCGCAGGTGCAGCTTTTCGCATATGCGGTAGGTCATAAACGACACATACACGCTGTGGTAAAGGGTATCGATAGGCTTGTGGTGCGGATACTGCCGCATTTGCTGCACCTTTTCATGCGTCAGCAAATCGCCGACGGTCTCGCAGTATCCGCGCACCCACTTTGCCTGCTTTGGCTGCTGCATGGGTTACCGGGTCGCCTCCATACGCTGCTGGACATAGAGCATATCGAAGCCGTCGATAACGCCGTCGCCGTTGAGGTCCGCCGCAAGGGTATAGACGCCCGCCGCTATGGCGGAAGCGTCGAAGATGGCCGCGCGGATAGCCGTCGCGTCGTTTTCGAGCACGCGGCCGTCGCCGTCCACGTCGCCCAAAAGCAGCACGGTCGCATTGTCATACACCACGCTCGGGTCGTCTGTCGAAACGCATTGCACCACGCAGCCCGTACCGACCAGCGCGTCGCCGGGAAGCGCCGCGCCGTCGCGCAGGACGCGAATCTGTATCGCCTCGTTTTGCAGCTGGGCGCGGAGCGCGTCCACCGTTGTGCCGGCCGTCATGCCGCGCAGCAGCACCATCGCGCCGGAGCGGTCGACGGAAACGGCGGTCGAGCCGTCCGTTTTGGGGGTGATGAGCTTCAGCTCTTCTTTTTCAATATGGACAAGGTAGGAAAGGCTTTCGTAGCTTTCCACACCCGCGGCGTTGACCGCCTTGAAGCGGAACGTCGCTTTCATTTCTTCGGTAAGCGTCAGGGTGTTTGATTCGAGCTGTTCCCACGCGCCGCCGGTCGTGTAGAAGTAGGTCACGCCGGAAAGGCTGTTGGGCACATACAGCGTAAAGGTCACGGGGCTTGCGGTCTGGGCGTTCACCGTGCCGGTGACGCCGACCTGCAAAAACGGCTTTTCGCTGTCTATCTGCACCGTAAAGGCTTCGGACGCCGCGCTTTGGGCGCCGGTGTTGGACACAGCCGTAAATTCGTAGGTGTGCGCGCCGCTTTCCGTCACGGTAAGCGTGCTGCCGGCAAGCGTCTGCCAGTCGCCGCCGTCCACACGGTAACGGTACGCCGCAATGCCCGCGGCCGCGTCGCTGGAGAGCGTCATCGTAACGGCCTTTGCCGTCCACGTACCGGACGCATACGCGCCGTCCGCCGTGGAGGCCGTGACAACGGGCGCGGTGGGCGCTTCTGCGTCAACCGTCACGCCCGCAGAGCGGTACGTCTCGGCCGTTAAGCCGTTCGTGTCGGACGCCGTCGCTTCGACATAGCCGCTAAAGCTTGCCGGGAGCACCGGGGGCTGCGCTTCGTCATAAGCCGTCCAGTCCCCAAGCGGTTCGCCGTCCGCCGAAACAAACCGGTACTGTACCTGCACGTCGCCGGTGCCGTTGTACGCGGTTTCTACCGTAAAGCTCGGCGCGGCGGTATAGTAACGGCCGAATTCCGTTTCGTCCGTCGCCGCCGGTTCTTCGGAGAACGCAATGCCGGTGACCTCGAGAGAGGGTTCATAGAAATTGTCGACCACAAGGAGCACCGTTTTGCGCAGGCCGTTGCCGCCGGTCACGGTGAACAGATAGTTGCCGTTTTCCGAAACGGTGACCGCCGGCTTATCGGTGATGTCCGCGCCGTCCATTTCAACGGATTCGACGCCGGACGGCCCGACGAGCGCCTCCACCGCCACGTCATACGGCGTGCAGGTCGGCCCGGTAACGGCGGGGGTCAGCCGCAGCTCGGGCTCGGTCGTATCAATCATGACGTGGTAGCTGTCGGAGGTGATGCTTTCGGTGCCCGCGCCGTTTATCGCCTTGAAGCTGTATACGGCGTCGGTGTTTTCGGTCAGGTACAGGTCCGCGCCGTCAAAGTCGTACCAGCCCGTGCCGTCGCTGTAATAATAGGTGATGCCGGAAAGGCTTTCTTCCTCGGTCTTGAAGCTGAAGTGCGCGCCGGACGCCGTCCAGCGGCCGAACGTGCCGTCGAAGGTGACGCGGATGACCGGCTTCTGGCGGTCGATGCAGACCGTAAGCGACGCCGGCTCGCTTTCGAGCGCGGCGTTGGAAACCGCCTTGAATTCGTAGGTGTGCGTGCCTTCCTCGGCCGCGGTAAACGTATTGCCCGCAAGCGGCTGCCAGTCGCCGCCGTCCATCCGGTACTGATACTCGTAAATGCCGGAGAACGCCGTGCTTTCCAGCGCGATTTCCACATCGCCCGCAACCCACGCGCCGTCCGTATACGCCGTCTCGCCGTACGTCGCGGTCAGCTCGACCTGCGTGGGCGCCGTGCCGTCCAAAACATAGCCGTCGGAGGTGACGACTGCGGAGACGTTCCCCGCGCGGTCAACGGCGCGCACCTCGGCATAGCCGCGGAAGTTGGGCAGCTGCGTCGGCTTTGCGTCGGCGGAATAGGTCTGCCATTCGGTAGTCTCTTCCGTTTCGTCGTTATAGAAGCGGTACTCGATACGGTCAAGCCCCGCAACACCCGTATCCTCGGCCGCCGCGGTCAGCTCGACCTCCTCGTTGAAGAACAGGCCGAAGGTCAGCGTTTCGAGCAGCCGCGCGAAGCCGCCGCCGTTTTTGTGCGCGAGCGTAACCTCCGTCACGGTGGGCGCTTCCTTGTCGATGTTCGCAATTTCAACCGTCTGGCTGAATTGCAGGCCGTTGTTCGCGGTGACCGTTACGGTATAGCTGCCGTTTTGCTCGACCGTGAAGGCCTCGGGCGCGGCGGTGATGTCCGTTTCGTTCATCGTGACGCGCTGCACGCCGGAAATGCCGGTCGCAAGGCCGGTGATTTCGACCGTGTAGCTCCGGTTCGTAAGCTCGGACACCGTCGGCGTCAGGGTAAACGACGGGGTCACGTCGTCGCGCCGGACGGTGTAGCCCGCGGTCTCGGCGCTCTCAATCCCGACGGAGTTTACCGCCTTAAAGTAATAGGTTTCGCTGCTGTTCGTGCTGACCGTGAAAACGTCGCCGGCAATTTCCTGCCACTCTGTATTCGTATCGGTGCGGTAAGAGTAGGTCACGCCGTTCATCGGGTGCGTCGCGGAAAGGTTCAGCGACACGTCGCCCGTCGCCCAGCCGCCGTCGTATTCGCCCACGTCGACCGAAACGACCGGCGTGCCGTAGACGATAACCGGGAAATATGCCGTTGCGGACCGCCCGGCGTGCGTGTAGGTTACGGGGATTTGCTGCTCCACGTCGAGAAGCGTCGGGTTAAAGGCGCTGTAGTCCACGGTGTAGTCCGTGACCTGCTCGGAGGCGGCGTTCTCGTAGTTTGCCGTAACCGTAAGGCCCTCCAAATCCAGCTGATATTCGCCCTCGCTGTAAGCGTAGCGCGGCGGGTCAAGCGTGATGTCCGTCAGCTTTTTCGATTCGAGCGTAACAGGGAACGTACCGTAGTAATTCCTGCCCGCGCGCGTGACCGACACAATGATGTACTGCTGGGTATCCAAAATGCTTTGATTGATTTCGCTGACCGTGTAGTCGGTGACCTCCACGGTAAAATCGCTGTCCGACCAGCCGGTCGTGTCGTAATACTGCGCGACGTCCTCCGGGTTGTAGCGCAGCTCCACCTTCATGCCGGTAAGGTCCAGTTCGGTCTCGCCCTCGACGTAATTCGTACGCGCAGGCGCGGTGACCGTGATGTTTTCGGGTTCAAGCTCGACGACGGTTATCGCGTGGGTGTCCTCGGCGACTTTTCCAACGTGAACGCCGGGCGTATCCCAGCCCTTTTTCCCAACCGCATACAAGGTCGTATCCCCGGCGGCAAGGCCTGTGACCAGGCCGTTGTTGTCCACGCTTGCAAGGCTGTTTTGCTGGTTGCCCCCTTGGATATCCTCGTATGCGTCGTCCGTTGCCGTGACCCACGGGCGAGTTCCGTCGTCCGCCGGCAGGCCCCAATAGTATTCATCGACCTCTGTATCCGCCGGCGTAAAGCTGACGGAATAGCTGCGCGGGAAATCCTTGATAACATAGTCGCTGCCCGAAATGTCCGCGCTTGTCAGTCTGTAAATTTCGCTGCTGCCGCGAACATTGAACGTAATGGAACGGGAAACGCCGCCGATTGTCGCGGTGATTGTGACGGATTTGCTGTGATACATTGTCCCGCCGCCGGCATCCTTGCCGTATACGGCGCCGTTCTCAACGGAGGCGACGCTTGCATCGGAGGTCGTCCAGACGACGGTGTCCAGAAGACCTGCGTCATAGTCTGCCGGCACAATGGAACCTATATCGATATAGCCGGTATGGCCCTCCTCCAGCGCGCGTTCTCTTTGGAATCCAATCAGCATATCGGAAAAGCCGCCGCCCAAGGACAAGGTAAAGTCCGTAATCGGGTTGCCGGCGTTAACCGTCACGCTTTTTTCCAGGACCGTCTCGCCGTACGTCGCCCTGCCGTGCAGGGTGATGACGCCGCTGCCTTTGGGCGTGAGCACGCCGTCGGCCGTCAGCGTCGCGACGCTCGTGTCGGCGGGCGCGTCGGCGGTTGCCCAGACAACCGCGCCGGTTAAGGGCTCCGTCAGGCCCCATTCGCGGCGGACGTCGTCGCTGTCGTTTAAGCGCGGCGGGGTCACGTCGATGGTATAGGCCGTGGAGCTGTTGTTCGGAACGGTCGTCGGCCCGACAATCTCCATATCGGTAATCGTGCCGCCGACAAGCTTCTTATTCACCTGAATTTCCACCGTGCGCGTGACGTCGCCAATCGACGCGGTCACGTTGGTTTTGCGGTTGAGCTGTGTCCAGCTGCTGCCGCCGTCCAGACCCGTCACAAGGCCGGTCTGGTCGACCACGGCGACGGTCGGGTCGGCGCTCGTCCAGACAAGGTCGCCGGTATACGCGCCCGCAGGCTGCACGTTCGTAATGGCGAGCTGCGTGGTCTCGCCCTCGTCCATTTCCGTTTCGCCCGTAATGTCAAAGCTCTCAACGGGCAGGTCCTCCCGGCTTACGACGTTAAACGTAATCGTGTCGGTCACGAAGGCATACGCCGCGCTTTCCGGGTTCAGACGCACGGTCACTTCGCCGACCGAGGTAAAGGTCACAAGGCCGTCGGAAGAGACGGTCGCGTGCTTGCCGGACTCGGTATCCAAAATCGTGCCGCCCATCGTCCATTTGATACCCTGTTCGAGACGCACGGGCGTGCACATGCCGTACAGCTGCACCGTCGCGCCGACCGCCACGGTCGTCGGCACAGAGTTCTTGTTCGTAATATGCACCGCGGTCGGGTAAATGCTCGCAAAATCCAGCGTGCTCTGCGTCACGACAACCTCGACCGTATCCGTCGCAAGCACCGAGCCGTCGGCCGCGTGCAGCGTGGCGGTGATTTCGACGTTCATGCTGTCGAGCGTTTCGCGCAGGCTGTTTGCCAGCGATTCGCCGAACGAGCCGCCCATGTCGCCCACAAATTTGATAAGCCGCTCAATGTCCGCCGGGTCGGCCAGGTCGATGCCTTGGTCCTCGATGTTTTGGAGGATCGAATCCGCCAAGCTGTCGCCGATAAGCGGCAGAACGCGGACGTTCTCATCGAGCCACTGGTGCACGATCGCCTCTTTTGAGAAATCGTAGCCGTGCACCTCGCCGTTTGCATCGACGCCGGCCAGCAGCGGCTGGCTCGATTCCCACGTGACGTACGCGCCCTCCGGCACGTCGCCCGACGTGGTGTAGCCGAGCTTAACGGACTCGAACTCCTTGACTTCGAGCCGCTCGGTGACCTCGACGCCGTCTTCGTTCGTGATGACAATCTGCGCGTCCGCCGCAGCGGCTGTGAGCGCGGGCGTCGCCGTCAAAAGCAGCAGCAGCGCGCACAAAAGGACGCTTAAAACCTGTTTCCCTCTTACCTGCATACAGTCTCCAACTCCTTAAAGTCCTATTGACCGAGTATACAGCCAGATTATAACAAAAAAGCAGGCGGCCCGCAAGAGGATTTCAAAAAAAGTTCAAGATTTAACTTTTCTTTAATATATATTGGGAAAATCCACAAATTTTCCGGGATTTTTTGGGGAAAGCGCGACCTGTTCTTTTGTTTGGTCGATTTTGCGCGGACGCGGCGCCGAATGCTTTTTCCGGTTGCATATTGCGCGGGAATATAGTACAATATACAAGTTCAAATCCATTTACAGAAAGGGAAATCCCCGTATGCTGCAATTTGAAGAGCTGCGCGGGCAGCTGACTGCCCACAAAAACGCGCTTGACGAGCTAGCCGAGGCGCTGGGTCTTGAAAAGATGAAAGAGGAGATTGCCGCGCTGGAGGCGAAAGCGGCGAAGGAGGGCTTTTGGGACGACCTCAAGGCCTCGCAGGCCGTGCTCAAGCGCACAAGCACCCTGAAAAACAAGGTGGCCGCCTACGAAAAGCTGCGCGGCGACTATGACGACGCGCTGGTGATGATTGAGCTTGCCGACGAGGAGGGCGACGAATCGCTGTACGACGAATGCGCCGAAAACGTCAGGGCCTTTGAAACGGCGCTCGACGACATGACGCTTTCGACGCTTTTGACCGGCGAATACGACGGCAAAAACGCCATCCTCACCTTCCACGCGGGCGCGGGCGGCACCGAGGCGCAGGACTGGGCGCAGATGCTGTTCCGAATGTATACCCGCTGGGGCGAGCGCCACGGCTACAAGGTCTCGACGCTCGACTATCTCGACGGGGACGAGGCGGGTCTAAAATCCGCAAGCATCCTGATCGAAGGCGAAAACGCCTACGGCTACTTGAAAAGTGAAACGGGCATCCACCGCCTGGTGCGCGTGTCCCCGTTCGATTCCGAGGGACGGCGGCACACGTCGTTCGCCTCCTTAGAGGTCATGCCCGAAATCGACGACACCATCGAGGTGGAAATCGCGCCCGAGGACATCAAAATGGACGTGTACCGCTCGAGCGGCGCGGGCGGGCAGAAGGTCAACAAGACCTCCTCGGCCGTGCGCCTGACGCACATCCCGACGGGCATTGTCGTCGCCTGCCAGGTGGAGCGCAGCCAGCACCAGAACCGCGAGGTTGCGATGCGGATGCTCAAGTCGAAGCTCGTTGAAATCAAGGAGCGCGAGCATCTCGAGAAAATTTCCGACATCAAGGGCGACCAGAAGGAGATTGCCTGGGGCAGCCAGATTCGCTCGTATGTGTTCATGCCGTACCAGATGGTCAAGGACCACCGCACGAACTATGAGACCGGCAACATCCAGAGCGTCATGGACGGCGACCTGGACGGCTTTATCCACGCCTATCTCAAGATGGAGTCGCAGAAAAATTTAGGGCAGGCGTAACGCCCCAAGAAACGTAAGAGGCAAAAAGCAGGGCTTCGGGGAAAACCGGGGCCCTGCTTTTTTGCATACCATCTGTAAAAAAGACAAAGCCGCCCCGCCAAGCGGCGAAACGGCTTTGTCTCTGTATAAAGGAAATATCAAGAGGCGTGGTCAGAAGAGGGCTGCGGCTTTTCGGACTTGCAGCTGTGACAGCCCCCGGACATCGGGCAGCTTCCGCAGTTGCAGCCGCAGGCGGATTTTCCCGCCCTGCGCCGGCGGACAAGCGCCCAAACGGCGAGCGCCACAACCGCCAGAAGCACAAGGGAGATGAGAATGGTCGCTATGTTTTGTGAAAGAAAGGTCAGCATACGGCAAGCCTCCTAACGGGTCCCGTTATTTTGCGGCCGACGCCGCCGCGCGCATCTGCGCCTGCTTTTTCTTCATGGGGTCGGGCCTAAACAGGAAGAAGCACAGCACGCCGAGCAGCAAAAACGCCGCGATAGAGCCGACAACATTGCCCTGCCCGGTAAAGAGGAGGCCGAGCTGGTAGACGATAAGCGACACGACGTAGGCGAACACACACTGGTAGCCGATGGCGAACGCCGTCCATTTGGCGCTGTTCATTTCGCGCTTAATGGCGCCCATCGCCGCAAAGCACGGCGCGCAAAGCAGGTTGAACACCAGGAACGAATAGGCGGACAGCGGCGTGAAGGCGGCGCGCAGATTCGCCCAGACCTGCCAGCCGTTTTCGGCAACCTCGTCGAAGCCGCCGAACAGGACGCCGAACGTGCCGACGACGTTTTCTTTTGCGATAAGCCCCGTAATGGTCGCCACGGCGCTTTGCCAGTTGCCCCAGCCAAGCGGCGCAAACAGCCACGCGATGGCGCTGCCGACGGCGGCAAGCACGGAGTTGTTGAGGTCCTCCACCATGCCGAAGTGCCCGTTTTCCATGCCGAACGCCTGCAGGAACCACAAAAGGATGGACGACAGCAAAATGATGGTGCCGGCCTTTTTGATGAACGACCAGGCGCGTTCCCACATGGAGCGCAGGACGCTGCCGACCGTCGGGAGGTGGTAGGCGGGCAGCTCCATCACAAACGGCGCAGGCTCGCCCGAGAACATTTTGGTCTTTTTCAGCATGATGCCGGAGAGGACAATCGCCGCCGCGCCGACGAAATAGGCGCTCGGCGACACCCACCACGCGCCGTCGAACAGCGCGCCGGCAATCAGCGCGATAATGGGCAGCTTCGCGCCGCAGGGGATGAAGGTGGTGGTCATGACGGTCATGCGCCGGTCGCGCTCGTTTTCAATGGTGCGCGACGCCATAACGCCGGGCACGCCGCAGCCCGTGCCGATAAGCATCGGGATAAAGGATTTGCCCGAAAGGCCGAATTTGCGGAAAATGCGGTCCATGACGAACGCCACGCGCGCCATATAGCCGCAGCTTTCCAAGAAAGCCAAAAACAGGAACAGCACAAGCATTTGCGGCACAAAGCCGAGCACCGCGCCGACGCCGCCGACGATGCCGTCCAAAATAAGCCCCTGCAGCCATTCGGCGCAGTTAACGGCGGTAAGGCCCGCTTCCACAAGCACCGGGATGCCGGGCACCCAGACGCCGTAGTCCTCGGGGACGGGCTCCTCGGCGGCGGCCGCCTTAAGATAGGCCGGATAGTCCACGGGGATTTCGTCGGTGACGTTCCCCTCGTCGTCATACAGCACCGCCGTGGCGGTGACCTGCGCGGCCTTTTCCGGGATAAGGACGGTCTCTTCCTCGGTCGACGCCTCGAAGTCGACCGCGCCCGCTTCGGCGGCGGCCTCCAAGAACGCCTCGACCTCGGCGCTCGGCAGCGCGTACGCCTCGACCGCCTCCTCATAAGCCTTTCCGCCGGTTAAGTGCCAGCCCTCGCCGAACACCCCGTCGTTCGCCCAGTCGGTCGCCCAGGTCCCGACCGTCGTGACGGACACATAATAGACCAGCACCATGACAATGGCGAAAATGGGCAGCGCGAGCCAGCGGTTCGTCACGACGCGGTCAATCTTGTCGGACACCGTAAGCTTTTCCCGGTTCTTTTTCCGATAGCAGGTTTTCATCAAAGACCCGATATAGACGTACCGCTCGTTGGTGATGATGCTTTCGGCGTCGTCGTCAAGCTCTTTTTCCGCATCCCGGATGTCCGCTTCGATATGCGCGGCGACGCTGTCGGGCAGCTGCAGCTTTTTTAACACCTTTTCGTCGCGCTCAAAAATCTTTATCGCGTACCAGCGCTGCTGCGCCTCGGGCAGGTCGTGCACGGCCGCCTCCTCAATGTGCGCGAGCGCGTGCTCGACCGGCCCCGCAAAGGTGTGCGGCGGCGCGGCGGCCTCGCTTTTCGCCGCTTCTACGGCGGCCTCGGCAGCCTCCCAGACGCCGGTCCCCTTCAGCGCGGAGATTTCGACGACCGGGCAGGCAAGCGCGCGCGACAGCGCCGCCGTATCGATACGGTCGCCGTTTTTGCGGACGACGTCCATCATGTTAACCGCCACGACGACCGGGATGCCGAGCTCCTGCAGCTGCGTGGTCAGGTAGAGGTTGCGCTCCAGGTTCGTGCCGTCCACAATGTTGAGGATGGCGTCGGGCCGTTCGTCCAGAAGGTAGTTGCGCGCGACGACCTCCTCGAGCGTGTAGGGCGACAGCGAATAGATGCCCGGCAGGTCCATAATTTTCACGTCGCTGTGCTTTTTAAGCTTCCCCTCTTTTTTCTCGACGGTGACGCCCGGCCAGTTGCCGACGAACTGGTTGGACCCGGTCAGGGCGTTGAACAGCGTCGTTTTGCCGCTGTTGGGGTTGCCCGCCAGCGCAATGCGAATTTCCATAGCGTTCTTCCTTTCATAAGTTAGCTTTGGCTAACCGTTCGGTAAAAAAATTTTTCTCCCGGGGGGGCGTTATTCGACCTCGACCGTTTCCGCGTCGCCCTTGCGGATGGACAGCTCGTAGCCGCGCACGGTAAGCTCAATCGGGTCGCCCAGCGGCGCAACCTTGCGCACGTGGACCTCGACGCCCTTTGTAAGCCCCATGTCCATAATGCGGCGCTTAACCGCGCCCTCGCCGTGGAGCCGCACGACGCGGCAATTCCCGCCCACAGGCACTTCGCGCAATGTTTTCATACAAATTTCCCCTTTCGGTAAAGTTCGGTCAAACGAAAATGCGGTCCGCCATTTCGCGGCTGACGGCGATGCGGCAGCCCTTGACGCTGACAATCACATTCCCGCCGTTCGTGCTGACGACCGTGACCGCCGTACCCGGCACAAGCCCCATGTCGCCCAAATGCCGCCTGACTTCGTCGCTGCCGCCGACCCGGCGAATCACCGCCTCTTCCCCGTTTGCCGAAAAACGCAGCGGTAGCATGGCGTTCTCCTTTCCCGGCTGCCGGTTTCCTTGCAAGTTAGCAGCCGCTAACCACTAATAGAATACGAGTCCGCCGGGCATTTGTCAAGAGCTGTTTCTAAAAATTCCCGGTTTCGGCGAAATATACAAATTCTTTTTGAATTTTCGTACAGATTGTCCCCGCCGCCGCTTTGTTGCGTTTTGGCGGCGAATGTGCTACACTAAGCTGACAGAAAAAAGCAAAGGAGGCGGCGCCATGCAGCTGCAGGAATCCGGCGAGATGTACCTCGAGACCATCCTGGTGCTTTCGCAAAAAAAGCCGGCTGTGCGGGCTATTGATATTGTGGAATACAGGCAGTTCAGCAAGCCGAGCGTCAGCCGCGCGCTGGGGCTTTTGAAGGCCGGCGGCTTCGTCACCGTGGAGGAAAACGGGCATATCCGCCTGACCGAAACGGGCCGCGCCGTCGCCGAAAAAATTTACACCCGCCACACGGTGCTGACCAAAGTCCTCACGTCGCTGGGCGTGCCGGAGGCGGTCGCCGCCGCGGACGCGTGCAAAATGGAGCACGTCATCAGCGACGAAACCTTTGAAGCCTTGCAGACGCACATCCGCGAGCACACCGCAGATTAAGCTGCCCCATGCAAAAGACGCGCACCCGGTTTTGCCGGATGCGCGTCTCGGATTGTCAAAAAACGAACCTATATTCGCCATTTGCACGGCGAGCTTTTTAAGCGGCGCTCCTGCGGCGCTTCGGGGAACCCCCTGCGAGGGTTCCCCGCCGAAAAACATCCCGCCGGGATGTTTTTCGCCCCTCCTGCGCTTTGAGAAGGCAGGGAAGTTTCGCGTCCTGCGGGACGCGACGGGGGCGCCGCCCCTCGACCCCGCCGCCTTTTGAAAAAGGCGGGCGAAAACTTTTGCAGTCCGTTATATGCAAGAGGTTTTCTTTCCAAACGCAGACGCGCACCCGGTTTTGCCGGATGCGCGTCTTTTTATTCGCCCTTGCGCCAGGTCGTGAGGTTCACGATTTTCGCATAGCTTTGAATGATTTTACAGACCTTGACCGAAACGTTCGTGTCGGCGTAGTCCTCCGCCATCACGGTTTCCTCGCCGTTTTCATACATGGCGACGGCCAAATCCATCGCCTGCTTCACGTCCTCGCCGCGGATGCCGCCGACGACGACCGTGCCCTTGTCGAGCACCTCGGGGCGCTCGGTCGAGGTGCGCACAAGCACCGCCGGGAAGCCGAGCATGGCGGATTCCTCCGACAGCGTCCCGCTGTCCGACAGCACGCAGTAGGCGTTCTTCTGCAGCTTGTTGTAGTCCAAAAAGCCGAACGGCTTGAGGCTCTGCACCAGCGGGTGGAAGCAAAAGCCGCGCTTTTCAATCCGGCTGCGCGAGCGCGGGTGCGTGGAATAGATAATGGGCATCCGGTACTGCTCGGCAATCTCGTTGACCGCGTTCATCAGCGACAGGAAATGCGCCTCGTTGTCGATGTTCTCCTCGCGGTGCGCGGACAGGAGGATGTATTTGCGCGGCGTCAGGCCCAGCGTCTCCAGGACGCGGCTCTGCTCAATTTTTTCGGCGTGGTCGCGCAGCACCTCGCGCATGGGCGAGCCCGTCACGAACACCGTTTTGCCGTCTATCCCCTCGTTCAGGAGATAGCGCCGGCTGTGCTCGGTGTAGGGCAGGTTGATGTCGGAAATATGGTCGACGATGGTGCGGTTGGTCATCTCCGGCACGTTCCAGTCCCAGCAGCGGTTGCCCGCCTCCATGTGGAAAATCGGAATTTTCAGGCGCTTTGCGGAAATCGCGGACAGCGCGGAATTCGTGTCGCCCAGGATAAGCAGCGCGTCCGGCCGTTCCTTTTCGAGCACCTCGTAGGATTTGGCGAGGATGTTGCCCATCGTTTCGCCGAGCGTTTTCCCGACGCTGTCGAGGTAATAGTCCGGCGCGCGCAGGCCCAGGTCCTCAAAGAACACCTCGTTGAGCGTGTAATCCCAGTTCTGCCCCGTATGCACAAGGATATGGTTGAAATATTTGTCCGCACAGCGGATAACCGCCGACAGACGGATAATCTCCGGACGCGTGCCGAGGATGGTCATCAATTTCAGCTTGGACATGGTGGTTCCTCCCCTGTCTTTTGTAAAGTTTTGCGCCGGCGCAGCCGTCTTGCGCCGAGGGCGGCGCCGTACAGCAGCCACACAAGCGCCGCCGCGCACAGTGCGCCGCAAAAATCCAAAAGCACGTCCTGCACGCGCGGGCCGCGGCCGGACAGGATTTGGATGGATTCATCCGCAACGGCAACGGCGAGCGCGGCGGACAGCGTATTCCAAAGCGTTTGCAGCCGCAGCCTTCGGTGCAGCAGCAGAAACAGCGCCGCGAGCTCCGTGCCCAGCGCGAAAAATTCCACGGCGTGCGCCGCCTTGCGGACGGCCTGCACAAAGCTGCGCCAGCCCGCCTTGTCCGACGCGAACGTCTGCGCCTGCGGCAGGACCGAAGCGAGCCGGTCGGCCACGTCCGTCGCGCTTTGCGCGGACGCTTGTGTCGGGAGCGCGGAATTGTAGAAAATGAACGCGGCCGTGCCGAGCGCGAGCGCCAGGCAGATAAGCAAGGCGGCTTTCCGTTTCATCGCTCACACATCCAATGCGTAGGTATCCGGGCGGTCCGGGTCAAAGCATTCGTTGCACCACATAAAGGTGACAAGGTCCCCCTCGCCCAGGTTCTCGATGCTGTGCGTATAGCCCGGCGGGATGTCGACGACCTCGGGGCGTTCGCCGCTGACGTAATAGCTGTACACCTTTTCTTCGTCGATTTTGCGGAAGCGGATAACCCCCTTCCCGCTGACGACCAGAAATTTCTCGTTTTTGGTGTGGTGCCAATGCTGCCCCTTTGTGATGCCGGGCTTCGAGACGTTGACGGAGAACTGCCCGTGGTTCGCGGTGCGCAGGATTTCCGTAAACGAGCCGCGCGCGTCGGTGTGCGCGGTCAGCGGGTAGGAAAACCCGTGCTCGGGCGGCAGATAGGACAGGTAGGTGCTGTAGAGCTTTTTGGAAAAGCTCCCCTCCGACAGGTCCGGCACCTGTAAAGTCTTTCGGCTTTCCCTAAACGCGTAAAGCAGGTCGACAATCTCCCCGAGCGTGGTCCTGTGCTCGACCGGGACGCGGCAGAATTTGCCGTCCTGTGCGGGCCGGCCCGCCGCGGCGCGCAGCAGCTCGGCGACGACGTCGTCAATATAGACGAGCGTCATTTCGTGCGCGCGGTCGCTGACGGTTATGGGTTCGCCGCGGGCTATATTGTGGCAGAAGGTCGCGACGGCGCTGTTGTAATTCGGCCGGCACCATTTGCCGAACACGTTGGGGAAGCGGTAGACGTACACAGGCGCGCCGGTCTCCTCGGCGTACTCGAAAAACAAATCCTCCCCGGCCTTTTTGCTTTCGCCGTAGGGGTTTTGCAGCGCCGCCTGCGTCGAGGAGGACAGCATGACGGGACAGGTGTTTTTGTGCTTTTTCAGCGCGCCGAGCAGCTGCGACGCGAAGCCGAAATTGCCCTGCATAAATTCCGCCGGGTTCTGCGGCCGGTTGACGCCCGCAAGGTTGAACACGAAATCACAATCCGCGCAGTACCGGTCCAAATCGGCGGGGTCGGAATCCACGTCATACGCGCGGATTTCCAAATCCGGCGGCAGCGGCGCGGTTCTGTCCCTGCCGGTGCGGATGTTTTCGAGCGCCGCGGTCAGGTTCCGGCCGATAAAGCCCTTTGCGCCGGTGATGAGCAGCTTCATCATGCACGCCCCATTTCCGCAAGCTCTGCGCGAATATACGGAAGCGTCAGAAGCTTTTCCCTGACCTGCTCCACGGTCATGAGCTCGGTGTTATTGGAATTGAACTCTGTCAAGGGATTGCGCTTTACATCGCCGTCCTTGAAATATTTGTCATAGTTTAAGTCGCGCTTGTCGCAGGGCACGCGGAAAAAGGCGCCCATATCCACGGCGTTCGCGCACTCCTCGTTGGTCAGGAGCGTTTCATACATTTTTTCGCCGTGGCGAATCCCGATGATTTTGATTGCCTCCTCGGGGCAGAACAGCGCCTTGACCGCCTCGGCAAGCACCTGAATGGTGCACGCCGGCGCTTTCTGCACCAAAATATCGCCGCTTTCGCCGTGTTCGAAGGCGAACAGGACCAAATCCACCGCCTCGTCGAGCGTCATGACGAAGCGCGTCATTTGCGGCTCGGTAACGGTAATGGGGTGGCCGGCTTTTATCTGCTCAATCCAAAGCGGCACAACGCTGCCGCGCGAGCACAGCACGTTGCCGTAGCGCGTGCAGCAGATTTTGGTCTTTTCGGACGGCACGGTGCGGGATTTCGCGACAATGACCTTTTCCATCATCGCCTTGGAGGTTCCCATGGCGTTGACGGGGTAGGCCGCCTTGTCCGTCGACAGGCAGACGATGTTGCGAACGCCCGCGTCAATGGCGGCGGTTAAGACGTTTTCCGTGCCGAGCACGTTGGTCTTGACCGCTTCAATCGGGAAAAATTCGCAGGAGGGCACCTGCTTGAGCGCGGCGGCATGGAAAATATAGTCTACGCCGTGCATCGCGTTTTTGACGCTTTGCAAATCGCGCACGTCGCCGATGTAAAACCGAAGCTTCTCGCTGGCCTGCGGCATTTTCGCCTGGAACTCGTGGCGCATATCGTCCTGCTTTTTCTCATCGCGCGAGAAAATGCGGATTTCGCCAATCTCCGTATTGAGGAACCGGTTGAGCACCGCGTTGCCGAACGACCCGGTCCCGCCGGTGATTAAGAGCGTTTTGTTTGCAAAAATGGACATATATGTCTCTCCTTATGCGTAAATTCAGCGGAAGAGCGTTCGTCTTAGCGGCGCACGAGTTTGTGCCATGCTTTTTTAACAGTTCCGAACAGCAGTTCCTTTTCGTAGGCATTCATCCCAAAAAGCAGCATAAGCGCAGCAAATACCGTGACTATGAGCAAACCGTTGACGCCGAAGCGCAGGTAGCGGTTTGTAATAGGGTTGATATATTCCGCCAAAAGTCCGACCAGCAAAGTCAGAAACAGATATGGGGACAGCGCCCCGAAGGTGCGCTTGGCAAAGCGTGCCATATCCAGTTTTAGAACGCGCTGATAAATCACACCCATCAAGATGGTACGCACCATATATGCGATGAAAATAGAGAGAGAGGCCCCCAGCGCGCCAAAGTAATGGGAAAGCCCCAGCGAAAAAACGATATTGGTTACGCCCATCACAACAAACACGCCAGCTTGCAGCTTAACCTTATTTTCGACGATTAAAGTCGTGTTAGCGATTTGCATGGGCAGATAGAAAAAGCTCGGAATGATAAGTAAAACAGCGCATAGATAGCTGTCAACAAAATCCGCCTTATTCCAGATATCAACAATAAAGGACTTCCCGACCGCAATAAAGCCAACCACCAGCAAGCCGATAATCATGCATTGTATGCGCCCAATTCGAATCATTAGCGGCATCAATTCCTCTTCCCGCTTACCATCATGAACAATGCGGGCGATACGCGGCATAAACATCCCGTTGATGGCGGTTGCAAAGGTGTAGACATACCCTTCAATGGTCGAGGCGAGACCAAACACAGCAACACCCACCGAGCCGGTCGCCGATACAGCAGCGATAATGGACGGTGTGATGTTAAAAATCAGGCGCTGTGCCAGGCTGCCGACAGTCGTCCATAGCGAAAATCCGAAAATCTCACGCAGAAGGCCCTTGTCAAAATAGCGGAAATTGACTCGAACCTTTGTGTTCCGGCGGATTAAGAACAGTTTGATAGCAATGGTCAAAAGCCCTGCAACGGCGTTAACCAGCACCAGCGCATATACCCCATAGCCCAGCAGCAAGCATACGACCATAGCCGCAATGATAAAGACTTTATGGAACAAGTCGCAGCCTTTAAGCTCTACAAATTTTTCGTGGGCATTCAAAATGCCGTTCAAATTGGTGAACGGGAACGAAATCACGCTAAACAGCCCGACAATCACATATAAGACTTTAAAGACCTCTAACTCCTCAGACGTCAGCTGCGTATATACGCTGTCTATGAAGAAATAGACAACAACAAGCACAAGAAAAATAACGACGTCAATGACAAGATATAACTTGTACACGACACCGAGAAAATCATTGACTTTCTGCTGCTCGCCTTCCGCGTTGTATTTCGACACAAAACGCGTAACCGCCGCGCTCATTCCGAAATCCATTACAAACATGGTGATAAGCGATGTTGCGAGCGTATACAACCCGTAGCTGCTCTGCCCGATTTGCGAAATCATCCATGGGGTATAAAGCAGTCCCGCGAGCATATTAAAGGCAATCGCAAAATAGGAAAATAGCGCGCCGAGTTTTATTTGTTTGGAACCGTTCATAAATTCACCTGCAGAGCACCGCGTTTATCCAAGCGGCAGAACGCATCGCTCACCTATATAAACTGACCTTAACCGTTCGCACTCGGGAATTTCTTTTTGCCAAACGCCTCGAAGGCTACACAAATCCGGCTCCAAAGCTTCGAGGTTTCCCACTTGTCGTACAATCGGCTACGCACAAATTCAATGGCGGCTGACATTACAAAAAGCATCAGAATAATACCGAAGCCATATAGGAAAAACCACGGTTTGTTGAGATAGGCGGTCGGGTGCAAGGTCTGCCACAGCCAGTCGCGAATGGTAGGATTGTTATGGACCAGATAAACGCCAAAAGTCATCGGTGCAACCGCTTGAATAATTCGTGCCGCAAAATGGGATTTAATTTTCACATTTAAAAATACAACCAAAAGCGCTACGGCTGACAAACAGACAAAAACCGAATTATTTTTATAGAAAAATTTACTGTATGCTGACAAATCCAATGGTAAAAATTGGTTTGCAAAATCGATGCCAAACCGGCTAAGCGGCAGCAAAATTGTTGGCGCAAAATAAAAGAAAATGATTTTCCAGTTAAGCTTGCCTGCCGGCTTATAATACAGTCGCAAATAGGCTCCGAACACATATAAGGCCAACATCCATGCAATGCCGTAGCCATTGACCACCAACGCTGTTGACGGCAAATACAACGTAAACAACGCAAACAGAACAAGGCAAAGAATACGATGCTGTTTTTCATTCATAGCTTGCAGCGCCTTGTTCACAAACGGGAACAAAATGTACATCCCTACATAAACGCTTGCAAACCAATACTGACCGGTCAGCAACGGCAAACAGGCATTTAGCAATCCTGAGAAGCTGAAAGAAGCTTGTCCCAGTACAACGAACAATATATAGAATCCAAAAGAAT
>DVMW01000028.1 GCA_018714805.1 Candidatus Fimenecus excrementigallinarum
GCCACCTCAGGCCCTCTCGCGGTGCCCAAAATTTGCCTCGCTTTGGAGCGCGGGCAAATTTTGACCGCTTCGCCGCCCTCGCCTCGCTTTTTCCGCCACCGGCGGCGCTTCGGCGACGGCGCCCGTCAGAGGGAGGAACGGTAGGTGCTGACTTTTGGTTTCATCGCAGCCGGGGCAGTGCGATTCACCCCCGTTATCTGTGCGGCGGCATACTATTTATATATAGTATACATGGCGGTCGGCTGGGCGACGAACGCGCGTTCACCCGGCGGTTTGCGGGGCTTTGGCGCGGTGCGCGGCCGGCGGCGCGCCGCGTGAGACGCGGAAAACCACTACATCTTGTGGTCAAATTTTTCCAAAACCGATTCCCCGAAAAAAGTTCGGATTTTCGGCTGTTTGCACGAACTTTTTTAGAAAAACTTGTTGCATTTTCCAAAAGGGTATGGTAGAATACCAAGGCACGCGTGGAAAAGGGACAGCCATGCCCTTTTTGCGCGGTAGATATGCGATGATGCGGTAGGTGGCTGCACGCAAAAACGATGCAGGGAATTACCGCGGAGTATGTCCGATTCCAAACCGGGCGACCCATACTGTCCCGTCCGAGGCGGCTTGCGCGCTGTCGGGGGGATTGTGCGCGCATTCTGCGCCGTCCGAAAAACGCTGGTTTTTCGGTTTTTTGTTCGGGAGGAAGAAAACACCCGGCAACGTTGCAGAAAAGCGCTTGCCCTACTTACTTCAAAGGAGGCAAAACACATGGCTGCACAGAAAGGCAAAAAGATTCGCATTCGCTTGAAGGGGTACGACCACGACCTTGTGGACCGTGCTTCGGAGCGCATCGTCGAGACCGCCAAGCGCACCGGCGCGCAGGTCTCCGGCCCCGTTCCGCTGCCCACCGAAAAGGAAGTCGTCACCATCCTGCGCGCGGTCCACAAGGATAAGGACAGCCGCGAGCAGTTCGAGCAGAGAACGCACAAACGGCTCATCGACATCCTCAGACCTTCGAACAAGACCGTCGAAGCGCTGACGAACCTTGAGCTTCCCGCGGGCGTGGACATCGAGATTAAGCTGTAAGGCGCTCGGTTCTGCCCACAGGTCAAGTTGGCTTGCGCCAACCAATAACCAAAGGAGGAAAAAACTATGCAAAAAGGTCTTATCGGAAAAAAAGTCGGCATGACCCAGCTGTTTGACGAAAACGGCAAGGTCATCCCCGTCACCGTCGTAGAGGCGGGACCCTGCGTTGTCGTGCAGAAGAAGACCGTGGAAAAGGACGGCTATGCGGCCGTGCAGGTCGGCTTCGGCGACGTGAAGGTCACCCGCGTCAATAAGCCCCTCGCCGGGCACTTCAAGAAGGCGGACGTCGCGCCGAAAAAGGTGCTTAAGGAATTCCGCCTTGCAGACACCGACAGCCTCAGCGTCGGCGACATTTTGAAGGCCGACGTCTTCGCCGCGGGCGACCGCGTGGACGTGGTCGGCACCTCGAAGGGCAAGGGCACGGCCGGCGCGATTAAGCGCTGGAACTTCGGCCGCCTTAAGGAGTCCCACGGTACGGGCCCCGTCGCCCGCCATGCGGGTTCTCTGGGCGCGTGCTCGGACCCGTCGCGCGTCTATAAGGGCAAGAAGCTCGCCGGCCATCTCGGCGCCGAGCGGGTCACGATTCAGAACCTCGACGTCGTCAAGGTCGACGCCGACAACAACCTCATCGCCGTCAAAGGCGCCATCCCCGGCCCGCGGGGCGGGATTGTGGTCCTTGCCGACACGGTGAAGAAGTAAGGAAGGAGTGTTTGAAATGACGAAAATCGCAGTTCTCGACAAGGCCGGCAAAAAAGTCTCCGACCTTACGCTCAACGAAAGCGTCTTTGCCATTGCGCCCAACGAATCTGCCATGCATCTGATGGTCTTAAGCTACCTCGCCGCCCAGCGGCCGGGCACGCAGTCGACCCGCACTCGTTCCGAGGTTTCCGGCGGCGGCAAGAAGCCGTGGCGCCAGAAGGGCACCGGCCGCGCCCGTCAGGGCTCGACGAGAGCGCCCCAGTGGACGCACGGCGGCATCGCGCTCGGCCCGAAGCCGCGCGAATACGGCCTGGACGTCAACAAGAAGGTCCGCCGTCTTGCGATGCGCTCGGCGCTGTCCGCGAAGGTCGCGGCGGGCGAGATGATTGTGCTCGACGATTTCGGCCTCGACGCCATTAAGACGAAGGACGTCGCGGCGGTGCTCGCGGCCGTCAAGGCGGACGCGAAAACGCTTATCGTCCTGCCCGAAAAGGACGACGTCGTGTACAAGAGTGCGCGCAACCTCGAAAAGACCAACGTCTCCCTCGTCAGCACGCTGAACGTCTACGACATCCTCAACTGCAACACGATTGTGGTGCTCAAGGACGCCGTGGCAAAGATTGAGGAGGTTTACGCATCATGAAGCTTGCCCAGGACATCATCCTGCGCCCCGTCATCACCGAAGAGAGCATGGCGGGCCAGGCGCTGAAAAAGTATACGTTCCAGGTTGCGAAGGACGCGACCAAGCCGGAGGTGAAGGCCGCCGTCGAGCAGCTGTTCGGCGTGAAGGTGCAGAAGGTCAACACCATCCGCGTGCGCGGCCACCTGCGCCGCTACGGCCGGTTCGAGGGCTACACGGCCTCCTGGAAAAAGGCGGTCGTCACCCTGACCGAGGATTCCAAGACCATCGAGTTCTTCGACGGTATGATGTAAGACACCTGACGATAATGTATGGAGCTGCGGCATGGCTCCGCTAAATCGTTCCAAGGAGAGTGAAACAAATGTCGATTAAAGTCTACAAGCCGACAACGAACGCGCGCCGCAATATGTCGGTTACGGATTATTCCGAGCTTTCGAAAAACGGCCCCGAAAGAAGCCTGCTTGCCCCGCTGAACAAAAAGGCGGGCCGCAACAGCTACGGCCGCATCACCGTCCGCCACCGCGGCGGCGGCAACCGCAGAAAATACCGCATCATCGACTTCAAGCGCGATAAGGTCGATATGCCCGCCACCGTGCTCACCCTTGAGTACGACCCGAACCGCTCGGCGCACATTGCGCTTGTGCAGTATACGGACGGCGAAAAGCGCTACATCCTCGCCCCCGCGGGCTTAAAGGTCGGCGACAAGGTCGAGGCCGGCGCCTCGGCGGACATCAAGGTGGGCAACGCCCTGCCGCTGTCCGCTATCCCGACCGGTACGATGGTCCACAACGTCGAGCTGTATCCCGGCCGCGGCGGCCAGCTTGCCCGCGCCGCCGGCAACGCCGCGCAGCTTATGGCGAAGGAGGGCGCGTACGCGCTGCTGCGCCTGCCGTCCGGCGAGCTCCGCAACGTTTCCGCCCAGTGCTTCGCGACCGTCGGCACCGTCGGCAACGCGGACCACGAAAACGTCAAGATTGGCAAGGCCGGCCGCACCCGCCACCTGGGCGTGCGCCCGACCGTCCGCGGTTCCGTCATGAACCCGAACGACCACCCGCACGGCGGCGGCGAGGGCAAATCGCCCGTCGGCCGTCCCGGGCCCTGCACGCCGTGGGGCAAGCCCGCGCTCGGCTATAAGACCAGAGCCAAGAAGAACCGCTCCGATAAGTTTATCGTGAAGCGCCGCAACGGCAAATAAGCCGAAAGGAGTGTAGAGCATGAGCAGAAGCGTTAAAAAAGGACCGTACGTTGCCCCGAAGCTGCTGGCGCGCGTACAGAAAATGAATGAAGCCGGCGAAAAGATTGTCTTAAAGACCTGGAGCCGCAGCTCGACTATATTCCCGGACTTTGTCGGCCACACCTTTGCCGTTCACGACGGGCGCAAGCACGTGCCGGTGTACGTCACGGAGGACATGGTCGGCCACAAGCTCGGCGAGTTTGCGCCGACGCGGACCTTCCGCGGCCATGCGGGGTCGAAGACCTCGAACAACGGCAAGTAAGCCGAAAGGAGTGTAACGAATGGAAGCAATTGCAAAAGCCAACCATGTGCGCATTGCCCCCCGCAAGGTCAAGATTGTCCTGGACCTCATCCGGAACAAGCCCTGCGACGAGGCGGCGGCAATCCTCAAGTTCACACCCAAGGCTGCGTGCGAGCCGCTCGGAAAGCTGCTGAAGTCCGCCATGGCGAACGCTGAAATGAAGGATATGGACACCTCGCGCCTGTACGTCGCCGCGTGCCGTGTCGACCAGGGCCCGACCCTCAAGCGCATCCGTCCGCGGGCGCAGGGCCGCGCATACCGAATCAACAAAAAGACTTCGCACATTACGCTTGTGCTGAAGGAAGCGGAATAAGCGGGGAGGTACACAATGGGACAGAAAGTGAATCCCACCGGTCTTCGCATCGGTGTCATCAAAAACTGGGAGTCGCGCTGGTACGCCGATAAAAAGGAATTCGGCGACACGCTGATTTCCGACAACAAGCTGCGCAGCTATCTCCTCAAGACGCTTGCCCCCGCGGGCGTGCCGAAGGTGGAGATTGAACGCGACGCGAAGCGCGTGCGCATCAACATCTACTGCGCAAAGCCCGGCATGGTTATCGGCAAGGGCGGCGCGGAGATTGAAAAGCTCAAGGGGACCTGCAAAAAGCTGCTCGGCGGCGACAAGGACGTTTACATCAACATCGTCGAAATCAAGCAGCCCGACTTAAACGCCCAGCTCGTCGCGGAAAACATCGCGTCGCAGCTCGAACGCCGCATTTCGTTCCGCCGCGCACTCAAGCAGAGCATCAGCCGGACGATGAAGCTCGGCGCCAAGGGCATTAAGACCCAGGTCAGCGGCCGCTTGGGCGGCGCGGAAATTGCGCGCACCGAGCACTATCACGAAGGGACCATCCCGCTGCAGACCATCCGTGCGGACATCGACTACGGCTTTGCCGAGGCGAAGACGACCTACGGCCGCATCGGCGTGAAGGTCTGGATTTATAAGGGCGAAGTCCTGCACGACACCCGCAGAACTTCCCGCAGAGAAGGAGGCGCGAAATAATGCTGCTGCCGAAGAGAGTCAAATACCGCAGGGTCCACCGCGGACGCCTGACCGGTAAAGCCGCCAGAGGCACCAAGGTCAGCTACGGCGATTTCGGCCTTGTGTCTTTGGAGCCCGCCTGGATTACATCCAACCAGATTGAAGCCGCCCGTATCGCCATGACGCGTTACATCAAGCGCGGCGGTCAGGTCTGGATTAAGATTTTCCCCGACAAGCCCATTACCGAAAAGCCCGCCGAGACCCGCATGGGTTCCGGTAAAGGCTCGCCCGAGTACTGGGTCGCGGTCGTCAAGCCCGGCCGCGTCATGTTCGAAATTGCCGGCGTTTCCGAGGAGACCGCGCGCGAGGCCATGCGCCTTGCCGCCAACAAGCTCCCCGTGAAGTGCAAGTTCGTTTCCAAGGCACAGCAGGAAGAGGAAGGTGAGCAGGCATGAAGGCAAGTGAACTGAGAAAACTCTCCCCTTCGGAGCTCGATAAGAAGCTGCTCGAGCTCAAAGACGAGCTGTTCAAGCTGCGCTTTCAGCAGGCGGTCAACCAGCTCGACAATCCGATGCGCATTTCCGCCGTCAAAAAAGACATCGCGCGCGTAAAGACCATCCAGCGCGACGTCGAGCTGCACGGCGCGCAGTCGTAATAAGGAGGGCACACGAAAATGAGCGAAAGAAACCTCAGAAAAACGCAGGTCGGCATTGTGACCAGCGACAAAATGGACAAAACCGTTGTGGTCTCCATCAAGGACAGGGTCCAGCACCCGCTGTATAAGAAGATTGTCAACCGCACGGTCAAAATCAAGGCGCACGACGAGAAAAACGAGTGCGGCGTCGGCGACCGCGTACTGGTTATGGAAACGCGTCCGCTCTCGAAGGACAAGAGATGGCGCGTCGCCCAGATTATCGAGAAAGCGAAGTAATTTCTAAGGAGGGAATTCCTGTGATCCAACAACAGACTTACCTCAAAGTGGCGGACAACACCGGCGCGAAAGAAATTATGTGCATTCGCGTTCTCGGCGGTTCCGGCAGAAGGTATGCCAATATCGGCGACGTTATCGTCGCTTCCGTTAAAAAGGCAGCACCCGGCGGCGTTGTGAAAAAAGGCGATGTCGTCAAGGCCGTGGTCGTGCGTTCGGCCAGCGGCGTGCGCCGCGACGACGGGACGTACATCCGGTTCGATGAAAACGCCGCCGTCCTCATCAAAGAAGACAAGAACCCCAGAGGCACCCGTATCTTTGGGCCGGTCGCAAGAGAGCTTCGTGACAAGGATTACATGAAGATTCTGTCTCTTGCGCCCGAAGTGCTGTAAGGGAGGAACGAACGATGGCTAAAGTACACGTAAAAACCGGCGACACCGTGGTCGTCATCAACGGCAAGAACCGCGGCAAGCAGGGCAAGGTCATGCAGGTCTCGCCCGCAGAGGGCAAGGTTATCGTCGAGGGCGTCAACGTCGTCACCAAGCACGTCAAGCCCCGCAAGGTCGGCGAGCCCGGCGGCCTTATCAAGGCCGAAAGCGCCCTGTATGCCGACAAGGTCCAGCTCGTCTGCCCGAAGTGCAGCAAGCCCACCCGCGTGGGCCACGAGGGCACCGGCAAGGACAAGAAGCGCGTCTGCAAAAAATGCGGCGCCAAGATTGACTAAGGGAGGGACATAACACAATGGCAGCAAGACTCAAGGAAAAATATACCGCTGAAGTTGCCCCGGCGCTCCAGAAGAAGTTCGGCTACAAAAGCGTTATGCAAATCCCGAAGCTCGACAAGATTGTCATCAACGTCGGCTGCGGCGAAGCCCGCGACAACTCCAAGGTGCTCGACGGCGTGATGAAGGACCTCTCCCAGATTACCGGCCAGAAGCCCGTCGCCTGCAAGGCGAAGAAGTCCGTCGCGAACTTCAAGCTGCGCGAGGGCATGACCATCGGCGCGAAGGTGACGCTGCGCGGCGAGCGGATGTACGAATTCCTCGACCGCTTCTTCAACCTCGCGCTGCCGCGCGTGCGCGACTTCCGCGGGATTAACCCCGACTCGTTCGACGGCCGCGGCAACTATTCGATGGGCGTGCGCGAGCAGCTTATCTTCCCGGAAATTGAATACGACAAGATTGACGCGGTCCGCGGCATGGACATCTGCTTTGTGACCACCGCGAACACCGATGAGGAAGCGCGTGAGCTGCTGACCCTCCTCGGCGCGCCGTTTGCGAGATAAGGAGGAGGGAGACTATGGCCAAGAAATCTATGAAAGTCAAGCAGGCCCGCCCTGCGAAGTATTCGACCAGAGCGTACAACAGATGCAAAATCTGTGGCCGGCCGCATGCCTATCTCCGCAAGTACGGCGTATGCCGCATCTGCTTTAGGGAACTGGCGCACAAGGGCCAAATCCCCGGCGTTAAGAAAGCCAGCTGGTAAGCGGGCGAGATAAGGAGGAACAGTATGCAAATCTCGGATTCCATCGGGGATATGCTCACCCGGATTCGCAATGCGAGCTCGGCCAAGCACGACACCGTAACGGTCCCCGCGTCCAATATGAAGAAGGCGATTGCCCAGATTCTCAAGGACGAGGGCTACATCAAGGATTTTAAAGTGGAAGAGGACGGCAAGCAGGGCGTTATCACCATTACGCTCAAGTACGGCGCGAACCGTGCGTCCGTCATTACGGGCCTGCGCCGCGTTTCGAAGCCCGGCCTTCGCATTTACACGAACTGCGAAGATATGCCGAAGGTCATGCGCGGTCTCGGCGTGGCGATTCTGTCCACGTCGAAGGGCGTTATGACGGACCGCGAGGCACGCAAGGCCAACGTCGGCGGCGAAGTCCTCGCCTATATCTGGTAAGGAGGGAATCGGTATGTCCAGAATCGGAAGACAGCCCATTGCTGTTCCGGCCGGCGTCGACGTCAAAATCGACGGCAGCACGGTCACCGTTAAGGGCCCCAAGGGTTCCCTGACCAGAACGGTCCACAGCAATATGCAAGTTGCGCTCGAGGACGGCGCCATCCTGGTGACCCGTCCCGACGACACCAATCTCAACAAATCCCTGCACGGGCTTACCCGCACGCTGCTGCACAACATGGTGGTCGGCGTGACGGAGGGCTTCAAAAAGGAGCTCGAGGTCAACGGCGTCGGCTACCGCGCCGCGAAGCAGGGCAAGGACCTTGTGCTCAACATCGGCTATTCGCACCAGGTGACAATGTCCGAAACCGACGGCATCTCCATCGAGGTGCCCGCGCCGAACAAGATTGTGATTTCCGGACCCGACAAGCAGAAGGTCGGCCAGTTCGCCGCAGAGGTGCGCGAGAAGCGTCCGCCGGAGCCGTATAAGGGCAAGGGCATTAAGTACGCCGACGAGCACATCCGCCGCAAAGAGGGCAAGGCCGGCAAGGGCGGCAAGTAAGAGCAAAGGAGTGAAAAGCTATGGTTAACAGACCCGATACCAACAAGGCGCGCTTAAAGCGCCACAAAAGAGTCCGCGCGAAGGTCTCCGGCACCGCCGCGTGCCCGCGCCTGGACGTTTTCCGTTCACTCCAGCACATTTACGCGCAGCTCATCGACGACGTCGCGGGCGTGACGCTTGTGTCCGCCTCCACGACCGAGAAGGACTTCACGGCTTACGGCGGCAACGTGGACGCCGCCCGCGAGGTGGGCAAGCTGCTGGCTGCCCGCGCGGCCGAGAAGAACATCAAGGACTGCGTGTTTGACCGCGGCGGCTATGTCTATCACGGCCGCGTCGCCGCGCTCGCCGAAGGCGCCCGCGAGGGCGGTCTGAACTTCTGAGAAAGGAGAAACGGAAAATGGCAAAAAGAATTGACGCCTCCGCAATGGAGCTGGAAGAAAGAGTCGTTTCAATCAACCGTGTATCCAAGACCGTCAAGGGCGGCCGTATCATGAAGTTCTCCGCGCTGGTTGTGGTCGGCGACAAAAACGGCATCGTGGGCTTCGGCCTGGGCAAATCGGGCGAAGTGCCGGACGCCATTCGCAAGGGCATTGAAAACGCCAAGAAAAATCTCATCCAGGTTGCGCTGAAGGGCACGACCATCCCGCACGAGATTGTCGGCAAATACGGCGCCGGCGTCGTGCTGATGAAGCCCGCCGCCCCCGGTACCGGCGTTATCGCCGGCGGCCCGGTGCGCGCGGTCGTCGAAGTGGTCGGCATTAAGGATATCCGTTCGAAGGCGCTGCGCTCGAACAACCCGTGCAACGTCGTGCGCGCCACGATTGACGGGCTTTCCCGCCTGCGCAACGCCGACGCGGTCGCCGCGGTGCGCGGCAAGGCCGTCAAAGAAATTTTGGATTAAGGAGGGGCAGACATGGCCAACGTTACCGTTACGCTGAAAAAGAGTCTGATTGGCAGCAAGAAGGACCAAATCGCCACTGCCCACGCTCTTGGTCTTCACAAGATTGGGGATACGGCTTCGCAGCCCGACAACCCACAGACCCAGGGCAAGATTCGCAAGATTGCGCATCTTGTCGAGGTCACAAGCGCGTAAGGAGGTGCAACGATGAAACTGCATGAACTTTCCCCCGCAGCGGGCTCGAGAAAAGCCTCCAAGCGGATTGGCCGCGGCGCCGCCTCCGGGCAGGGCAAGACCGCCGGCAAGGGCCACAAGGGCCAGAAGGCCCGCGCGGGCCGCGGGATGCGCCCGGGCTTTGAGGGCGGCCAGATGCCGCTGCAGCGCCGGGTCCCGAAGCGCGGTTTCCACAACATTTTCGCAAAAGAGATTGCGTCCGTCAACGTTTCCGCGCTCGAGCGCGTGTTCGCGGACGGCGACGCCGTCACGGTAGAGGCGCTCGTCGAAAAGGGCCTTGTCAAAAAGGTCGGCGACGGCGTGAAAATCCTCGGCAACGGGGACCTCACCAAGAAGCTGAACGTCACGGCGCACGCCTTTTCGAAGGCCGCAAAGGAGAAGATTGAAGCCGCCGGCGGAAAGGCTGAGGTGATCGGCTGATGCTGCAGACCTTCGTAAACGCCTGGAAAATCGCCGATTTGCGCAAGAAGATGCTCTACACCGCGCTTATCATCCTGATTTTCCGTATCGGCGCCGCGCTCCCCGTTCCCTTTACGGACCTCGCGGACGGTCTCATCACCGACCCCGACGCCAACAACTTCATGGCTTACCTGAGCATGATGACCGGCGACGCGTTCAACTACGGGACGCTGTTCGCCATGTCCATCACGCCCTACATCAACGCCTCCATCATCATCCAGCTGCTGACCGTCGCCATCCCGGCGCTGGAGCGGCTGGCGAAGGAGGGCGAAGAGGGCCGCAAGAAGCTGTCCGCCATTACCCGCTACAGCGCGGTGGCGCTTGCCGCCCTGCAAAGCACGGCGTACTACTTCTTCATCCGCGCGCAGGGCTATCTGTCGGTTTCGGCCGACGGCGCCGCGTACACCGGCTTCTTCGCCGTGTTCCAGGCGCTGGTCGTCATCCTCTGCTACACCGCGGGCGCCACGCTGCTGATGTGGCTCGGCGAGCAGATTAACGAAAAGGGCATCGGCAACGGCATTTCCATCATCCTGTTTGCCGGCATCGTCTCGCGTATGCCCACCACGCTTTACAACCTCTGGTCCTACGTCAACCGCGGCGGCGCGTACATCCCGCTGGCGATTATCGCCATCGTTTCGATGCTTTTGATGATTGCCTTCATTGTGTGGATGGACAACGCCGAGCGGCGCATCCCCGTCCAGTACGCAAAGCGCGTCGTCGGGCGGAAAATGTACGGCGGCCAGAACACGCACATCCCGATTAAGGTCAATATGTGCGGCGTGCTCCCGGTCATTTTCGCGTCGTCTATCCTGTCGCTGCCGCCCACCATCCAGATGTTCGTGACGCTCAACCCCGACGAAAGCGGCTGGGACGCGTTCTGGCAGGGCTTCTTCAACATCTTCCAGACCACGCACTGGGCGTACGTCATCATGTACTTCCTGCTTATCATCTTCTTCGCCTATTTCTATGCGGCCATCCAGTATAACCCGATTGAAATGGCGAACAACATCCGCCGCAACAGCGGCG
Organism: Candidatus Fimenecus excrementigallinarum; assembly: GCA_018714805.1. Lineage (GTDB taxonomy): Bacteria > Bacillota > Clostridia > Oscillospirales > Acutalibacteraceae > Fimenecus > Fimenecus excrementigallinarum. The sequence continues at coordinate 10,939 of DVMW01000028.1, forward strand.
CGATTCCGGGTATCCGCCCCGGCAAGCCCACGTCGGACTACATCGCGAAGATTCTGCACAAGATTACGCTTCTCGGTGCGCTTCTGCTGTCGGTCGTGGCGCTGTACCCGCTTCTGTTCTCGCAGATTACGGCGCTGTTTGACAAGCAGGTCAACCTGACCATGGGCGGCACGTCCGTCATCATTATGGTCGGCGTTGCGCTGGAAACGGTCAAGCAGCTCGAGAGCCAGATGATGATGCGCCACTACAAGGGCTTCCTGGATTAAGAAAGGACGGCACTTTATGAACCTAATCTTACTCGGCGCGCCGGGCGCGGGCAAGGGCACGCAGGCGGAAAAAATCTGCGAAAAGCTCTCCATCCCGGCCATCTCGACGGGCAATATGCTGCGCGAAGCGATGGCGAACGGCACCGAAATGGGGCTTAAAGCTAAATCCTTCATCGACGCGGGCAAGCTTGTCCCCGACGAGGTCGTTATCGGCATTATCCGCGAGCGCCTGCAGGCGGCGGACTGCAAAAACGGCTTCATCCTCGACGGCTTCCCCCGCACCATCCCGCAGGCCGAGGCGCTCGACGAAATGGGCGTGCGCATCGACCGCGTCATCGACATCGAAGTATCCAACGAAAAGATTGCCGCCCGCCTTTCCGGCAGACGCGTATGCTTAAAGTGCGGCGCAACCTACCACGTCGAATACAAGGCGCCGAAGACCGAGGGCGTTTGCGACGCCTGCGGCGATACGCTCGTCCAGCGCAAGGACGATATGCCCGAAACCGTGCTCGACCGGCTCAAGACCTATCATGAGCAGACCGAGCCGCTGAAGGACTACTACGCCGCAAAGGGCATTTTGCGCGTTGTAGAAGGGCAGGAGGCGGTCGCCGACACGACCGCGCGCACCATGCAGGCGCTGGAGGATTAAGCGAAATGATTGTGCTGAAAACGGCACGGGAATTGGAGCTTATCCGCAAGGCCTGCATCATCTCCGCGCAAGCGCTGCAAGTAGCGGGCGAAGCGGTCAAGCCGGGGGTCACGACCTACGAAATTGACCGCATCGCCTACGAGTTCATCAAGAAGCAGGGCGCAGAGCCAAACTTCCTGCACTTGTACGGCTTCCCCGCTACCGCGTGCATTTCCATAAATGACGAGGTCATTCACGGCATTCCAAGCAAAAAGCGCGTCGTCCGCGAGGGCGACATCGTCAGCATCGACCTTGGCGCCAAGGTGGACGGATACAACGGCGACAACGCCGCCACTTTCGCTGCGGGGCAGATATCCCCCGAGGCGAAGCGGCTGTGCGACACGACCGAGGAGAGCCTGTACAAGGGCATCGAGGCGGCGGTCGCGGGCGGCAGGCTCGGCGATATCGGTTCGGCGGTGCAGACCTATTGCGAGGAACGCGGCTACGGCGTCGTCCGGGAATATACCGGGCACGGCGTCGGCGCCAAGCTGCATGAAGACCCCAGCGTACCGAATTTCGGCACCCCCGGACGGGGCGTGCGCCTGCTGCCGGGCATGGTGATTGCCATTGAACCCATGATTAACGCGGGGGACAAGGCAATCCGGCAAATGCCCGACGGCTGGACGGTCAAGACCCGGGACGGTTCGCTGTCCGCCCATTTCGAGCATACCGTTGCGATAACCGCGAACGGGCCCGTGATTCTGACCAGGGCCTGACGGGAGGAGCGGGTATGACGGAATGGAAACGGGGCCAGGTCGTCCGCGCCACGCGCGGACGCGAAGCCGGACGGCTTTTGTGCGTCGTCGGCACGGCACAGACCCATGTGCTCGTCTGCGACGGCCGGGAACGTCCGCTTTCCCGTCCCAAGGCAAAAAATCCGAAGCATCTCGAACCGCTCGCGCGGCTGCTTAGTGCGGAAGAGATGCGGTCCGACCGGGCGCTCAAGCAAACGTTGAAGAAGATTTCGGAGGCGAAAGCGAATGTCGAAGCAGGACATGATCGAAATTGAAGGTACGGTCGTCGAAGCGCTGCCCAACGCACAGTTCCAGGTGCAGCTCGAAAACGGTCATCAAATTTTAGCCCATATTTCCGGCAAGCTGCGCATGAACTACATCCGCATCCTGCCGGGCGACAAAGTGACGGTCGAAATGTCGCCATATGACCTCACGCGCGGGCGCATTACATGGCGAACCAAGTAAAAGCCGCCAGGGCTTATGACTTAAAGGAGGTAACACAATGAAAGTCAGACCTTCTGTGAAAAAGATTTGTGAAAAGTGCAAAATCATCAAGCGCAAGGGCAAGGTTATGGTGATTTGCGAAAATCCGAAGCACAAGCAGCGCCAGGGTTAAGGGCTGTTTTGTATCGTTGTTAAAGATCTAAACAACGATACGTGCGTTTTCACAAACCGGCACAAAACGGTTTTCCGCATTATAATGGAGGTGCAACACCACATGGCACGTATTTCAGGCGTGGATTTACCGAGAGACAAGCGGGTCGAAATCGGCCTTACGTACATCTACGGTATCGGCAGAAAAACGGCAAGCGACATCATCGCCGCGACCGGGGTCAATCCCGACACCCGCGTCAAGGACCTGACCGAAGAGGACGTCGCAAAACTTCGTGAGTACATCGACCACAACGTTAAGGTGGAGGGCGACCTGCGCCGCGACGTGGCGTTCGACATCAAGCGTTTGATTGAAATCGGCAGCTACCGCGGCACACGGCACCGCAAGGGGCTCCCTGTGCGCGGCCAGACTTCCAAGAACAACGCGCGCACCCGCAAAGGGCCGAAGAAGACCATCGCGAACAAGAAGAAATAAGGGAGGGCTTCGTACATGGCTACTGCTAAAAAAGGCGCAACCACGCGCCGCCGCCGCGAGCGCAAGAACATCGACCGCGGCGCCGCGCACATCCAATCGACCTTCAACAATACCATCGTCACCATCACCGACGTGCAGGGCAACGCCGTTTCGTGGGCTTCCGCCGGCGAAATGGGCTTCCGCGGCTCGAAAAAGTCCACGCCCTTTGCGGCGCAGACCGCTGCCGAGACCGCAGCGAAGATTGCCATCGAGCACGGCATGAAGACCGTCGAGGTTTTCGTCAAGGGCCCGGGCTCGGGACGGGAAGCCGCCATCCGCGCGCTGCAGACCGCGGGGCTTGAGGTCACGATGATTAAGGACGTCACGCCGATTCCGCACAACGGCTGCCGCCCGCCCAAAAGAAGAAGAGTCTGAGTTTCGGAGGTGCATGTTATGGCAAGATATACAGGCGCGGTTTGCAAGCTTTGCCGCCGCGAAGGCAAAAAGCTCTTCCTCAAAGGGGAGCGCTGCTATACCAACAAATGTGCGCTCGACCGCCGCAGCTACGCCCCCGGCCAGCACGGCCAGGGCCGTAAAAAGACGTCGGAATACGGCTTGCAGCTTCGCGCGAAGCAGCAGGCGCGCCGCTTCTACGGCATCGGCGAGGGCCAGTTCCACAAGTATTTCCTGATGGCGGAGCGCCGCCAGGGCATGACGGGCGAAAACCTGCTGCGCATCTGCGAAAGCCGGCTCGACAACGTCGTGTACCTGCTCGGCTGGGCGTCCTCGCGCGCCGAGGCGCGCCAGCTCGTGACGCACGGCCACTATCTCGTCAACGGCCGCCGCGTCAACATCCCGTCGTATCTGCTCAAGGCCGGCGACGAGGTCGCCATTTGCCAGAAGAGCCGCGACAGCGAAAAAATCAAGGCGGTGCTCGAGGCCAACGGCGCGCGCCCTGTGCCCGAGTGGCTCGACAAGAACGCGGAAAGCTGCAGCGCCAAGGTCGTCAAGCTGCCCGACCGCGAGCAGATTGAAGTGCCCGTCGAAGAACATCTTATCGTCGAGTTCTATTCGAAATAACGCCTGACGCGTCAACACGAAACCGAAGAGCCATGTTCGGGTCAATCCCGAACCCAACGATAGGAGGGTTTTGAATGATAGGCATTGACAAGCCCAGCGTGGATGTGGTGGAGCTGACCGAGGACGGTACCTACGGCAAATTTACCATGGAACCCCTCGAGCGCGGCTACGGCACGACGATTGGCAACTCCCTGCGCCGCGTGCTGCTGTCCTCGCTGCCCGGCTACGCCATCACGTCCGTCAAGATTGACGGCGTGCTGCACGAGTTTTCCACCGTCCCCGGCGTCAAAGAGGACGTCACCGAGATTGTGCTGAACTTAAAAGGCGTGATTCTCAAAATTCAGGGCGACGGTCCCAAGACGCTGTATGTCGAGGCCGCCGGCAAGTGCGAGGTCACGGCGGGCGACATCAAAACGGATTCCGAGGTGGAAATCCTCAACCCCGAGCACCACATCGCGACGCTTTCCGACGGCGCGACGCTCAACATGGAGCTGACCGCAGACCGCGGGCGCGGCTATGTGTCCGCCGAGCGCAACAAGCAAATGATGCAGCCGGTCATCGGCGTCATCTCCATCGATTCCATTTACACCCCCGTGCTGAAGGTCAACTACACGGTCGAAAACACCCGTGTCGGCCAGATTACCGACTACGACAAGCTCACGCTCGAGGCGTGGACGGACGGCACCATCTCCGCGAAGGAGGCCGTTTCCCTCGGCGCCAAGATTCTCAACGAGCACCTGAACCTCTTCGTCGAACTGTCCGACGAGGCGGGCAACACCGAGGTTATGGTCGTCAAGGACGACGACGCCAAGGAAAAGGCGCTCGAAATGACGATTGAAGAGCTGGATTTGTCCGTGCGGTCCTTTAACTGCCTCAAGCGCGCGGGCATCAACACGGTGGAAGATTTGATTAGCAAGTCCGAGGAGGACATGATGAAGGTCCGCAACCTGGGCAGGAAGTCGCTCGAAGAAGTGATTGCCAAGCTCGAATCGCTGAACTTCACGCTCCGCAAGGACGACGAATAAGAAAAGGAGTGATTTAGATGCCCGGAACCAGAAAGCTCGGCCGAACCACCGACCACCGGAAGGCGATGCTGCGCGGCATGGTGACCTACCTGCTTGAAAACGGCAGGGTCGAGACCACCGTGACCAGGGCGAAGGAAGTCCGCGCCATGGCGGAAAAAATGATTACCGTCGCGAAGGACAATACCCTGCACGCAAAGCGGCAGGCGTTTGCGTATATCACCAAGGACTCGGTCGTCAAAAAGCTGTTTGACGAAATCGCGCCGAAGTATGCCGGCGTAAACGGTGGGTATACGCGCATTGTAAAGACGGGCACGCGCCGCGGCGACGCCGCCGAGATGTGCATCATCGAGCTCGTCACCAAGGAAGAGGAAGCCCCCGCGAAGAAGCCGGCGCGCCGCACGCGCCGCACGAGCGCAAAGCCCGCCGCGAAAGCGGAGGAGAAGGCCGCGCCGAAGGCGGAGGAAAAGGCCGAAGCGAAGGCCGAGGAAGCGAAGCCCGCCGAAGCCGCCGAAGCTGCCGAAGCGAAAGCCGCGGAAGCCCCGGCCGAAGAAGCGAAAGCGGAGGACGCGGCGGAATAAGCCGGCCCGTTTCGCAATATGCACACAGACCCCGCTGCCCCAGGGCAGCGGGGTTTTTGCGTGCGGGGGATGGGGCATCAAACGGTTCCCGGCGGTGCTGGAAACGGAAAATGCAACGAACCGTAGGGCGGGGGCTTGCCCTGTCAGAATTCAGAATTCAGAAGTCAGACGTCAGACAAGCGTATACCAAAATCAGAAGTTACCCTTTGCCCCCTCTGACGAGGGGGCTGGCACGGTGGAGGAACGACACCGTGACTGGGGGAGAGACAAATCAGAACAAAACGGGCTTTACGCGCCGTTCTTGCGAACGGCGAGAAGGTTCTCTCCCTCCGTCAAAACGTCACTTCGTTCCGTTTTGCCACCTCCCTCGTCAGAGGGAGGAATAGTTGCATCTGACTTTCAGTTTTGTGGAACCCGTAGGGGCGGGACTCCGTGCCCGCCCCTACACAGTCCGACGCGGACACACGTCCCGGCTGTGCTAAAAACTGAAACGCATCACAGCCGAACGTGTGTGCCTGCGGTCTGTTCTTGGGGTCGGGGAAATAAAACAGACCCCTTGCGGTCCGTTTTTTCATAATGCCTGTTAAGCTTTTGACGGTCTGTTTTGCAACAAAAAAGCAGGAACAGCAAACATTTGGACATATCCCCACACCAATAGAGAAAAATCCCAACTAATTTTAGCGAAATCAACAGATATTCCGTGGTATGTTTAGCCAAAATGACCGATTGACGTTAAATTGACAAGGCGATATAATAGCGTTGTACGAATATGAGTCTGTTTTTAAAAACAGACCGCATGAAAAGGAGAGAGAGACATGCAAAAGTACAAAAAGCTGTTTGGTGTCCTCCTGTCTGTTTTGATGGTCCTGTCCGCGGTGTCGGTCGGGCTCGTCGCGATGGCACAGGAGCCGGACGGCGCGGTCTCGGCGCTCGAAGCCAAGATTACCGCGTTCAACGGCAACATGGACACTGCCACGCCTACGGACGCGGACAAGGCCGCCTATGACGAGCTTGTCAGCGGCTTCAAGGCGCTGACGGACGAGCAGAAGAACAGCATCGACATCGTTGCGCTTGACAAGCTCACGCAGCTGATGTACACCTATCAGTGCGCGGTAGCCTCCAACGGCTCCAGCTATGTGCCCTCTGCCACCAGAAAAGATGTGTCGAAGGCAATCGTAGCCGAGCTCAACGCGCCCGACCTCAACGCGGCGCAGGCGGCTGTGGATGACGGCATCCTCAGCGCGGCTGCGGACAAGGCGATTGAGCTGTTCAAGGGCCTTTCCTACAACGCGCGCGTTATTGCCGGCACGGCGTATTCGAGCTACGGTCTGTTCTACTATGGTATGAACGCGGATTCGAACTATCAGGCCGGCGCGTTCTACAACCTGGTCAACAAAATTTTCAGCGATGTGAAAAAAGCTGACCCGTACCCGACGGACGGCCGTCCGAGCTCCGGCGATTATGACGGCGGCTCCAAAGACCCGCAGTATGTTGCGGACTACCGTGCGTATAACCTTGCGAAGAATGCGCACGAAGACGCCCAGCTGCTGGAAGCCATCAACCAGGCGGTCGAAAAGACCGGCGCTGCGGAATATGCCGGCCTTGCGAACTACATCAAGGAAGCATCCGCGGCGGTGCAGGCTTTCAAGACCAACAAGGATTACCAGCCGTCTATCAAGGCGCTGGAAACCTACAACGCGCTGGACGTCGCGGCACAGAATGCGGTACGCGGCCTGCGCTGCTATGCTTGCACCTATGCTGAGTATACCACCGAAACCTCCACTTCTCCCAAGCATCTTTATGCGAGAGAGCTGACCGCGCTTGTCAGCGACTATGCAAAGTATGCGGACATCGCGGCGTTCGAGACCTACATTCAGGCGATTGACGAGCCGTATACCTACGCGATTTACGAGGAAGCCCGCGCGAAGTACGACGCGCTTCCCCAATCCCTTCTCGGCGAGCTTTCCGCAGAAGCGGCCGCCAAGATTGACGCGATTACCTATTACGGCCTGACCCATGCGCAGTCGACGGAAACCCCGGAATTCCCGGCGTTCACCCGCACGGCGGTTACCTATCCGTCCGGCGCTTCCTATGACAAGGTCACGAGCTCCATCCCGAAGATGAACACGCTCGTCCAGCAGATTGTTTCCCTCATTAAGGGCGGCGATTTGCAGGCGACCATTCAGGGCCTTTACACGAACGCGAGCGTTTCGGCAGTCGCGCAGGCAATTGGCCCGCTGCTCAACTCGCTTGGCATTGGCACGGTGAATCCGTCCCACCTTCTGAACCGCATGGCGACCGCCAATGAGGACGGCACCTACACGGCGATTAACCCCGAATGGCAGGGCGCTGTGGATGCGCTGAAGCAGGCGGTTGACGCCGGCGACGTCTGGGTGGACGACAACCCGAATGACAACATTGTCAAGGGCGTCAACTACAAGGACGGCGACTGGTTCCTGGACGGCGACAAGGAAGGCTTCAGCAGAGCGATTGCACAGCATCTGACGCTGCTCATGGAAATGAAGGTCAGCATCATCAATGTTGGCAGTATGCTTTTCAGCTCGCTTCAGTTTGAAAACGAATACGATTTCGAAGACAATACGTATGAGCAGGGCTCCTACGAAAACATTGTCCACATCTTTGAGGCGCTCGGCATCCCCTGCATGGATTCCGTGACCTATTCCGAAGCGGTGGACGCGGCGCAAACGGATGACGAAAAGATTGTCGCCCGCTTCGCCCCCATCCTCGATGCGGTCTTTGATTTCCTGGATACCTTCGCGGCGGCGCCGGTAACGACGCTTCTGGACTTCCTGCCGAACCTCGCGACGGCGCTTAACAACGGCACGCTCAACGACAACGTGCAGGCGATTGTCGGCAGAATTTCCGGTCTGCTTGGTCTTGCGGGTGTACAGCTGCCCACGCTGGACTTCACCGCGGAAGGCATCTTTGACACCCTCGGCGGCCTTGGGCTGGAAGGCATCAGCTACGACCCCGGCAGCGTCAACAGCAGCGGCGTTCCGAATTACCCGAACACCGGCTCTCTGTCGATTACGATTGAAATGGAGGATGCCTCCTCCGGCACCAAGACGCCTGTCACGCTGACCATTCAGGAAGCGGACTTCATCCAGTTCTGCAAGGATATGGCGGGCTGCGGTGAGCAGGTTGTGACCGACAGCATTTGCCTGGACAGCGCAAAGCGTGTGACCATCGACGCCGACCAGGCTGACGCGTTCGTCACGCTTGTCCGCTTCGTCTATGACGATGTTCTCATGAAGAACACCGCGGCCGTGAAGGAGATTATCAACTCGATGAACGCGGAAGTCGGTTCTCTCCTTGGCCCCGTGATTGACGTTATTCAGCAGGTTCTCCCGGCTGACGCGGCCATCGTCGCGCTCGTCACCATCGCGGACCCGCTCGCGGGCACCGGCGACATCGGCGGCGGCCTGGATGACATCGGCAGCATCTTTGACCAGATTCGCGACTTCTTTGCGAACCTCTTCAACGGCGGTGTTGACCTTGGCGACGTCCCGATTATCGGCGACATCGTGGACGGCATCGGCGGCCTCTTCGGCGGCAGCGATGACACCACCACCTCCGGCGACGGCACGGAACAGACCGGCGACCCGAATATCCCGGCCGGCGGCTCCGTTGCGGGCGCTGTCACGAGCGCTATCGCGCTTGCAGCCGGTGCGGCTATCGTCCTCGGCGCGGTGAAGGTTCGCCGCAGCCGTGAGGAAGATATGTAACCCTTAACAACTTCTGGGGCGGACAGCCCACAGCCGCAGGTCGGCTGTTCGCCCGGTTTGCAATACCCCCTCTTAGCCGCGCTGCCTCTTCCCGGGCAGCGCGGCACTCCTTTTTTCTGCGAAATGCGTAACGGCGGGGTATTCCCATGTAAAGGGAATACCCCCGCCGTTGGAATTCAATATCAGAACGCACAAATCAGATGTACTCTTTCCTCCCTCTGACGAGGGAGGTGGCACGCGCGCAGCGCGTGACGGAGGGAGAGATAGGACAGAAGCCAGAACGCGTAGTGGCAGGCTTCCATGCCTGCCTACGTTTCGTCCGACGCGGACACACGTCCCAGCTGTGATGAAAATAAATCCATACAGCGGTAGGGGCGGGACTCCGTGCCCGCCCGTACCCAGTCCGACACGGACACACGTGCCGGCTGCGATGAAACCAAAAGTCAGATGAAACCTTTCCTCCCTCTGACGAGGGAGGTGGGTCGGCGGCTTTGCCGCCGAGCCGGAGGGAGAGACAAGTCTGATGAGACTTTTTATTTTTTCTCTCCCCCCAGTCTCGCCTCATTGCATTCGGCTCGCCAGCCCCCTCGTCAGAGGGGGCAAAGAGTGCGTTCTGACCTCTGACATCTGACCTCTGAATTCTGACCGGAAAGCCCGCCACTACGCGTCCTGCCATCGTCCTTCATATTCCGTCTGATTTCCACGCGCTTCCTGTTGCAATTTCGTCCCGTTTTGTATAGAATGGAAAAGAACGAAAGGGGAGGCGAAACGGTATGCGCATGGTGCTTTTGACCGCGCTCGGCGTGGGCGGCTCGACGGTTGTCGGTGCGCTGCTGGGCTTTATGTTTCGCAAAATTCCACACAAGTGGAACGACATCATTTTAAGCTTTGCCGCCGGGGTGATGCTCTGCGCCGCCATTACGGGGCTTATTTTCCCCGCGGTCGAGCAAACGGGCCTGCGCGGGATTTGGCAGGTGGTGCTCGGGGTGCTGGCGGGCGCGGCGTTTTTGAATCTCATGGACAGACTTGTCCCGCACCTGCACCATCTTTCCGGCCTCGACCGGGAGGCGCACACGCACAACGGTTCGGTCGACAAGGTGCTTTTGTTCGTCCTCGCCATTGCGATACACAACCTGCCCGAGGGCATGGCGGCGGGCGTTTCCTTCGGCGGAGAGGACACCGGCCGCGCGCTTTCCGTCGCGCTGGGCATCATGGCGCAGAACATCCCCGAGGGCATGGTCGTCATTTCGCCGATGCTGCTCGCGGGCATCAGCCGCCCGCGCACGCTGCTTATCGCCATGTTTACCGGGCTTATCGAGGTCGTCGGCACGCTTATCGGCTATGCGGCGGGAACCGCGTCCGCGCTGGTGCTGCCCTTTTTGCTCGCCTTTGCGGGCGGGACGATGCTCTATGTGATATGCGACGAAATGATTCCCGAGACTCATTCCCACGGCTTCGAGCGGCCGGCCTCCTACGCGCTGCTCGTCGGCTTCCTTTTGATGCTGGTGCTGTCCGTCGCGATGGGATGAAAACGCAAAAAGCCGGGCGTTCCTTTTTTTTGGAACGTCCGGCCTTTTTATATGTGCTACAGTCGTTTTTCCAAAATCACCCGGTCGAGCAACTGTTCGCCGCCCTCATAAATCGGATGCGGGTAATGCTTCGGGAAATAGCCCGGCTCGCGTCCGACCGCATAAAACCCGCAGGCGCGGTAAAAGGGGAGGGTTAAGCGGCTGTCGCCGGTGCCGAGACGCAGCGTATGCCCGCCCGCCGCCTTGCACCGCGCTTCGACCGCCGCGAGCATTTCCCGCCCGAGTCCGCGCCGCTGCAAACGGGGGCTTACGGCGAGGTTTTGCACCTCCCAAACACCGCCGCCCTCGTCGGTATAGACGCAGACGGCGACGGGCTTCCCTTCGGAAAACCCGACCAGCAGCACCCCGCGCGCCAAATAGCGGCCGAGCATTTGCTCGTCCTCGTCGCCGAGCAGCAAAAGGGGGAGGTATCGCTTTTTATCGGTTTGGACCTCTGCAATGTTCATTTGCATTTCACCGCGCGCACAAGCAAAAAGGCCGGGCGGATAAATTCCTTTTCAAGCCCCGGACGAATTCGGACGGCCTCGGGCGAGGGCTCGGGTTCGACCACGCGCTCGATATGGAAGCCGGCCTCTGCGAGCGCCGTGACAATGTCGCCGAACGTCCGGTGGTAATTTTCCACATCGTCCACGAACCATTTCCCGGTGCGCCGCCCGCGTTCGGCATAGTGGGCGAGCGCATAGGCGTCGGCGCGACCGTTTTCATCGCAAAGGAAGCGGTTGGACTCGTTTTTCGAGCAGGTGGTGAACGGGTGCTCCTGCGAAAACAACAGCCGCCCGCCCGCGCGCAGCAGGCGGAAAATATCGGCGCAAAGCTTCGGAAAATCGGCGGCGTAGTGGAAGCACAGCGAGCTGTACACGAAATCGAAGGCGCCGGCCGCCAGCGTGTCCAAATCCGCCATGTCCATGCGGCGGTATTCGATTTCGGGCAGGGCGTTTTGCGCTTTTGCGGCCGCGAGCATTCTTTCGGAAAGGTCCAGCCCCACCACGCGTTTTGCCCCGCGTTCGGCAAATTCGCGGCAGTTGTGCCCGAAGCCGCAGCCGACGTCCAAAACGTCCTTGCCCGCAAGGTCGGGCAGCAGCGCGCGCATGGCGGGCTGCTCCAAAAGGTCGTTGTAGTTCGGCTCGTTTTCGCGCAGGTTTTTGTATTCGGCAAAGAAGGTTGGATTGTCAAAAATATTCTGCGCCATCAGGTCTCCTCCTCGAAAAGCGCCTGCAGGACGCCCGCCGGCAAAAGCGCCGCCATGTCGGTGGGCAGCGGGGCGTAAAGGTCTAAAGCTTTCCCGCTGACGGGGTGTGTAAAGCGGATGCGCGCGCAGTGCAGCGCCTGGTGCGAAAGGCGCGTGTCCGGGCTTTTGTACATATCGTCGCCGACCAGCGGCGTGCCGAGCGACGCGAAATGCACGCGAATCTGGTGCGTCCGCCCCGTTTCGGGGCGCACGCGCAAAAGCGAAATTTTCCCGTCTGTCCAAAGCGCCTCCCAGTTCGTGACGGCGGCTTCGCCCGGCTCCCCCACGGCGCGCAGGGTTTTGCCGGGGTCGGGGCGGCAGATGGGCGCGTCAATCGTGCCGCGGCCCTCGTAAACGCCGCAGGCTGCCGCAAGGTACTCCTTTTCGATATGCCCCGAAAGCTTCGCCGCGCCGTATTTGTGCTTCGCGCACACCACCGCGCCCGACGTGCCCTTGTCGAGCCGCCCAACGGTGCGGAACACGGCGGCGCTGCCCTTCTGCCGCAAATAATACGCCACGGCGTTGGAAAGCGCGTCGCCCTGGTGGTTGTGCGTTTCGTGCATGGCGAGCCCCGCGGGCTTGTTGACGACCAAAAGGTCGTCGTCCTCATAAAGCACCTCCAAGGGCAGCGGCAGAAGCGCGCGCGTGCCGCCCGCGCCGCGCTCGTCGGGGAGGGTGAGCGTCAGCCGGTCCCCGGTACGAAGCAGGTCGACCATTCTAAGCGGCCGCCCGCCGCGGCAAACGCCCATGGGGTCCGCCTTGAGCGCGCGCAGGAGCCGGGCGGAGACCCCGGCGCCCCGGCGCAGAAATTCCCGCGCCTTTTTCCCGTCGTATTCCGGCGGGACCGTAAAATGCAGCACGCGCATGGGCGAACACCTCCTTTTTGATACGCACGCTTGCGTTCTTGTGTAAATTCGTATACAATAGTATCATAAAACGGAAACGGAGGCAAGCTATGCAGCTGATGATTCTGATTGTTCCCGACAGCGAGAAGATGGACAAAATCTTAGTCAAAATGATGGAGGCGGGCATCCGCGGCGGCTCGCTGCTCGACTGCGAGGGCGCGCTGCAGGTGGTCGGGCAGAGCGGGCTTCGCAAGCCGCCCGTGTTCAGCTCGCTCGAGCAGTATCTCAAGCCCGACACCGGCAAGGGCAAGCTGCTGCTGGCCGCCATGAACACCGGGCAGATAGAAACGGCACACCGTATCGTCACGGAGGTTACCGGCGGCCTTGAAAAGCCCAACACCGGCGTGTTTTTGACGCTGCCGCTCGGCTTTTTTGACGGTGTGCGCGGCGAAGGCTGAATTTTGCAAAAACCTTTACAAAACCGAAGCGCGAAACGCCCCCGATTTGTCGAAATCGGGGGTTTCCTTTTGCCGCGGCGCGGCGTATAATAGCGTGCGGAAAAGAAAAGGGGCGAACCAATGGAAGCGTATACGATATTTAAAAGCCTGTGCATCATTGTTATCGCCGCCAAGGTCTGCGGCATTACGGCGCGCAAGCTCAAAGCGCCGCAGGTCGTCGGGGAGATTCTTGCCGGGGTGCTTATCGGCCCGAGCGTTTTGGGCCTTGTCGACCAAAGCGATTTCTTGGCGCAGGTCGCGGAAATCGGCGTGGTGCTGCTCATGTTTTCCGCGGGGCTGCAAACGAACCTGCGCGACCTTGTGCGCACGGGTCCCAAGGCGTTCGCCGTCGCGTGTGCGGGCGTTTTGGTGCCGCTTGCGGGCGGGACGCTTCTCTACATGGCGTTTTACGGCGCGTCGCCCTTCGGCTCGCCCGAATTTTACCGCGCGGTGTTCATCGGCGTGATTATGACCGCGACCTCGGTGAGCATTACCGTCCAGACGCTCAAGGAGCTCGGCCGGCTTTCCACGGAGGTCGGCACCACCATTCTGAGCGCCGCCATCATCGACGACGTGCTGGGCATTATCGTGCTGACCTTTGTCGTCGGGATGTCGGGCGGCGAGGCGCACCCGGCGTCCGTCGTGCTCAAGACCGTGCTGTTCTTCGTCTTTGCGCTCGCCTTCGGCTTTGTCTGCTACAAAATTTTCCGGCTGGCGGACAAGCGCTGGCCGCACACGCGCCGCATTCCAATCCTGGGGCTTGCGCTGTGCTTCGGGCTGGCGTATGCCGCCGAGCGCTTTTTCGGCATTGCGGACATCACCGGCGCCTATGTCGCGGGCGTGATTTTGTGCAGCATCCGCGATTCGGAATACATCGCCGAAAAAATGGACGTCAGCTCCTATATGCTCTTCGGCCCCGTGTTTTTTGCGAGCATCGGGCTGAAAACCGAGCTCGACGCGCTTTCCGGCGAGCTTGTGCTGTTCGCCGTCGGGTTCGTGCTCGTCGCGCTTCTGGGAAAAATCATCGGCTGCGGCCTGTGTGCAAGGGCCTGCCGCTTTGGCTGGGGCGATTCGCTGAAAATCGGCGTGGGCATGATGACGCGCGGCGAGGTGGCGCTGATTGTCGCGCAGAAGGGGCTTTCCAGCGGCATTATTTCGTCGGCGTATTTCGCGCCGGTCATTTTGCTGATTCTCATCTCGTCGGTCGTCACGCCGATTGTTTTAAAGGCGCTGTTCGGGCGCGACAAGCCCCCGGCGCCCGCCGGCGAAAAGCACGCCGCTTAACATGCATATCGAGGTCGAAAAACGGACCGGCGCAGAGCTGCGCCGGTCTTGTGATTTTTCACAGATTCTTTCGGTATATTTCTAACGTGTAAAATATTGAAAAATGCAGTCAAAAGTGCTATAAATAATAAAACCATAAAAATGGGTTTCTGTGGGTTTTTCACAGACGGAAAGGTTCGAAGGCAATGTCTCTGGTTACTATGCAGGAGCTGCTCGAGCGCGCCGAACAAAAGGGCTGCGCGGTCGGGGCGTTCTCCGTCGGCAATATGGAAATGGTTCTGGGCGCCGTGCGCGCCGCCGAGGAGGCCGAAACCCCCATTATTCTGCAAATCGCCGAGGTGCGGCTGCCGAATTCGCCCTTGGAGCTTATGGGGCCGATGATGCTTGCCGCCGCAAAAAACGCCGCGGTGCCGGTCGCCGTACACCTGGACCACGGGCTGCGCCCCGAGACCGTCCACAAGGCGCTCGAAATGGGTTTTACCTCGGTGATGTTTGACGGCTCGCAGCTGCCGCTTTCGGAAAACATACGCACCGTGAAAAACGTGGTGCAGCTCGCAAGCGATTACGGCGCGACGGTCGAGGCGGAGCTCGGCGTCGTCGGCGGCAACGAAGGGGAGGGGAAGGCGCACGAGGTTCTGTGCACCGACCCGGCGGACGCGGTCCGCTTCTGCGACGAAACGGGCGTCGACGCGCTCGCCGTCGCGATTGGCAACGCGCACGGCAATTACCCGGTCCTGCCGGCGCTGCGCTTTGACGTGCTCGAGAAAATCCACAAGGCCGTGTCCGTTCCGCTGGTTCTGCACGGCGGCACGGGCATTACGCCCGAGATGTTCCGCAAATGCATCCGGCTGGGCGTGCGGAAAATCAACATTGCGACCGCCTCCTTTGACGCGCTCGCACGCAGCGCAAAGGCCTGCTGCGACGAACAGGACGGCGCGCCGAACTACTTTGCGCTCTCTGCGTGCGAAGCGGCGGGCGTATACGAAAACGTCAAACGGCACATTGCAATTTTCAATATGCGGTAAAGCGAAAGGAGCGCAATATGCAGTACATACAATTTGACCAAAGCAAGCCCTACGACCTTATCCTGCTCGGACGCGTGGCGGTGGACTTGAACCCCGTCGACTACTACTGCCCCTTAAACGAGAGCACGACCTTTAAGCGGTACCTGGGCGGCTCGCCGGCGAACATCGCGGTGGGCCTTGCGCGCCTCGGCAAAAAGGTCGGCTTTTTTGCGCGCGTGTCCGACGACCAGCTCGGCACCTTTGTGACCGATTATTTCGAAAAGGAGGGGATTGACACCTCCCATATCGTCCGCTGCAAAAACGGCGAAAAAATCGGCCTGACCTTCACCGAAATCAAGTCCGAAACGGAAAGCTCCATCCTCATGTACCGCAACGAAGCGGCAGATTTGAAGCTGACGGTCGAGGACATCGACGAGGCGTATATCCAATCGGGCAAGGCGCTGCTCATTTCCGGCACGGCGCTTGCCGAAAGCCCCTCGCGCGAAGCGGCGCTCAAGGCCGTGGCGCTGGCGCGGCGCAACGGCGTGCCCGTCATTTTCGACATCGACTACCGCGCCTACAACTGGAAAAACAAGGATGAGATTGCCATCTACTATTCCGCCGTCGCGAAAGAGGCGGACATCATCTTAGGCTCGCGCGAGGAATATGATTTAACCGAGGCGCTGCTTGCCCCCGGCCTTTCCGACCGCGAAAGCGCCGCGCTCTGGCACGGCTATAACGCCAAGATTGTCATCATCAAGCACGGGAAAGAGGGCTCCACCGCCTACACCTGCGACGGCGAGAGCTATTCCGTAAAGCCCTTCCCCGTCAAGCTTTTAAAATCCTTCGGCGGCGGCGACGGCTACGCGTCGGCATTCCTCTACGGGCTTTTCGAAGGGTACGAAATGTTCGACGCGCTCGAATTCGGCTCGGCCTCGGCGGCGATGCTTGTCGCGTCGCACGCGTGCTCGGAGGATATGCCCACCGCCGACGCGGTGCGGGACTTCATCGCCAGGGAAAAAGAGGAATACGGCGAAATGGTGGCAAGAGCGTAATTTTGGATTTTGAACACGAGGTGTTTTTATGTACGAGACCCCGGCTTTTAACGAGAACCAGGAAAAGCTCCTTTGCGAAATGGGCGGAAAAAACGCCGATATGCGTATGACCATCAAGGTCAAACGCATGACGGCGGGCCAGGCGCTGACGCTGTGCAGCGCCTCCAACGAGACGGCGGTCCTGCTGCTTGCGGGCGAAGCGGAATTTTCCTTTGCGGGAAGGACCGAGCGCGCGTCCCGGCGCAGCCCGTTCCTCGACAAGCCCTACTGCGTGCATTTCCCGCGCAAAAAGGCGGTCACCGTATCGGCGGTCGGCGACGTCCGGATACTTATCCAGCAAACCGACAACGACCGCGATTTCCCGCTGAAATGGTACACGCCCGACGACTGTATGCTGCAGGAATTCGGCAAATCGCAGTGGAACGGCACGGCGCACCGGCAGGTGCTGACGGTGTTTGATTACGAGTCCGCGCCGTATTCCAACATGGTGCTCGGCGAGGTGTTCCACAAGCCCGGCTGCTGGTCGAGCTATCCGCCGCACTACCATCCGCAGCCCGAGCTTTACTATTATGAATTTGACAAGCCCCAGGGCTTCGGCGTCGGCTTCGTCGGCGACGACTGCTTCAAGGTGCTCGACGGCGGCGCGCTTGCCATTACGCCCATGCAAACGCACCAGCAGGTCGCGGCGCCCGGCTATTCGATGTATTACGTATGGATGATTCGCCATTTGGAGGGCGACCCGTGGCGCAAAACGCGCATCGACGCGCCCGAGCACAAATGGCTTTTGAATGCGGAATAAGGAGGGTGCTCAAATGGCAAAGCTGACCACCGCGCAGGCGCTTGTGCGCTTTTTAGACAACCAGTACGTTTCCTTTGACGGCAAAGAGACCAAGTTCGTGGACGGCATTTTTACCATTTTCGGCCACGGCATCGTCTGCGGCCTTGGGGAAGCGCTCGACTCCGACCCCGGGCAGCTGACCGTCTACCAGGGCAAAAACGAGCAGGGCATGGCGCACGTCGCCGCTTCTTTTGCCAAGCAGAACAACCGGCGCAAAATCATCGCCTGTTCGTCCTCGATAGGCCCGGGCGCGGCGAACATGATTACCGCCGCCGCCACGGCGACCGTCAACCATGTGCCGCTGCTGCTGTTCCCGGCCGACGCGTTCTCGACGCGCCAGCCCGACCCCGTTTTGCAGCAGTTTGAGCAGGTGCAGTCGCTGTCCATTACCACCAACGATGCCTACCGCGCCGTTTGCCGCTATTGGGACCGCGTCGCGCGCCCCGAGCAGCTGATGTCCGCCATGCTCAACGCCATGCGCGTGCTGACCGACACGGCCGAGACGGGCGCGGTGTGCATTTCCATGCCGCAGGACGTTGAGGGCGAGACCTACGACTTCCCCGACGAATTCCTGCAAAAGCGGGTGCACAAAATCACCCGCATCGCCCCCGCGAAAGACGAGGTCGAGGACCTTGCGGCGGTGCTGCTGCAAGCGAAAAAGCCGCTGGTCATCTGCGGCGGCGGCGTGCGGTATTCCGAGGCCGGCGAAACGCTCGAGCGCTTCTGCCGGACGTTCCATATCCCGTTTGCCGAAACGCAGAGCGGCAAGACCGCCTGCCTGTCCTCCGCCCCCTACAACCTCGGCGGGCTCGGCGTTACGGGCAATGCGGCGGGCAACGTTATCGCGAAGGAAGCGGACGTTATCCTCGGCGTCGGCACGCGCTTTTCCGATTTCACGACCGGTTCGAAATCGCTGTTCCGCGCGGACGCGAAGGTGCTGACGGTGAACACCTCCCGCTTCGACGCCTATAAGCTCGGCGCGACCAAGCTGGTCGCCGACGCGAAGCTCGGGCTCGAGGCGCTGGAGGCGGCGCTTGTAAAGGCCGGCTACCGCTCGGGCTACACGACCGAGATTGCCGACGCAAAGGCCGCCTGGGAAGAGGAGATGCAGCGCCTGTCGGCGTATGCGTACGACGAGAATTTCCGGCCGCTGATTGCCGCGGGCGATCCGCGCACGCTGCCGGAATTCGCCGAAAACTTCGGCACGCTGACGCAGACCGCCGTGGTCGCCAAGGTCCGCGAGCTTATCCCCGCGGACGCCATCTGCGTGGGCGCGGCGGGTTCCCTGCCGGGCGATTTGCAGCGGATGTGGACGTCGGACAGCCGGTATTCCTACAATATGGAATACGGCTTCTCCTGCATGGGGTATGAGATTGCCGGCGCGCTCGGCTCCAAGCTTGCCGAGCCGGACAAAGAGGTTTACGCCATGTGCGGCGACGGCAGCTACCTGATGCTGCATTCCGAGCTTGTCACGAGCGTCCAGGAGCATAAAAAAATCAACGTCCTGCTGTTCGACAACTGCGGCTTCGGCTGCATCAACAACCTGGAAATGTCCAACGGCATCGGGAACCTGGCGACGGAATTCCGGTTCCGCACGCCGGACGGCAAGCTCTCGGGCGACCTTGTCCCGATTGATTTTGCCCGCGCGGCCTCCGGCTACGGGGTCAAGACCTATACGGCGCGCAGCATGGAGGAGCTCGAGGCGGCGCTTTTGGACAGCCAAAAGCAGACCGTTTCTACGCTCATTGACATCAAGGTCCTGCCCAAGACCATGACCGACGGCTACGGCGCCTGGTGGCACGTGGGGGTGGCGAGCACCTCCCAAAACGAAGCGGTGCGCAAGGCTTATGCCGACCGCAAAGCGCATTTAGAGAAAGCGAGGAAATATTGATGCTCGACAAAACTAAAGTCAAGCTCGGCATTGCGCCGATTGCCTGGACCAACGACGATATGCCCGACCTCGGTGCGGAGAACACTTTTGAACAGTGCGTGTCCGAAATGGCGCTGGCCGGCTTTACCGGCTGCGAGGTCGGCAACAAGTACCCGAAGGACGCGGCGGTGCTCAAAAAGGCGCTGGACCTGCGCGGGCTGCAGATATGCAACGCCTGGTTCTCGACGTTTTTGACGACCAAGCCGTATGAGGAGACCGAGCGCGACTTTATCCGCCACATCTCCTTCTTAAAGGAAATGGGCGCCAAGGTTGTCGGCGTGTCCGAGCAGGGGCATTCCATCCAGGGCACGGACAAGTCCATTTTCCGCGACAAGTATGTGATGCAAGACGAGGAGTGGGAAAAGCTCTGCACGGGGCTCAACCGCCTCGGCCGCGTCGCGAAGGATATGGGCATTGCGCTTTGCTTCCATCACCACATGGGCACGGTCGTCCAGACCGCGGCGGAGATTGACCGCATGATGGAAAATACCGACCCGGACGTTTTCGGCCTGCTGTTTGACTCGGGGCACCTTGCCTATTGCGGCGAGGATTATATGGCGGTGCTTCGAAAATACGCCGGCCGCGTGCGCCATGTGCACTTAAAGGACATCCGTCCCGCCGTGATTGACGAGGTCCGGGCAAAGAACCTGAGCTTTTTAGACGGCGTGCGCATGGGGACGTTCACCGTACCG
Organism: Candidatus Fimenecus excrementigallinarum; assembly: GCA_018714805.1. GTDB lineage: Bacteria > Bacillota > Clostridia > Oscillospirales > Acutalibacteraceae > Fimenecus > Fimenecus excrementigallinarum. Next base: position 31,084 of record DVMW01000028.1, read on the forward strand.
GGCGACGGGGCGCTGGATTTCAAGCCCATTTTCGACGTGCTCGAGGACGTGGGCTACGAGGGGTACGTGCTGGTGGAGGCCGAGCAGGACCCCGCCAAGGCGAACCCGCTGGAATATGCTTTAAAAGCGCGCAGATATATCCGCGAGGTCTCGGGGCTGTAAGCGCCGGACGCGGGAAGAAAAGGAGCAAAACAGATGGCAGTAGAAAAGTTGCAGTATTTTGTAAACGGGGAATTCCGGGATTCCAAAACGGACGTCTGGTACGACCTGCACAACCCCAGCACCGGCGAAGTCACGGGGCAGGCGCCCTGCTGCACGAACGACGAGGTGCTCGAGGCGATTGAAGCGGCCAAGGCGGCGTACCCCGGCTGGCGCGCCGTGCCCGCGATTAAGCGCGCGCAGATTCTTTATAAAATCCGCGACCTCATCATGGAGAATATGGAAGAGCTCACCATGAGCGTCGCCAAGGAGAACGGCAAGGTCTGGAGCGAAGCGGAGGGCGATGTGCTCAAGGCCAAGGAGGGGACGGAGCTTGCCACGCAGGTGCCGTCTTTGATGATGGGCGAGAGCATGATGGACGCCTCGCGCGGGTACGACACGGTCAAATACCGCGAATCCATCGGCGTGTTCGCGGGCATCGTGCCGGTCAATTTCCCGGCGATGATTCCGTTCGGCTGGATGGCGCCGACCTGCATTGCCTGCGGCAATACGTTGGTTTTGAAGGCGGCCTCCCTGACGCCGAAAACCGCGATGCTGTTCGCGAAAATCTATAAGGAAGCGGGCGTGCCCGACGGCGTTATCAACGTCGTGACCTGCTCGCGCAATGAAATCAACACCATTCTCGACCACCCGGACGTCAAGGGCATTACCTTTGTCGGCTCGACGCCGGTCGGCCTGAAGATTTACCAGCGCGCCGCGGCGGCCGGCAAACGCTGCCAGGCGCTTTGCCAGGCGAAGAACCACGCGCTGGTTATGGCGGACGCCGCGCTGGAACGCACCGTTGCGGGCGTCATCAATTCCGCTTACGGCTGCGCGGGCCAGCGCTGCATGGCGCTGTCGTGCTGCGTGGTGGAGGAGGCGATTGCCGACAAGTTTGTCGCCGAGCTCAAAAAGCAGGCGCAGAACATCAAGGTCGGCCCCTCCTGGGACAAGAGCTCCAAGCTTGGCCCTATCACCTATGAAAAGCATTACAAGGAAGTCCTTGCCGACATCGACAAGGGCGTTGCAGAGGGCGCCGAGCTGGTGCTGGACGGCCGCAATTACAAGGTCGAGGGGTATGAAGGCGGCTACTTTGTCGGCCCGACCATTTTCGACCATGTGACCGAGGATATGACCATCGGCCGCGACGAGGTGTTCGGCCCGGTGCTGTGCATTAAGCGCTGCAAGGATTTCAAAGAGGGTCTCGCGATTATGAACGCAAGCCCCTACGCCAACGGTTCGGTCATTTATACGCAAAGCGGCTATTTTGCGCGCGAATTTGTCCGCCATACCGACGGCGGGCAGGTCGGCGTGAATGTCGGCATCCCCGTGCCGGTGGGCTTCTTCCCATTCTCGGGGCACAAGCAGTCGTTCTTCGGCGACCTGCATTGCCTGGGCAAGGACGCGTACCGCTTCTTTACGGAAAGCAAGGCCGTCACCACGCACTGGTTCGACGAAGAGGAAAAAACCGCCACCGAGGTTTCGACCTGGGACGGCACCATCTGATAAGGGAGGACAACCATGCTCAAAATTGGTATCATCGGTGCGGGGCGCATCGGCAAGGTGCACCTGGAATCCATCACCTACCACGTTCCGAACGCGACGGTTACGGCTGTGGCGGACCCGTTTCTGAACGAGGAAACGCGCGCGTACATTGCCGGCTTCGGCGTCGAGAACATCTATACGGACTACCATGCGATTTTAGCGGACCCGGCGATTGACGCGGTGCTGGTCTGTTCGTCGACGGACACGCACGCCGCCATTTCGGTCGAAGCCATTGAGGCGGGCAAGCACGTGTTCTGCGAAAAGCCCGTCGACCATTCGCTTGCAAAAATCCAGGCGGTTGCCGACGCGCTGGAGCGCCACCCCGGCGTTCAGTTCCAGGTGGGCTTCAACCGCCGCTTCGACCACAACTTCGCCGCCGTGCGCAAGGCGTACGACGACGGCAAAATCGGCGAGGCGCACATCCTGAAAATCACCTCGCGCGACCCGGAGCCGCCGAACCCGGCGTACATCAAGGTCTCGGGCGGCATTTTCCTGGATATGACCATCCATGATTTCGACATGGCGTGCTTTTTGACGAACAGCGACGTCGAGGAGGTCTACGTGAACGCCGCGGTCCTGGTGGACCCCGCCATCGGCGAGCAGGGCGACGTGGACACCGCAATCATTTCGATGAAAATGGCGAACGGCGCTTTGGCGGTCATCGACAATTCCCGCCGCGCCGCCTACGGCTACGACCAGCGCGCCGAGCTGTTCGGCTCGAAGGGCATGGTCGCGACGTCGAACGACACGCTATCCTCCGCCGTCCTTTCCAACGCGGCGGGCGTAACGGGTGAAAAGCCGCTGTTTTTCTTCCTGGAGCGCTACATGGGCTCGTTCTCGGAGGAAATGCGGCAGTTCGTCGCCGCGTGCGAAAACGGAACGCCGGTGCCCGTCGGCATTCACGCCGGCTTCCAGTCGGTGCAGATTGCGCTGGCCGCAAAAAAGAGCGTCGCCGAGCACCGCCCGGTGAAGCTGTCCGAAATTCAATAATCGGTTTTCCGTCCAACAGCTCCACGGCAGAACCGTGGGGCTGTTTTTTTCTATTTCCCGGACGAAATGCATATTTTTGTGGAAAAAGATGCAAAAAACACGGTGAACCGCCGTTCACCACTTGATTTTGCATGAAAAATGCAATATGATAAAAGCACTTGGTTCTAAATCGCACCGAAACCGCCGGAAACGGTCCGGCGGGCCTCGGCGCGCATGGGAGGAAAGCATGAAAGAAGAAAACAGAAAGTATGTCGAAGCCGCGTTTGACATTGTGGAGCACGCGGCGCATGAGATTGGCTCGCGCCTGCCCGGGTCCGAGGGCGAGCGCAAATACGCAGCCTATATGGGCGACAAGCTGCGCGAAATCGGCATTACGCCCGTCAAAGAGGAATTTGCCGTTTCGCCGCGCGCGTCCATCGGCGGCATTCCGTATGCCGGCTGGTTCGGCCTTATTTTAAGCGGGCTTGTGTATTTTGCGCTGGGCAACAGCTACCTGTGGTACGGCATGGCGCTTGCGGGCATTTGCTGCCTTGTGTGGCTTGTGTGCAGCGTGTTCCTTTACAAGCCCTGGTTCGACAAGTTTTTCCACCAGAAGATTTCGCAGAATACATACGGCGCGCTGACGCCCGAGGACGGGCAGTACGACTACACCATCATCCTGTCCGGCCATACGGACACAAGCTGGAACTGGCGCCATTCCGAGGCGGGCTACAAATACCGCGACAAGCCGATTTTGGGCATCCTTGCAACCTACGGCAAGGTCGGCTTCGGCGCGGTCTGCGTCATTTTCCTGATTGTGACCTCGATTGCCATGGCGGTTATTCTGACGGGCGCCACCTTCGGCGCGATGTGGGCAATGGAGCTTGCGTATTCCGCGTCCTTCCAGTATTTCCAGATAGCGCTGCGCTTTTTGCCGCTTGTGACGGCCGTTGGCAGCTGCTTTGTTCTCCGCTGGAACGACCCGCGCGAGGAAAACGCTTCCCGCGGGGCGATGGACAACGCGACGGGCTGCGCCTTAAGCTATGCGGTGCTGAAGTATTTCAAGGAAAATCCCGATAAAATGCCGAAGAACTGCCGCATCATCGACCTCAACTGCGGCTCGGAGGAGGCGGGGCTTCGCGGCTCGATGGCGTTTGCCGACGAGCACAGGCACGACGACCTTTTGAAAAACGCCTGGAACATCAACATCGACTCCGTTGCGGATAAGGAGTATTTCGAGGTCGTCATTCAGGACGACTGGCAGTTTACCCGCTTTGACACGGACCTCGAAAAGATGTTCAAGGCCACGTTCCAGGAGCTCGGCGTCCAAAGCAAGACCGGCGGCTGCATCCACAACCCCGTCGGCGGCTGCGACAGCACGCCGATGACGAAGGCCGGCGTCAAATCCGTCACCTTTGCGGCGCAGAACCCGGTGCTGACGCACTACTACCACACCTGGCGCGATATGCCCGCCCGTTTTGAGCTGGAAACTGTCGGCGACGGCTTCGACGTCGTGCTGGGCGTGATTGAAAAAATAGCCGCGTTCCAGGAGCAAAACGGCTACAACGGCCCGCAGAAAAAGTAAATCCGAACGATGCAAAAAAAGCGTCCCCTTCCGCCGGAAGGGGACGCTTTTTGCTTCAAATTTTACCGCCCGAAGCAGGGAAGCGAACAAGCTGAACAGCTTTACACAACCCGCTTGCCGCTGACGAACACGGCTTGCATCTCCACGTCTTCGTTGAACAGCAAAAGGTCCGCGTCGTACCCCTTGGCGATTTTCCCGGTGTGGTCGTCCACGCCGACGACCCGCGCGGGTGTAAGGCTCGCCATCTTTACACAGTCGCAAAGCGGCAGGCGCAGCTTTGTGTACAAATTGCGCACCAGCCGGTCGCAGGTTGCCACAGACCCCGCCAGGCACGAACGGTCGGCCAGCAGCATGACGCCGTCGGAATAGACGACCGCCATGCCGTTTTCCTGTACAAATTCCTCGCCCTCGCGCATTTCGGTTGCGGCAAATTCCAGCCCGTCGGTGATGAGGTACATTTTGTCCGGGCCCTTGCATTTGTAAATGAGGCGCAGCACGCCCTCGGGCTGGTGGCGCAGGTCGGCGATAACCTGCGTGGTTACCGCGTCGTTGACGAGCGCCGCCTCCACCGTTCCCGCGTGGCGGAACACCCCGACCTTATGGCAGGAGGTGCAGGCGTTGTAGAGATGCGTCACGTCCGAATACCCGTGCGCAAACGCCTTTTGCGCCAAGTCGTAATCCGCCGTGGAGTGCGCCACGGACGCCACCGCGCCGTGCTTGCGGATAAGCGCCCCGAGCGCCATGCCGCCCTTCGTCTCGGGCGCCGCGCCGACGATTTTGATGCCGTCCCAGTAAGAGAGCAAATCCTCGCAGTCCCATTCGTCGGGCACAAGGATGTTTTCGGGGCTTTGCGCGCCGCACATATCGGGCGACAAAAACGGCCCCTCCAAATGCACGCCGAGAATATGGACGTTGTCCGTCGCGCTTTGCGCTTCGCGAATGCCGTCCATCGCGGTTTTCAGCTGCGCAATGGGCGCGGCGAGCGTCGTCGGCAGGATAGAGGTCGTCCCGCAGCGCGCGTGCGCCTCGCACATCTGCACGACCGCGTCTCTGCCGCCCATGGCGGAATACCCGCCGCCGCCGTGTACGTGCAGGTCGATAAAGCCCGGCGAAAGGTACTGCCCGCCGCCGTCGAGCACCTCGGCGTCCCCGGGGCAGGGGACGTGCGCGCCGACCTCGGCGATTTTGCCGTCCTTCACCAGAACCTCCCCGGGAAAAATCTCGCTTTCGCCGATGATTTGAACATTTTTTATGTACAGCATCGTTCTGCTCCTTTCGTCACGTCAATTTTGCCGTTATGCACAGAATCTCGCCCGCGTTTGTGATGTCCACCATCCCGTAATCGCCCGCATGGATGCTTCCGGGGCACAGGTAGTGCACGCCGTTTTGATATGCCGTGCGCGGGACGTGCGTGTGGCCGTACAGCACAAGGTCTGCCCGCCTTTTTTCGGCTTCCTCCTCCAGCATCGCAAAGCCGTGCTTGACAAAGCGCGTGTGCCCGTGCAGCGCGAAAATACGCTTACCGCCTAAGAGGACCAGTTCTTCCTTCGGCAGGAGCGAGTAAAGGTCGCAGTTCCCCGCCAGCGCCGTGACCTTTTTGTCGGTGAGCAGCGCCTGCACGCCGGGAGAAAGAAAATCCTCCTCCCCGTCGCCGAGGAAAAAGACCGCGTCCGCCTCCCGGTGCAGGCGCAGCGCGCGTACCAGCGCAAAATAGTCGCGGTGCGAGTCGGAAAGCACAAGCAGCCGAAGCATACGCGTCCTCCTTTCGGCATATGTATCCTACTGTTCAGTATACCAAAACAGCGAGGTGTTTGCAATGCAGGAACCGGGATTTTTGGACAAAATGATTGGGGAGCTTAAAACGAAGGGGACGCGCAGGGAGGCGGAGGATTATCTGATGCAGCAGCTAAGCCCCGCCCAGTCGCAAAAGCTTAAAGAGGTGCTGTCCGACGAAAACGCCGCGCGCGCCATGCTGCAAACGCCGCAGGCGCAAAGCCTTTTGCGCAAGCTTATGGGGGAGGCCGACGATGGACGCGAACAGCATCCGTGATTTGCTCGCCGGTATCAGCCCCGAGGAGCTTGAACGCCTCAAGGGCGTGGCGCAGAGTCTGCTGCAAAACGGCGCAGCCCCCGCGTCCGCCGGCGGGCAGCCGAAGAACGAGGGCGGGGGCGGCGTTGCGGGGGTATTCGGCGACGACGTTACGAAGGCGCTGGCGGCGGTGGCGGGGCAGCTGGGGCGCGAGGACGAGCGCACGCGGTTTTTGGAGGCGCTCATGCCGCTGCTGTCCGAAACGCGGCGGCAGCGCGCGAAGGAGGCGGCGCAGTTTTTGCGGCTGATGGATGCGCTTCCGCTTTTGAAAGGACTGCTTTGATATGGCGGACTATACCTACGATGAGCTGCGGCAAATGCAGGAAAAAGCGCTCGAACGCGTGCAGCGGATGCAGCAGCGCGCGCGGCAGTATGTCGACGATTCGCCGCCCGCGCCGCCCGCGCCGAAGCCCCGGCAGCCCGCCGCGCCGCAGCTGCCGGAAAAACCGAAGCCCGGGCGCATCAAAATGCCGCTGAACCTCCCCGAGGACCGCGACCTGGTTTACCCGAGCTTCCGGGAGGTCTTTTCTGCACAGACACAGCAGGCGAAGGCGCAGTCGGCGCAGAAAACCAAGGCGAACCTGCTCGACGAGGTGCTCAAAGAGCCGGATGAGGCCATGCTGTTTTCGCTGCTGCTGCTTTTGCGGGCGGAGGGCGCGGATGAAGCGCTGCTTTTGGCGCTTTTGTATATCATGCGCTGAAACGTGGACGCGCGAGACCTTGACGGGGCCTCGCGCGTTGTTTATACTAAAAGGGAAAACGAGACATCCTTTTGCAAGACAAGGCGGGCGGACCCATGGTGGACAAAATTCAGATTCGCGGCGCGAAGGTACACAATTTAAAGCACATCGACGTGGATATTCCGCTGCAGCGGATTGTCGGCGTCGCCGGCGTGTCCGGCTCCGGCAAATCGTCGCTCGCGCTCGGCGTGCTGTACGCCGAGGGCTCGCGGCGCTACCTGGAGGCCCTGTCCACCTATACGCGCCGCCGCATGACCCAGGCGTCCAGGGCGGCGGTGGACGAGGTGCAGTATGTGCCGGCCGCGCTCGCGCTGCACCAGCGGCCCGCCGTCCCGGGCATTCGCAGCACGTTCGGCACGGGGACGGAGCTGCTCAACAGCCTGCGCCTTTTGTATTCGCGCGTGGGCGCGCACCTGTGCCCAAACGGACACCGTCTTGCGCCCTCTCTGGCCGTCGCCGCCGGCAAGGCGCTTACCTGCCCGGAATGCGGAGCAGAATTCTACGCCCCGTCCGCCGAGGAGCTCGCCTTCAATTCCCAGGGCGCGTGCAAGACCTGCTCGGGCACGGGCCGCGTGCGCACGGTCGACCTTGCCACGCTTGTGCCCGACGAATCGCTGACCATCGACGAAGGCGCGGTCGCGCCGTGGAACAGCCTGATGTGGTCGCTGATGACCGACGTCTGCCGGGAAATGGGCGTGCGCACCGACGTCCCGTTTCGCGAGCTGACCGACGCGGAAAAGGAGATTGTCTACCACGGCCCGGCGGTCAAAAAGCATATTTTTTACAAGGCGAAAAAAACGAACCAGGCCGGGGAACTGGATTTCACCTATTACAACGCCGTCTATACGGTCGAAAACGCCCTTTCCAAGGTCAAGGACGAAAAGGGCATGAAGCGCGTCGAGAAATTTTTAAAGGAGGCCGTCTGTCCCGACTGCGGCGGCACACGGCTCTCTCTGGCGGCGCGCAGCGCGCAGGTGCGCGGCATTTCTCTGGATAAGGCGTGCGAAATGCCGCTTTCCGCGCTTGTCGAATGGGTGCAAGGCGTGCCGGCATCCCTTTCCGGCGAGCTGCGCCCGATGGCGGAAAGCATCTGCGACGCGTTTCTCAATGCCGCGCGCAGGCTTTTGGAGCTGGGGCTCGGGTACCTTTCCCTGGACCGCGCCGCCGAGACGCTCTCGACCGGGGAACGCCAGCGTATGCAGCTTGCGCGCGCCGTGCGCAACCGCACCACCGGCGTGCTGTATGTGCTGGACGAACCCTCCATAGGCCTGCACCCCGCGAACATCGTGGGCCTTGTGGGCGTCATGCGCGACCTTGTCGCGGACGGGAATTCCGTAGTGCTTGTCGACCACGACACGCAGATTTTAAAGGAAGCGGACTGGCTAATTGAAATGGGCCCCGGGGCGGGCGCGGGCGGCGGCCGGGTCGTGGCGCAGGGGACGGTGCGCGAGGTCGAACAGAACGCCGCGTCGCAGATTGGGCCGTTCCTGGCCGAAAAAGCGCAGACCCGTATGCGCGCGCGAACCGCGCCGGACGAGCTGTTCTGCCATGGCACGCTGCGCCTTTCGACCGGGCCGCTGCACACCGTCAAGCCCTTGGAGGTTGCGATTCCCAAGGGCAGGCTGACCGTTGTGACCGGCGTGTCGGGCTCCGGCAAAACGACGCTGGTGCTCGAAAGCCTTGTCCCGGCGTTCCGGGCGGCCGCTGCCGGGCAGCCGCTGCCGGCGCACGTGCGCGCTGCGGATACGGCGGGGATACGGCACGTCAAGCTTATCGACGCGACGCCCATCGGCGTCAACGTGCGCTCAACCGTCGCGACCTATGCCGGGGTGCACGACGAGCTGCGCCGCCTGTTTGCAAAGACGGCGGCGGCAAAGGAGCGGGGCCTGCGCGCGGGAGACTTTTCCTACAATACGGGCGCGCTGCGCTGCCCCGGCTGCGACGGGACGGGCGTGGTGAGTCTGGACGTACAGTTTTTGCCGGACGTGGATATTCCCTGCCCAGACTGCCGCGGCGCGCGGTATGCGCCGGCGGCGCGGGACGTTTGCCTTGCGAACGAGGCGGGGGAGACGCGCTCCATGCCGGCGCTTATGGCGATGGACGTGCAAAGCGCGCTGGCCTTCTGCAAGGGGATGCGGACCGTGGCGCAAAAGCTGCAGGTTCTGTGCAACCTCGGCCTTGGCTATTTGACGCTCGGCGAACAGACGCCCGGCCTTTCGGGCGGGGAGGCGCAGCGGCTCAAGCTCGCCGGGGAAATCGGCAAATCCCAGACGGACGCGGTCTTTGTGTTTGACGAGCCCTCCATCGGCCTGCACCCGCTGGACGTGCAGGTGCTTTTGCAGGTGTTTGAAACGCTGCTGCAAAGCGGCGCGACCGTTGTGGTCATCGAGCATGACCGCGACATCATCGCCAATGCGGACTATTGCATCGATATGGGTCCGGGCGGCGGCGAGGCGGGTGGGCGCATTGTTGCGGCCGGCACGCCGGAGGACCTCAAACGCAACCCGAACAGCGTGACGGGCCGGTATCTTTGAGAACCGGTATTTTCGGCGGACAAAAGAAAAGGCGGGCAGCTTGTAAGGCTGCCCGTCTTTTCATCTTTGCGGGAGCGCGGCGGCCGTCTTTTTTGCCAAAAGCGCGCCGCCGGCCTCCCAAACGGTAAAGACAATCATCCCGACTGTCAAGGCTGTTTTCAGCGCCCACAGGAGCTTGAGCAGCCGTGTGCCGGCCGAGAGCAGCCGTAAATCGCGCAACAGAACGTCCATGGTTACTCCTTTCCGTTTTCCGGCGCGCACACAAGCACCGCGTGCGCGACGCAGGGGATGCTTTCCCCCTGCAAGGTCGAGGTCTGCGACAAAAGCGCGCCGGTCGCAACCAGCAGGACGCGCCGCAGCGCACCGCATTGCAGCTGCCGCAGAATATGGGAATTGAATACGGACGCCGAACACCCGCAGCCCGAGCCGCCCGCGTGGACGTCCTGCGTTTCGCGGTCGTAAAGCAGCAGTCCGCAGTCCGCGTGCCGCGTTTCGGACAGCGCTATGCCGTAATCCTTGTTAAGCAGCGTGCGAAAAAGCGCGGTGCCCACCGCGCCGAGGTCGCCGGTCAGAACCAGGTCGAGCGAATCCGGCCCGGCGCCGGCGTCGTGCAGGAAGTCTGCGACGGTTCTCGCGGCCGCAGGCGCCATCGCCGCGCCCATGTTGTTCGCATCCTGCACGCCGAGGTCGACGATGCGCCCGAACGTGGCCGCCGCAAGGTACGGCTTGTCCGGTTCATGCGCGCCGAGCACGCTCGCACCCGCCGCGGTCGCCGTGCGCTGGGCGGTAGGCGGCCGCTGCCCGCCGTATTCGAGCGGCTGGCGAAACTGCCGCTCCGCCGAGCAAAAATGCGAAGAGGTAACGGCGAGCGCGAGACGCGCCGCATTTGCGTCGACCGCAAGACCCGCCAGGCCGAGCGCGAGCGCCATGGTCGAGCACGCGCCGTAGACGCCGACAAAGGGGATGCCGAAGTCCCGCAGCCCGAACGAGGAACCGATGCATTGGTTGAGCAGGTCGCCGGCGAAAATGAGGTCGGCGTCCCGCGGGCGCTTCCCGGCCTTTTCGAGCGCCAGCGTGACCGCCTCGCGCTGGAGCGCGCTTTCCGCCTTTTCAAACGAGCTTTCGCCGAGCGTGTCGTCCGGAAAAACCCGGTCAAATTCCGCGCGCAGCGGGCCCTCGCCCTCCGTCGTCCCGACGACCGCCGCCCCGGCGAGCACCGCGGGGTGCGACGGGAACCGCAGCGTGTACCGTCCTATCCGTTGCGCCATGCCGCGCCCTCCTTAATACAGATGGAAAATATAGGCGATAAGCCCGTATACGACTGCCGCGCTCACGCCGTAGACAATGACCGGCCCCGCAATGGAAAACAGCTTCGCGCCCGTGCCGAGCACGCGCCCCTCCGCGCGGAATTCCATGGCGGGCGAGACGATGGCGTTTGCAAAGCCGGTGATGGGGACGAAGGTTCCCGCGCCGGCAACCTTGGCAATCTTGTCGAACACCCCGGCGCCGGTGAGCGCCGCCGTTACAACGATAAGCGTGACCGGCGTCGCCGCCTTGACTTCGGTCTCGGAAAACCCAAGGTACGCGTACAGGACGTTGAGCGCCTGTCCGAGGGTGCAGATAAGCCCGCCGAAGAGGAAGGCGAAAAACAAATCCTTGCCTTTTTTGGAGGGCGGCGCGGCTTTTTTGGCCATCTGGTCGTATTCCTGTTTGCCGGTCGGCATGGCGTTCAACTCCTTTTGCACATAGCTTGACCGGCAAAAACGCAAAAATTCATAATTTGTACATTGAAAAACCGGGAAAAATCGGATAAGATGAAAGAGATAAGGCAAACGCGGGAAAGGAAGACGGTGGCCGCACATGGAGCTCATTGAAGTCAGAGATATTTATAAAATATACAATCCCGGCGAAAACGAGGTGCGCGCGCTCGACGGCGTGACGCTTTCCGTTTCCCGCGGGGATTTCGTCGCGATTGTCGGGCAGTCCGGCTCGGGCAAATCGACGCTGATGAATATGCTGGGGCTTTTGGATATCCCCACGAGCGGCGAATATTACCTGGACGGCGAAAACACCTCGGAGATGTCGGACGACGAGCTTTCCGAGATTCGCAACAAGGAGATTGGCTTCATCTTTCAGGGCTTCAACCTGATTCCGAGCCTGACGGCGCAGGCGAACGTGGAGCTGCCGCTGACCTACCGCGGGATGCCCGCCGCCGAACGGCACCGCCTTTCGTTAGAGGCGCTGGAGCGCGTGGGGCTCGGCCACCGGCTGAACCACCTGCCAAAGCAGATGTCCGGCGGCCAGCAGCAGCGCGTGGCGATTGCCCGCGCCGTGGCGGCGCGCCCGCCCATCATTCTGGCGGATGAACCGACCGGCAACCTGGACAGCCGCTCGGGCGCGGAGGTCATGAAAATCCTGCACGAGCTCAACAACGAGGGCCGCACGGTCATCCTCATCACCCACGACAACGGCATTGCCAACGAGGCGAAGCGCGTCATCCGCATCCAGGACGGCAAGGTTGTGGAGGACTTCCGGCGCGCGGATATAACGGCAAAATCTTAAATTTCTATAAAACATATTGTCTTTTGCCGGGCTATCCTATATAATAGAACCATACTTTCGCGGCCGGGCCGCGGTCAGAAGAAGGGGGCGGCGGGTATGCACGATCCGAGCAAGACCATCCAGTTTTCCATTAAGGACGAGCACGAGGAGGCTATGCGCCAGACCATCGTCGCGGTGTATGAGGCGCTTCGGGAAAAGGGGTATAACCCCATAAGCCAGATTGTCGGGTATATTTTGTCCGAGGACCCGACCTATATCACGACGCACAACAACGCCCGCAGCCTAATCCGCCGTTTGGACCGGGACGAGCTTTTACAGGCGCTTGTCAAGAACTATCTGCAGCTCGGGCCGAACGACAAAAAGGAGTGAGCCGGTATGGCAGAGGAAACGAAAAAGCAGAGCGCGCCGAAAAAGGACGCGCAGAAAAAGACGGAAAAGCCCGCCGAAAAGGCAGAAAAGGGCGGGAGCAAAAAACAACCGTTTTTAACCTATAAGGGCAAGCCCCTGGTGCGCAACGGGGACACCATCTACTATGGCAATATGTCCGACGAATACGTCATTATGCTGCGCATCACCTCCAAAAAGCCGTTTGAGGGCTACGACCTCGCTTCCAAGGTCGTCGTGCAGCTTCTGCGCACGGACCCGGACGCGAGCGCCAAGGAGCGCGTGGTTAAGACCAGCGAGAAAAAGGGCTTGTTTGCCGCGATGGATATTGCGGAAATTTGGCTGGACCGTGCGCTGCGCGGCTGAAACGAAGGACTTTGCCGCTCAAGGGAGGCTTTGAGCGGCTTGTTTTTTAGAAGGACCGGGGGAGAAAAATGCGCGTTTTCGATTTTGACAACACCATCTACGACGGGGAAAGCGGCTTTGACATCTTCGTGTTCTTTTTCAAAAAGGAGCCGAAGCTCATTTCGCGCTACATCCCGAAATTCGGCGAGGGATTTCTGCGCTATAAGCTCGGTCGGGTGCAGCTCGACGAGGTCAAGCGCGAATACGGCGATATGCTGCGCGAAGGGTGCGCCAAAATGCGGAACCTCCCGCAGCTGATTGTCGAGTTCTGGGACGCGCACGAGAAAAAGATTAAGCCGTTTTACAAGGCCATCCAAAAGGACGACGACGTCATCATCTCGGCCTGCCCGGAGGTGATGCTCGCGGAAATCTGCCGGCGCATCGGCGTGCGGCACTATATCGGCACACAGCTGGACCTTTCGACCGGCGAGATTGGCCGCATCTGCTACCGGGAAGCAAAGGTCGAGGCCTACCGCGCGCAGTACGGCGATTTGCCGCTGGACGAATTGTATACGGATTCCCAAAACGACCGCGCCCTCATGGAGCTTGCGCGCACCGTGTATCTGGTTTCCGGCGAGCGGGTGGAAAAAATCAAGGCGGACGGCGTTTGGTGCAAGCGCGCGGACAAATGACGCCGCAGTCCCCGAAAAGGAGAACGGTATGAAAACAATTTGGAAGCTGGCCCTGCTTGCGGCCGGGGCGGTCGGCGCCGCTGCCGCCGCGCAGACGGGCGTCAAACTGCACCGCATCGCGTTCGGGAAGGTGACGCTGCCCGAGGGCTTCACCGTGACCGCGCACAGCGGCTGCGAGGGGACGCCGGACAACTCCCTGGAATATATCGAAAAGGCGCTCGCGCTGCAGGTGCCGGTTTTAGAGGTGGACGTCTGCGTGCGCAACGACGGCACGCCGGTGCTGCTGCACGCCCAAACGGCGGGCGACGGCGAGGGCGTTTTGCTCGAGGACGCGCTGCGCCGCATAGCGGAGGCCTCCGCGTTTGCGCGGGTCAACCTGGACCTCAAGGCCTTTACCAATATTCCCGGCGTCTACGACGTGCTTGTGCGCACCGGGATGCTTTCCCGCTGCTTTTTCACCGGCGTGACGGCCGAGCACACCCAGCTTGTCAAAATCGACGCGCCGGGCGTGCCGTACTATCTCAACGCGGAGCTTAACCGCCTGCGCTTAGAGGACCGCGCGTACCTGGAGGGCCTTGCGCACGAGGTGCTGCGCAGCGGCGCGGTGGGGCTCAACTGCAGCTGCAATTACGCAAGCAAAACGCTTATCGATGTGTTCCGCAAGGCGAACCTCAAGGTCTCCTTCTGGACGGCGGACAACAAGTTCGTCCAGCGCAACCTTTTGACCATGGGCCCCGACAATATCACGACGCGCCGCCCGGTGCTTTTGCAGGCGCTTATCGAGCAGGGCTGAGCGCCCGGCTGTCCGGCTTTCACAAGGCATACGGCCTCCTTTTCCCGCATAGATATGAAGCGGGCAAAGGAGGCTTTTTGTATGAACGAGGGAAATGCAGCCGCCGTAAAAATACCGCACAGCGTCGTGCTGGAGGACCGCCGCCGGCTGACGGTATCGGGCATATCGGACGTGGACAGCTTTGACGAGCAGACCATCGTCGTGTTCACCCCGCTCGGGGAGCTGACGGTCAAGGGGGCGGATTTGCACATCAGCCGTCTGGATTTGGAAATGGGAGAGCTGGCGGTCGAGGGGGACATTGCGACGCTGGCCTACGCCGGGCAGGCGCCGGAAAAGCAGCCGTCCTTTTTCAGCCGGGTGTTCCGCTGATGGTGTACCTGCCGAATATCCCGCAGCAGCTGACGGCGTTTTTCTACGCCGTCGGCTTCGGCTTCTGCCTGGGGCTTCTCTACGACCTGTTCCGCGCGGTGCGCCGGCTTTTTTCGGACGGGAAGCGCGCCTTTTTCGTCTCCGACGTCCTGTTCGCCTTCTGCGCGGCGTTTTTCACCTTCCTGTTCGCCTTGGCCGTCCACGGCGGCAGCGTGCGCGGGTATGTGCTGTTCGGGGAAGGGCTCGGCTTTTTGGTCTACTGCTTTACGGCGGGGGCGCTTGTCGCGCGCGCGCTCGACCTGGCCGTCCGGGCGCTAAGGCGGACGGTGCGCACGGTTTTTCGTCTGCTTTTTGCGCCGTTCAAGCGGCTTGCCGCCTTTTTTCGCAAAAAACGGCAGAAAAATGTGGAAAAAGTACAGAAAAAGCTTTCCGTTTTCGGAAAAAAATCAAAAATACACTTGCAAACCATGCAGCAGTTGTTGTATAATCATTCCAATAAAGTATCCTCCGGGGGCGAGGTGCGCCCAAAAAGCGAAGGCGACGGGACGGACATGAAGGCAAAACGGAAAAGAAAAAAGCAAAAACACAGCTTCATCCTTTCCTTGGCTCTGCTGCTTGCAGTAGGGTATTTTGTCATTTCCTTCGTCAGCACGCAGCTGGACATCCGGGAAAAGGAACAGGAAAAGGCGGCGCTTGAGGCGCAGTATGCCGCGCAGGTCGCGGAAAACGAGCGGCTGCAGGCGGTCGCGGACGGGGGCGACGAGTCCGAGTATATGGAGCGTGTCGCCCGCGAAAAACTGGGGTACGTTATGCCTGACGAAAAGGTATACTACGATATTACGCCGAGCAACTGACCGCCCGGCAGGAGGAGAATCATCGTTTCATGGTCGAAGTTGGGGAAATTCTCGAAGGGAAAGTCACGGGGCTTACGGGGTTTGGCGCTTTTGTGACGCTGCCCGGCAATGTGACCGGCATGGTCCACATTTCCGAGGTGTCGCACGCCTACGTCAACGACATCCACGACTACCTGCAGGAGGACCAGGTCGTCAAGGTTAAGGTTCTGGACGTTACACCGGAGGGGAAAATCAGCCTGTCCATCAAAAAGGCGAGCCCGGCGCCCGAAGGGAAGCAGGAGCGTCCGCGCCGCAGCGGGCCGCCCCGGCAGAAAAGCGCGCCGAACGTCTGGCGCGGAAACGATACCCACCGCGAGGAGCCGCGCACGTTTGAGGATATGATGGCGCGCTTCAAGCAGGTCAGCGACGAGAAAATATCCGACCTTAAGCGTGCGACCGACGGCGGCCGCCGCGGGTCATATTCCAAAAAAAGATAAAAAAGCGCGGGCAGGCGGTTTCGCCTGCCCGTCTCGTTTGGAAAGGAACGGTTATGCGCGAACTGCACGTATCGGAAATTGAAAATACCGTGGCGCGGCTGCTTGTCGAAGCGAACAAGGTCCTGCCCCCGGATTTGTGCGCCCGCATTGCGGACGCGGGCAGGGGGGAGGAGGCCCCGCTGCCCAAAAAAATCATGGAAACGCTGTGCGAAAACCTGGACGCCGCGCGCGAGCTCGACGTGCCGATTTGCCAGGACACCGGCATGGCGGTGCTGTTTATCGACGTCGGGCAGGACGTCCACCTTGTGGGGGGCGACTTTGCGGAAGCGGTGAACCGCGGCGTCGCGAAGGGGTATACCGAGGGACTTTTGCGAAAATCCGTGGTGCGCGACCCGCTGCGCCGCGTCAACACCGGGGACAACACCCCCGCCGTGCTGCATACGCGCATTGTCCCGGGCGACAGGGTGCATATCGTCGCCGCGCCGAAGGGCTTCGGCAGCGAGAACATGAGCCAGCTTCGTATGTTTACCCCGAGCGCCGCGCCGCAGGACCTGATGGATTTCGTTGTGCAGGTCGTGCGCGACGCGGGCGGCAACCCCTGCCCGCCGATGGTCGTCGGCGTCGGCTTCGGCGGCGACTTTGAGCAATGCGCCTTCCTTGCCAAAAAAGCGCTGTGCCGCGCCTGCAGCGAGCGCAACCCCGACCCGTATTACGCGGATATGGAAGCGCAGCTGCTTGCGCGCATCAACGCGCTGGGCATAGGCCCCCAGGGCTTCGGCGGCAAAACGACGGCGCTTTATGTCAACATCGAGACTGCGCCGACGCACATTGCAGGTCTGCCCGTCGCCGTCAACATCGGCTGCCACGTGACGCGGCACGCGGAAGCAACCCTGTAATTCTTATTGGAAATTCACAAAAAATTTAATTTCCGTCTTTATTCTTTGCCAAAAGTGTGCTATACTGGTCTTGTCAACAAAAGCGGAAACGCTTTTGAAATTATACAAGAAGGGGATGTTTCCATGAACATTACCATCGTCGGCAGAAAATGCACGCCCAGAGAGTCTTTCAAGGAGCACGCGGCCAGGAAGCTGCAAAAGGTGGAAAAATTCTTCGGGCCCGAGGCGACCGCCAAAATCACCGCCACGGTGGAGAAAAATGACAAGGCTGTGGAGATTACCCTGCAAAAGGGCGGCTTCCTGTTCCGGGCGCAGGAACGCGCGCTGGACCTGGAGGATGCGCTGGACGCCTGTGTGGACTCGCTGATTCGCCAAATTCGGAAAAACAAGACGAAGCTGGAGCGCCGGCTGCGCGAGGTTTCGTTTGACGAGGTGTTCAACGCCCCGCAGGCGGAGCCCGAGGAGGAGGAATACGACATTGTCCGTACCAAAACCGTGCAGCTGCGTCCCCAGAACGCGGACGAGGCCATTTTGCAGATGAATATGCTCGGGCACACGTTTTATATGTTCCTCAACGCCGATACGGGCGCGGTGAACGTCGTGTACCGCCGCAAGGACGGCGGCTATTCCATTCTGGAGCCGCAGACCGAAGAGGCGTAACCGATACAAAACGAAAACAATGCGGGCGGCCGCCGAAAGGCGACCGCCCGCTTCTGCTTGTTTGGAAAGCACAGCGCCGGTTTACAGCATGGATGCGTAGTACATGATGCCGGAGGTTGCGCCGATGCCCACCAGCACGAACATGAAGATGACCCACAAAATGATGCATACGATATAGACGATTACGGAAATGAGCGCCGCCATCCCGTATGCCTTGGCGCTGATGGGGTGCTCGTCGCGCTCGACAAGATACAGCACAAGGCCCAAAACCGGAATGAAGAAGCAGGCGACGCGCAGCCACATGGAGGGCACGTCGGGCTTTATGGCCTTTTGCGGGGCGAACGCACAGCCGCATTTTAAGCAGACGGCGGCGTGAATGTCGCAGGGATTCCCGCAATGCTCGCAATATTTAACCGGCGCCTGATAGCCGCCCTGCGGGGCGCTTCCATAGACCGGCGCGCCCTGCTGCGCCGCCGTGTTCTGCTCGGGTGCGGCGGGTTCCACCGCCGCACCGCAGACATGGCAGAACCGATCGGTATCGCCAAGAGCCGCTTGACAATTCGGACAGGTTTTCACGTCAAAAGCCTCCTTTGAATTTCTGGTTTCATTGTAGTGTATGCCGCGAAATTTGTCAATAGACATGGAAAAAGAAAAGACCGCCCCGAATCGCTTCGGGACGGTCTTTTTGCATTGCTGAAAACGGGTTATTCCGCGTCGGGCGCGTACAGCTCCTGCAGCTTGAGCAGGTGCGCATAGCGCGCTTTCGCCGTTTCCTCCGACTTCTGGAAGAGCGCCTTGGCGCGCTCGGGGAAGGAACGGGTCAGCGAGGAATACCGCGCCTCGTTCATCAGGAAGTCCTGATAGCTGCCGGTCGCCTGCTTGCTGTCAATGGTGAACGGGTTCTTGCCCTGGGCTTTGAGCGCCGGGTTGTAGCGGAACATATTCCAGTAGCCGCAGTCCACCGCACGCTTCATTTCCGCCTGGCAGTTGACCATGCCGCCCTTGATGGAGTGCATCTCGCAGGGGGCGTAGGCGATGATGATGGACGGGCCGTGATAGGCCTCCGCTTCGACCAGCGCCTTGATGGTCTGGTTCTGGTCGGCGCCCATCGCAATCTGCGCGACGTAGACGTAGCCGTAGCTCATGGCAATTTCGGCAAGGCTCTTCTTGGCAACGGATTTGCCCGCCGCCGCGAACTGCGCAACCTGGCCGATGTTGGAGGCCTTGGACGCCTGGCCGCCGGTGTTGGAGTAAACCTCGGTGTCGAAGACCATGATGTTCACGTCCTCGCCCGTCGCCAGCACGTGGTCGACGCCGCCGAAGCCGATGTCGTATGCCCAGCCGTCGCCGCCGAAAATCCAGACGGACTTCTTGGAAAGGTATTCCTTGTTGTCCAGGATATCCTTGCGGGTTTCGCAGTCGCAGTCCAGCGCTTCCAGCGCCGTAACAAGCGCCTTGGTCGCCGCCGCGTTCTTTTCGCCGTCGTCGACGGTTTCCAGATACGCGCTGCACGCCGCCTTGACCGCTTCGGGCGCCTTTTCGGCTTCGGAAATGGCCCTGACTTCGTCAATCAGGCGGTTGCGCACGGCGTTCTGACCGAGCAGCATACCGTAGCCGTGTTCGGCGTTGTCCTCAAACAGCGAGTTTGCCCAGGCCGGGCCGTGGCCCTCCTTGTTGACGGTGTACGGCGAGGTCGCCGCGGGACCGCCCCAGATGGACGAGCAGCCCGTCGCGTTGGAAATGTACATCCGGTCGCCGAACAGCTGCGTGATAAGGCGCGCGTAAGAGGTCTCGGCGCAGCCCGCGCACGAGCCGGAGAACTCCAGAAGCGGGGTCTTGTACTGGCTGCCGATGACGGTGTTGTTCGCAAGGTCCTCCTTGACGCTGACGTTTTCGACCATGTAGTCGAACGCCGCTTGCTTTTCGTCCTGCGATTCGCGCGGGACCATCTTCAGGGAGTTGGTCGGGCAGACGCCGACGCACACGCCGCAGCCCATGCAGTCCATGGGGGAGACGGCCATGGTGTACTTGTAAACGTCCTTGCCCTTGCCCTTCTTATCGGTAAGCGTCGCGACGGCCGGGGCGTTCGCCGCCTCTTCGGCGTCCAGCGCATACGGACGGATGGTCGCATGCGGGCAGACGTACGCACACTTGTTGCACTGCGCGCAGGTGTTGGGGTCCCATTCGGGAACCATGACCGCGACGCCGCGCTTTTCGTAAGCGGAAGCGCCCTGCTCGAAGGTACCGTCCGCATGGTCGACAAAGGCGGAAACCGGCAGCGAATCGCCGTCCATCTTGCCGACGGGCTTCATGATGGAATCGACCATCTTGACGAGCTTCGCCGCGCCCTTGTCGGCGCCCTCGGCCGCTTCGTCGGCGGCGTTCGCCCACTCGGCGGGCACGTCAATCTTGACATAGGCGGTCGCGCCCGCGTCAATGGCCTTTTCGTTCATTTCGACAATCTCTTTGCCCTTCTTCATGAACTTCTGGGCCTTTTCCTTCATGTAGCCGATGGCCTCCGCCTCGGGCAGCACCTTGGAAAGGGAGAAGAACGCGGACTGCAGCACCGTGTTGGTGCGCTTGCCAAGGCCGATTTCGGCCGCGATGTCAATCGCGTTGACGGTGTAAAGCTGGATGTTGTTCTGCGCAATGTAGCGCTTGGTTTCGGCGTTGAGCTTTTCGGAAAGCTCCGCCGCGTCCCACTGGCAGTTGATAAGGAACACGCCGCCGGGCTTGACGTCCTGGACCATTTTAAAGCCCTTTTCAATGTAGGACGGGTTGTGGCACGCCACGAAGTCCGCCTTGTTGATGTAGTAGGGGCTCTTGATGGGCTTGTCGCCGAAGCGCAGGTGCGAAATCGTCACGCCGCCGGTCTTTTTGGAGTCGTACTGGAAGTACGCCTGGACGTATTTGTCGGTGTGGTCGCCGATAATCTTGATGGAGTCCTTGTTCGCGCCGACGGTGCCGTCGCCGCCGAGGCCCCAGAACTTGCACTCGATGGTGCCCTCCGCCGCCGTGTTGGGCGAGGGCTTTTCGGGCAGGGACAGGTGCGTAACGTCGTCGTTGATGCCGATGGTGAAGCGGCGCTCGGGATGGTCCTTCTCGAGGTGCTCGTACACGGCGAACACGGACGCGGGCGGCGTGTCCTTGGAGCCGAGGCCGTAGCGCCCGCCGCAGACCTCAATGCCGGTGCGGCCGGCTTCGTCGAGCGCGGCAACCACGTCGAGGAACAGCGGCTCGCCGATGGAGCCGGGCTCCTTGGTGCGGTCGAGCACCGCAATCTTCTTAACGGAGGCGGGAACGGCGTCCGCGAAATGCTTGACGCTGAACGGCCGGTACAGGCGGACCTTCACAAGGCCGACCTTTTCGCCCTTGGCGGTCAGATAGTCGATGACCTCCTCCGCGACGTCGCAGATGGAGCCCATGGCGACGATGACGCGGTCGGCGTCCGGCGCGCCGTAGTAGTTGAACAGCTTGTAGTCGGTGCCCAGCTTTTCGTTGACCTTGTCCATGTACTTCTCAACAACCGCGGGTACGGCGTCATAGTACGCGTTGCAGGCCTCTCTGTGCTGGAAGAAGATGTCGCCGTTTTCGTGCGAGCCGCGCATGACGGGGCGCTCGGGGTTGAGCGCGCGCTTGCGGAACGCGCGGACGGCGTCCATGTTGCACATTTCCTTGAGGTCGGCGTAATCCCAGACCTTAATTTTCTGGATTTCGTGCGAGGTGCGGAAGCCGTCGAAGAAGTTGATGAACGGCACGCGGCCCTCAATGGCGGCAAGATGCGCGACCGCGCCGAGGTCCATGACCTCCTGCGGGTTCGTTTCCGCGAGCATCGCAAAGCCGGTCTGACGGCAGGCGTAGACGTCGGAATGGTCGCCGAAAATGTTGAGCGCGTGCGACGCCACGCAGCGCGCCGAAACGTGGAACACGCTCGGCAGCAGCTCGCCGGCAATTTTATACATATTCGGAATCATCAGAAGAAGGCCCTGCGACGCGGTGTAGGTTGTGGTCAGCGCGCCGGCCGCAAGAGAGCCGTGCACGGTGCCCGCGGCGCCCGCCTCCGACTGCATTTCCGCCACGCGCACCGTCGTGCCGAAAATGTTCTTCTGCCCCTGCGCCGACCACTGGTCCACGTAGTCCGCCATCGGCGAAGAAGGCGTAATCGGGTAAATGCCCGCGACCTCCGTGAACGCGTAGGAGACATACGCAGCGGCATTGTTCCCGTCCATCGACTTCGCTTTGCGCGCGACGATGGGCTTTTTCGTTTCTGCCATGATATTTCCTCCTTGATGGATAAGTAGCTTGCAAAGGGAGCAAAACCGCCCCTTTTTCCGGGCGAAGCACCCGGCCGCATACGAAATTATTGTAGCACGTTCTGCCTTTGGTGTAAATATAAAATCCGATGAAAAACTTGCCGAATTCCCGAAATTTTTGCAAATTCTGCGACCGGAAAACCGCCCCTGTCCGCCGCCGGCCGGAAATCCGGGCGCGGGGCGTTGACTTTTTTTGCAAAACCGTATATACTATACGGTAATTTACTATGAAAGGAGTCCACAATCTATATGGACGACGCAGACCCCGGGAATATTATACTGAAGCTCGTACTGCTCTTTGTGCTCACGATGCTCAACGCTTTCTTTGCGATGTCGGAAATCGCCATCATTTCCTTAAATGATGCGAAGATTGACAAGCTCGCCGAGGAGGGGCACAAAAGGGCGCGTCAGGTGAAAAAGCTGACGGCAAACTCCAGCAATTTCCTGTCCACCATCCAAATCGGCGTGACGTTGGCGGGCTTTTTGACCTCCGCTACGGCGGCGCAGAGCTTTGCGACCATGCTGACGGATGCGCTTGCGGGGACCGCCATCGTAAACGTGATACCGCGGGGCGTCATCAGCGGCGTTTCCACGGTGCTCATCACCCTCATCACGTCCTATTTCTCTCTGGTTCTGGGCGAGCTTGCCCCGAAAAAAATCGCCATGCAAAAGCCCGAAAAGGTTTCTTTTGCCGTGGTGCCCGTTTTGCTTGTCATCAACAAAATCTGCCTGCCGTTTGTCAAGGTGCTTTCGGTTTCGACAAACGCCGTCGTGCGGCTTCTGGGCCTGGACCCGAACGCCGACGAGGAGCCCGTCACGGAAGAGGAGATTCGCATGATGGTCGACGTCGGGCAGGAAAAGGGCGTGATTGAAGATGTCCAGAAGGAGATGATTAACAACATCTTCGAATTCGACGACATCGACGTGGCGGACATCATGACCCACCGGACCGACATGGCGTGCGTCGATATAGAGGACCCGCTTTCCGAGGTGCTCGAGCTTTCTATTAAAGAGGGCTATTCGCGCATCCCGGTCTACGAGGAGGACCCCGACAACGTTGTCGGCGTGGTGTACATCAAGGACCTGCTCAAATACGTCGGCTCGTCGCTGCCCAAGACCAAGGGCATCAAGGATTTCATGCGCGAGGCGTATTTCGTGCCGGAGACCAAGCGCTGCGGCGCGCTGTTCTCGGAGCTGACGGAAAAGCATATCCAGATGGCGATTGTCGTCGACGAATACGGCGGCACGGCCGGCCTTGTGACGCTCGAGGACATCGTCGAAGCGATTGTCGGCAATATTCAGGATGAATACGACAACGAGGACGAGGAAATTTCCAAGATTAACGAGACGACCTTTACCATGGACGGCGTGACCGACCTCGAGGAGGTCGCCGAGCAGCTCGGCGTCGAGTTCCCGGACGGGGATTACGATACGCTCGGCGGGTTCATCATCAGCCGCTTAGGCTTCCTGCCGAAGGACGGCGAAATGAACGCAGTCGAGTACGCCGGCGTGCGCTTTACGGTTTTGAACGTCGAGGAACGCCGCATCGGCAAGGTGAAGGTGGAAATCCTCCCGCCAAAGGCCCCGGAGGAAAAAGCGGAGGAGCGCAAGTCCATTTTTGAACGCGCCCGCCGCGACGAAAAAGACGACGAGGAATAAACGGTGTTTTGAAAAGGCTTTGCGCCGCGGCGCAAAGCCGAGCACGGAAATGAAAATGGCCCGCCTGCGCGGCAGCCGCACGAAACCGGTTGCGGCGCAGGGGGCCTTTATTGAATAGGCTTTACCGCCGGGCGCGGCGTACCTGACAGCGCACCGGGCGCAAATTCGCGGCCGTTTCTCCCGGAAACCAAAAAAATACTTGACGAACCGCCTTTCCTATGGTATAGTACTTGTACCTCTGAAAGAGGGTTCTTTTTTTGTGCCCGGATTTTGGAGGAAGGCTGCGGCGGCTCGGCCGCCAAATAACGGAGGTGCCGAAATGAGAGTCAAAATCACCCTTGCGTGTACGGAGTGCAAACAGCGCAACTACAACACCAAGAAGAACAAAAAGAACACGCCCGACCGGCTGGAGATGAACAAGTATTGCAGATTCTGCAAGAAACACACGCTCCACAGGGAAACCAAGTAAGACGGAGGTTCAAGGATGGCTGACGAGTTGAAAAAAGGCTCTGCCGAGCAACCGAAGTCCAAGGAAAAGCCCGCAAAGCCGGAAAAGGCGAAAAAGGACGCAAAGGGCGCCAAGGATGCGAAGGATGGCGCTAAGAAGAAGGGCAACGTCTTTAAGCGCATGGGCAAGGCGATTGCCAAATTCTTTAAGGAAGAGCGTTCCGAGACCAAAAAAATCGTTTGGCCCGACGCGAAAACCGTGCTGAAAAGCACGGCGGTCGTGCTTGTGGTCGTTGCGGTTCTGGCCGTTGTGCTTTGGCTCGTGGACACCGGCCTTATCGAAGGCATCCGCGCGCTTGTAAACCTGGCGGAAAACGTCGGCAGTGAGGCTGCCGCGGAAGGCGAGACCACGACGGCCGCCGCGGTCGCCGGGCGGATGTTCGCCGGCTTTATCGGGTCCTGACGGAGGCGCGTATGGCAGACGAGGCAAGATGGTATGTCGTGCATACCTATTCCGGGTATGAGAACAAGGTCGCCGCGAACATCGAGACCGTGGTCGAGAACCGGAGGATGCACGACCAAATCCTGGAGGTCAAAGTGCCCACCGAGACCGTGACCGAAATCCGCGAGGACGGCACGAAAAAAGAGGTGGAGCGCAAGGTGTTCCCGGGCTATGTGCTCGTGAAATTCGCCGTTTTTGAAAATGAGGATGCCGACGAGGTCAAAATGACCGACGACGCATGGTACGTGGTTCGCAACACGCGCGGCGTCACGGGGTTCGTCGGCCCCGAAAGCAAGCCCGTGCCCTTGACGGAGGAGGAGGTCCTCAAGCTCGGCGTGGAAAAGCGCGTCGTGGAGGTCAACTACGAAAAGGGCGATATGGTTTCCATTGTGGACGGCGCGTTCGAAGGCGTCATCGGCGTGGTGGACGATATCGATACACAGGGCAATTCGGTGCGCGTCATCATTTCCATGTTCGGGAAAGAGACGCCCGTCGAGCTCGAGCTTGACCAGGTGGAAGCGGTCAAGGAATAATCAGGTAATCAGCGGGTTTCCCGCTTGGTTGCAGCGCGCGGCTTCGCGTGCTGTGGGAGGGGCGCTCTGCCCCGCCACTACCACAATTTCGGAGGTGCTTAACTAATGGCTCAAAAGGTTGTAGGCTTCATCAAGCTGCAAATCCCCGCCGGCAAAGCGACGCCGGCACCGCCTGTCGGACCGGCGCTCGGTCAGCACGGCGTTAACATCATGGCGTTCACCAAGGAATTCAACGAACGCACCAAGAACGACATGGGTATGATTATCCCCGTCGTTATCACGGTCTATGCGGACCGTTCGTTCACGTTCGTGACGAAGACCCCGCCCGCCGCCGTCCTTATCAAAAAGGCCTGCGGTATCGAAAGCGGTTCGGGCGTCCCGAACAAGACGAAGGTCGCGAAGATTACGACGGAGCAGGTGCGCAAAATCGCCGAGCAGAAAATGCCCGACCTCAACGCCGCCAATGTGGAAGCGGCGATGCGCATGATTGCGGGTACCGCACGTTCCATGGGCGTCACTGTTGAAGATTGATGCTCCTTCGTGGGAGGAAAAATCCGATAACCACCACTTTACAGGAGGAAATGAAGGTTATGAAACACGGTAAGAAATATGCGCAGAGCGCGCAGCTGGTGGACAAGACCAAGCTGTATGATACCGAAGAAGCGCTTGCGCTGACGGTGAAAACCGCCACGGCCAAGTTTGACGAGACCGTGGAGCTGCATATTCGTCTGGGCGTCGACTCCCGCCATGCCGACCAGCAGGTCCGCGGCGCGGTTATCCTGCCCAACGGCACCGGCAAGCGCGTGCGCGTCGCCGTCTTTGCAAAGGGCGCGGATGCGGACGCCGCTACGGCCGCCGGTGCGGAGATTGTCGGCGCGGAGGACCTTGTCGAACAGGTCCAGGGCGGTATGCTCGACTTTGACGTCTGCATTGCGGCCCCCAACATGATGGGCCTTGTCGGCCGTCTCGGTAAAATTTTAGGCCCCCGCGGCCTGATGCCCTCGCCCAAGGCCGGCACCGTTTCGCCGGACGTCGCGAAGGCCGTGACCGAAGCGAAGGCCGGTAAGATTGAGTACAGACTCGACAAGACCAACATCATCCACTGCCCGATTGGGAAGGTCTCCTTCGGCCCCGAAAAGCTTGCGGAGAACTTCAACGCGCTGATGGACGCCGTCATCAAGGCGAAGCCCGCCGCGATGAAGGGCCAGTACATCCGCTCCTGCGTGGTTGCCACCACCATGGGCCCCGGCATCAAGGTCAACGCCAACAAGCTGGGCGCTGCGGCGCCCGCGGCGCAGTAAAAAGATACTTGACAAGCGTTCGCGCTTGTGGTAGTATACTCTCGCTTGCCGAAGACAGCAGGTGCGTTTGCGTAAGGGCTTTTGCCCGCCTGCCGAGGAAAAGTGCTTTACTTTCTTGTTAAGGTAATTTGGCCTTTTCCGCCTTTCGACGGAAAGGGCCTTCATTTTTCTCACCGCGTAAGGCGCCGCCTTACCGCAAAGCAAGCGCATTTTAATTCTGGAGGTGAATGTTTTGCCGAGTGAGAAAGTGTTGGAACTGAAAAAACAGCAGGTCGCCGACCTTAAGACCCGTTTGGACGGGGCGTGCGCAGGCGTTCTGGTGGATTACCGCGGGATTTCCGTCGCCGACGACACCCAGCTTCGCAAGGAGCTGCGGGAGGCGGGCGTAACGTATACCGTGTCCAAGAACACGCTGCTGCACCTTGCGTTCGCCGGCACGCCGTATGAGGCGCTTGACAGCGTCTTAGAGGGCACGACCGCCATTGCGACGAGCGCGGACGACTATGTCGCCGCCGCGCGCATCCTGGGTAAGTTTGCCGACAAGAGCGACAGCTTCAATCTCAAGGGCGGCTTTATCGACGATGAAGTGATTGACCTTGCGAAGCTGCAAAGCCTTGCGAAGCTGCCGTCGCGCGAGGTCCTGCTGGCTACCGTCCTGAGCGCGTTCAATGCCCCCATGGCCGCCTTTGCGCGCGTCATCCAGGCCGTTGTCGACAAGGGTGGAGAAGCCCCCGCAGCCGAGGAAGCGGCTGTGCCTGCGGCCGAGGAGGCCGCGCCCGCTGCTGAAGAAGCAGCAGCTCCCGCAGCCGAAGAAGCGGCTGCACCCGCAGCGGAGGAAACCCCCGCTGAATAATTCTGAAAAAACGGAGGAACAGTATCATGGCATCTGAAAAAGTTACTGCTTTGCTTGAAGAAATCAAAGCTATGTCCGTCCTTGAGCTCTCCGAGCTCGTCCATGCGGTTGAAGAGGAATTCGGCGTGTCCGCCGCCGCTGCGGTAGCGGTCGCGGCTCCGGCGGAGGGCGGCGCTGCCGCTGCCGAGGAGAAGACCGAGTTCGACCTGGTGCTGGCGGAAGTCGGCGCTGAGAAGATTAAGGTCATCAAGGTTGTCCGCGAGATTACGGGCCTGGGCCTCGGCGAAGCGAAAGCCCTCGTCGACGGCGCGCCCAAGACCGTCAAGGAAGCCATGCCGAAGGAAGAAGCGGAAGCTGCCAAGGCCAAGCTCGAAGAAGTCGGCGCGAAAATCGAACTCAAGTAAAAACGGGATTCCGTTTTTCTGCACCCTGTCCAAACGGACAGGGTGTTTTTTTGTGCGGTGTAAAATTATGCGACAGGCTGTAAAATTTCTTGACAACGCCGTATAAATCCTCTATGATATTGATGAAAGGTCTCGTATGGGGCCTGCACTTCCTATTTTCATTTTACAGGAGGAGATATTATGTTCTGTCGAAATTGCGGGGCAGCCATGCAGCCCAACCAGGCCGTTTGCCTGACGTGCGGTACGGCGATGGGTACGGGGAATGCGTTTTGCCCGAACTGCGGCCAGCCGGTCGCGCCGACCGCCGCGGTCTGCGTGTCGTGCGGTGTGGCGCTGCAGCAGCAGCAAACGGGCAGCAAATCCAAAATCGCCGCGGGGCTTCTGGCGATTTTCCTCGGGCAGCTCGGCATCCACAACTTCTATCTCGGCTATACCAAAAAAGCGGTTATCCAGCTGCTGATTACCCTGCTGCTCAGCTGGACGTTCGTCGCGCCGACGGCCGTCTGGATTTGGGCCATTGTGGAAGCGGTCAAGATTTTCCAGGGCAAGCTGCCGGACGCCAACGGAATGGCGCTTTCCGACTAAATTGAAAGCCTGCGTTTTGTGTCCCGCCGTTTTAGCGGCGGGACTTTTTTTGTTGTCTATTTTGCCGTATTTTTGTTGGAAGCGGTTGCCTTTTTTCGTCGGATATAGTAAAATGCTAAACGGCAGGTTCTGTCTGCCCAAAACCGCATCGGAAAGGAAACGCCATGTCCCAATATACCGAACGCGCGGTCGAGCTGTTTATGTCCGGCTACAACTGCGCGCAGTCTGTGTTTGCCGCTTTTCACGACCGGGTCGGGCTGCCCATGGAGCTTGCGCTGCGCGTGTCCGCCGGGCTCGGCGGCGGCGTGGGCAGGCTGCGCGAGGTCTGCGGCGCGCTTTGCGGCGCCGCGATGCTGGCCGGTATGCTGTACGGCGCGACGCAGGGCGAGGACCAGGCGGCGAAGGCTTACACCTACCAAAAGGTGCAGGAGATTGCCGCGGAATTCCGCAAGTCCAACCCGTCCATCCTGTGCCGCGAGCTTTTGGGACTGCCGGCGGACGCGCCCATCGTCGCGCAGCCGGAGGCGCGTACGGAAAGCTATTACCAAGACCGCCCGTGCCCGCGCATCATTGAAAGCGCGGCGCGCGCGGCAGAGATTATTTTATTCCCGGAGGAAAAAGTATAATGGAATTCCCGTCTAAACCGTTCGTCCTGGCAGAAGAAGGGCAGTTGGCCCTCGGCAACGCGCATATCGCGCGGGTGTTTTCCGTATCGGAGGACGGCATTTTCCGCACGGCCTTCATTCGCAACCGGCGCATCCCCGGCGGGCTGGACCTTCCGTTCCAGCCCTGTTCGGAGGAGTTCGTCCTGCGCGTCTATACCGAAAAAAAGAAAATTGCCGCGCTTAAGTGCTCGTCTTTGCGCGTTTCGGATATTTTAACCGGCGAGGACGGTGAAACCAAGCGGCTCGAGGTCCGTTTCGCCCCGCTGCAGGCGCTCGGCGTCGGCTATGTCGTTACGCTGCTGTACGAGGTCCCGGGCGACAAGCCGTATATCTATAAGCAGCTGCGCGTGGCGGCGACGGACGAGCGCGTGCGCGTGGATTCCATTGACACGGAGCTTATCTCCCTGCCGCGGGATTTGCAGCAAAAATGGAGCCGGCCGAACATGAAAAAGGCGTTTTTGGACCCCTTTAAGGCCGCGCTCGGGCAGCCCGTCTATCTCAACGGCCTCTTTACGGGCAGCGAATTCCCGGCGGCGGACAACAACATCGAGGACGGCTTTGCGCACGTGCGCTACTACAGCGGCAAGACGTTCGAGGCGCTGTCCGGCGGCGCGCACGGCTACACCACCTGGAAAACCGTGTTCGGCGCGGCGCGCGGGCTGGAGCTGCCGGTTATCCGCGCGGATTTCCTTTCGTATATTGCGGATATTGCCCGCCCCGTTTCTTTGCGCGTGCAGTACAACTCCTGGTTCGACCATATGCTCGATATCGACCGCGACAACATCCGCCACTCCTTTATGGAGATTGAAAAGGGCCTGACGCAAAACGGCGTGCCGCCCGTGGATTCCTATGTCGTGGACGACGGCTGGGTCGATTACGACCGGGATTTCTGGGGCTTTAACGACAAATTCCCGAACGAGCTT
Source organism: Candidatus Fimenecus excrementigallinarum (assembly GCA_018714805.1). GTDB lineage: Bacteria > Bacillota > Clostridia > Oscillospirales > Acutalibacteraceae > Fimenecus > Fimenecus excrementigallinarum. The sequence goes on from DVMW01000028.1 coordinate 60,960, forward strand.
TACGAGGGCGCGGCGCTTGCCGAGAGCTTCGGGTCGCATTTCGGACTCTGGCTCGGTCCGCGCGGCGGCTATAACCGCAAAACGCCGGGCTTCGGCAAGCGGATGCAGCGCGCGGGCAAGGGCGGCTATAACCGCCGCAGCCACGACGTCTGCACCGCCGACCACCGTTACCAGAAAAATTTGACCGACCTGTTTTTGGACTACATGGCGCGCTTTGACATCAATTACTGGAAGCTCGACGGCTTCCTGCTCAAATCCTGCCCGTCCAAGCGCCACGGGCACCCGACCGGCGGGTATAAGGATATGTATGCCTTTACGGACCATTGGGAAAACTGGATTGAAATTTTCAAGACCATGCGCGGCGCAAGAGAGGCGGCGGGCAAGGATTTGTGGCTCAACCAGACGAGCTACTGCAACGCGAGCCCCTGGTACCTGCAATTCTGCGAAAGCCTTTGGATGCAGAACAGCGACGACGTCGGCTTCCTCGACAAAACCGCGGACGGCGAGGACATGGCGGGCGCGGACTACGACCGGATGCTCTCTTACCGGGACGCGCGGTATTTCGATTTCCACAAAACGCGCGCGTACCAGTTCCCGGCGGCGCATATGTATAACCACGACCCCATTTACGGCAACACCGCGAACGTCCGCATGACGGACGAGGAGTTCCGCAAGTTCCTCTATATGCTTGCGGCGCGCGGCACGGCGTTCTGGGAGCTTTACTACAGCTTCAACCTGTTCTCGCCGGAAAAATGGCAAATCAACGCCGACGTCCTGCGCTTTTTGCGGGAGAATTTCCACATCCTGCGCCATGCGCAGCTGCTCGGCGACAGCCCGCAGACGGGGTCCGTCTACGGCTACAGCGCCTGGGACGGCGAAGCGGGCATCCTGGCCTTGCGCAACCCCCTCAACCGTGTGCAGACGTTTTCAGTCGTGCTGGACCGCAGCATCGGCGTGCCGGAGGGCGCAAAGGATTTGTCCTCGGTCGTCTGGCTGCCCTACAGCCCCGAGCCCATGCACCGGACGTGGCAATACGGCGACACGCTGCAAATGGAACTGCAGCCCCATGCCGTGCGGCTTTTGTGCTTCGGCAGACCCGACGCGGACGCGCCGCGGCTTTTGCGCGCGCGCATGACGGCGGCGGACGAGGTGCGCCTGGCCTTTGACAAGCGGATTGTCCTTTATCCGAACAGTATTTCCGTAGAAGGAACCGACTGCACCGTGCAGCTTTTGTCGAATTACAGCGAGGTCCTTGTCAAGCTCGCCCGGCCCGTTTCGGCCGGGGACCCGGTACAGCTGCAATACAGCGTCAGCGACGTCTGGGGCAACCGGGAAAGCGGCGGCTGCGCGCTTTGCTGGTACCCGCAGGGCAAGCTTCCGGGCGCGTTTTCCGGGACGGGGGATTTTACGCTGCGCCTGAAGCTGCAAAACGCGCCGCGCGACGGCGTGCTTTTGACGCTCGGCCCGTCGCTGTGCGTGAAGGTTTCCAACGGCTGCCCCGCCGTGGAGTGCATGGGCGTGAAGGCAAAGGCGAAAAACGCCGTGCACGAGCGGAAATTTGCGCGCGCCGATATTGTGCGCGAACAAAACGGCGTTTGGAAAATCTATGTGGACGGCGTCCTTTCCGGCGGCGCGTACAGCCCGGCGCATACGGACGACGCGCTGCCCGAAGCGCAGCTGCAAACGCACGAATGCGTGCAGGCCTGCGACTTTTACGACCATGCGCTGCCGTTTGACAAGCTGCAATAACATAGGGGAGCGTACCGCGTGAAACAAGTCGTATTTCTGATGGTCGATACCCAGCGCAAGGATATGCTGGGCTGCTACGACCGTGCCGCGCCGCCGACGCCGCAGCTTGACCTGCTTGCCGAAAACGGGCTGCGGTTTGAAAACGCCTTTACCTGCCAGCCGGTCTGCGGCCCCGCGCGCTCCGCGCTGTTTACGGGGCTGTATCCGCATGAAAACGGCATGGAAACAAACGGGATGCCGCTGCGCGCCGGCGTGCGCCATATCGGGCAGCTGCTGACGGCGGCGGGCATTCCCTGCGGGTATATCGGCAAATGGCACCTCGACGGCGGCGATTATTTCGGCCGCGGGGAATGCCCGGACGGCTTTTTGCCGGAATACTGGTACGATATGCGCAATTTCCTTTTGGAGCTGCCCTCGGACCGCGCCCGGCAAAAGAGCCGGCAAAACATGAACGGCCGCTCGGACGACCCGAAGGAGGCGGATACGTTTGCGCACCGCTGCTGCGACCGCGCGATTCGCTTTTTGGAGGAATACCGAAACCGCGACTTTTTCCTGACCGTTTCGCTCGACGAGCCGCACGACCCGAGCGTCTGCCCGCGGCGGTTTTTCCGCGCGCTGCGCAAAAATCGGTTTCGCCTCAAGCGCCGCCCCAACATCAACGCCAAGCTGCAGGGGAAGCCGGCGCACCAGCAGGTTTGGCGCGCCAAATACAAGGGGATGCCGTTTTGGCTGTTCCGCCGCTGTGAGCGGGCCATGTTCGCCTGCAATTCGTTCTGCGACTATGAGCTCGGCCGCGTGCTCGGCAAAATCCGCGCTTTGGGGCTTGACCCCTTAATTGTGTACACCGCCGACCACGGGGATATGTTTTTCTCCCACGGGCTTTTGGGCAAGGGCGCGGCCATGTACAACGAAATTACGAACATCCCGCTGCTTTTGTCCGGCGGGGGCTTCCCAAAGGGTGTTTCGCAAACGCCGGTGTCGCACATTGACCTTCTGCCGACCGTGCTGCACCATTTCGGCGTGCGGGTGCCGCCCGACCGGACCGGCGAGCCGCTGCAAACCGTCGATTTACAGCGGACGCGGCGCGACGTGCACATCGAATATACGCGCTACGAGGTCGACCATGACAGCTTCATGGGCTTCCAGCCAATCCGCTGCATTACGGACGGGCGGTACAAGCTGGTGCTTAACCTTCTGACGACCGACGAGCTTTACGACCTGGAAAAGGACCCGTACGAGCTGGAAAACCGCATCCAAAGCGCCGAATACGCCGCGGTGCGCAACGCGCTGCACGACCGGCTGCTGGCGCACATGAACGAAACGCGCGATTTGTACCGCGGGTATTATTGGGCGTGCAGGCCCTGGCGGCCGGAAAAAACGCCGAGCTTTGACGATACGGGCTACATCCGGGACAAAAAGGAGGACGGCTTCGTCCGCCTGGATTACAGCACGGGCCTTCCCGTGCAGCAGACAGAACGCAAACGGAAAGGGTAGGGAATTGTATGGAACAGCTGCATGACCATTTGCGCGCCGAAACCGCCCCCGCGCCGCGCGCGGAAAACGTCGTCGCCGCCGGGAACACCCGCGTGACGGTGCTGACCCCACGGCTGCTTCGTATTGAGCACGGCGCGCCGGAGGCCTTTACGGACGCCGCAACGCAGACCGTCTGGTTCCGGGACCTCGGCGCGGTCGCCTTCCAAGCCGAGCAGCACGGCAGCCGCCTGACGGTCACGACGGACGACGCGGTCTTTGCGGTCAACACCGCCTCCGGCAGGCTTTTGTATGCGCAGTTCGGCGGCAGGCGCGTGCGCCCGTCGAAAAAGCACAACCTGAAGGGCACCGCCCGCACGCTGGACGCAACCTTCGGGCCGATTCCCCTAAAGGACGGCGTGCTGTCATCCGACGGCCTGGCGCTGCTGGACGACAGCAAATCCCTGCTGCTGGAAGCGGACGGAATGGTCGCCGCGCGCAAGGCGCCGGAGCGGGATGTCTATGTGTTCGCCTTCGGCCGGGATTACATTGGCGCCGTGCGGACGCTTTTCCGCCTTACGGGCAGCGTGCCGCTTGTGCCGCGCTTTGCGCTGGGCAACTGGTGGAGCCGGTATTATCCGTACAGCCAGGCGGAATATGAAAAGCTGATGGTACGCTTTGCCGAAAAGCAGATTCCCTTTACCGTCGCGACGGTCGATATGGACTGGCACTGGGTGGATTTGGAGGGGCATTTCGGCGAGAAATTCAAAAAGACCTGGGGCGGCACCTCGGGGTGGACGGGCTACAGCTGGAACACGGAGCTGTTCCCGGACTACAAGGGCTTTTTGCGCTTCTTGCATACGCAGAACCTGAAGGTCACGCTGAACCTCCACCCGGCGGACGGCGTGCGCCATTTTGAGGACGCGTACCCCGAAATGGCGAAGGCGATGGGCGTGGACGCCGAAAACCGCGAGCCGGTTGCGTTCGACATCGCCGACCCGAAGTTCATCAACAATTACCTCGACATCCTCCACCACCCGTACGAGGCGGCGGGCGTCGATTTCTGGTGGATTGACTGGCAGCAGGGGACCAAAAGCCGCATGGCGGGGCTAGACCCCTTGTGGTCGCTCAACCATTACCATTTCCTCGACAACGGCCGCGGCGCGCACCGTCCGCTGATATTGTCGCGCTACGCCGGCGTCGGCTCGCACCGCTATCCGCTCGGCTTTTCGGGCGATACGGCGATGAACTGGCAGGTTTTAAAATTCCAGCCGTATTTCACGGCGACGGCGGCCAACTGCGGCTACACCTGGTGGAGCCACGACATCGGCGGGCACCACTTCGGCGAGCACGACGACGAGCTGTACGTCCGCTGGGTCCAGTTCGGCGTGTTTTCGCCCATTTTGCGGCTGCATTCGACGTCCAACGATTTGTTCGGCAAAGAGCCGTGGAACTACGGCTGGGCGGCCGAAACGCTGGCGAGCGAGGCGCTGCGCCTGCGGCACCGCTTGATTCCGTACCTTTACGCGATGAACGCGCGCACGCATACCGAGGGGCGCGCCCTCTGCGAGCCGCTCTACTATACGGACCCCGACGCAAAAGACGCGTACCGCTGCAAAAACGGGTATATGTTCGGGTCAGAGCTGCTCGTCTGCCCGGTCACCTCGCGCTGCGACGCGAAAACGAAGCGCGCAAGCACCGAGGTCTATCTGCCAAAGGGACGCTGGACGCATTTCTTCACCGGCGCGGTTTACAAGGGCGGCAGAACCGTCCGCGTACACAGCGACCTCAACACCATCCCCGTGTTTGCCAAAGCGGGCGCGATTGTGCCCCTTTCCCTGGACGCGGGCAACGGCGCGGGCAATCCGGCGCAGATGGAGCTGCGGCTGTACCGCGGGAACAATACGTTTACCCTGTATGAGGACGACGGCGAGACCCGCGCGTTTGAAGCGGGGGATTGCAGCAAAACGGTGATTTCGATTGCCGAAACGGACGATACGCTCAAGGTCTGCGTGTCCGGCGGCGCCGAAAAGCCCTATATGCCACAGACGCGTACCTGGACGCTGCGGTTTTGCGACGTCACCGCCTGCGCGGCGGTTTCCGCAACGGCGGACGGCGCGCCGCTTGCAGTGCAGGCCGCAGCCGACCCCGACGGCTGCCTTGTGCTCACCCTGCCGGCTCTGGCGGTTTCGGCAAGGGCGGAGGTCGAGCTTCAAAAGCCCTGCGCGCGGGAAAATCCGCCGTACCGCGAGCGCATCCGCGACATTTTGACGCATTACAACGCCGGCAACAACGCGAAAACCGTGACGTATATGGGGCTTAAGAACAAGCCGACGCCGGAAAGCGCCGCGGCCGCCGCCCGCCGCGTCAAGAGCCGCGCGCTGCGCGAGGAGCTTTTGGAAGCGCTGTGCGATATGGAATAAACGCCAAAGCACGCTTACAAGACGTTTGAACAGCAGAAAAGCCCGGTTCCCCGGGCTTTTTTGCTGCGTTATTTTCGGATGAGCCGGTAGGCGCCGGAGCGAAGACACCGAAGCAGGTCGTCGTTCGTCCGGATTTCGGCGTCCGTTTCTATGCCGCCGCGCCCCGCGTCCTCCCGGCGGTGGTAATCCGACCCGGAAATGCCTGGCTTGCCGTGCCTTTGCGCCCACTGCTGAGCAATACCGTTGCGCGACGCGTGCCGCACGCAGGCGTTGTACACCTCGAAGCCGTCCAAAAGACCGGGGTCGACAATGTGCATCCCGTTGCGAAACGGATGCGCCTGGTAGACGAGCAGCCCGGCGGCGCGTGCGAGCGGCATGAACTGCGGCAGGCTTTTTTCCAAAAGCCCCTCGGTTTCATACAGCCATTCCTCCGTAAGGCCGTATACCAGGTAGTCGTTGCTGTTACCGGGCGCGGTAAACCGCAGCTCCATCCCCGGCAGCACGGTAAGCGGCGTCTGTGCGGCGGCCTTTTTTGCCGCGCGGTAGCCGCACAGGAAAACGTCGATTTTTTCGCGGTGCGTGCGGCCGTCGAGCGCTTCAAAGGTGGTGTGGCTGTAGTGGTCGGTGACGACCAGCGTGCGGTAGCCGTGCAAAAGGCAGTCCTGTACCAGCGTTTCGGCGCGCTCCTCCGCGCAGCAGCTCGTTTCCATGGTGTGCGCGTGCAGCTCGGTGTAAAAAGGCATCCCATCATCTCCTGCGGCTATTGTACCACAATGCGTTGCCGGTTTGCAGGGCGAAAAGCACCGAATTTTCGCGTTTTCACAGCCAAATTTCTGTGCCTTTCACAGGAATTTCAAATTGCATTTTCGGCGGGGATGTATTATCATTAAATATACCTGTTTTCGGGTGGAAAACGGCTCGATATGGAGGACGAAAGAATGAATTGTACCTGTAACGCAAACCAAAGCGACCTGTCGCTTTTGGACGGCGTTTTGGATACGTACGGCGACGTGCCCGGCAGCCTCATTACGATTTTGCAGCACGCGCAGGAGATTTACGGCTATCTCCCGCAGGATGTGATTTGCCGCATTTCCGAGCGCACCGGCGTGCCGACGGCCAAGGTTATGGGCGTCGCGACGTTTTACACGCAGTTTAGGCTGCAGCCGGTCGGCAAGTACCTTATCATGCTCTGCAAGGGTACGGCGTGCCACGTCAACGGCTCGGACGCCATTGAAAAGGCGATTGCCGAAGCGCTCGGCATACACGACGGCGAAACGACCGAGGATGGGCTTTTTACGCTCAAAAACGTCGCGTGCCTGGGCTGCTGCAGCCTGTCGCCCGTGATGATGATTAACGGCGAGACCTACGGCACCCTCACGCCGGACAAAACGAAAAAGATTTTGGCGGATTTGGCCGCCGCGGCAAAGGAGGGCGCCTGAGATGATGAAAATCGTAGTGGGAGCGGGCTCCTGCGGCATCGCCGCCGGCGCGCAGAAGGTTTATGACGCGCTCGAAAAAGCCCTCCCCGAAAACGCGTCGCTGTCCATTACGGGCTGCAACGGTATGTGCTTTTGCGAGCCGATTGTGGACGTGTACGACGACGAAAAAAACCTGACGCGTCTGGTGCGCGTGCAGGCGGCGGACGCCCCGCGGATTCTGGAGGCGGTCGGGAAAGAGGATTTAAGCGGCGTTGCCGACTTGGTCATTGCTAAAGAGGACGCGCAGTTTTTGGAAAAGCAGACGCGCATCGCCCTGCGCCATTGCGGCGTGCTCAACCCCGAAAGCATTGCGGAATACGAGGCGGCGGGCGGCTATACCGCCATTCGCCGGGCGCTGTTTGAAAGCACGCCCGAGGCGGTTATCGAGGAAATCAAAACGTCCGGCCTTGCCGGGCGCGGCGGCGCGGGCTTCCCGACCTGGTTCAAATGGAACGCGGCGCGGGAGGCGAAGGGCGAGGAAAAATACCTCATCTGCAACGCCGACGAGGGCGACCCGGGCGCGTTTATGGACCGCGCGGTTATCGAAGGCGACCCGCACGGCCTTATCGAAGGGATGCTCATCGGCGCGTACGCCATCGGGGCGAAGGAAGCGATTGTCTATGTGCGCGCGGAATATCCGCTTGCCATAAAGCGCCTGCAAAAGGCAATCGAGCAGGCGACGGAAAAAGGGTACCTCGGCGAGCACATTTTCGGCAGCGCCTATTCCTGCACCATGCGCATTAAGGCGGGCGCGGGCGCGTTCGTCTGCGGCGAGGAGACCGCGCTAATCGAATCGCTCGAGGGCAGCCGCGGTATGCCGCGCTTAAAGCCGCCGTTCCCGGCCGAGGCGGGCTATTGGCACAAGCCCTCCAACATCAACAATGTCGAAACCTTTGCCAACGTCCCCTGGATTTTGGAAAACGGCGGCGCGGCGTTTGCCGCGATGGGCACCGAGGGCAGCAAGGGCACCAAGGTCTTTGCGCTGACCGGCAAGGTGCGCCGCGGCGGCCTTGTCGAGATTCCGATGGGGAAAACGCTGCGCGACGTCATTTTCGACATCGGCGGCGGCATCCGCGACGGCAAGCGCTTCAAGGCCGTGCAGATGGGCGGCCCCTCCGGCGGGTGCATCCCGGAAAGCCTTCTGGACACGGTCATCGACTATAAGGCGCTGGGCGCGACGGGCGCCATTATGGGCTCGGGCGGCATGGTCGTCATGGACGAGAGCACCTGCATGGTCGGCATGGCGAAATTTTTCCTGGATTTTACCGCCAAGGAGTCCTGCGGCAAGTGCGTGCACTGCCGGATCGGCACCAAGCGGATGCTGGAGGTCCTCACCCGCATTACGGAAGGGGAGGGCAAGCCCGGCGACATCGAGCTTTTGGAGGAGCTTTGCGCGGGCGTCAAGGACGGCGCGCTGTGCGGCCTGGGGCAGACCGCGCCCAACCCGGTGCTGACGACGATTCGGTATTTCCGCCCGGAGTTTGAAGCGCACATCCGCGACAAAAAATGCCCGGCGGGCGAATGCACGGCGCTGGTGACCTATTCCATTGACCCGGACAAATGCGTCGGCTGCACCAAGTGCGCGCGCAACTGCCCGGTGGGCGCCATTTCCGGCGAAGTGCGCAAGCCGCATACGATTGACCCGCAGCTTTGCATCAAGTGCGGCAAATGTGCGGAAAACTGCAACTTCGGCGCGGTGGAGGTAAACGCATGAGTTTGGTTCAAATTACGATAGACGGAAAAGTTCTGCGGGCCGAAGCGGGCACGACGCTGCTTTCGGCCGCGGCGCAGAACGGGATAGAGATTCCGAACCTCTGCTTTGACGGCCGCGTAGAGCTGTACGGCGCGTGCGGGCTGTGCGTGGTGGAGGTCGAGGGCAGCCCCAAGCTGCAGCGCGCCTGTTCCACGAAGGTGCGCGACGGGATGGTCGTGCATACCGATTCCGAACGCGCCGTGCGCGCGCGCAGGCTCGCGCTTGAGCTGCTTTTGTCCGACCATGACGGCGACTGCAAGGCGCCCTGCACCAAGGCCTGCCCGGCGGGCACCGACTGCCAGGGATATGTCGGCCTCATTGCCGACGGCGAGTACACCGAGGCCACGCGCCTGATTAAGGAAAAAATCCCGCTGCCCTCGTCCATCGGGCGCGTCTGTCCGCACCCGTGCGAAAAGGAGTGCCGCCGGCAGTTCGTGGAAGAGCCGGTTTCCATTGCGGCCTTAAAGAGCTTTGCGGCGGATATGGATATGGCGAGCGAAACGCCGTACGTCCCGCCCGTAGAGCCCGACACGGGCAAGCGCGTCGCCGTGGTCGGCGGCGGCCCGGGGGGTCTTACGGCCGCCTATTTCCTGCGCCGGCAGGGGCACGCGGTCACCGTGCTCGACGCCATGCCCCAAATGGGCGGTATGCTGCGGTACGGCATTCCGGAATATCGGCTGCCGAAAGCCCTGCTCGACCGGGAGATAGCGCAGATTGAAGCGCTGGGGATTGCGTTTAAGAACAACGTGCGCGTCGGCAAGGACGTGACGCTCGACGCGCTTCGCAAGGCCTATGACGCGGTCGTGCTGGCGGCGGGCGCCTGGCGCTCGAGCCCCATGCGCGTGCCCGGGGAGGACGCGGCGCGCGTGGTCGGCGGGATTGATTTCCTGCGCACGGTAGCCCTGCACGACCCGATGCCCATAGGCGACCGCGTGGCGGTCGTCGGCGGCGGCAACACCGCCATGGACGCCTGCCGGACGGCGGTGCGCCTGGGTGCAAAGGAGGTTTGCGTGCTGTACCGCCGCACGCGCGAGGAAATGCCCGCCGAGGCGATTGAGATTGAAGAGGCCACCGAAGAGGGCGTGACGTTCCGCTTTTTAACGGCGCCCGTCGAATTCACCGACAACGGCGCAACCGTGACCGCAACGCTGCAGCGTATGCGCTTGGGCGAGCCCGACCAGAGCGGCCGCCGCCGTCCCGAGCCGATTGAAGGCGATACGGAGCGCGTCGAATTTGATACGGTGCTGATGGCCATCGGCCAGCAGCCGGACCTTGCGGGCTTTGAAGCGGTCGAGGCGACAAAGCGCCATACGGTTTCGGCGGACGAGGAGACGTTTTCCACATCGCTGCCGGGCGTGTTCGCGGTGGGCGATATGACGAACCGCGGCGCTTCCATTGCCATTGCCGCGATAGGCGAAGCGCAGAAAGCGGCGCTTGTGGTCGACCGATACCTGCACGGCGAGACGGCGCGGTACAAAAAACCGTTTTTGGTCGAACGCACGCCCGCGCCCGAATTTTTCGAAAAATTTGAGAAAGCGCCGCGCGTGAAAATGCCGGTGCGCCCCGCTGCGGAGCGCAAGCACGATTTCGGCGAGGTCGCGCTCGGACTTTCCGAAACGGAAGCGAAAAAAGAGGCGATGCGCTGCCTTTCCTGCGGCTGCCACGACTACTTCGAGTGCAAGCTTATCGCTTACGCAAACCAATACGATGTAAAGCCGGAACGCCTTACAGGTGAAAAGCACCGGCGCAATCAGGAGGATACAACCTCGCTCATTTCGCGCAACGCGGACAAGTGCATTTTGTGCGGGCTCTGCGTGCGCGTCTGCGACGAGGCGATGGGAAAAACGAACCTGGGCCTTGTCGGACGCGGCTTTGACACGGTCGTCAGCCCCGCGTTTTCCCTGCCGCTGGAGCAAAGCGACTGTATGTTCTGCGGGCAATGCGTTACGGTCTGCCCGACCGGCTCCCTGCGGGAAAAGCAGCCGGTCGCTAAGCCGACGCCTGTAAAGGAAAACAGCTTGCATACCGTCTGCACCTTCTGCTCGGCGCTCTGCCCGGTCGATTTGCGCTATCTCGGCAAAACCGTGATGCGCGCGCTGCCTGCGGGCGAAAAGGGCCTGCTGTGCAAGGGTGGCCGCTTCGGCATTTTTGCCGCCAACACGCAAATGCCGCCCGTCCCCCGCGAGCGCGCGGACGCAATGCGCGAAAAGCTCGCGTCGTTCGGGGACAGCGTCGCCGTCGTGCTCGGACCCACGGCGTCGCTGGAGGAGGCCGCCTTCGCCAAAGCGCATTTCCCGGCCGTGTATATGGATGCGACGGAAAAAAGCGCCGGCTTTGCCGGAATGCGGCTTTTGGGTGTGGAACCCGTCCGCGCCTACCGCGGGGAACGCGCCGCGGTGCTGCTGGACTGCAAAAAGCCGGACGCCGTGACGGCGGCGTATACGCTCGCGCTCTCGAACGCCTATACCGAAACGGCGGACGAGCAGCTGTTTACCGCGCCGTTTACGGCGCAAAGCGGGACCTATCTGCGTGCGGACGGGACGCTCGGCGTGCTGCGCGCGGCGTTTTGTGCAAAGCTTCCGACCGCGCTCGAGGCGCTCGCCCTGCTCTGCGGGGAGCAAGCGCCGGACACGGCGGCTCTCCTAGCCGGCCTGAAAGCGCGGTACCCGCAGCTTGCCGCGGCGAAGGAGGGCGCGACGGCCGCAAAAGAAATTGTCCGCGCCGGCGGGTATTACAACTGGAACGACCACTCGCCCGTTATTGCAGATTTCTGCGACAATTATTAAGATTTTTTCCGCGTACAGGTGCTTTGCAGCGCGCAGGACGCGCGCCCGGGCAAAGTGAAAAGGGAACACGGTGCAAAGCCGTGACAGCCCCCGCTACTGTAAACGGTTTTTGCCGCCGAGACGCCACCGAGGCTTTGGCTTTGGGAAGGCGGCGGCAAGCGTGCCGTGAGTCAGGAGACCTGCCTGTACGCGCAGTTTAACAGGGTTCTTTCGGTGGGAAAGAAGCTGTCGGAATATGCGCGCGGCGCAGGTGCGCTCGTTTGCGCTTTTCGGCGGAGTCCCACGGGGCTCCGCTTTTATTATTTTACGAAAGGCGGTACACCATGAAACAAGCATTCCGTATTTCCCTTGCCCTGCTGCTGCTTTGCGCGCTTGCGCTGCCGGTATCGGCCGCGCCGCAGAACGCGCGGGCGGCGGCGCTTTCCTGGCTGCAAAAGGAGGAAAACACGCAGTTTGACTATACGCAAACCGACTACCCGGACAGCCTTGCGGACTGGACGGCCTTTACGCTCGCGCAATGCGGCGTGCAGCCGGACGCGCGGTACAAAGACTACCTTACGGCGGTGGTGCAAAACAGCCTGGAAACGCTGTATCCGAGCGACGTCGCACGGCTGGTTCTGGCGGCAAAGGCAATCGGTTCTTCCCCGCAGAACATAGGCGGCCGTGATTTGCTTGCGGCGCTGCGGTCGGTCGATTACGCGTCGCAAATCTATGTGAGCAGCCTTGCCTTCCCGCTTCTGGCCATGGACTTTGACGCGTCGTTCCCATTTACGGACAGCGACCGCGCACCGCTGCTGGAAGCCCTGTGCGCCGCGCAGCAGCCGGACGGCGGGTTCCCGTACTGCACCGAGGACCAGGGGTACGGCATTTCCTCCGACTGCGACACGACCGCCATGGCGGTGCAGGCGCTCGCCCCGTACCGGGAAAAAGACGAAACGGTCCGCGGGGTGCTGGACCGTGCGCTCGACTATCTGAAGGCGCAGCAGTTTGAGAGCGGCGCGTTCGGTACGGCGGTGTTCGGCACGCCCAGCGGCGAAAGCACCGCGCAGGTGATTCTGGCGCTGTGCGCCCTGGGGCTTGACCCGGCCAACCCGGAATTCTGCAAAAACGGCGTGTCGCCCGTTGACGCGCTCGAAGCGTATCTGTCCGAAGCGGGCGGCGGGCTCAATTACGCGGGCGCGGAGGACCCGCTGACGACCTACCAGATTGCGCAGGCGCTCGAAGCGTACCGGCGGCTGCAGGCCGGCGAGCCGACGCTGTTTACCTTTACCGGCGCGCCCGGGCCTTCCGAACCGGGAACGCAGGCGCCGCAGCCGGAAACACCGACCGGCGAACAGCCCGCCTCCCCGGTGGAAATCCCCAAAACCGGCGGCGCCGCGCCGGCGGCTGCCGCGGGGCTTACCTGCCTTGCGGCGGCTGTGCTGCTCGGACGCAGGCGCCATGTGTAACGCGCGCACCGTGCTTCGGCTGTCGGTACTTTTGTGCGCCTGCAGCCTGCTGCTTTGCGCCTGCCGGGGCGCGGGGGAGCCTGCTGTGACAACCGGCGAAGCGCTGCAAACGACCGCTGCGGCACAGACGGTTACGGCCGGACAGACGACGAGCGCCGAGACGACGGCGGGAGAAATGACCGCTGTGCAGAAAAAGCCCGAAGCGCAGCATACGTCCGGCGGCACAGCCGCAACCGCCGCGCCCGCCCAGACTGCCGCGCCGACCGCCGCGCCCGCCCCGCAGGCGGAAACGGTGACCTTGACCGTCGGGTTCCAAACCGCCGTGGAAAACGGGATTCTCCGCGACCCCGCTTACGCGGGCGTGCTGCCGGAAAGCGGCTATTTTCTCGAAAACGAAGCCGTCGCGCTGGAAACGGGCGAGTCCGCCCTCGACCTTTTGCGCCGCACGCTTCGCGCGCGGAACATCGCGTTTTCGGCAAGCGGCGGCTATGTGCGCAGCATCGGCGGCCTTTCGGAACGCGCCATGGGCGCGCAAAGCGGCTGGCTGTACAGCGTCAACGGCGTATTCCCCAACTATTCCGCGCGGTCCTATACGCTGAAGCCCGGCGACCGCGTCGCGTTTTTGTATTCCTGCAGGCTCGGCGATGTCGGGCAGGTTGCGGCATAAAAAGAAGATATTCGGCAAAGTCCCGGCAGGCCGTTTTGCGGCGGCGCGCCGGGGCTTTTATTAACAAACTGTAAATTCCCGCGGCCGATTTTGTAAAAAAGCCCGGTTTGCCTTGTCCTTTTCCCGCGGGTGTGCTATGATACAGGGTAGGATTTCTCGATTTTCGGCGTTTTTCCCGGAAAAACGCGGTTGGGATGGTATGCATGGACCTTATGGAAAAATTCCGGCAGAAGCAGCTTACGGTCTCCTTTGAGGTGTTCCCGCCGAAGAACGACGCGGCCTATGCGCCGGTGGAGGCGGCGGTGGACGCTTTGGCGGCCTTTTCGCCGGACTTTATCAGCGTGACCTACGGCGCGGGCGGCGGGACCTCTGTGAATACGCCGAAAATTGCCGCGCATATTGAAAACGACCTGCACATTCCCGCCATGGCGCATTTGACCTGCGCGTCCAGCGACAAGCAGACCGTCCGCAATGTGCTCACGGACCTCAAAGCGCGCGGCGTGCGCAACCTGCTCGCTTTGCGCGGGGATTTGCCCGAGGGGTATGTGCCGGACGACGCGCATTACCGCTATGCGGCGGAGCTGGTTGCGGCCGCCAAGGCGATGGGCGGCTTTACCGTGGGCGCGGCCTGCTACCCCGAAGGGCACGTGGAGTCCGAAAGCCCGGAAAAGGACCTCGAGTACCTCAAGCAAAAGGTCGACTGCGGCGCCGACTTCCTCGTCACGCAGATGTTCTTCGACAATTCCGTTTTATACAGCTTCCTGTACCGCGCGCTGAAAAAGGGGATTGACGTCCCCGTGTGCGCGGGGATTATGCCGGTCATGAATTCCCGGCAGATTGCGCGCTCGTGCAAGCTGTCCGGCACCACGCTGCCCGCCCGGCTCAAAACGGTGGTCGACCGGTTTGCCGACGACCCGCAGTCGCTCATGCAGGCCGGCATTGCCTACGCGACCGAGCAGATTGTCGAGCTTGTGGCAAACGGTGTCGGCGGCATCCACATCTATACGATGAACCGTCCCGAGGTCGCCGGCGCGATTATGCGCAACCTTTCGTCCATTCTGTAACGGAGGGGTCCGCTTGTTCGGGTATGTGCGCATTTACAAGCCGGAGCTTAAGGTCCGGGAATACGAGGAGTACAAAGCGGTTTACTGCACGCTTTGCCGCACGCTCGGGCGCGAATACGGGCAGGCTTCCCGCCTGCTTTTGAGCTATGACGCAGCGTTTTACGTGCTGCTGTGCGGGGCAGGCGGCGCGCAGCCGGCCTACCAAAAGGGCCGCTGCCGCTTCAATCCCGCCAAGGTCTGCTACTATGAAACGGGCGGGGACGCGCTTTACCGCGAGGCCGCCGCGCTGACGGTCATCCTGGCGTACCACAAGGCGCGCGACGACCGCGCCGACAAAAAGGGCGCGCGAAAGGCCGCGGCGGCGCTTTTGTGCGCGGCGCTGCGCGGCAGCTATAAAAAAGCGGCGAAGCGCTATCCGGCGTTCGCGGAGATTGCCGGGACCGCCATGGAAGCACAGGCCGCCCTCGAGGCCGCGCATTGCGCGAGCGCAGACCGTGCGGCGGACCCGTCCGCGCGCGCGCTGGCGGCGCTTTGCACGGCGCTTTTGCCCGCGGGGGACGACCGGCGCGTGACGGAGCGGATTGCGTACTGCGTCGGGCGCTGGGTCTATTTGATGGACGCGTACGACGACCTGGAAAAGGATTTGAAAAGCGGCGCGTACAATCCCTTCCTGCTGCAATACGGCGTGCAAACGCCTGCGGATGTGCGCGGCAGCACCGTGCAGGCCGGCATTTTGCGCTCGCTGTATATGACCGAAAACGAAGCCGCCGAAACGCTGGCGCTTCTGTCGGGGCCGGTGCGGCGCGCCATTTTGGAAAATATTCTCTGCGACGGTCTGCACGCGCGGACCGAAAGCATCCGGGCACACTATCAAAATGAGAACGACCGTCCCGCGCCGCCGGCGCCTTTGCCGGTGAAGGACGGAAAATGAGGTGACAGAACGTATGGCAGACCCCTACGCCGTACTGGGCGTGCCGCAGAACGCGACCGACGACCAGATTAAGGAAGCGTACCGGGCGCTTGCCCGCAAATATCAGGAGGACACCTTCGCCAACGGACCGCTGGCCGACGTGGCCAAGCGGAAAATGGCGGAGCTCGACCGGGCGTACGACGCGATTGTCGCCGAACGCCGCGGGCAGACCGCCTATGCGGCCGGCTCGTCCTATGCCGGTTCCGGCGCGGGTTACGGCGACGCCGGGAACGCCTACGGCGACTCCCAGTTTGCCGATGTGCGCGCGCGCATCCTCAACGGCCGCATTGACGACGCGGAAATGATTTTGGACGGGATTCCGTATCCGTCGCGCACCGGCGAGTGGTATTTCCTCAAGGGGCAGATTCAGCAGCGCCGCGGCTGGTTTGACGAAGCGTATAAAAATTATTCCGAGGCCTGCCAGCGTGAGCCGGGCAACACGGAGTATGCGGCGGCGTTCAATTCGCTCAACAACAACGCCCGCGGCGGCTATCGGGAAACGCGCGGCGGCGGCTGCAGCGCCTGCGACATCTGCTCGTCGCTTTTGTGCGCGGACTGCTGCTGCGAATGCATGGGCGGCGACCTGATACCGGGCTGCTGATATGGGAAAGCGGGATTTATCCAACACCTCCAGGACTGCGCTCGGCGGCATTGTCGCGGCACTTTCCGTCGTGACGATGTTTTTGACCGCCGTCATACCGACGCTCACGTACGCGCTGCCGGCGGTGGCCGGCGTGTTTTTGGTCCTGATGGTTGTGGACGTCGGAAAAAAATGGGCGCTCGGCGTGTATGCAGCGGTCAGCATTTTGTCGCTGCTAATTTTGCCGGATAAGGAAGCCGCGGTCATGTACGTGTTCTTTTTCGGCCATTACCCAATCGTCAAGGCCGCCCTGGAGGGGACGCGCCTGCGCGGCATTGTGCTGTGGCTTGTCAAGCTGCTGGTTTTCAACGCCTGCGTCGTGCTTGCCTACCTCGTTATCCTCTATGTGTTCCAGCTGCCGTTCGACGAGCTTGAGGAATACGGGAAGTGGGCGGCCGTGGGGCTTTTGGGGCTCGGGAACGTCGTTTTCGTGATTTACGACGTCGCCGTTTCGCGCCTGGTAACGCTGTATATGCTCAAGCTGCGCCGGCATGTCCGAAAGCTTTTGCGGTTCAAATAAAACAGCCGAGCGAAAACGTGCGGGCAGACGGCCGCACGTTTTTTGTTTCCCTCTTTTCAAAACGGCGAACCTGTGCTAAAATACAGGCAGCAAAACAAAAGGAGTTGTCTCTATGCTGACGCAAGAACGTGTGACGGAGATTTTAAAGGAAGCGGGCGTGCTGCTGGAAGGGCATTTCCTGTTGACCTCCGGGCGCCATTCCGACAAATATCTGCAATGCGCCAAGATTTTCCGCAATACGAAATACAGCGAGGAGCTTTGCGCGGCCCTGGCGGAAAAATACCGGGACGCCGGCGTGCAGGTGGTTATCGGCCCCGCCATGGGCGCGGTGCAGATGGCGTATGAGGTCAGCCGGGCGCTGGGCTGCGAAAATTTCTTTACCGAGCGCGGGGAGGACGGCAAAATGGCGCTGCGCCGCGGCTTCTCGGTAGAACCCGGCGAAAAGGTGCTGGTCGTCGAGGACGTCGTCACCACCGGCGGCTCTGTCAAAGAGGTCCTGGAGCTTGTGCGCGAAGCGGGCGGCGACGTGGTCGGCGTCGGCTCGATTGTGGACCGGACCGGCGGTAAGATGGATTTCGGCGTACCGTTTAAGGCGGTGTATTCTGCGCCCGTCACCTCCTGGGAGGCGTCGGAGTGCCCGCTTTGCAAGGAAGGCCGGCTGGAGCTTGTGAAGCCCGGCAGCCGCAAGGTGAAATAAGGCATATGGCCGAGAAGCAGGCGTCGCTGCACAGCGGGCACCGCGCACGGCTTAAGGCGCGTTTCGTGCGGGAGGGCCTGGACGCGTTTGAGGACCACAACGCGCTTGAGCTGCTGCTGTTTTATGCGATTCCGCAGCGGGACACCAACGAGCTGGCGCACCGGCTGATTGCCGAGTTCGGCTCGTTGTCCGGCGTTTTTGACGCGAGCGTGGAGGCGCTGACGCACGTCCCCGGCGTCGGCGAGAATACGGCGGTGCTTATCCACCTGATGTCGTCGATGTTTGCAAAATACGAGCAGGACAAAGCGAACGCAAACTTAACGGAGCTGACAAACGCGCAGGCGGCCGGGGCGTATCTGGTCTCCCGGTTCGTCGGGAAAACGAAGGAACAGCTTTTGGCGGTCTGCATGACGCACAAATGCCGCGTGGTCAATACGGTATTGATTTCGGAAGGCACGCTGGAGAGCACCGACCTGAACATCCGCGGCATTGCGGAGGCGGCCATCCAGAACCGCGCGTCGCACATCATTTTGGCGCACAACCATCCGGCGGGCGTCGCCGCGCCCTCGGCGGCGGACATAGAGGCGACCCGCGTGATTGTGCTGGCGCTGCGCGCCCTGCACGTGCAGGTGGACGACCACATCATCGTGGCCGGCAAGGACTGGTTTTCCATGAAAAGCAGCCGGAATTTTCGGGATTTGTTTTAAGCCCGGCAGACGCCGGGAGCAGAAAAAGCGTGCCGGACCCTGTCCGCCGCGCTTTTTGCCTTTTGTGTTGACAAAGCGGGAAAATCCGCGTACAATAAAGGAACAAATGTTCTTTTATATGCAGGAGTTTGGAGTGCCGGTATGGGTGAACAGGTTTTCAAATTAAAAGCGCCGTACGCGCCCACGGGCGACCAGCCCGAGGCGATTGCGAAGCTTACCGCGGGCGTAAAAAACGGTTTTCGCGAGCAGACGCTGCTGGGCGTGACGGGTTCGGGCAAGACGTTTACCATGGCGAACATCATTGCGGCGCTCAACCGCCCGACGCTGGTGCTTGCACATAACAAGACGCTTGCCGCGCAGCTTTGCTCGGAGTTTAAGGAATTTTTCCCGGAAAACGCCGTCGAATACTTTGTCTCCTATTACGACTACTACCAGCCGGAGGCGTATATCCCGTCGACCGACACCTACATCGAAAAGGATTCCGCCATCAACGACGAGATTGACAAGCTGCGCCACTCGGCGACCTCGGCGCTGTCGGAACGGCGCGACGTGATTATCGTGGCGAGCGTGTCGTGCATTTACACCCTCGGCGACCCCATCGATTACCGCAACATGGTCATTTCCCTGCGGCAGGGGATGCAAAAGGACCGCGACGAGCTGCTTGCGAAGCTGGTGGAGATTCAGTACGAGCGCAACGACATCAATTTTATCCGCAACAAGTTCCGGGTGCGCGGCGACGTGGTCGAGGTGTTCCCGGTCTATTCCAACGACACGGCCATTCGCATTGAGTTTTTCGGCGACGAGATTGACCGCATTTCCGAAATCAACCCCATCACCGGCCAGGTCAAAAACGTCGTGTCGCACGTTGCCATTTATCCCGCGTCGCACTATGTCGTCGCGCCGGACAAGCTCGAGCGCGCCATTGCGGAGATTCTTCTCGAAATGGAGGACCGCGTCAAGACGTTTGAAAAAGAGGGCAAGCTCTTAGAGGCGCAGCGCATCCGCCAGCGGACGGAATACGATATGGAAATGCTGCGGGAAACCGGCTTTTGCAAGGGGATTGAAAACTATTCCCGCGTCATGTCCGGCCGCGCGCCGGGCTCGGCGCCGTTTACGCTGCTCGACTATTTCCCGAAGGACTTCCTCCTGTTCGTCGACGAATCGCACGTTACGCTCCCGCAGGTGCGCGGGATGTACGGCGGCGACCGCTCGCGCAAGGAGTCGCTTGTGGATTTCGGCTTCCGGCTGCCGTCGGCGTTCGACAACCGGCCGCTGACCTTTGAGGAGTTTTACGCGCGCGTCGGGCAGAAAATTTTCGTCAGCGCAACGCCCGGCGATTTTGAACGCGAAAAAAGCGCGCAGATTGTCGAGCAGGTAATCCGCCCCACGGGGCTTTTGGACCCGGAAATTTTCGTCCGCCCGACGGAGGGGCAGATTGAGGACCTCATTTCCGAAATCCGCCTGCGCACCGACCGCGGCGAACGTGGGCTTGTGACGACGCTGACCAAAAAAATGGCCGAAAATCTGACCGACTTTTTGGATACGCACGGCATCAAGGTCAAATATATGCATTATGACGTCGACACCATTGAACGCATGGAGATTATCCGGGACCTGCGCCTGGGCGAGTTCGACGTGCTCGTCGGCATCAACCTCCTGCGCGAAGGGCTCGACATCCCCGAGGTGTCGCTCGTCGCCATTTTGGATGCGGACAAGGAGGGCTTTTTGCGCTCGGAAACGTCGCTGGTGCAGACCGTCGGCCGCGCGGCGCGCAACGCGCACGGCGAGGTCATTATGTACGCCGACAGCGTCACGCCCTCCATGGAGCGCGCGATTGCCGAGACGGTGCGCCGCCGGGAAAAGCAGATGCGCTACAACGAGGCGCACGGCATTACGCCGCGGACCATTCAAAAGGACGTGCGCGATATTTTGGAAATTTCCACGCACGCCGACGACGGCAAAAAGCCGCACAAGCGCCTGAGCGCGCGCGAAAAACAGGCGATGATTGCAAAGCTCACCGCCGAAATGCGCGCGGCGGCAAAATTGCTGGAATTTGAGCACGCGGCGATGCTGCGCGACAAGATTCAAGAACTAAAAGGGGAAAAACGCTGATGGCAAGCCAATACATCGTCGTCAAGGGCGCGCGCGAGCACAACCTGAAAAACATCGACGTCCAAATCCCGCGCGACAAGCTGGTGGTGCTCACGGGGCTGTCGGGCTCGGGCAAATCGTCGCTCGCCTTTGATACCATTTATGCCGAGGGGCAGCGCCGGTACGTGGAATCGCTGTCCTCTTATGCGCGGATGTTCCTCGGGCAGATGGAAAAACCGAATGTCGACTCGATAGAGGGGCTGTCGCCCGCCATTTCCATCGACCAGAAGACAACCTCGCGCAACCCGCGCTCCACGGTGGGGACGGTCACGGAAATTTACGACTACCTGCGCCTTTTGTACGCGCGCGTCGGCGTGCCGCACTGCCCGGTCTGCGGGCGCGAAATCGTGCGGCAGTCGGTGGACACCATTGTCGACCGCGTGCTGGAGCTGCCCGCCGGCAGCAAGGTGCAAATCCTGGCGCCCGTGGTGCGCGCGCGCAAAGGCGAGCACCAGAAGGAGCTCGACGCGGCGCGGCGCGCGGGGTTTGTCCGCGTGCGCGTGGACGGGAGCCTTTACGACCTGTCCGAGGAAATCAAGCTCGAAAAGAATTTCAAGCACAGCATCGAGATTGTCGTGGACCGGCTTGTTATCGGGCCGGACATCCGCAGCCGCCTGGCCGATTCCATTGAAACGGCGACGGCGCTCACGGGCGGGACGGTGCTTGTCAATCTCCTGGACGGCGAGGACTTGCTGTTTTCCCAGAATTACGCCTGCCCGGAGCACGGCGCGTCTGTCGACGAGCTGACGCCGCGGATGTTCTCCTTCAACAACCCGTTCGGCGCGTGCGAGACCTGCACGGGGCTGGGTACGTTTTTAAAGGTCGACCCCGACCTCATCATTCCGAATAAGAAGCTGTCCATCCGCGCCGGCGCCATCCGCGCAAGCGGCTGGTCGAACGCCGAGGGCGGCACGATTGCGCAGATGTATTACGAGGCGCTCGGCGAACAATACGGCTTTACGCTCGACACGCCGCTGTGCGATTTTTCCAAGGCGGCGCTGGACGCGCTGCTCTACGGGACGAAGGGCAAAAAGCTGACGGTGCACCGCAAGAACGTTTACGGCAAGGGGACGTACGAAGCGCCGTTCGAGGGGATTGTGCCCAATATGGAGCGCCGCTACCGCGAATCGACAAGCGACTGGGCGCGCTGGGAGATTGAACAGGTCATGAAGGCCTGCGACTGCCCGGACTGCCACGGCGCGCGCTTAAAGCCGATTGTGCTCGGCGTGACGGTGGGCGGCATCAACATCTATGCATTTACCCAAATGTCCGTAACGGCGGCGCTGCGCTTTTTGGACGGCCTCGAGCTTCGCGAGCGCGACCGCGCCATTGCCGACCAGATTTTGCGGGAAATCCGCAGCCGTCTGGAGTTTTTGGCGAGCGTCGGGCTCGACTATCTGACGCTGGCGCGTTCCTCCGGCACGCTGTCGGGCGGGGAAAGCCAGCGCATCCGCCTGGCGACGCAGATTGGGTCGTCTTTGATGGGCGTGCTCTACATTCTGGACGAGCCGAGCATCGGCCTGCACCAGCGCGACAACGACAAGCTGCTCGCGACGCTCAAGCGCCTGCGCGACCTCGGCAATACGCTTTTGGTCGTCGAGCATGACGAGGATACCATGTACGCGGCGGATTACATCGTCGACGTCGGTCCGGGCGCGGGCGTGCACGGCGGCGAGGTCGTGTGCGCGGGGACGGTGGAGGACATCAAGGCCTGTCCGCAGTCCGTGACGGGGCAATACCTGAGCGGCAAGCGTCGCATCCCCGTGCCCGAAAAGCGGCGCAAGGGCAGCGGCAAGTTTTTAACGGTGCGCGGCGCGGCGGAAAACAACCTGAAAAACATCAACGTCAAATTCCCGCTCGGCAAATTCATCGCGGTGACCGGCGTCTCCGGCTCGGGGAAATCGTCGCTGGTCAACGAGATTCTGTACAAGCGCCTGGCCAACGAATTGAACGGCGCCAAAAAACCGATGGGCAGGCACAAGGACATTTTGGGCCTTGAGAACCTGGACAAGGTTGTGGACATCGACCAGTCGCCCATCGGCCGCACGCCGCGGTCGAACCCGGCGACGTATACCGGCGTTTTTACCGACATCCGCAGCCTGTTTGCCCAGACGCAGGACGCGAAGGTCCGCGGCTTTTCGCCGAGCCGGTTCTCCTTCAACGTAAAGGGCGGCCGGTGCGAGGCGTGCCAGGGCGACGGCATTGTGAAGATTGAAATGCACTTTTTGGCGGACGTCTATGTGCCGTGCGAGGTGTGCAAGGGCGCGCGCTTCAACCGCGAGACGCTCGAGGTCAAATACAAGGGCAAATCCATTTACGACGTGCTGGAAATGACGGTGGAGGAGGCGCTCGACTTCTTTTCGAGCATCCCGAAAATCGCGCGCAAGCTGCAAACCATCTATGACGTCGGCCTGGGCTACGTCAAGCTCGGCCAGCCGGCCACGACGCTGTCCGGCGGCGAGGCGCAGCGCGTCAAGCTTGCGACGGAGCTTTCCAAGCGCCCGACCGGCCGCACCATCTATATCCTGGACGAGCCGACCACGGGGCTGCACACGGCGGACGTCCACAAGCTTATCGACGTGCTGCAAAAGCTCGCCGACGGCGGCAACACGGTCGTCGTGATTGAGCACAATCTGGACGTCATCAAGGTCGCCGACCACATCATCGATTTGGGCCCCGAGGGCGGCGACAACGGCGGCACCATCGTCGCCGAGGGCACGCCCGAGCAGGTCGCCCGCTGCGCGGCCTCCTATACGGGGCAGTATTTAAAGCCGCTTTTGGAAAAGCAGGCTCCCAAAGCAAAAAAATAAACGCGCGCAGGCGCCCTGCGTGCGAAGCGGCGGCAAACAGGAAAAAAGGAACGGTGCAGCCCGCACTTGCGGGACGCACCGTTCTTTTTATGGCCGGAAAGGGCAGCGCCAAGGCGCTTATTCCCCGGCATCCTCCGCCGCCTTTCGGATGCACGCAAGGGCGTTGAGGCTGCGGGGGTAGCCGATATAGGGCAGGCATTGGGAAACGACGCGGGTAAGAAAGTCCCGGTCGTTCCCCATGTGCATATTCCCTTTGGAATGGGCGATAAGCTGCGGCTCGCAGCCGCCCTGCGCCATGAGAAAACAGAAGGTGATAAGCTCGCGCTCGGCAAGGCTGAGCCCCTTGCGGGTGTAGTAATCGCCGAAGCAGTTCGCCGCAAGCCAGCGGTTGACGTGCCCGGTTTTCCACGCTTCTTTCATAGGTTCGCCGAAGATTTCCGCCTGCGCCGCCGCGCCCTTTTCGAGCCTGTTTTTAAGGGTAGTCGTCGCCTGATTGGGGAGGGGCAGCTCGATGCCTTTTTCCGCAAAGACCGCGTTTGTACAAAGGAGAAACGGCAGCATTCGGCCGAAGCCCAAATAGGCGGTCGCCTGATACACAATTTCCTTGGCCATCACCGGCGTAACGCCGCCGTCCAGCGCTTTCGGCAGCATTTCTCGGTATGCCTCTGCGCCGCCGCAGCCGATAAGTGCCGCCAAGATTGCCGTATAGCGCGTTTTTTCCGGGAGCTGCTGCCCCGCCTCGTTCGGCGCTTCATGAAAAGCAAAATGCGCAAAGCGTTCTGCAAATTCGGGGTCGGTTGTACGCAAATCCATGTTCCGAGTCTCCCTTCAGATGGTTTGGCTGCCCGTGGACCACACGTGCGCTTTTTTTGCGTCGGCGGGGGTGTTCTGCGCCATAATGCCCACCAGATTGTGCGGGACGTAGGGCGCCTCTAAATAAGCCGTTTCGTCCTTGCTGAGCGCCAGCTCCGTTGCTTTGGCCGCTCCTTCAATATGGTGCAGCTTCGTCGCGCCCACAACGGGAGCGGCAGCCTTGGTTAAAAGCCACGCAAGAGAAATTTCCGTCATGGATACGCCGCGCTTTTCGGCGAGCTCGGCCACGCGGGCAATAATAACGCCGTCCTGCTTGGCGGTGGCGTCATATTTCAGATGCGCATAGCTGTCCTCCTCGAACCGCTTGGAGGTTTCGCCGGGGCGCTTGGACAGCCGCCCGCCCGCAAGGGCGCTGTACGGGGTCATCGCAAGGTTATCCTCCGCGCACAGCCTTGCCATTTCCCGCTCCTCCTCGCGGAAAAGCAGGTTGTAGTGCCCCTGCACCGAAATGAATTTTGCAAAGCCCTCGCGCTCGGCCAGGGCGTTTGCCTTTGCAAGCTGATAGGCAAAGCAGTTTGAAATGCCGATGTACCGCGCCTTCCCGGCCTTTACCGCGCGGTTCAGCCCCTCCATAATCTCGTAAAGCGGCGTGGCGTAGTCCCACATATGGTAAATATACAGGTCCACATAGTCCGTGCCGAGGTTTTTAAGGCTTTTGTCCAGCATTTTTTCAATGTGCCGCTGCCCGGAAACGCCCTGCTCGATTTCCGCCGCCGTGCGCGGCAGAAATTTTGTTGCAAGCACAACGTCCTCTCGCCTTGCGAAATCCCGGATGGCCCGGCCGAGATACTGCTCGCTTGTGCCGCTTTGATAGGCAATCGCCGTATCGAAGAAGTTCACGCCGAGCTCCAAGCCTCTTTTGATTATCTCGCGGGACTGTGCTTCGCCGACCGTCCAGGTGTGCTGCCCGTTTTTGGCGTCGCCGAAGCCCATGCAGCCCATGCAGATGCGGGATACCTGCAATTCGGAGTTGCCAAGTCTTGTGTACCGCATTCGTTTCTCCCTCCCGTTTTACTCTAATCTGCCGTATTCCGCGTCGCACACCGGCTCGCACCATTCGGTGGCGGTGTTTTCACCCGGTACTTCTACGGCGATATGGGAAAACCAGCTGTCCTTTTTGGCGCCGTGCCAATGCTTGACCTCGGGCGGGATGGTTATCACCGTTCCCGCGCGCAGCAAAACAGCCGGCTTGCCCGCCTCCTGATACCAGCCCTCGCCTGCGGTGCAGATAAGAAGCTGTCCGCCTCCGCTTGTGGCATGATGAATATGCCAGTTGTTGCGGCAGCCCGGCGCAAAGGTGACGTTTGCAAGAAAAACGGCGGTTTCGTTCGGGTCTGTCAGGGGATTCAAAAAGGAATCCCCGGTAAAATACGGGGCAAAGGCTTCGTTAAAGCTGCCTTTTCCGAAAACATTTGCCTTTTCAAACGCTTCATAAGACGCATATTTCATGCTTGCTTCCTCCTTATATGAAATTTTGCCGCCGCGTCGGTGCAAGGGCGGCGCTGCGTTACGGTTCAACCCCGATTTCCGAAAGCCATTCGCTTACCGCTTGGTCCGGTACGGACGAGGCGCCGCTTCGGATATGCAGCCCGTCGGTTACCGCCGCGTCCGGTTCCAGCTCTTTTATCGCCTCCACCGTACCCGAAAGGCCGCTGCCGCCGCTGGTGCAGAACGGGGCGACCGTTTTGCCGGAAAAATCATAGCTGTCAAAAAATGTGTAAAGAAGCATCGGCATATCGCCGTACCAGATAGGGAAGCCTACATAAATTATATCATAGTCCGCTATATTTTCCACGCTGTTTGCAATCGCGGGACGGGCATTTTCGTTTTGCTCCGCCTGCGCCGCGGCTAAAACGGCGTCATAATCGTCGCTGTACGGCACGGCGGGCACGAGCTCAAAAATATCGGCGCCCGTTTGGCTTTGAATCGACCTTGCAACGGTTTCGGTGTTGCCGGACCGCGAAAAATAGACAACCAGCGACTTTGACCCGGTCTTTGCAGCTGCGGGCCCGGAGACCGAAGCGGTACTGCCGGGCGCGGCGCTCGACGTATCCGCTTCCCCGGCCGAAACTTCCGGCGAGGCGGGGGAGGTTTCGCTGCCGCCGCACGCAGCCAGAGAGAACAGAAGAACAAACGCCATAAAAACAGAAGCGATTTTTTTCATTTTGAAAGACTCCTTTCCCTTTTCCCTTTTCCGCCCGGTGCGACGCGCAAACCCGGCGCCTTAGGCGTCAAGGCTTTGCGATTTTCCCGCAAGCTCCAAGCACGCCGCCCGTGCAAAGGTAATGATAGGTTGGCATTTCAAACAGAACGGGCTTCAAGCGCAGATAGCTGATTTTCCCGTTTTCATCTAAAACCGTTTCATCGGCGTGGACGGCGGCAATCTTGCAAATAAAGCTCTCAAATCCTTCTGTTTTGTAAATGTCGTCTACGATGCATTCCATAACCAGCGGGGATTCCCGGATGATTGGCGCGCCTGTTTCAGCGGTGTCATACGCAAACACATCGGATTTGTCCGTTTTGTTCCCGCTCACGCGGCCCACATAATCCGCCTTCGGCAGCATCGCCTCGTCCACCAGGTTAATCGTAAGCGCGCGGTTTTCTAAAATCCCGCGGTTCGTATAGTGTGTTTTCGATAAACTCACCATAACGCGGTCATGGCCGATAATGCCGAGGTGCCCCACCAATACATAATTGGGCTTATGGTGCACCATCGCACCGACGACCGCCAGCGGCGTCGGGTACAGCGCCAGGTTTTTCCCGATATTCTTCTTCATACAAAAGCCTCCTATTTCCCGGAATTTCCCTTTTGAATTTCAAAGCGCAGGTAGTCCAGACGGTCCAGCTGCTTTTCCTTGAAATGAATCTCGTCCAGCGTTCCGTATCGCTTGTCGGTGAGCATTTTCAACCGCTCCTTTTCCGACGGTTTCCCCTGTGCGAGAAGCTGCATATAGGTTTCGATTTCATCGTTGGTAAACCCCACATCGTGCAGCGTCATAATGGTGCTGAGCCGTTCTATATCGCTGTCGTCATACTGCCATGCGCCCATCACCTTTTTTACCTCGCCGCATAAGCCCCAGCTTTCATACGCCTGCAAAACGGAAAGGGGGATGTTATATTTTTCGCTTGCCTCCCGGCCGGTCACGTGCGACCCCTTCTTTTTGTAAAAAATAAAGGCGTCCCTTTCGGAACACCTTTAGTATAGACCGGTTTGGTTTCCATGTCTAATACTTATAATTTATCATTAGACATGTCTTTTAAGTATTTCTTAGCAAAATCCAGAAAGGCGGTTGTCGCAGCGGAAAAGCGCTGCTCCTTTTTCCAGGCCAGGGCGGTGTCGTTGGTCAGCGCCGGGGAAAAGGGGAGGAAGCGCAGGCCGTCGTACCGGCAGTTCAGGCGGATGCAGATGACCGCCCCGATGTTGCTTTGCGCCAGCATGGCTTCGTTGTAAAGCAGGTTGCCCTTTGCTATAATCCGGACCTGCCGCGCATAGTCGCCCAGCCACTTTGCGACGCTGCTTTCCAGAAAATCCCCCAACGTGGAAATCAAAGGCAGGCCGACAAGGTCCTGCGGCCGGAGAAATTCCTTCCCCGCCAAGGGGGAATCCTCCCGCACCAGCGCGCCCCATTGCTCCTTTACGGGCATGGCGGCAAAGTCATACTTGCGGATGTCTATCGGCTCGGACATTAGCCCTACGTCCAAAAGCCCTCTTTCCATGCGTTCCCGGATGTTCCCGGCGTTCCCGCTGTAAATCTCAAACTGCACCAGCGGGTGCTTTTCCCGGAACCGGGCGATGCAGTCGGTTAAAATGCGCGTGGACAAAAATTCCCCGCTGCCGATAGAGATAACGCCCTCCAAAGCCTCGTCCCCGCGCAGGAAATCCCGCTTTGTCTTGTCCGCCAGCGACAAAATCTCCTGCGCCCGGCGCTTGAGCATCATGCCGTCCTGTGTTAAGACGATATGATGGTTGCTGCGCAGAAACAGCTTTACGCCGAGCTCCTGCTCCAAATCGGCTATCTGCCGGGACAGGGTGGGCTGCGTCACGTGCAGCTGCTCTGCCGCCCTGGTGAAATTTTCTTCCCTTGCAATCGCCAAAAAATAATGCAGCACCCGAAGCTCCATACGCTCACCTCGGGTGCAGTATAGCACATACGCCTTTGTTTTTCAATATATCTATTCTTCAGAAATGCTTTTTGCGCATTTTTGCCGCCGGGCAAAAAAATCCCCGCCCGACCGTATACGGTTCATAAATGACCTGCCGTAAAGCAGGTGGGCGTCTAACCGCCGCTTCAGTGCTCCCAACGTCCGCCCGGAGGGCGGGAGGTCTGCACACCGCTTAGGAAATCGACTCCCGTTTTAAAAGGTGTTGGGTCAATATGGAACCGTATAGTTCTCGCATCGGGCAGGTTGCCTTTGCCGGATTTTGAAAGGGGAGGGGTTATTCCTCCTCGATTTCGAACAAATCGGCCAGCCGCTCTTCAAACGCGGCGCCGATGCGGTCGAATTCCTCGTCGTCCTCAATGGGCTCGAGGTATGTTTCGCCGTCCTCCTCGCTGACACGCAGGATAATGAGCTCGCCGTCGTCGTCGAGAATGTCCTGCTCGTCATCGTAAACGGGCAGCAGCGCCACGTAGCGCGCGTTGTCCGTTTCAATGCGGTCAAGCTCCTCAAAAATATGCTCCACGCCGTCCTCGTCCACGACGCTGACGATGTCGGGGTTATAGGCTTCTTCCATAACGACCTCCGTTTGCTTCCCGTTTTCTTTATTGTACCCCGAAACCGGTCTGCCGTCAACGGTAAAAACTGCCGCGCCCGTAATTTTTCTGCAAACCGGCGCGAAACCGGGAAAAACGCGGCGAAAAAACGCGTTTCGGATAAACGATATAAAAATTTTTTATTTTTTTTAAAAAAACTATTGACAATCCCGGAAACGGTGCTATAATAAAGGTGAACAAAGGGAGAGACCAAAAGGTACCCCAAACGTTTCAAGGCGCGTAAGGCTTTGGTTTTCCACCGGTTCAAAAGGGCAGATCGGAAGTTGCCCCGGCGGTATGCAGCGTACAGATTCACAGAAAAGAAAATGCCGAAAAGGGCAGTACGGAATCTGTCGGCAGGGTCGGGGAGCGGACGCAGACCAGACGTTCGCAAACGCCCTTTTCCATGACCGTCCGTGAGACGCAGGGGCAAAAACCCCAAGGTCCGCAAAAAGACGGCGGCGTGTTCGGTGGATATCGAAAATGGCTTTGAAGCGCGGGCGAACGAATCGCTGTTCCGTCAGCAGTCGCCTGTCGGGTGGTCTCTGAAAAGCCTTTTGTTACAAAACGAAGGGAGGCGAATCCAATGTACGGCGTAGGAACTGAAGAACCGCAGACATTCGGTTCGCTGTCCGCTGTGGTCAAATTTGACAAGTGATTTCAATCTTGTAACCATTTAACCGTAACTCCGAGAACAAATTTGACTCGTTCGCTGAAAGAAGTTCGTTAAAGATTTACACAAACCAAACGATTTTCGTGTGATTGTCTAACGCCGCAGCGGACAGCATGGGTACAATTCAATATAGATAGCAAACTGAAAGCTCCGGGGCCGTCCGCTCCGGAGCTTTTGATTTGCCTGTTCGACCTAAAATCCTGCGCCGGGAAGCGGTTTCAGCAATCCGCGTCCGGCGCCTGCCCGTCATGGGGAAGCCATTTGCATTGCGTTACCTCCATGTCGGAAAAACGGGCTTTAAAAGAGGCGTTTTCCGGGCTGCACGCATAGATGCCGAACCGCACCGCGCCTTTTGCCTGAAACATATGGCAAATGCGCATCTGCTGAAAATTTTTGCCGTCTGCGGAATATTCAATGCAAAAATCGCTGCCCCGGCGGCTGAGCCGAAACCAGGCGGATTTTATTGCGGCGTCCACATCCACAGACGCCCAGTCCGAATAGCCGTTGTTTGTAACGACGCTGCCCAGGCGCTGAATTTTTTCATTCTCATATTCCAAAGCGGCTTTTATCCAGTTCTCGCTGTCCAGATATAAAACAATGCCGCTCTGGTCAAAGCGCGTTTTGGAGTCAAATTCCGTTTTTACCACAAACGAAAAATAGTCCTCCGCCGAAGCAATTTGCAGCACCGGCGCGTTGTCGTTGCGAAAATGATAATATGTGCGCTGCCATAAATCCGTAAACGGCTCGGTGATGATTTCTACGGTATCTGCTGTCATGGTATATTGCTTTGGCGCTCTCGTCCATTCCATTGCCTTTGTATTCACACGCATATACTTTCTCCTTCACTCAGCTTTCCAAATCGAGCCCGCCGGGGAACAGGTCGTCGTCGATGATGTACCGTTCGTAATTCTCATTCTGCCAGACCTTGACGTAGTCCACATAGAAGGCCGCGTCGCCCTCGTGCGAGAATTGCCCAATCTTCTGTCCGTGCGGGCCCCAGCCGTCTCCGGCGTCAATTTCGACGGTCAGGCGCAGGAACTCCTTGACCTTCGAAACGCCGCCGCCCGCCGACGCCCAGGTCGGTTCGCCGTCGATATAGAACACATAGTATTCCGGCGTCCATTTGAGCGCAAAGGTGTGGTAGCCGTCGTAGAGGTCCTCGTCGAGCGTGTTGATGATGGTTGCGGAATCCGCGAAATCCCCGTAGCCGTTCCACAGCAGCGCGTGCCCCATCTTGCTTTGCCGGCTGCGGCGGAAGGCGCTTTCAAACACGTCGATTTCCGTCCCGTCCACGCCCTCGCTTGCGACCTTGCGCATATTGGAGGACTGCAGCCAGAACGCCGACCAGAGACCGTCCGCGTCGGGGAATTTGACGCGGGTCTCAAAGTAGCCGTAGGCCTGCGCGAACAGCAGCTCGTCGCTGGTGCCCTTGTTGTTGTCGTTGTCGCCGGCAATGCGGCGCGTCTCAATGCCGCCGGTAAAGCGCCCGGCCGCGGGACAGTCGCCCGAGCAGGCGTGGTCGTCCTCGTACCGCGCGTGTATGACGGCGTTGCCGTCGCGCACCTCAACAAGCTCCGGGCACCACCAGCAGGCGTATTCCGGGTGCTTCTCGTCGTTCGATTCCCAGCGCACGGCGTGCGGCGAGGTCGTCCAAATTTCCCGGCTGCCGGTGTAGCGCTCGCCGAAGCGGATGTTCTGGTTGAGCGCGTCACCCTCAAAATCATCCTCGAATACCATGTACCAGCCGTCCTCGCCGAGCGTGGGCAGCGACAAATCGTAGCCCTTTTCCTTCCAGCTCTCGTCCGCCTTCGGACGGGAGACGACCCCGACGATAACCGCGGCAACGCCCGCGACCACCAAAACAGCCCCGACAATCAGCCAAACCATACGCTTCATATTGCTCCCTCCCGGAAAGTCTGTCTTTATACTACCGAATCCGGCGGCGCGTGTCAACCGAATAGGGTCAAAACGAACGGTTCTCTTTGCAAACGGGCGCCCGTTTGCAACGCAGCCGGAAATGTGGTACAATACGGGGGAATTCGGTTCAAAATACGGGAGGGCGGAAAATGCGCATTTTGGCCTTGGAAAGCTCCTGCGACGAGACGGCGGCAGCCGTGGTCGAGGACGGGCGGCGGGTGCTGTCCGGCGTGGTGGCGACGCAAATCGAGCGACACAAAATTTTCGGCGGCGTCGTGCCGGAGATTGCGTCGCGCCTGCACGCGGAGTCCATCTGCGCCGTAACCGGCGAGGCGCTCGAAAAAGCGGGGCTGGCGCTTTGCGAGGTGGACGCCGTTGCCGTGACCTATGCGCCCGGGCTTATCGGCGCGCTCTTAGTCGGCGTCAATTATGCGAAAGGGCTCGCTTTGGGCAGCGGCAAGCCGCTTGTGCCCGTCCATCATCTGCGCGCGCACATCGCGGCGAATTACATCACGCACCCGGACTTAGAGCCGCCGTTCTTGTGCCTGGTGGTCTCGGGCGGGAACACGCTGCTTGTGCAGGTGGAGGACTATACGGTCTTTCATGTGCTCGGCCGCACGCGCGACGACGCGGCGGGCGAAGCGCTCGACAAGGCGGCCCGCGCCATGGGGCTGCCGTATCCGGGCGGCGTCCATCTGGACGAAGCGGCGAAGGGCGGCGACGCGCACGCGTTTTCCTTCCCGCACCCGTCGGTCGAAGGCGCCCCGCTCGATTTCAGCTTTTCGGGGCTGAAAACGGCGGTGCTCAACCGCCTGCATAACGCCGCGCAAAAAGGGGAGACTATCGAAACGGCGGACCTTGCCGCTTCCTTCCAGTCGGCCGTGGCCGACGCGCTGCTGCGCAATACCGGAGCGGCGCTGCAAAGGACCCGCGCGAAAAAGCTGGTGCTCGCGGGCGGCGTTTCGGCCAACTCCGTTTTGCGTGAACGCGTCGGCATTCTTGCAAAGCGGTACGGCGCGCAGCTCTATCTGCCGGCGCTGTCCCTGTGCGGCGACAACGCGGCGATGGTCGGCGCGCAGGGGTATTACGAGTACCTCGCCGGCCGGCGCGGCGATATGTCGCTGAATGCCGCGGCGACCATGCCGATTGAGGAAAATGGGCGGTAATGCGACGGTTTTGCGGCACGCAGCGGCCCGTTTTGTGGATTGTTCATCAAAATACCCCGCAGAATTGACAGTTTCTTAACATTTTCTCTGTTGCTTTTTGGGGCCGCCTATATTATAATACTGTATCGAATGGGGTAATTTTCCATTCTGCATTTTTCAGTCGTCCATCATGCAAAATCAGCCCGGTTTCCCCGGGGCTTTGGAGAAGGAGAATCACGCTATGACACCACTCACTCAGAACGCGTCCGTGCTTTCCTGGATTCAGGAAAAGGCGGACCTTGTCAAGCCCGACCAGATTGTCTGGATTGACGGCAGCGAGGAGCAGATTGAAGCGCTGCGCAAGGAGGCCTGCTCGACCGGCGAGCTTATCAAGCTCAACGAGGAGCTGCTGCCGGACTGCTATTACCACCGTACCGCGGTCAACGACGTGGCGCGCGTGGAGGACCGTACCCTTATCTGCACGAAGCGCGAAGAGGACGCCGGCCCCACGAACCATTGGATGGACCCCGAAAAGGCGTATAAAATGCTGTACGACATCGCGCGCGACAGCTATAAGGGCCGCACGATGTATGTCATTCCCTACTCCATGGGCCCCGTCGGGTCGCCGCTCGCGAAGATTGGCATTGAGCTGACGGATTCCATTTACGTCGTGCTGAATATGTGCATCATGACGCGCGTCGGCAAGAAGGTACTCGACGTGCTCGGCGACAGCAACGACTGGGTGCGCGGCCTGCACTGCAAGTGCCAGATTGATGCGGAAAACCGCTGGATTTGCCAGTTCCCCGAGGACAACACCATCATCTCCGTCAACTCCGGCTACGGCGGGAACGTGCTGCTGGGCAAAAAGTGCTTTGCGCTGCGCATCGCGTCCTACCAGGGCAAGAACGAGGGCTGGCAGGCCGAGCATATGCTGATTCTCGGCATTGAAAACCCGCAGGGCGAGGTCAAGTACATCTGCGCGGCGTTCCCGTCCGCCTGCGGCAAGACGAACCTTGCCATGCTCATTCCGCCCGAGGGCTACCGCAAGAAGGGCTACAAGGTCTGGTGCGTCGGCGACGATATTTCCTGGATTCGCAAGGGTGAGGACGGCCGCCTGTACGCAATCAACCCCGAAAACGGCTTCTTCGGCGTTGCGCCCGGCACGAACGACCATTCGAACCCCAACGCGCTCGCTTCCACAAAGCGCGGCACCATCTTCACGAACGTTGCCCGCAACCTGGACGACAACACCGTCTGGTGGGAAGGGCTCGACAAGAACCCGCCCGTCAACGCGGAGGAATGGACCGGCCAGAAGGTCAACGGCCCCGAATGGAAGGCCGAGGGCAAGAACCTCGCGCATCCGAACAGCCGCTTTACGGCGCCCGCAGTCAACTGCCCGTGCATTAGCTCCGAGTTTGAAAACCCGAAGGGCGTGCCGATTTCCGCGTTCGTTTTCGGCGGCAGACGCGCCAAGCTCGCGCCGCTGGTGTACCAGTCGCGCGACTGGAACCACGGCGTGTTCGTAGGCTCCATCATGGCGTCCGAGACCACCGCTGCGGCGGCCGGCGCGGTCGGCGTGGTGCGCCGCGACCCGATGGCGATGCTGCCGTTCTGCGGCTACAACATGGGCGACTACTGGAAGCACTGGATTGAGATTGGCAAAACGCTCGACCCCGACAAGGCGCCCAAGATTTTCAACGTCAACTGGTTCCGCAAGGACGACGAGGGCAACTTCCTGTGGCCCGGCTTCGGCGACAACCTGCGTGTGCTCGAGTGGATTCTCAAGCGCTGCGACGGCGAGGTCGACGCGAAGGAGACGGCGATTGGCTACGTGCCGTTTGCCAAGGACATCAACATTGAAGGCCTGGAGGGCGAGGTCAGCCTGGAATCGCTCGAGGGGATTCTGGATGTTGACAAGTCCCTGTGGGAGACGGAGGCCGAGGGCATCGGCGAATTCTATCAGAAATTCGGCGACAAGCTGCCCGCAGAGCTCGCTGACGAGCTGGAAACGCTCAAGGCGAACCTGAAATAAAACCGCATAAATCCGGGACCGGCAAAGCAAAAGCTGCTTTGCCGGTCCTTTTTTGCGTCCGAACGCGTGCCGCCCTATATATAATTGTATAGGAAAGAGGAGAGGGACTCAAGGCAGCTGGTCCTCCTCGCTTTCCACATACAGCAGAATGTCCTCCACGCGGCAATGCAGGATGCGGCACAGGTCGTTGATTTTCAGCGTGCTAATCCCGCGGTTGTGCCGCATACGGTCAATGGTCGCGCTGCTGATATTATATTTATGCGTAAGCGTGTATGTGCTTTCGCCGGAACGGCGCAGAGTCTCCCAAAACGGCGTATAGACAATCATGGCGTTCACCAACGGAAAATTCTCAAAATCGAATTTCTCTACACTATGTTATTTTTTTAATCTTTACTTGACAATAGTCATAATTATGACTGTAATGACACTATCCAGACATTGTTTTTACCAAAGGGGAAATGAAAAATGAAAAAATTTATAATGGGGATTTCTTTGCTTTTGGTGATTGGGTTATTATTTACTGCTTGCGAATCATTAAGCGACAACTCATCTACTAACGATAGTTATCTAGATGAGAATGGACTGAAAACACAAGACGAAATAGTTCCCAATGCTTTGCTACACAAAACTGAAGTGCCGGCAGGGTACATTGGTATTTATACAGTAGAAGACTTGAAAAACGCAGAAGCTAACGCGGATGGAAATTATATTTTGATGAATGATTTAGATTTGTCTTCTGCTGCAGACTGGGATGGAATATACATTAACGGCATATTTGATGGCAATAATTATTTAAATAAATTACAGTAGTGGATTACTTAAATACAGTAGCCCTAATTTTTGATTTTGTAATACACTTTGACACATTCCCTATGGAAACTACTACACCTCAAATTGGGCACTTACTTATATATGTCTTGATGCAAACACCCGGCGGCGTTTTAGGAAAGCGAAATATTTTCCGATTTTTTCAAAAATAGGTGTTGACTTTTGTCGGGACATTTGCTATTATATCAAAGCTGTCGCGCGGGGCGCAAGTCCGGTCGGGCAGCATCGGACCTTGAAAATTAAACAACGACGAAGAAAAAGGAACCCGAGATTCT
>DVMW01000007.1 GCA_018714805.1 Candidatus Fimenecus excrementigallinarum
ATAGAGCCACAAGACTTTTGGTATTATTTAGCAGGGCTAATGCCCTTTGCCGTAATTGCGATGCCTTCTATTAAGATAGCCGTTAAGACAGGGGACGGCTCTGTGTCTTAAGTTTTAAATTCCCCAAAACGCAAAAAGCTCTTGACAAATTTCAACAAAAAAAGGACAGGGTCAAGGACAGGAGACGGTTCTGCGTCCTACACTGCGAGCAGCACCGTATATTATCTGGTTACATTTTTGAATTTACTTTTATATGCTGTGCTGATAACGACTCGGTTCAAAATGATAAGCCGCCGGCCGGTTCTCGGTCCCCACCCCGCCGCCGCGGGGCAGGACAAACGCCGCCCTTCCGGCTGCACCTGCATAAAGGAGATGACCGCATTGAATCGCTCGAAAAGCTGCTATAAAATCCGCCTGTACCGCTCGTGGCGGTTTTACCTCCTTTGCGCCGTGCTGTTTGCCCTGGCCGGCTTTCACCTTGCATATAATTTCTACCTTCTGGCCGGCGGGGAATTGCACGGTTTGCTTTCCGCAGAAGCGCGGGCGGGCTATACGGCTTCACAAATGCCGGCCATCACCGGCATCCTCGTCGAGGTTGGATTGGTTTTAACCCAGCTGGAGCTTCTTTTTGAAATTGTGTACACGGCAATTGGCTTGTTCGGCAACCGGCTGTATGTCCGCGAGGACGACACGCGCATCTACTTTGCACCGCGATTGTTTTCCCGCGTCTCCAAGCGTGACATTTGTAAAATCGAACCTGTTTCGGTTGAAAATCTCGGCTTTTGGGAACGGCTGTCGAGCTTTAATTTCGACAAAAAGTACCTGTATCGCTTTACCTGTTATGACACGGTGCTTCTCCTTTCCTCCAAGGACGAAGCGGGCATGGCAAAACTCGCGGCGGACATCCGCGCGCGATGCAATAAGACCGAGGAAGAAGAAACCGGTACGAATAATGCGCTCGGGGACAAAATGGCCTGGTTTTTTACGTGGAAAGAGATTCCATTTTGCTGGATTGGCGCACATGTCGTTTCCGTACTGCTGCTGATTGTGGGCCGGTAGGGCGGGAGGCCGGCTCTCTGCCCCGCCGGCACAAAGCTCTTGCAGGGCGCGAACCGAACCGTTCGCTGTTCTATGGCTGTTTGTGCGGCATAGGCCGGAGGTGATTTGATATTAAGAAGAAGCTTTTATGTAAGCAATTTTGCATGACGGCGGCGTCGGTGCTTTTCATTTCTTTTGTCGCGGTTTTTGTAAAGTGTGCAGTTCGGGTTTGGTTTGTTTGGATAGATTTTTATTTCACATATTTTATACTGCCGCTTGTTGTTCTGTTTTGCGTGTATCTTTTGGTGCGAGGCGCAATTCGATTATATGCTGTATACAAGCGGGAGGAGCATGAAATTGAGGAACAGCCCAATCCATCGGATTGGTTGTCGAAAAGACAAGAAACGGCTTTAACGGCTTTGTTTTGGCTGCAAATTGTTTCTGTCTGTACGGTGGTCGTTTTGTCTATCGCGGGTATTTCCCGTGCGCCGAAAGATGTAAAAGTTTTGCCGAGCTTTGAGCGCAAAGAAGAGAGTATTACAATCGCACAGCCTTTGGCAAAAGCCTATCGGACAAAGATTCATTTACAAGATTCGGAAAATCCGCTGCAACGGGTTCAAATATCCATAGAAGGGACATATGGACATTGTGACGGACTCTCTTTTTGGTGGTACGCGCGTCAAGCCATGCATTTTAGCTACGACAAACGGCAAAATCCGGCAGGGTATCGGGAAATTCACCAAGAAAGTGTGCATGGAGAATGCTATCAGTCACCGGAAAAGATTCGTATTTGTTTAAGAAGTGAGAATGGCTATATTTATGCTGTGGCGGTAAGCGGCGGCACGGTAGATTTGCTGCAATCTGATTTGCAAGAGACTTTGCTGCAAGTATGTGTAGACCAGGTCAAATGAGAATGGGCTGGTATTTGTAAGGCAGGGGACGTGTCTTTGTCTTGTGTTTCTCTAGGACAGGGGACGGTGTAGGACAGGGGAATCCTCTTTCACAATATGGTTACTTGAGAGGTTGGATTCTATGAAACGAAAGCACTTGCTTTTTTCAGGCGTGTTTATTGCACTTTTTTCCGCTTTTTGCTTGGCGCTTTTGGTTGTACTCGGCTTCCTTATCCTTATGGGCGCGAATTATTTTTGCGAGCTTAAAGAACAACGCGAAACAGCCGCGTCTTTACACGCGCCCACCGAAGAAATCGCCGTCCCCGGACAAACTACGGAATTTACAGACGTGTCGGAAGCGCTGCAGGATGTAATGGCCATGTGGAAGGCAGACGCTTTGGTTAAGGCTGTAAAAGGGAGCAGTTTATATACCATCAATGCGCAGAATGATGCGCTGGTAAACGTATATGCAGTAAGCGGGCGTGGAGAAGCAAAGGTTTATGTCAAGCACCCCGAGCTTATTCCCGAAACACTAAACGCCCAATTTGTGTCCGCCGTGTCTTTAGCCGAATCGGAGTCAGAGCTGCAATACGGTTTAGCGCTTTCGGAAGCGCAGATACAATATCTGTTTCAGGCATTTTTAGACCAGGTCGGCCATGAAAACCGGTTTGGTTTCACATCTATGGCGGCGGAAACCTTTTCGGAGGGGAGTTTGGAATTTCATTTCTATCTGAAAGGAATCGACGGCCTGTATTTTTACCTGCCACTATATTGCCGGTATGCGCCCGAAACGAACCAATATTATTTGCAATGCTGGCAGGCGTCTAAATATTTACTGCTTCCTAAAGATATGCAAAGTGCAATTCAAAATGCGTGTTCATAACCTACCGGCCGGCTCTCTGCCCCACCGGCACAAATCTCTTGCAGGGCGCGCAGAAACCGAACCGGGCCCGACCTTGTTTTATATTGCGCTTTACAACGAAGCGTCGGTGGAAATATATAAGGACGGCCGGCTGGTCTATTACGTCTGCGCCGCGGAAGACGGTAATCTGGTCGAGGTAGTGGACGGTCAGTTCGTCTACACGACCGAGACGACCGACCCCGTGCGGGACGAAACGACCGGCGTGACGACCCGGCGGACAACGGTGCGGGGCACGGATACGGCGCTGGAGCTGCTGACGGCAAACGACGCGTTCGGGCGGAAACAGCAGACCGGCACGCTGCTGCGGGATTTGTCCGGCACGCAGGAAGCGCCGGAGTTTGCGGCGATTCTTGCGGACTACACCTACAAAACCGTTGGGGACGGCGAAACGGCCTCCGCCACGGGGCAGGTGGACACGCTGGAAAGCCGCGTGACCTACGGGACGACGATGCAGGGGGAAAACACGGTCGCGCGGTACGGGTTTGCCTACGATTACGACGCAAACGGCAACATCACGCATGAGTATGCCGTGGCCGAAAACGGAACGCGCACGCTGCGCTGTCGGTATACCTATGACGAGGCGAACCAGCTGACGCGTGTGGACGACAACACGCAGGGCAGGACCCATGTGTACGAGTACGACCGCGGCGGCAACCGGGTGTCGGAAAAGCTTTACGCCTATACGCTCGGCGCGGTCGGCGGCGACCCGCAGGAGGAAATCGTCAGCTATTACGGCCCGCGCTTAGACAGCGTGGAGGGTCTGTTCCGCGGGTGGTACGACGTGCTGCGCACCTATGACGGCAAGGGAATTCAATACGACCGCTCGGGCAACCCTGTTTCCTATGACGGCAAAACGTTCACGTGGAACGGCAAGCAGCTGACGAAAATCACGGCGGCGGACGGGAGCTGTACCGAATTCGCCTACGACGCGAACGGCATCCGCACGCAAAAGCGGCAATTTGCGCCGGACGGGACGCTGGAATATTTTGTGGATTACGTCTGGCAGGACGGGCTTTTGACGCACCAGAATATGACGTATTTCCTGCGCGTGACGGTGAACGGGGAAACGCGCGTGGCGGAAGTCCCGTTTTCCGCAAAAATCCTCTACGACGAAAACGACATGCCGGTCGGCAGCATGGTGAGCGACGAAGGGGCCGTCGGGTATGTGCGCAACCTGCAGGGGGATATTGTTGCGCT
>DVMW01000029.1 GCA_018714805.1 Candidatus Fimenecus excrementigallinarum
AGTCCAAAAATGCGCTTTCTTCGATATACATAACACTTTCCGGGATGAATACGCTCGTAAGCGAAGTGCAGCCCTCAAACACCTGATGCGGGATTTGTGTTACGCCATTGGGAATTTTGACTTGCGTCAGCGAAGTGCAGTGGTAAAACGCCCAAGTCCCGATGCTCGTTACGTTGTCCGGGATATTGACGTGCGCAAGCGAATAGCAGCCCATAAACGCGCTTCCCCCTATGCTTATCACACCATCCGGGATGTCAATACTCGTCAGCGAAGTGCAAGAGGAAAACGCCAAATTCCCTATGCTCGTCACACTGTCCGGGATGTCGATATTCGTTAGTGAACTACAGCCGTCAATAGCCCCCATCCCGATGCTCGTCACCGTATACCCGTCCAGCGTCGACGGAATTTCGAGCTCTGTCGCCGTGCCCGTGTAGTCCGTAATCTCGCAGGTCTTGTCTGTTTCGGACAAAACTTCGTACTCGAAGTCCCCGTTGGTCGCCGCAAGCGCCGGTACGCCGGACAAAGGCAGCGCCGTCAGCGCCAGACACAGCGTAAAACGATTGAAAGAACACGTCTTTTCATTGCCTTGCTCCTTTCCGTTTACAATGCGATTGCATAAAATACGCTGTACACATAGATACAATTTTAGTGTACAATACCATACTCGGTTTGCCAACAAAGCGTTTCGCACCTGCACACAGCGTATTTTTGGGCGTGCCGCTTCCCGCGCGGCTTTTGCCCTGCGAAAAATCCCGAAAAATGCTTGACGCCGCGTGCGAAGTCTGCTATAATAGCAATCCGCTGCAGAAGAATCTTCTGCCAGCTCCTTCCCGCGGGGAATCCAGAACCGCCCGCGGGCGAAAGTCCATAAGGAGGTGCAAACAGAATGTCGAAGTATGAAGCAGTCGTGGTCTTCACCGCCACCGGCACCGAAGAAGCGACCCAGGGCCTTGTCGAAAAGTTCAAGGCGCTCATTGAAGCGAACGGCACTCTCGAAAGCGTTGACGAGTGGGGCAAGCGTCACCTTGCCTACGAAATCAACGACGAGACCGAAGGGTACTATGTCGTCTTCAATTTTGACTGCGGTACCGAATTCCCGGCTGAATTCGAGCGCATCGCCGGCATTACCGACGGCGTGCTGCGTTCGCTTGTCGTGAAAAACTGACGCGGAGGGAACGGTATGCTGAATTGTGCAGTCATCATGGGCCGGCTGACCGCCGACCCCGAGCTTCGCACCACGAACAGCGGGATTTCGGTTACGAGCTTTACCGTTGCCGTGGACAGACGCTTCCAGCGCCAGGGCGAAGACAAACAGACCGATTTTATCAATGTGGTCGCGTGGCGGCAGTCCGCCGAGTTCGTGACGCGCTTTTTCCGTAAGGGCTCCATGATTGCGGTGCAGGGTTCCATCCAGACCCGCAATTACGAGGACCGCAACGGCAACAAGCGCACCGCGTTTGAAATTGTCGCAGACAACGTTTCGTTCTGCGGCAGCAAGGCGGAGACCGGCACCGGCGCTGCGCCGGCGGCGCGTCCCGCGCCTGCGCCCGCGTACCAGAGCGGCGACGCCGAGGGCTTCTCGGTTCTGCCGACCGGCGACGACGACGCGTTCCCCTTCGCGGGGGCGAACAACGACGACGGGCTCCCGTTCTAAGCCCCGCCGTAATTTCGATAAGGAGGTTTCCCCATGGCTTATGATAGACAGGGCCGTCCGAACAGAAAGCGCAGAAAAGTCTGCTCCTTCTGCGTCGAGAAGGTCGAAAAAATCGATTACAAGGATGCGGCGAAGCTGCGCCGCTACACGTCCGAGCGGGCGAAGATTCTGCCCCGCCGCGTGACGGGTACCTGCGCGAAGCATCAGCGCGAGCTGACCACCGCCATTAAGCGCGCCCGCATCATCGCGATTCTGCCCTATACGGCGGACTGAGCGAGCAAAAACGGTTGAAGCCCGGCCCTTTGGCCGGGCTTTTTGTATAAAAATACGAAAGCATTCGAATATTTTGCATAAATAAACCGGTTTGCCTGCGCGTCATTCGTAAAAATTCAATAAATATGCAAAAACGCCGTGCAAATCTGCATTTTCCCCTTGATTTTACCGGGAAATGGTGTATAATCTCAAAGTAACGATTTCTACGGCGTTCGGAGGAATACAACATGGAGAAAAAAGACATCAAAAAGGTCGTATTGGCCTATTCGGGCGGGCTTGACACGTCCATCATCATCCCGTGGCTCAAGGAAAACTACAACAACTGCGAGGTCATCGCCGTTTCCGGCGACGTCGGGCAGGGGACGGAGCTTGACGGGCTCGAGGAAAAGGCGCTCAAAACCGGCGCTTCCAAGCTGTATGTTTTGGACCTGAAAAAGGAATACGTCGAGGACTACATCTGGCCGTGCTTAAAGGCCGGCGCGGATTACGAGACGTATCTTTTGGGGACCTCCCACGCGCGGCCGTGCATTGCGAAGGGCCTTGCGGAGATTGCGAAAAAAGAGGGCGCCGACGCCATCTGCCACGGCTGCACCGGCAAGGGCAACGACCAGGTGCGGTTCGAGCTGACGCTCAAGGCGTTTGCGCCGGAAATGGCGATTATCGCCCCGTGGCGCGAGTGGAGCATCAAATCCCGCGAGGAGGAAATCGAATACGCCGAGGCGCACGATATTCCCTTGAAAATCAACCGGGAGACCAACTATTCCAAGGACAAAAACGTCTGGCACCTCTCGCACGAGGGGCTCGACCTTGAGGACCCGGCCAACGAGCCGCAGTACGCAAAGCCCGGCTTCCTTGAAATGGGCGTCGCGCCCGAGCAGGCGCCGGACGAGCCGACCTATGTGACGATTCATTTTGAAAAGGGCGTGCCGACCGCGATTGACGGTGTGGAAATGGACGGCCTTGCAATTGTTGAAAAGCTCAACGAGCTGGGCGGCAAAAACGGCATCGGGCTTCTCGACATTGTCGAGAACCGCTTGGTCGGCATGAAATCGCGCGGCGTTTACGAGACTCCCGGCGGCGCCATCCTTTACAAGGCGCACGAGCTGCTCGAAATGCTCACGCTCGACCGCGAAACCTCGCACTACAAAAAGCTTGTCGCCCAGAAGTTCGGCGAGCTTGTGTACTTCGGCCAGTGGTTCACCCCGCTGCGCGAGGCGCTTTCCGCCTTCGTGGACAAGACGCAGGAGACCGTCACCGGCGATGTGAAGCTCAAGCTCTACAAGGGCAACATCATCAACGCGGGCGTCACCTCGCCCTACACGCTGTACGACGAAAACGTCGCCTCCTTCGGCGAGGACGGCGGGGCGTACAACCAGGCGGATGCGGCGGGCTTCATCAACCTGTTCGGCCTGCCCATCAAGGTAAAGGCCCTGCTCGACCAAAAGCGCGAGGAGAAATAAGCGGCGGACAGCCCGCTTTTTCTCCCCGGCAGCCCCCTCGCAAAGAGGGGGCAAAGCGTTTTTTTGCACTTCTATATTTAGGAGAAACCGTTTATGCAGCAGCTTTGGCAGGGGCGCTTCCAAAAGGCGCTCGACCCGAAAACCAACGATTTCAATTCCTCGATAAAATTTGACAGCCGGATGTTCCGCGAGGACATCGAGGGCAGCCTTGCGCACGCGGCGATGCTCTGCGCGCAGGGGATTATCTCGGCGGAGGATTTGGCGCAGATTACGGAGGGCCTGACGGCGATTCTGGCGGAGCTGGAAAGCGGCGCGCTCGAAATCGACCCGAACGCGGAGGATATTCACACCTTTGTGGAGGGCGAGCTGACCGCCCGCGTCGGTGCGGCCGGCAAGCGTCTGCATACCGCCCGCAGCCGCAACGACCAGGTTGCTTTGGATATCCGGCTGTATCTGCGCAAGGCGTGCGACGCGCTGTATGCACAGCTGACCGGGCTTGTCTCGGTGCTTTGCAAAAAGGCCGAGCAATATGCCGACGCCGTCATGCCGGGCTACACGCATCTCCAGCGCGCCCAGCCCATTACGTTCGGCCACCATCTGCTCGCTTATGCCGAAATGCTGCTGCGCGACAAAGCGCGGCTTCAGGATGCGAAAAATCGCATGAACGTCTGCCCGTTGGGCGCGTGCGCGCTCGCCGGCACGAC
Organism: Candidatus Fimenecus excrementigallinarum; assembly: GCA_018714805.1. Classification (GTDB taxonomy): domain Bacteria; phylum Bacillota; class Clostridia; order Oscillospirales; family Acutalibacteraceae; genus Fimenecus; species Fimenecus excrementigallinarum. The sequence continues at coordinate 4,092 of DVMW01000029.1, forward strand.
CTACAACACCGACCGCGAAAGGACCGCGCGCGACCTTGGCTTTTCGGGCGCGATGCACAATTCGCTCGACGCCGTTTCCGACCGGGATTTTTGCATGGAGCTTGCATCGGCGCTGTCCATTTTAATGGTGCACCTGTCGCGCTTTTCCGAAGAGATTGTCCTGTGGTGCTCGTGGGAGTTTAAATTCATCGAGCTCGACGACGCGTTTTCGACCGGCTCGTCTATCATGCCGCAGAAAAAGAACCCCGATATTACCGAGCTTATCCGCGGCAAATCCGGCCGCGTGTTCGGCGACCTGATGACGCTTCTCACCATGATGAAAGGTCTGCCGCTTGCGTACAACAAGGATATGCAGGAGGACAAGGAAGCCATCTTCGACGCGTTCGACACCGTGCAGATGTGCCTGACGGCATTCATCCCGATGCTCGACACCATGACTGCCCTCCCCGAAAATATGCGCAAGGCGGCGGCCGGCGGCTTCATTAACGCCACCGACTGCGCCGATTTCCTGGTCGGCAAGGGTCTGCCGTTCCGCGACGCGTACAAGGCCACGGGCGAGCTTGTGGCGCTTTGCATTCAAAAAGGGCTGACGCTCGAGACTCTGCCGCTCGACGAATATAAGGCGGTGTGCGGCCTGTTCGACGAGGGCGTTTACGACGCGATTAACCTCGACAAATGCGTTCGGGACAGGACCTCCCTGGGCGGCCCCGCCCCCGAAAATGTCCGCGCGGAAGCGGAACGGGTATGGGAACTGAACCAATGATACAATGGTTATATAGTGAAGAAAGTTTTAATGTTTTCGCTTTTCTTGTTTTAGTTATTATTATTGGAGCTTGTGTTTACCGCCGTTGCAAGAAAATCAAACAATATAAGGAGACAGAATATTACAAAATCACAGGTAATTCTTATTCTTATATCAATAAAGATAAGGGGAAATACGGAGAATATCTTATATATAAGTATCTTTTAGATTTATCTGGATATAAAAAATTCTTGTTTAATTGTTATGTTCCTACAGAAAATGGTCGCACAAGCGAAATTGATGTGATTTTGTTGCACAGTTCTGGAATTTATGTGTTTGAGTCAAAAAATTATTCGGGATGGATTTTTGGAACTGAAAATCAAAAATATTGGACACAGACATGGAGGAGTGGGCAAAAAGAACGATTTTATAATCCGATTATGCAAAATCACTCACATATAAAATGGTTGCGAAAATATCTGGGAGAACAATATACATATTACTCTATTATTGCATTTAGTGATAGGTGCCGTCTGGCGGATATTACCTTAATGTCTGAACAGAGCATAGTTGTAAATCGTTATAATGTTCTGCGCGAAGTTCAAAAAATATCAAACAGGGCAAAAGCAAACCTATCTACTGCTGAAATCGATTTGATATATAACCAGTTGTATTCCTTGACGCAAGTGGATGCTCAAGTCAAACGAAAGCACATCGACGATATCACACGGGATAACAATTCTATAGTAGCAAAGGACTGCGCAATCACGGAAAAGTCAATACCAAGCCCGGCAGCATTATCGGACCGGGAAGAGCAAAGAAGCAAAAAGCAAACTGCGCCAGATAAAAGATGCCTTAAATGTGGAGGAGAGTTAGTTTATCGCATAGCGACAAAAGGGGAGAGAAAAGGAAAAGCATTCTATGGATGCTCTAATTTTCCGAAGTGTAGATATATCGAAAATATAGAGGAGACAGCAACACAATCTATGACCAAAGTATTCATCGACGGCAGTCAGGGAACCACCGGCTTAAAAATCTTTGACCGCCTTTCCAAACGAACGGATATTGCACTCCATATTTTAACCGGCGATGACCGCAAGGACCCGGCGGCGCGCAAAAAAGCGCTGAACGAAGCGGACGTCGCCTTTCTGTGCCTGCCCGACGCGGCGGCAGCCGAAGCGGCCGCGTGGGTGGAAAACGACCGCACCGTGATTTTGGATACCTCCACGGCGCACCGCACCAGCCCCGGCTGGGCCTACGGCTTCCCGGAGCTTTCCGACGCGGCGTTCCAAAAGGTGCAAACCGGCAAGCGCATCGCCGTCCCCGGCTGTCACGCCAGCGGCTTTATCGCGCTTGTGGAGCCCCTTGTGCGAAACGGCTTTATAAAGCCCGAAACCTATCTTTCCTGCACCTCCTTAACCGGCTATTCCGGCGGCGGCAAAAAGATGATTGCGCAGTACGAAGCCGAAGCGGACAACCCGCTTTTAAAAGCGCCCCGCGTTTACGGCCTTTCCCAGCAGCACAAGCATTTAAAGGAAATGGCCGCGATAACCGGCCTTGCCGCCGCGCCGGCGTTCTGCCCGATTGTCGCGCCGTTTTACAGCGGAATGCTCGTGACCGTGCCGCTTTTCGCAAAGGATTTGCAAAACGGCAAAACCGCGGACGACGTAAAAGCGCTGTACCGCGCGCTTTATCATACATCTATCGTGTCTTATGCCCACGCGCCCGACGAAGAAGGCTTCCTTTCTGCGGCAAAGCTGTCCGGCCTTGACCGCATGGAAATTTCCGTGTTCGGCAGCAGCGAGCGTATTTTGCTCGCCGCGCGCTACGACAACCTCGGCAAAGGGGCTTCCGGCGCGGCGCTCGAGTGCATGAACATCGTGATGGGGCTCGACCCGGATTACGGGCTGGAGCTGTAACATGCAGGGGGACAAGCGGGAGAATATGCCCCGCCAGATGTCGGAATCTCTGCTTGTCGGGCTGCTGCTCGCGTTTTCGGGCGGCCTTATGGACGCATACACCTATGTGTTCCGCGGGAGCGTGTTTGCAAACGCCCAGACCGGCAACCTGATTCTGCTCGGCATCAACCTGTTTGACGGCAGCTTCCACAACGCGCTGAAATACCTGTTTCCGGTTTTGAGCTTTACGTTGGGCGTGTTGCTCGCGCAGGGGTTCCGCCTTGCCTTTCAAAAGGGCGGGAAGCTGCATTGGCGGCACTTGTCCCTGCTTTTGGAAATCGCGCTTTTAACCGCGGTTTCGTTCCTGTCCGCCGACAACAATCTGTTGGCGAACTGCATGGTTTCCTTTGCCTGCGGCGTGCAGGTGCAAAGCTTTCGGAAAATCCGCGGCAACCACCTCGCCACCACCATGTGCATCGGCAATCTGCGCACGGCGACCGAGTTTCTTGTAAATGCGGTTCACGAAAAAAATCTCCGGCTGTTCAAGCGCGCCTGCCTGTACTACGGCGTAATCGCCGTGTTCTCCGTCGGGGCGGTGTGCGGGAACGCGCTGGTGCGGGCGTTCGGGCAGCGTGCGATTTTGGCAAGCCCCGTTCTGCTGCTCGCCGCGTTCGGCATTATGTGCATCCGGGCAAAACAAGACGATGGATTAGAATAAGGAGCAAGTTTCATGCACATCGAAATTCTCAAAGAAGGCGGTGTGACCGCGCCCAAGGGCTTTCGGGCCAACGGCCTGCACTGCGGCATCCGCAAAAATAAGGAAAAAAAGGATTTCATGCTCATTGTGTCCGACGTGCCGTGCGACGCGGCGGCGGTGTATACGCAGAACCTCGTCTGCGGCGCGCCGGTCACCGTCACGCGCGAAAACCTGAAAAACGGGAAGGCGCAGGCGGTCATCTGCAACAGCGGCATTGCGAACACCTGCAACGCCGACGGCATCGAAAAGGCCGAGGCCATGTGCGCGCTTGTGGCGCAGTATACCGGCATTCCCGCCGGCGACGTCGTGGTGGCGTCCACCGGCGTTATCGGGCAGCCGATTGACCTTGCGCCGATGCAAAACGGGATGCAGGCGCTCGTGGACGGCTTAAGCGAGCACGGCTCCGCCGCCGCGGCCGAGGCAATCATGACGACCGACACCGTGAAAAAGGAGATTGCGGTGCGCGTCGCGCTCTCCGGCGGCAAAGTCTGCACGCTCGGCGCCATCGCCAAGGGCAGCGGCATGATTCATCCGAATATGGCGACCATGCTCTCCTTTATTACGACCGACGCGAACATCGCGCCCGAAATGCTAAAGGCGGCGCTCAACTGGTGCGTGCACCGCAGCTACAATATGCTTTCGGTGGACGGCGACACCTCCACCAACGACACCGTGGCGGTTTTGGCGAACGGCCTTTGCGGCAACGCGCGGATTGAAACGCAGAACGACGATTACGCCGCGTTCTGTCGCGCGCTGTTTAAGGTCTGCAACTACATGGTGCGTATGCTTGCAAAGGACGGCGAGGGCGCGACAAAGCTGGTGCTCTGCGAGGTGCAAAACGCGCCCGACGAGGAGACGGCGCGTGTTTTGGCAAAATCCGTTATCCGCTCGCCGCTGGTGAAAACCGCCATGTTCGGCTCGGACGCGAACTGGGGCCGGGTGCTTTGCGCGCTGGGCTACGCGGGCGTCCGGGTCGACGTACACAAGATTGACGTGCGGTTTTCGTCCGCAAAGGGCGAAATTTGCGTCTGCACAGACGGCGCCGGGGTCGACTTCTCCGAGGAAAAGGCCAAGGGGATTCTTTCCGAGGATGCGATTACAATCCTAGTCGATTTGAAGGCCGGCGAAGCCGAGGCCACGGCGTACGGCTGCGATTTGACGTACGATTACGTTAAGATAAACGGCGATTACCGGACCTGATTCCCGGCGGCGTTCGGGACTTTGCGATTGAAATTCCAAAGGCGGGGGCTTTATGGACATCAAAAATATCTCCTATGCGGACCGCAGCGAGGTGCTTGTGCAGGCGCTGCCCTATATCCAGACCTACAACGGCAAAACCGTCGTCATCAAATACGGCGGCAACGCGATGGTCAACGAGGACCTGCGCGACGCGGTCATGACCGACATCGTGCTGCTGCGCTCGGTGGGCGTGAACGTCGTGCTGGTGCACGGCGGCGGGCCGGAGATTTCGGAAATGCTTCGCAAGCTCGGCAAGGAAAGCCGCTTTGTCGGCGGGCTGCGCTATACGGACGAGGAAACGATGGACGTCGTGCAGATGGTGCTTGCCGGCAAGGTCAACAAGCACCTGGTGCAGCTTTTGTCGCGCCACGGCGGCCGGGCGGTCGGGCTTTGCGGGCTGGACGGCGAGCTGCTTTGCGCGGTGCGCCACACGGCGGACGGCGACGTGGGGCTGGTCGGCGACATCGAGACCGTCCATACCGCGGTGCTGACCGATATGCTCTCGCACGGCTACGTCCCGGTTGTGTCCTCCGTCGCGGGCGGGGCAAACGGCGAGGTTTACAACGTCAACGCCGACACCGCCGCCGCGCAGATTGCCGCGTGCCTGCACGCCGAAAAGCTGCTTTTGATGACCGACATCCCCGGCCTTTTGCGCGACAAGGACGACCCCGCGACCCTCATTCCCGAGGTCAAGGTGTCGGAAATCCCGGCGCTCAAGGCGCAGGGCATTATTTCGGGCGGGATGATTCCGAAAATTGACTGCTGCGTCGAGGCGGTGCGCCGCGGCGTCAAGCATACCAACATCATCGACGGCCGCGTGCCGCACGCGATTTTGATGGAGCTGTTCTCCGACGCGGGCTTCGGCACGATGTTTTCAGCATAAGGGGCGAGAAATCCCATGACTTTTGAAGAGATAAAGCAAACCGCGGACACCTACCTGATGCCGACCTACGCGCATTTTCCCGTGGCGCTTGACCGCGGCGAAAACGCGACGTATTTTGACGTTGACGGGAAGCCGTATATCGACTTTACCGCGGGGATAGGCGTCAATGTGTTCGGCGCGAACGACGAGGGCTGGAAAGCGGCGGTTACCGCGCAGCTCAACAAATTGCAGCACACGTCGAACCTCTATTACAACGAGACCGTGGCGCGCGCGGCAAAGCTTTTGTGCGAACGGTCGGGCTTTTCGAAGGTGCTGTTGTGCAACTCCGGCGCGGAGGCGAACGAGTGCGCCATTAAGCTCGCGCGCAAGGCGAGCTTCGACCGCTTCGGCGAGGGGCGCAGCACCATTATAAGCCTGCAAAACTCCTTCCACGGCCGCACGATTGCGACCATTACCGCCACGGGGCAGGCGCATTACCACGAATACTTCATGCCGTTTTTGCAGGGCTTTCGCTATGCGCAGGCGGGCGACATGGCGCTGCTCAAAGAGCTCGCCGCCGACAAAACGGTCTGCGCCGTGCTTGTGGAGGTCATTCAGGGCGAGGGCGGGGTTATCGCGCTGGACCCCGGATACCTGCGCGCGGTGCGCCGGTTCTGCACGGAAAACGACCTGCTTTTGATGGCGGACGAGGTCCAGACCGGCATCGGCCGGACGGGCAGCCTGTTTGCCTTCCAAAATGCGGGCATTATGCCCGACGTCGTCACCTGCGCCAAGGGCATCGGCGGGGGGCTTCCCATGGGCGCGTGCCTGTGCACCGAGGCGCTTGGCGGCACCCTGACCGCCGGCACCCACGGCACGACGTTCGGCGGCAACCCGGTCGCCTGCGCGGGCGCTGCGGAGATTCTGAACCGTATCGACGACGCGTTTTTGCGGGCCGTGCGCGAAAAAGGCGCGTATATCCGTGACAAGGTTGCGGGCTTTACAGGCGTGAAGGACGTGCACGGCGCGGGGCTGATGCTCGGCGTCGACCTGGCCGAAAAAAAGGCCGCGGACGTCGCCGCGCGCTGCTGTGAAAAAGGGCTGCTGATTCTGACCGCCAAGGCGGCGCTGCGCATGCTGCCGCCGCTGACGATTACCTATGACGAGATTGACCGGGGGCTCGCCGTGCTGGCAGAAGTCCTCGCCGAATAAAAAGGAGAACGTTATGAAACATCTGTTGAGCCTGCTGTCCACCACCCCGCAGGAGATTGAGGAGCTTTTGAACCTCGCCGACCAGCTCAAGTACGAAAACAAGCACGGCATCAAGCACCACCGCTTAAAGGGGCAGACGCTGGGCATGATTTTCCAGAAATCCTCGACGCGCACGCGCGTTTCGTTCGAGACGGGGATGTACCAGCTCGGCGGGCAGGCGCTGTTTTTGTCGAGCCGCGATTTGCAGATTGGCCGCGGCGAGCCGGTCGAGGACACCGCCCGGGTGCTCTCGCGCTATCTCGACGGGATTATGATTCGCACCTTCGCGCAAAGCGAGGTCGAGGCGCTCGCGAAATACGGCAGCATCCCTATCATCAACGGCCTGACGGACTTTTGCCACCCCTGCCAGGTGCTGGCGGACCTTTTGACCGTCCGCGAGCACAAGGGACACCTCGACGGGCTGAAACTGTGCTATATCGGCGACGGCAATAACATGGCGAATTCCCTGATTGTCGGCGGCTTAAAGACCGGAATGCGCGTCGCGGTCGCGTGCCCCGAGGGGTATGACCCCGACAAACAGGTTTTGGATTTTGCGAACGCCTATCAAGGCTTTCAGCTTTACAGAGACCCGCTCGAGGCGGCGGCCGGCGCGGATGTTATCTTCACCGACGTTTGGGCGTCCATGGGGCAGGAGGACGAGGCCGCCGCGCGCCGGCGGGTGTTCGAGGGCGTGTACCAGGTCAATAAACAGCTGCTTTCCGCCGCGAACCCCGGCTGCATGGTGCAGCATTGCCTGCCTGCGCACCGCGGCGAGGAGATTACCGCCGACGTATTTGAAGCGCACGCCGACGAAATTTTTGACGAGGCGGAAAACCGCCTGCACGCGCAAAAGGCCGTCATGGTTACGCTCATGGAGCGGTAAACAGAGCGCTTACGGCAAAAATTATGCCCCCGAGTGCATACTCGGGGGCGTTTGCTTTATGCGGTTTTCGGCTTAATACATCCCGCCGCCGGCCTGCGCCATGGCAGCGGCAGCCGCCGCGTCTGCCTTCGGGTCGGGAATATCCGACACCAGCGATTCGGTGGTCAGCACCATGGCCGCCACGGAAGCCGCGTTCTGCAGCGCGGAGCGCGTAACCTTCGCGGGGTCGAGGATGCCCGCTTCGAACATATCAACATACGTCTCGTTCGCAAAGTTGAAGCCGTAGCCGGGCTTGTTCTTGTTGACAATCTCATTGACAATGACCGAGCCCTCCAGACCCGCGTTCGCCGCAATCTGGCGGACGGGCTCCTCAATGGCCTTGCGCACAATGCGCATACCGGTCTTCTTGTCGGCGTCCTCTTCCGTCTCAAGCAGCTTGTCGACCGCCGGAAGCGCCTCCAGAAGCGCCACGCCGCCGCCGGCGACGGAGCCTTCCTCGACAGCCGCCTTCGTGGCAGCCAGCGCGTCCTCGATGCGCAGCTTCTTTTCCTTCATTTCGGTTTCGGTCGCCGCGCCCACGCGGATAACCGCAACGCCGCCCGCAAGCTTGGCAAGGCGTTCCTGCAGCTTTTCGCGGTCGAAATCGGAGGTCGTCGTTTCAATCTGGCTGCGAATCTGCGCCACGCGGCCCTTGATGGCGTCGCTCGCGCCCGCGCCGTCGACGATGGTGGTGTTCTCCTTCGTAATCTTGACCTGCTTCGCACGGCCGAGCTGCGGGATGTCCGCATCCTTAAGCTCCAGCCCGAGGTCGGCGGTGATAACTTCGCCGCCCGTCAGAATGGCGATATCCTGCAGCATTTCCTTGCGTCTGTCGCCGAAGCCCGGGGCCTTGACGCACACGCAGGTGAAGGTGCCGCGCAGCTTGTTGACGAGGATGGTGGACAGCGCCTCGCCCTCGACGTCCTCGGCGATGATGACCAGCTTCTGGCCCGCGTTGACGATTTTTTCAAGCAGGGGCAGAATCTCCTGGATGTTGGAGACCTTTTTGTCGGTGATAAGGATATACGGGTCGTCGAGCACCGCTTCCATCTTGTCGGTGTCGGTGACCATGTAGGGGGAGATGTAGCCGCGGTCGAACTGCATACCCTCGACCACGTCGCTGTAGGTTTCCGAGGTCTTGGACTCCTCAATGGTGATAACGCCGTCGGCCGTAACCTTTTCCATCGCGTCGGCAATGAGCTTGCCGATGAATTCGTCCGCCGCGGAAATGGTGGCGATGCGGGCGATGTCGTCCGACGTCTTAACGGGCTTCGCTTCGTTGTGCAGCGCTTCCACGACCGCGTCCACGGCCAGCTGCATACCCTTTTTGACGACCATCGGGTTCGCGCCCGCGGCCACGTTCTTCATGCCCTCGCGCACAAGCGCCTGCGCAAGCAGCGTGGCGGTGGTGGTGCCGTCGCCCGCGACGTCGTTGGTCTTGGTGGCGACCTCTTTGACGAGCTGCGCGCCCATGTTCTCAAACGCGTCCTCGAGCTCAATCTCTTTGGCAATCGTCACGCCGTCGTTGGTGATAAGCGGCGCGCCGTATTTCTTGTCGAGCACGACGTTGCGGCCCTTGGGGCCGAGGGTGATTTTCACGGTGTCGCTCAATTTGTCAATGCCGGCCTGCAGCGCCTTGCGCGCTTCCTCGCCGTAAATAATCTGTTTTGCCATGTCAAAAGACCTCCCGAAAAATTATTCTACAACGGCAAGAATGTCGTTCTGGCGGACGATGGTGTAATCCACGCCGTCCATTTTGACTTCCGTGCCGGAATATTTGCTGGTGATGACCTTATCGCCGGCTTTTACGTACATGGTGACGTCTTTGCCGTCCACCACGCCGCCGGGGCCGACGGCCACAACTTCGGCGACCTGGGGCTTCTCCTGCGCGGACGCCGCGAGGATGATGCCGCTTTTGGTGGTCTCTTCGGCTTCGACAGCCTTGAGTACGACTCTGTCTGCAAGGGGTTTGATGGTCATATAAACTGCCTCCTAAAAAGATTGTCGCATTGCGTTAGCACTCAAACTCCCTGAGTGCTAATTCCTATTTTAACCATTCTCCGAAAAAAATCAACCCCTTTTTTGAAAGTTCACAAAAATGTCATAAATTTCATGGGCAAAATCCCTGCCGCCCGCCAAAGACGCGCCCTGCTTCAAAGCCGGCCGGTGATTTTCGGACGTTTTGCCTATATAAAGGCAGCGCATAAGCTATATTATGAAAGCACGCGGGCAAGCGAAGGGCTTGTCCGCGTATGTTTTTCATATCTGTGCGTCGTCCAAAAAGATGCGGAACGCCGTCGGCAGGGCGTAGGTGCTTCGCAATTCTTCGGGTGTTGCCCAAAGAAAAATCCCGTTCTTTTCGCGGCAGCGGATATGGTACCCGACCATTTCCCAGCGGATATGCGTAAAAATGTGCGTTTTGTGCGTTTCCCGCAAAAGCTCTATGGGTTTTACGCCAAAGCTTTCCGCCGCTTGCAGCGCATCGCTCGGCGAAAGCTGTCCTTCTGTATTCGGGAACTGCCAAAGCCCCGCCAAAAGCCCTTTGCCCTCGCGTCGATGGATGGCGTATGCGCCGTCACACTCCAGCAGAAACACCGTGCGCGGCTCCACGCGCTTTTCGCGCTTGGGGAGCTTAACGGGTAAGGTGTTTTGCGTGCCGTGCGCGTGGGAAAGGCAGATCTCCCGCACGGGGCAAATGTCACATTTCGTTACCTTCGGCATGCACACGCACGCACCGAGCTCCATGAGGCTTTGCGTAAAATCGCCGCAGCGCCCCTTCGGGTAAACCTCTTTTAATGCGCTTGCCACCGCCTTTTTGGTTGCGGGCAGGTCGATGGGGGCGGAATCCGAACACATACGCGCGGCAATGCGCAGCACGTTGCCGTCCACCGCCGGCGCGGGGCTTTCAAAGCAAATGGAGCAGATTGCCCCGGCCGTATAGTCCCCGACGCCCGGCAGGGCGCGCACCGAATCGTAATCCCGGGGAAATTCCCCGCCGTATTGGGCGACGATACGCTTTGCCGCCTTTTGCAGATTGCGCGCGCGCGAATAATAGCCCAGGCCCTCCCACAGCTTCAAAAGCGTTTCCTCGGGCGCGGCGGCAAGCGACGGGATGTCGGGCAGCGCGTTTAAAAACCGTTCGTAATACCCGCGCACCGCCTCGACGCGCGTCTGCTGGAGCATGATTTCCGACACCCAGACGTGGTACGGCTCGCGGTCGCGCCGCCAGGGGAGCGTCCGGGCGTTTTCGGCGTACCAGGGCAGCAAAAGCCCCGGCAGCGCGGCAAAAATCCGTTTCGCTTCTTTGTCCGCATACGCCATGCGCGTCCCTCCCTTCGGTTTTTTCTGCCGTTTTGGATATTGTACCAAACCGGGACGGGTTTTACAATCCCGTGCGGATTTTTCGCGGACAAAGAATTGCATTTTTGTCGACTTTGTGCTATACTACTTTCCTCTTAAAAAAACAGGGAAAAAGGAGGGACCGGTATGCCCATCAAAATCGACGACCAGCTGCCCGCGCGGCACAGCCTGGAGCTTGAAAACATCTTCGTCATGACCAACGACCGCGCCGCCCGGCAGGACATCCGGCCGCTGCACATCCTCCTTTTGAATTTGATGCCGACGAAAATCGAGACGGAAACGCAGATTCTCCGCCTGCTTTCGAACTCCCCCTTGCAGGTGGAGGTCGAGCTTTTGCAGGTGCGCTCGCACGTGACGAAAAACACCTCGCGCGAGCATATGCTGAAATTTTACAAGACCTTTGACGACGTCAAGGCCTCCAAATACGACGGCCTTATCGTCACGGGCGCGCCCGTGGAGCTGCTGGATTTTGAGGAGGTCGACTACTGGGACGAGCTGTGCACCATTTTCGACTGGGCGCAGCGCAACGTCTACTCGACCTTCAACATCTGCTGGGGCGCGCAGGCGGCGCTGTATTTCAAATACGGCGTGCCCAAGCACCTTTTGCCGGAAAAGATGTTCGGCGTTTTCCGGCACCGGCCGCTGGATTTGTACCACCCGCTGCTGCGCGGGTTTTCCGACGTGTTTTACGTCCCCCATTCGCGCCACACCGAAACGCGCAAGGAGGACATCGCCCGCGTCAAGGACTTGCAGATTTTGTCCTATTCCGACATGGCGGGCGTCCATCTGATTTCCGACATGGCCTGCCGCAATTTTTACTGCACCGGCCATTGCGAATATGACAGCGACACCTTGGCGCGCGAATATTTCCGCGACCGCGAAAAGGGGCTGGACATCCGGCTTCCCTACAACTATTTCCCGGACGACGACCCCAAGAAAACGCCGCTTATCACCTGGCGCGGGGCGGGGAGCCTGCTGTTCCAGAACTGGCTCAACTATTTCGTCTATCAGCGTACGCCGTACGAGCTCAGCGCCATCCGGTAAGCGGCGCTTCGTTCGTTTTGTGTTTTGGAGGAAGGAGAAAACGACAGCATGGGTGGATTTTTCGGGGTAGCGTCCAAAGAGGACTGCGTATTCGACCTGTTTTTCGGGACGGATTACCATTCGCATTTGGGCACAAAGCGCGGCGGCATGGCGGTCTATGGCGAGACCGGCTTTGAACGCGCCATCCACAACATCGAAAACGCGCCGTTCCGCACGAAGTTCGAGCGCGACGTGGAGGAAATGCACGGCAATTTCGGCATCGGCTGCATTTCCGACAATGAACCGCAGCCCTTGATGGTGCGCTCGCACCTGGGCAATTACGCCATTACCACCGTCGGGCGCATCAACAACACGGACGAGCTTGTCGCGTCCGTCTTTTCCGAGGGGCACACGCACTTCCTCGAAATGAGCGGCGGCGACATCAACGCGACGGAGCTGTGCGCGGCGCTTATCAACCGCAAGGACTCCATCGTCGAGGGGATACAGTACGCCCAAAGCGTGATTGACGGCTCGATGTCGATGCTGCTGCTCACGCCCAAGGGGCTGTATGCCGCGCGCGACTTAAAGGGCCGCACGCCGGTCATCATCGGCGCAAAGGACGGCGCGTACTGCGCGTCGTTCGAGTCGTTCGCCTATTTGAACCTTGGCTATGACCACTACAAGGAGCTCGGCCCCGGCGAGATTGACTTCCTCACGCCCGAAAGCGTCGAGACGGTCGTCCCGGCGCGCGGGGAAATGAAAATCTGCACCTTTTTGTGGGTGTATTACGGCTACCCGTCCTCCTGCTACGAGGGCGTGAACGTCGAGGATATGCGCTGCCGCTGCGGCGACATCCTGGCGCAGCGCGACACCGTGGAGGCCGACAGCGTCGCCGGCATCCCGGATTCCGGCACGGCGCATGCGATTGGCTATGCGAACCGTTCGGGCATTCCGTTTTCCCGCCCGTTTATCAAATATACCCCGACCTGGCCGCGGTCCTTTATGCCGCAGAACCAGAAGCGCCGCGACCTGATTGCGCGCATGAAGCTTATCCCCGTCGACGCGCTTATCCGCGGCAAGCGGCTTTTGATGATTGACGACTCCATCGTGCGCGGCACGCAGATGCGCGAAACCACCGAGTTTTTGTACCACAGCGGCGCCAAGGAGGTCCACATCCGCCCGGCGTGCCCGCCCATTATGTACGGCTGCAAGTACCTCAACTTCTCGCGCTCGCGCTCGGAAATGGACCTTATCTCCCGCCGCGTTATCGCCGAACGCGAGGGCGACGCGGACGCAAAAACCATAGCGCGTTACGCCGACCCCGACACGCCCGAGTACGCGGCCATGGTCGAGACGATTCGCGACCGGCTGCATTTCACGTCGCTGCAATACCAGCGGCTCGACGATATGATTGCCTCCGTGGGCCTTTCGCCCTGCAAATTCTGCACCTATTGCTGGAACGGCAAGGAATAAAGCAAAGCAAACCGCAAACAGCGCGGACGGCAACGGCGTCCGCGCTGTATTTTTGTGCCGCCGGGCGGCTTTATTTTGTAAAGCGGAACAGCTTTACGCCGTGCGGCTCGACGGTCGTGCGAAGGCGGTTTTGTACGCCCCGCAAAACGTCGCCGCTCCAGAGCTCCGCGGCGGTGTACGGCGTGTCGGGCATCAAAATTTCGCGGAGGTCTGCCGATATCGCGCTTGCGCGGTCCCTCGTGTTGAACACGGCGAGGTATTTGCAGCCCTTGCCGCAGGCCGTCCACAAAACGGTCCCCCTGCCGTTTTTCTCGTCGCACAGAAGCTCGCGCGCGCCGTAGGCATTTTGCTGCATTTCAAGATACGCGCGGTTCGTCAGCAGGGAAAGCGTCCAGTCGTCGTTTTCGGGCAGGTTGCCGCCGACCATCAGCGGGCTTTTGAAAATGCCCCACAGCGTGAGCATCGTCTGCTGCTCGGGCTTTGTAAAGCCGGTGCAGCGGTTTGCCGGGCCGTGGTACGCGGCGTTTTTGCACAGCCGCCCCAGGGGCAGCATATCGCAGTCGGGCCAGCTTCCGCGGCCCGGGACGCCCTGCCAGCGGCGGCATACGGCAAACATACCGTGCAGCTGCTCCCAGCTGTCCCAAAAGTCGCCCGTCAGCCGCCACATATCCGCGTGCGCGCGCAGGTGCGGTTCATCCTCGAGCCTTGCGGGCCCGGGCGAGAGCGACAGCACCATCTCCCGGCCGCAGCGGTCTATGGCGCGGCGCAGCATTTCGATTTCGTGCGCGGCGGAATACGGTGCGTCAAATTTTCGGAATTCCGTGACGCAGATGTCGTCGCATTTGATAAAATCCACGCCCCACGACGCGTACAGCTCAAAAAGGGAGTCGTAGTAGCTTTGCGCGGCGGGCGTGTCCAAAAGACCGTACATATCCGTGTTCCACGAGCAAACGGAAAAGGGGTGCGCAATCTCCCGACACGTAAAGCTTGTCCCCTTTACAGGCAGAGCCCTGTGCACCGCCTCGCGCGGGACGCCGCGCAGGATGTGGATACCGAATTTCAGCCCCAGTCGGTGGCAGTAGTCGGCAATCGGCCGAAAGCCCTTGCCGTTCGCCGCGCTTGGGAAGCGGTTCTCGGCAGGCAGCAGCCGCCCGTACGCGTCGAGCGTCAGCGGCGCAAAGGGGTGGTAGTCGTTGCTGTCCGCGGTCGGCTCGTACCACTGGATGTCGCAGACAATGTATTCCCACCCGCAGGGCTTCAGGTGTTTCGCCATGTAGTCGGCGTTGGCCTTGAGCTGTGCTTCCGTGACCGCCGCGCCGAAGCAGTCCCAGCTGTTCCAGCCAAGCGGCGGGGTCTTTGCAATCTTTTTGTACATCCGTTTTTCTCCCGCTTATGCGTCCCCGAAAAGCCTTTGCAGCAGCGCGCCGGCCTCGGCCGTGTCGTAGCCGCCGGGGGAATTCTGGAAGTTTTTAAGCCCCTCCCACCGCGCGCAGTAGCGTGCAATCTGCTCGTCGGTCATCCGGACGCCGGACGTGCCGGCAAGCGCCGAAACGACGCGGGCAAATTCCGGGAAATTCGTGCCGGCAGCGGCGAAAAAGGCTTTGGCGCGTTCGGCGCGGAAGCGCATCCCGCGCTCCACATAGGCGGGCAGAAGCGCCGCGCAGGCGCGCCCGTGCGGCAGGCCGTGCTCCTCGGTGAGGACATAGCCCATCCCGTGCGGGAAGCCCGTGCCGCAGGCGTTTAAAACCATGCCGGCGTCGAGCGACGCGTAATAGAGCTCGTCGCGCGTCTCGGACGACAGCGGCTGCTCCCCGATTTCGTAAAACGACGCCAGGTGCCGCCACAAAACGGGCAGCGCCTTTTGCCCGAACAGCCGGGCGGTTTCGTCAAAGCGGTTCGAAAACCACCCCTCCGCCGTGTGGGCGAGCGCGTCGAGCGCGGTGCTGACCGTCACGTCCCAGGGGACGGAATCGGTGTACCGGGGGTCTGCCAGCACGTATTTCGCATAGTAGTCCCGGCCGCTGACGCTTTTTTTGCACCCGTTTTCGCGTGTGAGCACGGCGACGCTTGTGACCTCGCTGCCCGTGCCCGCCGTCGTGCCTATGAGGACGACCGGCAGGGGCGGCAGCAGCGGCCCGCCGTCAAAAATGCCCTCGGCGGGCAGGGTCTTGTTGGTTGCAAATACCGCCGCGGCCTTGGCGGCGTCCAGCGCCGACCCGCCGCCGATGCCGACGACGAAATCAACCCCGAAATCCCGCGCGATCGCGCCGGCCTGGAAGCAGCTTTCCGCCGTCGGATTCTGCGCCACGCCGGAAAAGGAGACGGCCTCTATGCCCTGCCGCTCGAGCGCCGTGTTCACATCGTACAGCGCCCCGCTTTTTTCGGCGGCGGAGCCGCTGGTCACAATTAAGCAGCTTTTCCCGAGCGCCGCAAAGACCGCCTCGTTTTGGCGGACGGCGTCGTGTCCGGCGCGCACGTCCGCCGGCATGAAAAATCGGAAGTTCATCGTATCACCCGAAAAAAGTATACCGAACAAACGCGGAGAACGCAAGCGGGAAATGCGCCGGCGGGTAAATTTTGACAGAACCCGACCGGTTTTCTTGATATTTTCTAAACAATTCTTGCGGGTGAGATGAAAATATAGTATAGTGAATACGTATGGAAAGAACCGCAAAAAAAGGGGCGAGGCGCGTGCGAAAAAGCGGAATTTTCCGGTGCCTTGCGGCGGCGCTGGCGCTGACGGCGCTCTGCGGGTGCAGCGGCGCGGAAAACGAGCCCTCCGCCGCTTACCAAAATGTCGCGATGGGCTCGGCGGTCAGCGTGCAGGTCTACGGCGGGGAGGCCGCTGCGGCGCGCGCGGCGGCCGAGGACGCTTACGACGCGGTGCAGGCGCTGGACGTGCAGGTGCTGTCGAAAAACGCCTCCTCCTCGGAGCTTTACCGCCTGAACCACACGGACGCGGCGGCCCTGCCCGCGAAAGTGAGCGGCGAGCTGTTCGACGTGCTGCAAAGGACAAAGGAAATATACAGCGCTTCCGGCGGCCGGGCATCGCTTGCCAGCGGGGCGCTGACCCAGATTTGGGGGATGGATACGAATGAATTCCGCGTGCCGGCGTCGTCCGAAATCGAACGCGCGCTTTTGCTTTGCAGCGACGATACCGTGTCGCTCGACGAAGCGGCGTGCACGGTTTCCTTTTTGCCCGGGCAGGTGCTGAACCTCGGCTCTGTGGGCAAGGGCGCGGGCTGCGACAAGGCGGCGGCGGTCCTGCAAGAGGCGGTCGAGGCCGGATTTTTGCGCGGCGGGGTCGTTTCTGTGGGCGGCAGCGTTGCGACGGTCGGCACGTGGACAGAAGACGGCGAGCCGTGGCGCGTCGGCGTGCGCGACCCGTTCGGCGGCGCCAACGTTTATTTTGCAGCGCTTACGGTCGGCGAGACGTATATCTCGACCTCCGGCAGCTATGAAAAACAGTTTACCGAAAACGGGAAAACCTATCACCATATTTTAGATTTGACCACGGGTTATCCGGCAAAAACTGACCTTGTCAGCGTGACGGTGACGGCGCGCACAGGGCTTGAAAGCGACGCGCTGTCCACGCTCTGCTTCCTGCTCGGCGAACAGGCGGCGCAGCCGGTCCTGGAAAGCTTCGGGGCCGAAGCGCTGTTTGTCTATGCGGACAAAACGGTTTCCGCCTCGGCGGGACTTTCCGGGGCGGTCGAGCTGCTGGACACGGCGTATACGTTCCGGGAGGCGGCATGAAAGAACGAAAGTGGTTTTCCAAAGCCGACTGCCTGGTGCTTTGCCTGCTTGGGCTTTTCGCGGCGGCGTTTTTCCTGTGGCGGGCGGGCGCGTCGCCCGGGACGGCGGCGGTCGTGACGGTGGAGGGAGAAACGGTCCTGACCGTGGACCTGGCCGCCTGTGAAGCGCAGGAGACCTATACGCTCCCAAACGGCGTGGAGCTGCTTGCCGAGGCGCATACGATACGCGTCGCGTTTTCGGACTGCCCCGACGGGCTTTGTATGCAAGCGGGCGTACTTTCGAAGGCGGGCGACACCGCCGTCTGCGTGCCGAACCGCACCGTGGTCTCGGTCGTCGGCTCGGACCGGCCGGTCCATGCCGTGACCTATTGAGGCGTTGGAGGCGGCATGAAACAGAACACCTATAAGCTTGCTTTGACGGGGCTTCTCGGCGCGTGCGCCGTGGCGCTGTCCTATCTCGAAAGCCTGCTGCCGACGGCGGGATTTTTGCCCCCGGGCGCAAAACCCGGTTTTTCCAACCTTGCCAATATGTTTGCCGCCGCGGCGCTGGGTCCCCTGCCGGCGTTCGGTATCGCGCTTTTAAAGGCGGGCTTCGCGGCGTTTACCCGCGGGGGGACGGCGGGGCTTATGAGCCTTTGCGGCGGGCTTTTGAGCACGGCGGTCATGCTGCTGCTGTTTCGCCGGGACAAAAAGCTCGGCTACGTCGGCATCGGCGTCGTCAGCGCCGTCTGCCACAATTTGGGGCAGCTCGCCGTTGCGGCGGCGATGGTCGGCAGCCGTTCGGTGCTGCTTTATCTGCCCGCGCTGCTTTTGTTCGGCGCGGCGGCGGGGGTGCTGACGGGGCTTGTCTGCCGCGCCGCGCTGCCTGCGCTGCTGCGGGTCCTGCGCCGGAAATAGGCGGCGGGGCCGTTCGCTTTGCAATCGTTCTGTCCGCCGGACAGTTCTGTATATCGGAAATAAGGGAGGAACTTTGGATGCACCCGGAAAGAATGAAGCCGAAAAAGCGGCTGCGCGGGGGCGTACACGTTTCGGATGAGAAGCACACGCGGGAAATGCCCGCCAAGCGCCTTCCCGCGCCCGAAACGGTCACGCTGCCCATGCGCCAGCACATCGGCGCGCCGTGCGAGCCGACGGTCAAGGTCGGCGACACGGTAAAGCTCGGGCAGGTCGTGGGGGATTCGGACGCCTTTGTCAGCGCGCCGGTCCACGCGTCCGTATCCGGCAAGGTGGCCGCCGTCAAGGAGGTCAAGCTCGCCTCCGGGCTCGTTTCCCAGGCGGTCGTGCTGGAAAACGACGGGGAAAACACGCCGGCCGATTTCGCACCGCCGAAAATCGACACTCTGGACGATTTCCTTGCCGCCGTGCGCGCGTCCGGGCTTGTGGGGCTCGGCGGCGCGGGCTTCCCGACCCACGCCAAGCTGCGCGTGCCGGCCGACAAGCGTCTGGACACGCTCATCATCAACGCCGCGGAATGCGAGCCCTACATCACGGTCGACTACCGCGAGTGCCTCGACAATTCCTGGGACGTTTTGGGCGGCGTGCACCTTCTGCTGGAAATGCTGCGCCCCGAAAACGTCGTCATCGCCGTGGAGGACAACAAGCCCGAGGCGGTTGAGGTGCTCCTGCGCGTCGCCGAAAAGGACGACGCCGGCAACCGCATCCGCGTGATGCCGCTGCGCTCGCGGTACCCGCAGGGGGCGGAAAAGATGATGGTGCTGGCCGCCACGGGCCGCAAGGTTCCGCCCGGCGGGCTTCCGATTGACGTCGGCTGCATTGTGATGAACGTCGCGTCGGCGGCGTTCCTTGCGCGGTACTGCAAGACCGGCAAGCCGCTCGTCAGCCGGTCTTTGACGGTGGACGGCTCGGCGGTGGTCGCGCCGCAAAACGTGCGCGCGCCCATCGGCACCGAAATCGATTACATTTTCAAGGCCTGCGGCGGCTTTCGCGAGGAGCCGGTCAAAATTGTCGCCGGCGGGCCGATGATGGGGCAGGCCATTGTGGATACGCACCACCCCATTTTAAAAAGCAACAACGCGCTGCTCGCCTTTACGGCGGCGGATTTAAGTGTCAAGGCCGAGACCGACTGCATCCACTGCGGCCGCTGCGCAAGGGCCTGCCCGCTGTCGCTGATGCCGACCGTGATTCACCGCTACGCCCTGCAGCGCGACGGCGCCGCCTTAAAGCGCGCGGGCGCTGCGGTCTGCATGGAATGCGGCTCGTGCGCGTATTCCTGCCCGGCGGGCAAACCGCTCGTGCAGTTCATGCGCCACGCCAAGGCTGTTTTGAAAGAAGAGGAGGGGAAGCAATGAGCGACACGACCATTCGTGAAAACCTGACCGTCAGCGCGTCCCCGCACAAGCGCACGGCGGACACGACGCGCGGCATTATGCTCGACGTGATTTTGGCGCTTGTGCCCGCGCTGGTCCTTTCCGTCGTCCTCTTCGGGCCGCGCGCGCTGCTTGTGACCGTCGTGAGCGCGGCGGCGTGCGTGCTGTTTGAATTTCTGGCGCGCAAGGTGATGCGGCGCAGCACCACCGTAGGGGATTTGAGCGCCGTGGTCACGGGCATTTTGCTCGCGTTCAACCTGCCGTCGACCATCCCGCTTTGGATGGTTGTGATTGGCGACGCGGTAGCGATTATCGTCGCCAAGCAGTTCTTCGGCGGCATCGGGCAGAATTTTGTCAATCCCGCCATTGCCGGGCGCATCGTCCTCATGGCGTCGTTCCCGGTGCAGATGTCCGATTACCCCGCGGCGTTCGCCTGGCGCGCGCCGGAGGTTGCGGCCGTCACCTCGGCGACGCCCCTCGCGCAGTTTTCCGACCTCTACAGCGCGGAAAACCTGCAAAGCGCCATGGCCTCCGCCGACCTGCCGCCGCTTTTGAATATGCTGTTCGGCGTGCGCGGCGGCTGCCTGGGTGAAACGTGCGCCGCAGCGCTGCTTATCGGCTTTGTTTACCTGCTTATCCGCCGGGTTATCAGCCCGACCGTGCCGCTTGTGTTCGTCGGGACCGTCGCGGTCATTATGCTCATCGCCGGCAAGGGCGACTTCACCTTTGTCGCGTACCAGCTTTTGTCCGGCGGCCTGCTGCTCGGCGCCATATTCATGGCGACCGATTATACCACGTCGCCGGTCAACTTCAAGGGCAAGCTCATTTTCGCAGTCGGCTGCGGCGTTGTGACGTCGCTAATCCGCATTTTCGCGTCGCTGCCCGAGGGCGTGTCGTTCGCCATTTTGCTGATGAATATCCTTGTGCCGCACATCGACCGGCTGACCACGCCCAAGCCCTTCGGCACACGCAAAGAGAAAAAGCAAAAAAAGGAGGCGGCGGCATGAAACAGAGCAAGGCAAAGGAGATTGTCGTTCCCGCGCTGTCGCTGTTCCTCATCTGCGTCGTCGTCACGGCGCTTTTGGGGCTGACGAACGCCGTTACCGCGCCGCAGATTGAAGCGCTCGCGCTTGAAACGCAGGAGGCGGCCAAGGCGCAGGTGCTGCCCGGGGCCGCGTCGTTCGGCGAGGCGAAGACCGTTTCGGTAAACGGTACGGCGTACACCTATTACGAAGGCCTCGACGCTGCCGGCGCCGCGCTCGGCTATGTCGTGGAAACCGCCGCAAAGGGCTACGGCGGCGATATTTCCCTGATGGTCGGCGTCGACGCCGCGGGCGCGGTGCAGGGTGTGAGCATTCTTTCGATAAGCGAGACGGCGGGCCTTGGCATGAACGCCGAAAACCCGGATTTCCTTGCGCAGTTCGTCGGGAAAAGCGGGCAGATTGGCGTTTTGAAAAACGGCTCGTCCGAAACGGAAATCCAGGCGCTGACCGGCGCGACCATTACCTCGGAGGCCATGGCGGACGGGGTCAACCAGGCGCTTGCGGTCTGCGCGCAGCTGGGAGGTGACGGGAATGGCTGAAAAACGGTCTCTCGGGCATGAATTTACCAAGGGCATTTTAAAGGAAAACCCCGTTCTGCGGCTGGTTCTGGGCACCTGCCCGACGCTTGCGACCACGACGTCGCTGGAAAGCGCCATCGGCATGGGCCTTTCCGCGGCGCTGGTGCTCGTCTGCTCCAACATCGTCATTTCGGCGCTGCGCAAGGTCATTCCGCAAAAGGTGCGCATTCCCTGCTACATCGTCGTCATTGCGGGCTTCGTGACGATTGTGCAAATGCTTGTGCAGGCGTTTTTGCCGGCGCTTGACGAACAGCTCGGCGTCTATCTGCCGCTTATCGTCGTCAACTGCATCATCCTCGGCCGCGCCGAAGCGTTCGCGGGCAAAAACCCCGTGGTCGCCTCCGCGCTCGATGGCCTCGGCATGGGCGTCGGCTTTACCGCGGCGCTGACTGTCATGGGCGGCGTGCGCGAGCTTTTGGGCGCAGGCAGCCTTATGGGCTTCCGGATTCTGCCGGAGAGCATTCCGCCCATGACCATCTTCATTTTGGCGCCCGGCGGCTTCTTCGTGTTCGGCCTTTTGATGGCGTGCGCTAACCGCCTGGCCGAGCGCAAGGGCAAGCCAAAAGCGGAGCTCGGCTGCGCGGGCTGCCCCATGGCGCAGTCGTGCGCCTCTGCGCAGAAGGGCGAAGCGGCCTGCGATAAGAAGGAGGCGAGCGGCAAATGAAAGTGTTCCTCGCCATTCTCCTGACGGCCATTCTGACCAACAACTACATCCTCTCGAAATTCCTCGGCATCTGCCCGTTTCTGGGCGTGTCGAAAAAGCTCAACACCGCGGTGGGCATGAGCCTTGCGGTCATCTTCGTCATGGTGCTTTCAACCGCCGTGACCTACCCGCTCAACACCTTCCTCGACAACCACGGGCTCGGGTATTTGCAGACGATTGTGTTCATCCTCGTGATTGCCGCGCTTGTCCAGCTCGTCGAGATTGTGCTGCGCAAGTACATCCCCGCGCTGTACAAATCCCTGGGGATTTATCTGCCGCTCATCACCACGAACTGCGCGGTGCTCGGCGTGACCATCCTCAACATCGACAGCGGCTACACCTTCGCCGAATCCATGGTCAACTCCTTCGGCTCGGGCGTCGGCTTCTTGGTCGCCATGGTCATGTTTGCCGGCGTGCGTTCGCGCATGGAATCGTGCGACATCCCGAAGTTTTTGCAGGGCCTGCCGATAACGCTGGTCGCCGCAAGCCTTGTGTCCCTGTCTTTCCTGGGCTTTACCGGGCTTGTGGAAAATATGTTCGCATAAAGGAGGCGCAGGTATGAACACCATTCTTTTGGCGGTGCTCCTGGTTGCGGGCATCGGGCTTATCGCCGGCGTCGGTCTGTCCGTCGCCTCCGTGGTCATGGCGGTGCCGACCGACGAAACGGCGGACGCCATCCGCGAGGTCCTGCCGGGCGCCAACTGCGGCGCGTGCGGCTTTTCGGGCTGCGACGGCTACGCGGCCGCGCTCTCCGGCGGGCAGACGGCGCAAACCAACCTCTGCGCGCCCGGCGGCAACGACGCCGCCAAGGCGATAGCCGCCATCCTCGGCGTAGAGGCCGGGGAGATAAAGCCGATGGCCGCGGTCGTCCATTGCAACGGCACGACCGAAAATTCCAAGCAGAAGCTCACCTACCAGGGCGTGCAGAGCTGCGTCATGGCGGCGCAGCTGTTCGGCGGGCAGAAGGAATGCGTTTACGGCTGCCTCGGCTACGGCGACTGCGTCCGGGCCTGTCCGTATGACGCGATTTCGATTTGCGACGGCGTCGCGCGCGTAAACCCGCTTGCCTGCAAGGCCTGCCGGGCGTGCATTTCCGCCTGCCCGAAGCACTTAATCGAGCTTTTGCCGCTTTATGAGACCAGGGCCGCGGTGCTTTGCAAGAACCACAACAAGGGCGCGTTTACGCGCAAGGAGTGTACGGCGGGCTGCATCGGCTGCATGAAATGCACGAAGGTCTGCGAATTCGACGCCATCCGCGTCGAGAACAACACCGCCCATGTCGACTACGACAAGTGCACCGGGTGCGGCAAATGCGCCGCGCAGTGCCCGGTCGGGGCGATTCATCTGCTGACGCTCGCAAAGGAAAGCGGCGCGCAGGCCGGTTAAAGCTTTTGTCAAAACCGAAAAGCCGAAGGCGTAAGCCTTCGGCTTTTCTGCTGTGCGGCGCGGCTCGCGCCGTTAAGCGTCAGCAGCCGCAGCCACAGCCGCAGTTGTTGTCATTCGAATAGCTGCCGCAGCCGCAGCCGTTGCCGGACGTCAGCAGGATGATGAGGATAACGAGGACAAGAAGGCCGTTGTTGCCAAACCCGCAGAAGTTCATCGTCGCGCCTCCTTTCTTCGGGGGTTAAGCCGCCGGGCGGTAAAAGCGACGGCTTTTGGGCGGTCGAGTCCCGCGCGGGCAGCTTAAAAGCGTTTCCTGGCGCTTTCATTTCATCCTATGCAAAAGCCCCGGATGTGTGCCGCCGGCAGGGGCGAGCGCGCCGCCGAAAAAATTTTTTAAAAAATTAAATTCGTTAGAAAACAGGAGAAAACACCGGGTTTTCCCGGAAAAACAGGCGTTGAAAACTAAATTTGACTTTATTTGACCTTTGACTGAAGCGAAAAACCGGGTATAATGATACTCGAAAGTCAAAGATAGTCAAAGTCAAAAACAGAAGAAACCGGACGAACGGGGAAAGAAGGTGACGAATGTGAATCTGAGCAAGGAAATCGCCGACCTGCTCATGCAGATGCTCAGCGAAAACGGAACGGTCGAGATTCGGCGAAACGATTTGGCGGAGCGTCTCGGCTGCGTGCCCAGCCAGATTAACTACGTGCTGTCCTCGCGCTTCACGCCGGAGCGCGGATACATCGTCGAAAGCCGCCGCGGCGGCGGGGGATACATCAAGATAACCCGCGCGTCGTACAATTATGAGACGCTGAAAATGCACCTCGTCAATTCCATCGGCGACGCGGTCGACGAGCAGACCTGCCGGGCCAACCTCGAAAACCTTTGCCAAAGCGGCGTGCTGACGCAAAAGGAGGCGCGCCTCATTTACGCGGCGCTGCGCGAGCCGGTGTACCGCGACGTGCCCAAGGAGCTGCGCGGCCGGCTGCGCGCGGCCATTTTCAAACAAATGCTGCTGGTGACCATGCAGTAACCGGCAAAAAGGAGTGTTTTTTATGTTGTGTCAAAATTGCGGAAAACAGGAAGCCACGACCCACATCAAGCGCATTGTCAACGGCGCGGCGACGGAGCTGCACCTTTGCGGCGACTGCGCGCGCAGCCTCGGCTACCAGAGCGCGTTTTCCGATTTCGGCTTCGGCTTTTCGGATATGCTCAGTTCCCTCTTTGAGCCTGCGGGCATCGGTGCGCTAAGCAACAGCGTCCTGCGCTGTGAAAAGTGCGGCTGTTCGTTTAACGACATCGTCAAAAGCGGCAAGCTCGGCTGCGCCGACTGCTACGAGACGTTTTACGACAAGCTGCTGCCCTCCATCGAGCGCATCCACGGGCGCACCCGCCACGTCGGGAAAATCGCGAACGGCTCGCCCATCCAAAAGAAGAATACCAAATTAGAGGAATTGAAGGAAAAACTGCAGGCGGCGGTCGACGTCCAGGATTACGAGACGGCCGCAAAGCTGCGCGACGAGATGAAATCGCTTTCCGAGGAGGACAAATAAAATGGCAAAATGGTATCTTGGCGAAGGCGAGCAGAGCGACGTCGTGATAAGCACCCGCATCCGTCTTGCCCGCAACCTGAAGCAGTATCCCTTCCCCGCGCGGCTCGATACGAAAAGCCGGCTCGCGGTCAATGAGGTTATCCGCAAGGCCGTCCCCGCGTCGGCCGGGCTGCGGTATATCGAGATGAAAACGCTGACCCAGGCGCAGATTGTCGCCTTTGCGGAAAAGCACGTGATAAGCCCCGAATTCGCCTCCTCGGCGGACGGGCGCGCGCTGCTGCTGTCTGCGGACGAGGAGCTGAGCGTCATGCTCAACGAGGAGGACCATATCCGCCTGCAGGTCATGCTGCCGGGGCTGGCGCTCGAGCAGGCGTACGACACGGCCGACAAGCTCGACACGGCCATCAACGAGCAGGTGGAATATGCCTTTGACGAGCGTCTCGGCTACCTGACGCAGTGCCCGACGAACCTCGGCACGGGTATGCGCGCTTCGGTGATGCTGCACCTGCCCGCGCTTGCCGCGACAAACCGTATCGGCGCGCTCGGCTCAACCGTTTCCAAGCTTGGGCTGACGATTCGCGGCGCCTACGGCGAGGGCACGGCGCCCATGGGCGATTTGTACCAGGTCAGCAACCAGGTGACCCTGGGCATTTCGGAAAAGGCCGCCATGGAAAACCTCAAGACGATTGTGCTGCAAATTGCGGCGCAGGAACGCGCGGCACGGACGGAAATGCTCAAAACCACCGAGACGCAGGACCTGGTTTACCGGGCATACGGCATTTTAAAATCGGCAAGACTCCTGGATACAAGGGAATTCATGGAACTCATTTCCCGGGTGCGCTTCGGCGCGGTCGGCGGCCTTTTGCCGCTGGACGCCAAGGTGCCCAATGCGCTGATGATAGCCATGCAGCCCGCGAATCTCAATGCCCGCGCGGGCAAAAACTTAAGCGCGCGCGAACGCGACGAGCTGCGCGCCAAGCTGGTACGGGAAGCTCTGTAAAGGTGTTTCCCTGTACAACGGAAAGGACGGGAACGCTATGTTCAAATTCACAGGGTTTACGGAAAAGGCCAACCGCGCCCTAAACAAAGCGGTCGAGGCGGCCCAGAATATGGGCCACACCTATATCGGCAGCGAGCACCTGCTTTTGGGGCTTCTGTCCGACAAATCAACCGTGGCGGGCGCCGTGCTGTCCGCACACCACATCCAATACGAAAACATCGAAAGCTATATCAAGCAGGCCGTCGGCGTGGGCGTGCCCACCGAGCTTGTCCCCGACGACTTCACCCCGCGTTCCAAGCGCATCATCGAAACGGCGGTGCAGCTGGGCCGCGGCATGGGGCAGGCGCTTGTCGGCACCGAGCACGTGCTGCTCGCCATTTTGCGCGAGCCGGACTGCATGGCGGCGCAGATGCTCGCCCAGTCGGGCGTTTCGGCGCAGGCGCTTATGCAGGAAATTTCCAAAAACATGATGGGCGCCGCCGGCGCGCAGGGCGCAGGCGGGGAGGAGTCCGCGGACGGCTCGACGCTGTCGCAGTTCGGCCGGGATTTAACGAAACTCGCGCGCGAGGGGAAAATCGACCCCGTTATCGGCCGGCAGAAGGAAATTGAGCGCGTTATCCAGATTTTAAGCCGCCGCACGAAAAACAACCCCTGCCTTATCGGCGAGCCGGGCGTCGGCAAAACCGCTATTGCGGAAGGCCTTGCGCTGAAAATTGTTTCGGGCGAGGTGCCGGAGCTCTTGAAGGATAAGCGCATCATCTCGCTCGATTTGACCGGCATGGTCGCCGGCACGAAGTACCGCGGCGACTTTGAGGAACGGATTAAAAAGGTCATTGACGAGGTCAAGGCCGCCGACGACATCATCCTCTTCATCGACGAGGTGCACACGCTTGTCGGCGCGGGCTCGGCGGAGGGCGCGGTGGACGCCGCGAACATCTTAAAGCCGTCGCTGGCGCGCGGCGAGCTGCAGGTGATTGGCGCGACGACGCTGGAGGAGTACCGCAAGAACATCGAAAAGGACGCGGCGCTCGAACGCCGGTTCCAGCCGATTGTGGTCGGCGAGCCCAGCGAGGAAGAGGCGGTCGAAATTTTGAAGGGCCTGCGCGACAAGTACGAGGCGCACCACAAGGTCAAAATTACGGACGAGGCGATAAACGCGGCCGTCAAGCTGTCCGCGCGCTATATCGGCGACCGGTATCTGCCGGATAAGGCGATAGACCTTATCGACGAGGCGGCGTCCAGAGTAAAGCTTCAAACCTTTACGGCTCCGCCGGAGCTCAAGGCGCTCGAGGAAAAGCAGAAGGAGCTGGAAGCGGAAAAGCAGTCGGCCGTCAACGCGCAGGAATTTGAACGCGCCGCCCAGCTGCGGGACGCGGAAAAGCAGCTGACCGCCGAGCTGGAGGAAAAGCGCGAGGCCTGGAAAAAGCAGACCGGCAAGAGCCGCGACGAGGTCGGCGAGGCCGAAATCGCGCAGATTGTGGCGTCCTGGACGGGCATCCCCATCACCCAGCTGACCACCGAGGAAAGCGAACGGCTTTTGCATCTCGAGGAGGAGCTGCACCGGCGCATTGTCGGGCAGGATGAGGCCGTCAAGGCGGTTTCCCGCGCCATCCGGCGCGGCCGCGTGGGGCTCAAGGACCCGAAAAAGCCGATTGGTTCGTTTATTTTCCTGGGACCCACGGGCGTCGGCAAGACCGAGCTTTGCAAGGCGCTCGCCGCCGCAATGTTCGGCGATGAAAACGCCATGATTCGGCTCGATATGTCCGAATATATGGAAAAGCACACCGTCTCCCGTCTGGTCGGCTCGCCGCCCGGCTACGTCGGCTACGAGGAGGGCGGCCAGCTCACCGAGCAGGTGCGCCGCAAGCCGTATTCGGTCGTGCTGTTCGACGAGATAGAAAAGGCCCACCCGGACGTGTTCAATATGC
This sequence comes from Candidatus Fimenecus excrementigallinarum, assembly GCA_018714805.1. Classification (GTDB taxonomy): domain Bacteria; phylum Bacillota; class Clostridia; order Oscillospirales; family Acutalibacteraceae; genus Fimenecus; species Fimenecus excrementigallinarum. Next base: position 31,893 of record DVMW01000029.1, read on the forward strand.
TGCTGCAAATCCTTGACGACGGCATTTTGACCGATTCGCAGGGGCGGCACGTGGACTTTAAAAACTGCATCCTCATCATGACCTCCAACGTCGGCGCGCGGCTTATCACCGACAAGCAGACCGCCTTCGGCTTTGCCGATGCGGCCGAGTCGGGCGAGCGCAGCGAGGAGAAAATCCGGGAGGCCGTCATGGGCGAGCTGCGCAACACCTTCCGGCCGGAGTTCCTCAACCGCGTGGACGACATCATCGTGTTCCACCGCCTGACCAGGCCGCAAATCAAAGAGATTGCGTCCCGGCTGCTTGCCACGCTGCAACAGCGCGTGGCGGGGATGGATATCCGCATAAGCTTCTCCGACGAAGCGGTCGAAAAAATCGCCGACGCGGGCTTCGACGAGGTCTACGGCGCGCGTCCTTTGAAGCGGGCTATCCAGACCAAGATTGAGGACGCCCTCTCCGAAGCGATGCTGCGCGGCGAGGTCAAGGCCGGCAAAGCCTACGCCTGCCGCGTCTCGGGCGACGCGTTTACCTTCACAGAGGAAGATGCGGCGCACACGCAGCCGGACGAAGCGGCCGAAAAGCCGGAATAAGCGCTTGACAAACGCGGAAAAGTCCCTATAATAGAATATGCAAAGCGAACAAATGTTCGCACACGAAGGCAACACCTTGCGCTCGCGGCGCATAGGTGTTGTTTTCGTTTGCGGGAAAAAAGGAGGGATTTTTTTGCAGGAACACACAAGAGAACCGTTGGTCCTTTCCGAAGGCGAATATCTGTATTTGACCGAGCGGCTCGAGCCGCTGTCCGAGGCGGATTTGCGCGGCGATGCCGCGGCCCGTTTTGTGGTGCGCAGCCGCAAGGCGGTGCTCAGCGAGGTTGTGCGGGCGGTGCTCGAGCACGAGCTGACGCGCGACGAACGCGCCGTTGCGGCGCTTCTGTTTATAGAGGGCGAGAGCGTCGCGGCGGCGTCGCGGCAGCTCGGGGTATCCCGGCAGCGGGTTTACACGCTGGCAGGCTCGGCCGAGCGCAAGCTGCGTATGTACCTCAAATATCCGCTGCTGCTGGATTTCAGCCTGGCAAGGCCCTGTAAGCCTATCGAAGAGCTGGCAAAGCGCTACCGGGACGTCCTTTTGCGTGAGAAGGGCGCCGAAGCTGCCGGCGTTATCCATTTTTAGGAGGCATTTATGCAGCAGAACATTGTGGAAATCGAAGTTCCGGCTGGACTGCCGGAGGAGCCGCAGGAGGAAGCCGCCGGCGTGATGTACGAGCACAACGCCGCCGCGCTGCGGTTTGTGCTCGACCCGGCCTACATTCGGCCGGAATACCGGTATTATTTGGAATTCGTCACCGTCGGCGGCGTGCAGCGCACCGAATATCTGACGCCGGACGGGGACGGCGCGATTCTGTTTTCCCTGCCCGTCGACGTCACCGCGCAGATGACGGCGCTGTGCTGCCTGAACATCGTGGCGACAGACGAGGCAGGCGTGACCGAGCAGCTGGTGAAATGCAAGCGCGTAAACTTGCGCTTTTCGCCGCTGGAAAACACCGAAAAGCGGCTGTGCGACGCGTACGCCTTTTCGGTCAATATGCTTTTGGAGGCGATACGCAGCGGTACGTTCAAGGGTGACAAGGGCGACAAGGGCGACGCCTACATCCTGACGGACGCGGACAAAACCGAGATTGCGTCGCGCGTGGACGAAGTGTTTTACGGTCTGCCGCTGGAAAAGCGGATGCGCGTACAGGGCAGCCGGGCCCTGCCGCAGTCCGCGGACAGCGGCGTTGTGCGGCGGCTGTGCGTTTTCCCGGCGCAGGATACGCAGGCGGGCGTAGAAACCGCGCTTGTCGCGGCGGGGGAAAACCTGCTGGCCGCCTTTTTGGACAGCCGGCGGTACGCGGACTTTGTCCAGGAGCCGGATTCCAACTACGCGTCGGTGCAGCTGACCCTCAAGCCCGGCGCGCGGTACGTGCTGGTCCGGGCGCGCGGCGGGCTTAGCAAAAGCTGCCACACCTATTTGCAGGCGGGCACGGCGTCGTACTGGATTTGTCACAAAAGCAACCAGAGCCAGTCCGCAAACTACCGCGCGTTCACCGCGCCGGCGGACGGCGTTTGCAGGCTCGTCACGACGAAGGCCCACCTGTCCGAATCGGACTACGCAGAGATACTGGCCTATGACTGGGAGGGCCTCGGCGTATACGAAGCGGACGGCGCGCTGCTTTTGCAGACGGCGTTTGCAGAGCCGCTGCGCGCTGTCGGCGGGCTTGCCGACGCCTACGATTTTGTCAGCGGGGAAACGACGCGCCGCACGCAGACGGTTACGCTGACGGCCGCCATGCTGACCGGCGACTCGCCGCTCGTTTTGCAGGCGGGGACGCACACGGCCTACCGGTACACGCTGCAGCTGCCCGACACGCTGCCCGCGCGCCATCAGGACCGGCCGGACGTCCTGTGCACCTGCCTGCCGGCCCTGCCGGCGGACATCACAACGCCGCAGGCGTATGCCGCGTATGTGGAGGAAACCGGCCAAACGCAGGGCGTGCTTGTAAACGGGCGCGGCGAAATCATCCTGCTTTCCGAGCAGCCCGCCGCGCAGCTGCCGGACTGGCTGCGCGAGCAGGCGCCAAAGCTGCTGTACGCGACGGCGGACCGCGTGACGGCGGGAACGCCGCAGCAGGTCGTTTTGCCGCTGCCGGCGCGCAGTCTTGCGGCCAGCCCCGCGCCGATTTGCGCCGACATCGCTTACGCCGCCGACCTTTCCGCCGTCGCGGCGGATTTGGAGTCAAGGCTCGCCGCGCTTGAGAATACGCTGTAACAGGAGGTTTTTGTATGGAAATTTTATTCAAAGGCATCGATGTGTCCAAATGGCAGGGCGCAATCGATTGGAAAAAAGTCAAACAGGCGGGCGTCCAGTTCGCCATGCTGCGAGACGGCTTTGGCCGCTACGAAGGGCAGGCGGACGAATATTTCGAGCAAAACTACAAGGCGGCGACCGAAGCGGGCATCCACGTGGGGGCGTACCATTTCAGCTACGCCAAAACGGTGGAACAGGCGAGAGCCGAGGCGGCGTACTGCAAAAAGCTTATCGCCGGCAAGACCTTTTCGTTCCCCATTGCGTACGACGTGGAGGACAGCGCGCAGGCGTCGCTGTCCAAAGCGGAGGTCAGCGCCATTGTGGACGCGTTCTGCTCGGAAATGGAGGCGGCGGGGTACTACGTCTGCGTGTATATGAACCTGTCGTGGCTCAATTCCAAGCTGACCGACGACATTTTCAAAAAGTACGACATCTGGCTTGCACACTGGACGGACCGCACCAGCTTTGCGCGCAGCTACGGTATGTGGCAGTATACGTCCGACGGCGCGGTGGACGGCATTTCGGGGCGCGTCGACCTCGACTATGCGTATAAAAATTACCCGAACATCATGCGCCAAAACGGGCTCAACGGCTACCCGCGCGAAAGCGACCCGGCAAGCGGCGGCGCGGCGGCCGGCGCGGCATTCCCGGCGCGGCGCATGGTTACGCTCGAAAACACGCCGCTGTACGTGTCCTCTACGGCCAAGACGCCGGCGGCCAGAAAAACCGGCACGTTTTATATTTACGACGGCAAAAGGCTCAACGGCCGCTACCGGATTACCAATGCGGTTGACCGCTGCGGCAAAAAGCCCGTCAGTGAAAATGTTACGGGCTATGTCGATGAAAGCGACCTGAGGTGAACGCTTTGCCGGAATGGGACGTGTATGAGCACCGGATTGCCAAGCTGGAGACGGATGTGGAGCATCTGTATTCCAAAACAAACGGATTCGCCGTCGCCAGCGCCGAAATGAACGCGAAGCTCGACAACGTGCTTGTGACGCTCGGGGAGCTTAAGGAGAGCGTCAAAGCCGTGCGCGAACGGCCGGGCAGGCTGTGGGATAAGCTGTTTTACGCGCTGCTCGCGGCGCTCGGCACGGGCCTCGGCGCGGCGCTTTTGCAGACGCTTCGATGAAAGGAGGAGGTTCATGGAGGTTTTGGATTTTATTATGGAGCACGCGCTGATTCTCGTTCCCGTGCTCAATATTTTGGGCCTTATCTTTAAAAAGACGGAAAAGGTCCCCGACAAGTGGATTCCGCTTTTGCTGCTCGGCTTTGGGCTCGCGGGCGCGTTCTTGCTGCTCGGTTTTCACGCGGACGCGGCGGTGCAGGGCGTCCTGGTCACCGGCGTTTCGGTCTACGGCGACCAGCTTGTCAAGCAGTTCAAAAAGGGCGCAGCCTCGCCGGCGCAGGCTGCGCAAACCGAACCTGCGGAACAGAAAACGGCGGACCAATAGGCCAAATGAACGGCGCGGCGCGCGGAAACCCCGTGCGCCGCGCTGCTTTTTTTGGAAAATTATGCAATATGTTGAAAAAGTACCAAACAGATTCGGCGCAGAAAGAACCCATTTTGGATTGACTTTTCAGCCGAAAAACAGTATAGTTATTAAGGTATATAGGACGCTTAAGGGGGATACAGAAATTGTATGAGCGTTTGAAACGGGTGTTGGACGTGTTCGCCGCCTTGGCGGCGCTCGTGCTGCTGTCGCCGCTTCTGCTGGTGACGGCAGTTTTCGTGCGCCTTTCTTCCAAGGGCCCCGTCATTTTCAAGCAGGAGCGCATCGGGAAAGACGGTAAGGTGTTTGAAATCTACAAGTTCCGCTCCATGCGCGTCGGCGCCGAGCACACGGGGTCGGGGGTGTATTCCGGCAAGGGGGACCCCCGCGTGACCAAGGTCGGCCGGTTTTTGCGCGCAACGAGCATCGACGAGCTTCCGCAGCTGGTCAATATCCTCAAGGGCGAAATGAGCTTTATCGGCCCGCGGCCGCCGCTGACGTACCACCCCTGGCCGTACAGCGCGTACACGCCGGAGCAGCGCCGGATGTTTGCGGTGCGCCCGGGCATGACCGGCTGGGCGCAGGTCAACGGGCGCAAGGGCGTCGAGTGGAACCACCGCATCGAGCTGAACGTCTGGTACGTGGAGCATATGTCCTTGCGCCTCGACATCAAAATCCTGTTTTTAACGGTGCTTAAGGTGTTTTCCAACGCCGACAATGAAAATACGGCCGCCACGGTGCAGCCGGCAGAAACAGCCGCCGAAACAAGTGCAGAACCGACCGAAAGCGTGACGAAATAATGCCGCTGAAACTGATGTATTTAACGAGCGACCCGACGGTTGCCGTCCTTGCGGAGCGCGCCGGCGTCGACCGCATTTTTCTTGATTTGGAGCTGCGCGGAAAAGAAGCGCGGCAGAAAAACATGGATACCGTGATTTCCCACAACAGCCTTTCCGACGTCGCGAAACTGCGCGCCGTCCTGACAAAGGCCGAGCTGCTTGTGCGGGTCAACAGCCTGTACGACGGCTCGAAGGCCGAAATCGACCGCGCGGCGCGGGACGGCGCCGATGTTGTGATGCTGCCGTATTTCAAGACGGCCCGCGAGGTATCCGACTTTGTTTCCCTCTGCGCGGGGCGCGTGCGCACCTGCCTGCTGTTTGAAACGCCGCAGGCCGTCGAGCAGATTGACGAAATTTTGTCCGTCCCCGGCATTGACGAAGCGCATATCGGGATTAACGATTTGCACCTCGGCTACAAAAAGACCTTTATGTTCGAGCTGCTTGCGGACGGTACGGTGGAGCGCATCTGCCGCAAATTTGCGGAATACGGTCTGCCCTACGGCTTCGGCGGCGTCGGCCGCCCGGGGACGCAGGTCGCGCTGCCCGCCGAGCGCATCTTGGCCGAGCACTACCGGCTCGGGTCCGGCCAGGTGATTTTGTCGCGGGCGTTTTGCGACGTGTCCAAGCTTGCCGACCGCAGCGGCCTTGCGGCGGACTTTCAAGCGGGCGTCCGGGCCGTCCGTGCCTGCGAGGAAAAATGCGCCGCCTTAAGCGAACAGGAACAGCGCGAAAACCACGCGGCCGTGCAGGAGATTGTGCGGATGATTGTAGAAAAAATCCAGGCGGCTAAGGAGCTCGGCTGATATGCAGATTTTGTTGACGGGTGCATTTTCCTATACCGAACCGCAGCTTCAGAAATTGGAACAGCTGGGGCTTACGCCGGTTTGGATGCCGGAGGAAAGCGGTGCGCTGCCCGCGCAGGCGAAAGACGCCGAAGCAGTTGTCTGCAACGGCCTTTTTTTGCACCATGACCTGTCCGAATTTCCCCGTCTGCGCTTTGTCCAGCTGACCAGCGCCGGGCTCGACCGCGTGCCGGTTTCCCGGATGCAAAAAATGGGCATTGCGCTTCGCAATGCCCGCGGCGTTTACAGCATACCGATGGCGGAGTTCGCGCTTTGGGGCGTCCTGTCGCTCTATAAGCACGCGGACTTTTTTGCCGCCAACCAAAAAGCGCACGCCTGGGAAAAGGACCGCACGCTTTTGGAGCTTGCGGGCAAGACCGTGCTCGTTGTCGGCTTCGGCAGCGTCGGCGCGGCCTGCGCGAAGCGGTTTCGGGCGTTCGACACAACCGTTCTTGCGGCGGACCTGCAGCGGCCGGACGGCGGCTTCGACGCGTTTTACCCCATGGAGCGGCTTCCCGAAGCGCTTGCCCGCGCGGACGTTGTGGTGCTCACCCTGCCGCTGACAGAGCAAACGCGCGGGATGTTCGGCGAAACGCTGTTTTCCGTCTGCAAGCCGGGCGCGGTGCTTGTCAACATCTCCCGCGGCGCCGTTGTAAAAGAGGCGGCGCTGGCCGCCGCTTTGCAAAACGGGCCGCTCGGCGGCGCGGTGCTCGACGTGTTCCAAGCCGAGCCCCTCCCGGCGGAAAGCCCGCTGTGGGACATGCCGAACGTGCTTGCAACGCCGCACAATTCCTTCGTATCCGAACAGAATCGGGGCCGGCTGTTTGCCCTGATTTATCAAAATCTGCGCGACTTTTTAAAGGGGGAAGCCGGAGCATGAAGTTTATTCTGATTTCGCCGAAAAACCGCACGGCCTACAATTTCCGCGGCGATTTGGTCCGGGAAATTATCGCCTGCGGCTATGAGGTTGTTGTGACCGGTCCGAACCGCGACCATGTGGACAAAATTGAGGCGCTCGGCGCGCGCTTTGTGGAAATCCCGATGGACAAAAACGGCGTAGACCCGGTTTCCGACCTGCGGTACGAACGCGCGCTGTACAAGCTGTTTTGCGCCGAAAAGCCGGACGCGGTGCTCGGCTATACAAGCAAGCCCGTCATTTACGGCTCGCTCGCCGCAAAGCGCGCCGGCGTGCCGCACGTGACTGCGATGCTCACCGGCCTCGGGTATGCGTTTACGCAGCGGACCGCAAAGGCGCGCGCGATTCGCCTGGTGATGTCGGCGCTGTATAAGCTCGCGCTCGGCCGGGCGGACACCGTGATATTCCAAAACCCCGACGACCAAAAGCGGTTTGTAAAGGCGGGGCTTGTGCGGGAGGAAAAAAGCCGCGTCGTCAGCGGCTCGGGCGTCAACACCGAAAAATTCGCGGTTGCGCCGCTGCCGCAAACGCCCACCTTTTTCATGCTGTCGCGCGTGATGTATTATAAGGGCATCCGCGAATACTTGGCCGCCTGCCGCAAGGTAAAGCAGAAGCACCCCGAGGTGCGCTGTATGCTGCTCGGCGCGTGCGAGAACATCCAGGATTCGCTTTCCGAAGCGCAGCTGCAGCCCTATATCGACGACGGCACGATTGAGCATTTCGGAGAAACGGACGACGTAGCCGCCTATTACAGGCAGTGCTCGGTCTTTGTCCTGCCCTCCTACAGCGAGGGCACGCCGCGCACGGTGCTCGAGGCGATGTCCATGGGCCGCGCCATTCTGACGACCGACGCGCCCGGCTGCCGCGAAACCGTGATAGACGGGCAAAACGGCTTCCTCGTTCCCGTGCGGGACGCGGACGCGCTGGCAGAGCGGATGATAGAACTGATTGAGCATCCCGCGCGCATCGCGCAGATGGGGGCGGCGAGCGCGCAGTATTGCCGCGAACGCTTCGACGTGCGCAAGGTCAACCGGGATATGCGCGCCTACATCGGCATCGAGGGCGACCCGGCCGGCGGGCAGCCCCGGACGCACGGGGCGTAAGGCGCGCGGCGGACGCCGCCGGACCAGTACCAAATTCAACAAGCGGGGAGACGGCTATTTTGATTGATTTGCGGAACTATATTTCCAGGAATCTGCGGGACCGCGCAAAGTATTTTCTTTCGTTTCTGCCGGACAAGGCGTATATGCGGCTGTTTTATTTTTCCACGACCGGGAAGGTCCTGCACCTGAAGCACCCGACCGGCTACAACGAAAAGCTGCAATGGCTCAAGCTGCACGACCGGCAGGCGCGCTACCGCGACCTTGTGGACAAGCTGAAGGTCCGCGACTACATTAAGGAGGTCTGGGGCGAGGAGCACCTGTTCCCGCTTTTGGGCTATTGGAAATCGTTCGACGAGATTGATTTTGACAGCCTGCCGCAGCAGTTCGTCCTCAAGTGCAACCACGACTCCGGCAGCACGAAAATCATCCGGGACAAGGCCGCCCTGCAGGGGGAGGCGCGCGAGCAGCTCAAGCAGTTCTTTGACCGGCGGATGAGCCATGACTTTTACCTGTCCGCCCGGGAATACCCGTACAAGGGCATTGAGCGGTATATCCTTGCAGAGCAGTTAATGACGGACAGCGCACATCCGGAAAAGAGTATTGAGGACTATAAATTTTTCTGCTTTGACGGCGAACCGAAGCTGATGTTCGTCGCGACCGACCGCAGCACGGACTGCCGGTTCGACTTTTTCGACATGGATTTCAACCGCCTGGACATCCAGAACATCCACCCCAACGCGGAGCGGCCCATCGAAAAGCCCGCCTGCTTTGAGGAGATGAAGCAGGTTGCGGCCAAATTGTCCGCCGGCATGAAAACGGTGCGCATCGATTTGTACGAGCTCAACGGCCGGCTGTATTTCGGGGAATTTACCTTTTTCCACGGCGGCGGCTTCCAGCTTTTCCGCCCCGCGGAATGGGAAAGACGGCTGGGCGACTGGATAAAGCTGGATGAATCCGCCGAAAGCAAAAAGGCCTGACCGGTTCAAGCGGTACGGCGCGGCAGAAAGGGGCGCGGCGTTTTGAAGATTTTGTTCATCTCCATGTCGCCGATTCACATGGGCGTCAGCATCGGCAATACGTTTTTAAACGTGCTGTCCGATTTCCCGGACGCGCATTTTGCGAGCGTGTATACGAAAAGCGGCTTCCCGGACCCGCGCGTGGAAACGGCGTTCCGCATTTCGGAAAAAAACCTGCTGCGGCGCATCCTTTGCCGCACCAAAACGGTCGGGACGCTTGTTTCGCAGCGCGTCGGGCAGGCGGGCGCCGAGCCGGAGGACAGGCTTGTGACCTTTGCGCGCAAAAAGCGGTACACGCCGCTGTTCTGGGCGCAGGCGCTGCTCTGGCTGCCGCCGTATTGGAAGTCAGAGGCGCTGCACGCCTATTTGGACGCGGTGCAGCCGGACGTGCTGTTCACCATTTTGTCCGACAGCGTCCCGCTTAACAAGCTGATTTGGCATATCCGGGACTATACCAAAAAACCGCTGGTGGTCTACGCCTGGGACAATAACTATACGCTGCAAATGGGCGCCGCGTCCCCGCTTGTCTGGCTCAACCGCGCTGTAAACCGGCGCTATATGCGCAAAACCGTACGCCGCAGCGCGCAGATGTATGTGATTTCCGACGTGCAGAAGCGCGATTATGAAAAGGCGTTCGGCGTCCCCTGCAAGGTTTTAACCAAATCGGCCGACTTTTCCGGCGAGCCGCCCGTGAAAACGCAGTACAATTCGCCGCTGCAGCTGGTATTCACCGGCAACATCGGCACGAACCGCTGGAAGAGCCTTGCCATGCTTGCGGAGGCTTTGGAGCAAATCAACCGAAACGGCGTGCGCGCGCAGCTGCGCGTGTATACCGCGACGCCGCTGACGGCGGAAATGAAAAACGCATTGCAAAAAGGGGAGTCGTCCTTTATAATGGGGAGTATCCCCGGCAGCGAGGTGCCGCGCATCCAAAGCGAAGCGGATATGCTCGTGCACGCAGAAGCGATGGACCGCAAGAACAGGCTGATTGTACGGCAGTCGTTTTCCACGAAGCTGGTGGATTATTTCAAGGCCGCGCGGCCCATCCTGGCCGTCGGGCCGCAGGACGTAGCCTCGATAGCGCATTTGGTAGAAAACGACTGCGCGTTAACGGCGCAAAGCGTCGGGGCGCTTGTCGAAAAGCTGGAGGCGGTTCTCGCCGACCCCGCGTCGCTTGACCGGCTTGCAAGGCAGGCCTATGCCTGCGGGAAAAAGCACCACGACAAGGCGCAGATGCAAAGTATGCTGCACGACGACCTTTTGGCTTTGCAGTAACGGCCCTTTTCAAAGCGGCCGACATTTCGGAGAATTTTAGGAAGGGGTCCGAACTGTGACCGTTTATCTTTTGAATATCGCGCTTCTGCTGTTTTGGGGCGCGGTACTGCTGTGGATTAAACCCACCAGGCGAAAGCGTCTGTGGTTCTGCATCATTGCGGCACTGCAATGGATTTTACTGTCAGGTCTACGCGCAGAAACGGTTGGTGCGGATACGGTTGGATATCTTCGCTCCTTCAATGAAATGAAATATACTAGCCTGCAAAGGCAGTTACAGCTTTGTTGGGATTATCTGGTGCACGGCGCGGAAGCCAAGGACCCTGGCTATGGGCTTCTGGTTAAATTGTTTCAATATGTTTCTGATAACTACCAGGCTTTTTTGTTCTTTGTCGCGGCGGTATTCATTATTTCTATGACGGTTTGGATTTATCGAAATTCCGCTATGCCGTGCCTGAGCTTTATCATTTATTCCATTCTTTTTTATTCGTTTTTTTCTGTGACCGGTCACAGGCAAACCTTAGCAACGGCGT
>DVMW01000030.1 GCA_018714805.1 Candidatus Fimenecus excrementigallinarum
TTCGGGCTTGCCAATCTCAATGTACCCGCGCGCAACGGTCAGGAGGTTCGAGAGGTCGTGCTTGACCTTGCGGAACTCCTGCTTTTCGTCGCGCAGCATGGTCGCGGATTCATAGTCCATGCGGTTCTGCACAAGCTGCCGCTCGGTTTCCAGAGCGCGCTGCTCGGCCTTTTCCAGACGCTCCACAATAAACAGCAGGGAAAAGTCCAAAAGCAGGCAGGTGACAAATATGACGATAACAAAGATGTTGATGTATTGGTACCGGCCGATATACTGGTCATAGACGTCCTTGCCGACCGCCTGTATCAGCAGGAAATACAGCGCGCTGCAAAGGATGTGCGACAGCGGGAACAGCACCAGAAAGCCGTACCGCGTGCGAAGCCGGGGCTCCGTCTTTTGCCGCCTGCGCACAACAAGCATCCGCAAAAGCATCGCCAGCGCCGAGCCGAACAGCAGCGCATACAGCAAATAGGCCAGTATCAGTTGGCGCGGCATGGTGTACGCCGTCATGTAATAAAGCGAATCGCGGGAAATGAGGGCGAGCGGCACAAAGGAGAAAAAGGCGCAAAGCTGCTGCACCAGGCACGCCGCCGCCGTCAGCAAAAGGGTCGTGCCGAAATTTGTCTGCTTGCAGACGAGCATGACGAGAAACAGGAGGATGTAAAAGCCCAGCAGCTGCAAAATTTCATACTTCCCGCCCTCGCCGACCAGGTAGCGGTACGGCGCCGTCACCGCGAGCAGCGCGCCGAGCGTGACGGCCGGGTGAAAGCGGTCCTTCATCAGGACGTGCGCGGCAAAATAGATGGGGAGCACGCGTATGAGCAGAATCAAAAAGCCCCACGGCCAGAAAATGTGGATGTCAACCAGTTCCATACAAGCCCTCTAACGCAAATTTTCCAGATATGCCCGGTACTGCGCGACAATCTGTTTATACTTTTTCGGCGGGATGGGGACCGTCCCGCCCGAGCGCAGCGTAAACAGATGCGGCGTAAAGCTGGCGACGTGGTTCATGTTGACCATATAGCTTTTGTGGCAGCGCAGGAAATTCGGCGGCAGCCGCTCGGCAAAATCCTTGAGGCTCGAATAGACGCTGACCCTGCCGCCGTCCGTCAGGTGCAGCGTCAGGTTGTTGTTGAAGGTCTCTATGTACAGCACGTCCGCGTAATTGACCACGCGGTTGAGGCTGCCCTGGCGGATAACGGTCATGTTCGCGTCGTGCCCCGCCGCCTTTCGCAGCGCGGCCTGCAGCGCACGCGTCAGGCTGACCTCGTCAATATGGGATTTGACCAGGTAATAGCAGCAGTTGGTTTCGGAAATGCTGTAGGCGGCCTCCGGGAAGGAGGTCATAAAGATGACCGGCGTGCTCTGGGCCGCGAGGTGCGCAATGGACCAGTCCATCGCGTTTTCCTCCTCCAGCAGTATGTCCAAAAACAGCGCGTCCACGCGGTTGTCGCGCAAATGCGCCTGCAGACACTCCAGGTCCGCAAGATACGTCAGGCTGCATTCCATGCAGAACCGGTTCTGCAGGCAGCCTTGAATTTTTGCACCGAGAATTTCCCGATAATCCGGGTCGTCGTCGCAAATTACAATATAAACCAATCGACCCATCCCCCTTTTTTAGCGCCCGTGCGCCGGACTTCTGTTCATACGATACCACATCTTGCACCGCAAAACAATATGCTCGCAGCAAACAGTTTGCAGGATATTTTTACAAAATGCGGCGCGTTTGGCTGTCGCCTGCCCGCGCGCGGGGGCGGGGGAACGGCCGCCTGCGCAGGAATTTTGCAAAACGCTTGAAATCCGCAGGGAATTTCAGTATAATACAATCGGAATTTTAGAAAGCAAAGCGGCCGCGGCGGCGCGGCTTTGCAAAAAAAAGGAGCAAAACTATGGCAAACAAAGTACTGGTCACGGGGGCGGACGGCTTTATCGGCAGCCACCTGACGGAAGAACTTGTCAAGCAGGGCAAACGCGTCAAGGCGTTCGTGTATTATAATTCCTTCAATTCCTGGGGTTGGATTGACTCGCTGCCCAAAGAGATTCGGGACGAGATTGAGATTTTTGCCGGCGACATCCGCGACCCCAACGGGGTGCGCGAGGCCATGACGGGCGTGGACACGGTGTTCCACCTGGCGGCGCTTATCGCCATTCCCTTCAGCTACCACTCGCCGGACTCCTATGTGGACACAAACATCAAGGGCACGCTCAACGTCCTGCAGGCGGCGCGCCAGCTCGAGACGCGGCGCGTGCTTGTGACCTCTACGTCCGAGGTGTACGGCACGGCGCAGTATGTGCCGATTGACGAAAAGCACCCGTACCAGGGGCAGTCCCCGTATTCCGCGACCAAGATTGGCGCGGACCGCCTGGCTGAAAGCTTCTACCGCAGCTTCAACCTGCCCGTGACCATCGTGCGGCCCTTTAACACCTACGGCCCGCGGCAGTCGGCGCGCGCGGTTATCCCGACCATCATCACCCAGCTGCTCTCCGGCAAGGAGGAAATCAAGCTCGGCTCGCTGACGCCGACGCGGGATTTCAATTACGTCAAAGACACCGCCAACGGCTTTATTACGCTGTCGGAGGCGGACAACGTCATCGGCGAGGAGATTAACATCGCGACCCAGCAGGAAATTTCCATCGGCGAGCTTGCCAACGAGATTATTGCGCAGATTAATCCGAACGCGCGCATCCTCTGCGAGGAGGAGCGCCTGCGCCCCGAAAAAAGCGAGGTCAACCGGCTGCTCGGCAGCAACGAAAAGATTCGCCGCTTGACGTCCTGGGCGCCGAAATATACGTTTGCCGAGGGCATCCGCGAAACGATTGCCTGGTTTAAAGAGGGCAACCATATGGCGAGCTACAAGGCGGATATTTATAACGTATAAGCGGGCGGCCGGGCTTTATGCCGGGCCGCAAGGCGATTTCAGAAAGGTGGGAAGGGGAAACGCGCGCCGTTTCCCCGCGTTATGAGCAAATTTATTCCGTTGTCTGTGCCGAACCTCTGCGGCAACGAGGCGGCCTACTGCCAAAAGGCGATTGCGAGCGAATGGGTCTCCACGGGCGGCGCGTATATTACGGAGTTTGAAGAAAAAATCGCGGCCTATGTCGGCACGCCGGGCGCCGTCGCCTGCCAGAGCGGTACGGCGGGGCTGCATTTGGCGCTGCTTTCGTGCGGCGTCGGACAAAACGACGAGGTGCTTGTGCCGACGCTGACCTTCATCGCCGCCGTCAACCCCGTGAAATACGTCGGCGCCGAGCCGGTGTTCATGGACTGCGACGATACGCTGTGCATGGATATGCAGAAGGTCGAGCGCTTCTGCGAAACCGAATGTGCAATGACGCCCGAAGGCCTTTTGGACAAGGCCACCGGGCGGTACGTCCGCGCCATGCTTGTCGTGCACGTGTTCGGCAACCTTGCCGACCTCGACAAGGCCGCGGCGCTCGCCGAAAAATATGATTTGGCCTTGATTGAGGACGCGACCGAGGCCCTGGGCAGCCGGTATTTGTCCGGCCGCTTTGCCGGGCGCTTTGCCGGCACCGTGGGCAAGGTCGGCGTCTACTCCTTCAACGGCAACAAAATCATCACGACCGGCGGTGGCGGGATGCTTGTCTCCGGGGACGAGGCGATTTTGCGCGAGGCGAAATACCTTTCGACCCAGGCCAAGGACGACACGCTGTATTTTGTCCACAACCACATCGGCTACAATTACCGCATGACGAACCTGCAGGCGGCGCTGGGCCTTGCGCAGCTGGAAAAGCTGGAGGATTTTATCCGCGTCAAGGCGGAAAACTACCGGGCGTATTTTGAAAACGGCATCGAGCTTTTGCCGTTCCGGGACGACATCCGCACGAACCACTGGTTCTACAGCTTCATGACGGACCGCCGCGACGAGCTTATCCGCGCGCTGTCCGAGCGCTCCATTCAGTCGCGCCCGGTCTGGCACCTCATAGCCGACCTGCCGCCCTACCAAAACTGCCGCGCATATGAGATTGCGCGCGCAAAATACTACTGGCAGCACATCGTCAACCTGCCGTGCAGCACCAACCTGACGAAGGAAGACGTCGCCGTGGTCGCAAAAGCGGTCCACGACATCTTAAAATAAACGAGGTACGCTATGGAGTTTGCGAAGTTTGTCGTTTCTCCCGACGTGACCGTCCTGCAGGCGATGGACGCCATCAACCGAAACGGCCGCGGGATAGTATACGTCTGCGACGCGCAAAAACGGCTGCTCGGCTGTGTGACGGACGGCGACGTCCGCCGGCACATCCTGCAAAACCTGCCGCTGTCGGCGCCGGTGCGCGACGCCATGAACCCGGAGCCCAAAAGCCTGTCGGTTGACCGGGCGGCCTCGGCGCATGAATTCATGCTCGAGCGCCACATTACCTCCGTGCCGCTTCTGGACCGGCACGGCTGCCTTGCCGGCGTGGATTTTCTCAACGCGCAGCAGGTGCACAAGCCCGAGCATCTCGACCTCCCCGTCGTGATTATGGCGGGCGGCAAGGGCACGCGGCTGTATCCGTACACCAAGGTGCTGCCCAAGCCCCTTATCCCGGTCGGCGACAAGACCATCATTGAGCTTATCATGGAGAAGTTTGAAAGCTTCGGCTGCGACCGGTTCAATGTCATTGTGAATTACAAGCGCAACATCATCAAATCCTTCTTTATGGACAGCGAGCAGGCGCACCGCGTGACCTTTACCGACGAGTACGAGTTTATGGGCACGGGCGGGGGGCTGAGGCTGCTCGAGGGGCAGTATGACGGCACGTTTTTCATGACGAACTGCGACGTGCTGCTCGAGGAGGATTACGGCGAGATTGTCCGGTACCACCGCGCGCAGCACAACATCCTGACCATGGTCTGCGCCATGAAAAACGTCTCCATTCCCTACGGCACGGTGGAGCTGCACGAGGACGGCAGCGTGGCGCGGCTGACGGAAAAGCCGAGCTTTTCCTTCCTGACGAACACCGGCATTTACCTGATTGAGCCGAAATTTCTGGAGTATATCCCGAAGGACCAGTTCATCCACATCACCGACGTCATTACCCGCTGCATTGAAGCGGGCGAGCACGTCGGCGCCTATCCCGTCGGGGAGCAGGCGTGGATGGATATGGGCGAGCTGCAGGAGCTCGAAAAAATGCGAAAGCGGTTGACGGATGATGGCTGACGGATTGCTGCTGTTGGGCGGCGGCGGGCACTGCTGTGCGGTGCTCGATTCGCTTTTGTCCGACCCGAACTGCCCTTACGGCAAAATCGCGGTGGTTGACGCGCCGCAAAAGCGCGGCGGGGAGCTGTTCCCCGGCGTGCCGTTTGTCGGGTCGGACGACGACCTGCCCCGCCTTCGCGCGGCGGGCTTTGCGTTTGCCTTTGTGACCGTCGGCAGCGTCGGCGACCCGTCGGCGCGCATCCGCCTGACGCAAACGGCCGAGCGGTATGGGTATGCCGTCCCGACCATTGTGGACCCGACCGCGGTCGTCGGCAAAAACGTGCGGCTCGGTTCCGGCGTCTATGTCGGCAAGCGCGCCGTGCTCAATTTCGGCTGCACGGTGGGCGACGGTTCGATTTTGAACACCGGCTGTATTGTGGAGCACCAGTGCGCCGTGGGCAGCTTCTGCCACATTGCGCCGGGCGCGGTGCTGTGCGGCGGCGTCCGCGTCGGCGACGGCGCGCATATCGGCGCGGGCAGCACGGTCCTGCAGGGCGTTTGCATCGGCGCGGGCGCGCTTGTCGGCCTTGGCAGCGCCGTCGTGCGCGATATTCCCGACTGCACGGTCGCTTACGGCAATCCCTGTACGCCCCGGCGGACGTCCCGCGCGGACTGACGCACGCGGCCAACCGAATTGGAGGGTTTTCATGCAACCTTTGCTGAGCATTATTGTCCCGGCATATAATGTGGAAAAATATCTGGCGCAATGCCTGGATTCCGTTGTCCGGCAGGACAACGGGAAGCTGGAGATTGTCTTGGTCAACGACGGCTCTACCGACGGCACAGAGGCGGTTTGCCAAGCGTATGCGCAGCGCTATCCGTTTATCCGTGCCTTTTCGCAGGAAAACCTGGGCCTTTCCGCCGCGCGCAATTTCGGCATCCGCCGCGCCGCGGGGCAATACCTCAACTTCCTGGACAGCGACGACCTGCTGCCGGACGGCGCCGTCGCGGCGATTTGCGCCGCGCTGGAAGCTAAACTGCCGGACGTGCTTGTCGGGCTGTATGAACGGCTGGAGGAGGCGACCGGCGCGCGCACGCCCTGCGGGTACCGCCTGGAAAAGGAACAGGTGGATACGCTGCGCGGTGAGGCGCTGCTCAGGTACCTGATGACCGGCCGGGTCTACGACTGGTACGCGTGGCTCGTCACGGTTTCTGCCGCGTATCTGCGGCGGACGGACGCGTATTTTTGCGAGGGCGTGTATTTTGAAGACGCCCGCTGGACGCCGGGGGTGCTTCTGCGCGCCGGCTCGGTCCTGTATTTGGACGAGCCCCTGTACGTGTACCGGTGCGGGCGTGCCGGTTCCATTACGGCCACCTTTTCGGAAAAAGCGTTCGTCAACAAGCTCGAGCTGTTCTCCTTCTTTGAACAGTTTGCCGAGGCCGAGCAGCTGTCCGAGCAAACCAAGCGTCTTTTGTATACCAACATTTCGAACTCCTATGTTTCGATTTTGTTTGACAGCTGGGCGTTCCCGAAGGCCCGCCGCAAAGCGTATCTGGAAAAAATGCGGCCGTATAAATTCATTTTGGCTTCTTCGCCGCGCGCGTATCACCGCCTGCTGGACAAGCTCTGGAGCGTCTTCGGGCTCACGTTTGTGTCTTTCCTGCTGCACCTGCGTGCAAAATGGGTCAGGAAGCGGATGCGGTAACGCCGCCTTGGCGGCCGTTTCCTGCAAGAAAGGGTAAGGTTTTTATGGGTAAGATAGAGCGATGGCTGGAAGGCCACCGGCTGACGGCTTTCTTTTTGAACCGCGATGCCTTCACGCTGATTTATGCGACGGTCTGCATCCTGTGGTTTTTTCCGCTGCTCGGGCGGGTTATGGACCCCGTCTCCAAGCTTTGCTTTATTTGGGGCGCGGCGCTGATTTTATGGGATTTCCTGACCCGGCGGCGGATGTTCCGCTCGGTCTACTGGGCCCTGCCGCTTTTGCTCATCGCCGCCTTCGGGGTTACGATTCTCGTCAACATACGCCTGAACCTGTACATGGGCGTGAAACATATGGTCTACCTCGGCATCAGTCTGCTGCTTTTGTACGGGCAGGACCGCACGCGCAAGGCGGCCGATTTCCAAAAGCTGCTGCGCCGGCTCAACAACGTGATAATCGGTGTTTCCTTTGTCGCGGCGCTGGTTTCCATCCTGATGTTCGTTTTCCAGATTTCGTTTGAGTTCCAGTCCGGCGACATCACGCAGCGGCAGGGCTTCCTGGAAAACCGCCTGTTCGGCGTGTATACAAGCCCCAACACCGGCGCGCTGTTCGTGGTTTTTTCGCTGGCGGCCACGCTGCTCAACGGGCTGCTCGCAAACGGCGGCAGGCTTCGGCTGCACTGGTTCTCCGTTGTCAATCTGGTGGTCCAGGGCATCTATTTTTCCCTCACGCTTTCGAACGGCGGCTTTTTGACGTATATCGCGTTCATGGTGCTGTTCGTCGCCGCGTATCTGTTCCCCAACGTCCTGAAAAAGAAGGGCGCGGGGAAGGCGGTCCTTTCCGCGCTGCTGGCGCTGGTGCTGCTTTGCGGCGGCACGTCCGTGCTCATGCTCGGCGTGCGCCGGGGTATGTCCTACATCCCGTCGCTTGTGGCGCACGTCCGGCAGCAGAGCGGGGAGGGTTCGGACGTGCCGGAGGAGGATGACGACCCCATTGCGTTTGAGCGGATTGAATCGGGCGACGATACCTCCAACGGCCGCTTCACCATCTGGAGCGGCGGCATAAAGGCGTGGCTGCAGCAGCCGCTGTTCGGCTATGCGAATATGTGGGTCTCCGAGGGCGATACGCTGCCCTTTGAGACGGATACCTTTACCGAGGAAGAAAACACCTGGCTTTACAAGCACGCCGGCAATCTGCACAACGCGTACGTCCAGATTCTGGTCTACAGCGGCGCGGTCGGCATGGCGCTGTTTTTGGTGTTCGGCTGCCTGCTGTTCAAAAAGATTCTCCTGGCGCTTGTGCGCGGGCAAAAGGGGACGCAGTATTACGGCGTCCTCGCGGTTCTGCTCGCCATCATCGGCGCCGCCGCCGCCAACGGCATGGTGGAGGCGCACCTGCTGTACACGCGGCAGGACCCCTACGGCGCGCTGTTCTGGATTTATCTGGGCATAGCGGCGGTGCTCGCCGACCGCAGCCGGTACGAAAACGCCGACCCCAAAACGCAGAAAACGGACGGCGCGCGCTTTGCCATGCTCGCGGACACGCCGTTCCAGACGATGAACTGCTGCAACTTTGTGCTGCAAAACGTGGCGGAAAGCGCGGGCAGCGCCGACCTGTATATTTACCACCAGTTCCGCGGCTCGCATGAGCTGGCCGAGCGCGCGCGGCAAAGCGGCGTGTTCCAGAACGTATACGACATCGAGCCGTACCGGAAATACCCCTCGCTTGTGCAGAAATTCGCGACCATCTTCCGGCTGTTTTTGCCGGAGCGCGCCGTTGAGCACATCTGCACGGAAAAGCTGCGCCTTGCGCGCAAGCGGTACGAAAAAATCTGCATCAGCTTCCCGACGACCTTTACGCTGGGTATGCACTGGGCGTTTCAGTCCGCGGAGGTGTACCATTTGGAGGACGGGCTCGGCTCCTACGGCGGGAACATCACGACCGACTATACCACGGGGCTGTATCAGCTTATCAACCGCTTCCTGTACCACGGCGAAATGGACATGAACCCCGCGGTCTGCTATCTGTCCGCACCGGATTTTTCCAAGAACACCATCGGCGGCGAGGTGCGCCGCCTGCCCGCCATGCAGGCCGGAAAAGGGCTTGAGACGATTGAGCGGATTTTCGGCTACCGCGCCAACGACCTGTACCGCGGCCGCGTCGTCTATCTGTCGCAGCCGCTGTCCGAGCGGCCGATTTACCATGCGGAATGGGACGCGCAGATTGTGCAGGCGCTGCAAAAGTACCTGCCCGACCGCACGGTGGTGCGCTTGCACCCGCGGCAGAAGGATTTGGACGTCGGCAGCCTGCAAAGGGATACGTTCGGGAACCTGTGGGAGCTCGAATGCGTCCACCAGATTACGGAGGAAAACGTCCTTGTCAGCGCGTTTTCCACCGCGCAGTTCATGCCCAAAATCATGTGCGACCGCGAGCCCGCCGTTCTGTTTACCTACCGGCTGGTGTTCGACAGCCTCGACGACCCGTTCTTAAAGGATTTTGCGGCGTTGATTGCGGATTTCAAAAAGCTCTATCGCCATCCGGAGCGCATTTACGTGCCGGAGACGTTTGCACAGCTGGAGGCGATTTTGCAGTCGCTGCGCACAGAAAAAGCGTAAGCCGCTTTTTGGCGTATTGTTTCGAAAGGGGTGTGAGGACCGGCGATGGCAAAGCCCTCCGTGAGCCTTAAAAAGCTGCTGCTCGGAAAAAGCGCAAACCAGCTTGCGTTTTTCAATATTCTGGGGCCCGTTATCTTAAACGGCGTCAACTTTTTCACCGTGCCGATTTTCACCCGGCTGCTCGGCGCGGAAAATTACGGCATCATCTCGCTGTATACGACCTGGGTGCAGATTTTGACCATCCTCATGGGGCTGCAAACCTGCAGCACCATTTCGACGGCGCGCGTGCACATCCCCGAAAAGGAGCACAACGCCTATTATTCCAGCATCCTCTCGCTGTCGTGCCTGGTTTCGGCGGTCTTTACGGCGGTTATTGTGGCCTTTATCGGGCCCATTTCCGCCTTCCTGCAATTTGACAAGCTTATCGTGCTTTTGATGTTCGCGCAAAGCTTCGGCGCCTATGTGGTCAGCTTTGCGAGCATGAAGTTTATCCACCACAAGCAGGCGCACCTCAATTTCCTCGTGTCCGTCGGCGTCACGCTATTGTCCATTGGGATTGCGCTGGCGATTATCAGCGCTACAGACCGCTTCGAGGACCGCTACTGGGGCCGCATCATCGGGTATGTCGTGCCGAATGTCGGCATCGGGCTTGTGCTTGCCGTCCTGATTTTTGCCCGGGGCAAAACGGGGTATTCCAAAAAATACTGGCGGTTCTGCCTGCCGCTTTGCCTGCCGCTTGTGCTGCACAGCCTGTCGCAGATTATTTTGGCGCAGTCCGACAAGGTCATGCTGCAAAAGCTGCTCAGCGACAACGCCGCGGTCGGCATTTACAGCTTTGTGTTCAACTTCGTCCACATCCTGAACGTCATTTACAGCGCGCTCAACAACACCTGGGTGCCGCTTTACTACGACCATATGAAAAACGGCGAGGACGCCGACATCCAGCGCCGCAGCAAGAATTACATCGCGCTGTACGCCGTGCTGACCATGGGCTTCATGCTTCTGTCGCCCGAGGTCATTAAGCTGTTCGCCTCCGAGGAATTCTGGTCGGGCACCACGCTTGTCCCCGTCATGGCCGTTTCCTTTTACATGGTCTTTCTTTACAGCTTCCCGGTCAATTTTGAATTTTACCACAAGCAGACGCGCGTGATTGCCTTCGGGACCTGCATGGCGGCGCTCGTCAACATCGTCGCCAACTACTTCATGATTCCCGTCTGGGGCATTTTCGGCGCCGCGCTTGCAACGATGCTCTCGTACATCATGCTGTTCGTGTTCCATCAGATTATGGCGAAATACGTGGTGAAGGAAGCGGCGTACCACTACAAGCTGCGTATTTTCCTGCCCGGGCTTATCGCGGTGTGCGCCGTCGGGGGGCTTTTCTATCCGCTGCTCGATTTCTGGTACATCCGCTGGGGCCTCGGCGCTGCGATGGGCGTGTATATGCTCGTGCGGCTCTATAAGCAGAAAAGCATTTTTTAACGCAAGCGCAATCGTGCCAAAAAGGAGTGTGGCGTTTTGCCGAAGTTTAGTGTAATCATCCCCGTGTACGGTGCGGAAGCGTACCTCGCCAAATGCGTGGACAGCATCTTGACGCAGCCGTGCCGGGATTTGGAGGTTATCCTGGTCGACGACTGCTCCAAAGACGGCAGCGGCAAAATCTGCGACGACTTTGCGGCGCGCGACGCGCGCGTTCGGGTTTTGCACAAGCCGCAGAACGAAGGCCTCGGCTATGCGCGCCGCGACGGGCTGGCCGCGGCGGCGGGGGAGTGGATTCTGTTTGTGGATTCCGACGATTGGATTGAAGCGAACACCCTGCAGACCCTGTCCGACAGCATCGAGCCGGATGTGGACATCCTGGTGTTCGGCATGACGCTCTGCTTTGAAAACGCGGCCGGCGAGACGGTCCGCACGGAGGTCATTTCGCCCGAGCGAGCCAAAGCGCACGGGGCGCGGGAGCTGGGGGATTTGCTGATGCGCCTGGACTCGCAGCGCAGCTTCCCGTATATGTGCAACAAGCTCTACCGCGCGCAGTTCCTGGCGGACGCGGCGGTCCCGTTCAATACGATTCAGAGTATGGAGGACTTCTTTTACAACATAGAGGTCTTTGAAAAGGCAGGCGGCGTGCGCGTTTTGTCCGAGCCGTTTTACTGTTACCGCAAGCCGGCGCGCGAAACGCTGGTGTCCGCCTACAACCCCGATTTCTTTGCACTGAGCAAAAGGCGCACGGCGGCGGAGCGGGCGTTTTTGCAGCGCAGCGGCGCGGACACCGAGGAAAACCTGCAAAAGCTCGACAAAATCTTTCTCAACCACCTAATCTCCTGCCTGATTAAAAACGCGGCGTCCAACAGCCCGCTGTCGGGCAGGGAGCAGCGGCAAAGGGCGGCGGAGATGCTGCGCGACCGCGACACGCGGGCCATGCTGCGGCACATTCGCTGCGGGGGGCTTCGCTACCGGGTAATCCTGCTGATTTTCCGCCTGCGGCTGGCGTTTGCCGCCGTGTGGGTGGGGCAGCTTGCGTGCCGGCTCGGCGCGCGTTCGCTGCAGCACGGGTAAAAGAGGGGTCAACATGACGTTTTCCGACAAGCATATTTTCATCATTGCCGAAGCGGGCGTCAACCACAACGGCAGCATGGAAACCGCGCGCCGCATGATAGACGCCGCCTGCGAAGCCGGCGTGGACGCCATCAAGTTCCAGACGTTCCGCTCGGAAAAGCTGGTTTCCCGCACGGCGCAGAAGGCGGACTACCAGAAGCGCAATACCCACAGCGACGATTCCCAGCTTTCCATGCTCAAAAAGCTGGAGCTGCGCTTCGACCAGTTTGCAGAGCTGAAGCGGTACTGCGACGAAAAGGGCGTCCTGTTTTTGTCCACGCCGTTCGATTTCGACAGCATCGCGTTTTTGGATACGCTCGCGCTGCCGGTGTTTAAGATTCCCTCCGGCGAGATTACCAACCTGCCGTATCTGCAGGCGGTCGCCGAAACGCACCGCGACGTAATCTTGTCGACCGGCATGGCGGAGCTTGCGGAGGTCGAGGCGGCGCTCTCGGCGCTGCGGCGGTACGGCGCGGGCAGCATTGCGCTGCTGCACTGCACAACGGAATATCCAACGCCGATGCGCGAGGTCAACCTGCGCGCCATGGAAACGCTGCGCAAGGCTTTCTCGCTTCCCGTCGGCTATTCCGACCACACCGCGGGCATCGAGGTCTCCGTCGCGGCGGCGGCGCTCGGCGCGTGTATTCTGGAAAAGCATTTTACGCTCGACCGCAATATGGAGGGCCCCGACCACAAGGCGAGCCTGGAGCCGGACGAGCTTGCCGCGCTGGTGCGCAGCGTCCGCAACGTGGAAGCGGCGCTCGGGGACGGCGACAAAAAACCGACGCCGTCGGAGGCGCGCAACCGGCCCGTCGCCCGCAAAAGCATTGTCGCCGCCTGCGACATCCGCGCGGGCGAGACGTTCACGACGGAAAATCTGACCGTCAAGCGTCCCGGCAGCGGCATTTCGCCCATGCGCTGGTACGAGGTGCTCGGCCAAACGGCGCCCCGCGATTTTGCCGCGGACGAATTGATTGAACTCGGGAAGTAAGGGGGCTTAAACGGTGCAGGAAATCGCAGTCGTGACCGCCACGCGGGCGGAATACGGGCTGCTGCGGCCCGTTGTGCGCGCGCTGCGGGCAAGCGGGGCGTTTCGGGTCTCGCTGCTTGTGACCGGCGCGCACCTGTCCGAAGCGTACGGCGAAACGGTTCGGGAAATTGAACGCGACGATATGCCCATTGCCGCGCGCATCCCCATTTTGTCCGGGGACGACACGCCCCGCGGCGTAAGCGGCACCATGGCGAACGCCCTAAACGGGTTTGCCGCCTATTTCGAAGCGCATCGGCCCGACGCGCTGCTGGTGCTCGGCGACCGGTATGAGATTTTGGCGGTCTGCTGCGCGGCGATGAACGCGCGCATCCCGATATTCCACCTGCACGGCGGCGAGACGACCCAGGGCGCCGTTGACGAGGCGATTCGCCATTCCATCACCAAAATGAGCCTGCTGCACTTTACCAGCAACGAGCAGCACCGCAGGCGCGTCATTCAGCTCGGCGAACAGCCCGACCGGGTGTTCAACGTCGGCGCGCCGGGTGTGGAAAACGCGCTGCACGTGCCGCTGCTGTCCAAAGAAGCGCTCGCCGAAAGCGTCGGCCTGCCGCTGCAAAAGCCCTATGCGGTCGTGACCTTCCACCCGGTTACGCTCGAAGACGAGCCGC
Organism: Candidatus Fimenecus excrementigallinarum; assembly: GCA_018714805.1. Lineage (GTDB taxonomy): Bacteria > Bacillota > Clostridia > Oscillospirales > Acutalibacteraceae > Fimenecus > Fimenecus excrementigallinarum. The sequence continues at coordinate 13,708 of DVMW01000030.1, forward strand.
CCGAGCGCCAGCTTTTCGAGCTTTTCGCGGCCATGGACGCGTTTGACCTCGAATACATCATCACCAAGGCGAACGCCGACGCCGGCGGACTCGCCATCAACCGCGCCGTCGACGATTACGCCGCAAAGCGGGACAATGTCGCGGCCTTTGATTCTCTGGGCCTTGTCCGGTACTTGAGCGCCGTAAAATACTGCGCGTTCGTCGCCGGCAATTCCTCCAGCGGTATTCTGGAGGCCCCGTCCTTCGGCGTGCCGACGGTCAATATCGGCGACCGGCAAAAGGGACGTATGCAGGCCGAAAGCGTGCTGCAATGCGCGCCGGCGCGCGCGGACATTGCCCGTGCGTTTGCACAGGCGCTGACGCCGGCGTTTCAAAACAAGGCCGCGCACGCGGTTAACCCGTACGGCGACGGCGATACGAGCGGCAAGATAGTCGCCATCCTACAGCGCGTGTTTTCGGGTCCGCTGGATTTGAAAAAAACGTTTTACGACATTGATTTTACCGTTTAAAGGAAGGGAAATCCGCCATGCAGATTGTGGTCGTCGGCCTTGGCTCCATGGGCAAGCGCCGTATCCGGCTTTTACAGCAGTTTTTTCCGCAGCACACCGTCGCCGGCGTCGATGCGCAGCCGGCGCGCCGCGCGGAATGCGCCGAAGCGTTTGGCATAAAAACCTTTGCGTCGTTTGACGAGGCGGTGCAAAGCACCCGTCCGCAGGCGGCGCTGATTTGCACGTCGCCGCTGTCCCACGCTGCGCTCATTGCCGAAGCGCTGCAAAACGGGCTGCACGTGTTTACCGAAATCAACCTGGTGCCCGACCGGTACGCGGAAAACATCCGCGCCGCGCAGGAAAAGGGCCTGACGCTGTTTTTGTCCTCCACGTTTTTGTATCGGGAGGAGATTCGCCGCATCCGCGCGCTGCTGGCGGCGCAGACCCGGCCGGTCTCCTATACCTACCACGTCGGGCAGTACCTGCCGGACTGGCACCCGTGGGAAAGCTACAAGAACTTTTTCCTCGGCGACAAGCGCACCGACGGCTGCCGGGAAATTCTGACGATAGACCTGCCCTGGCTGCTCAAGACGTTCGGCCCGGTCGAAGACGTCCACGTGTTCCGTACAAAGCTCACGCAGCTGGAGATTGATTACCCCGACACGTACTGCGTCAGCCTGCGGCACCAAAACGGGTGCCTCGGCGTGTTTGTCGCGGACGTGGTGGCGCGCGCGCCGTTTCGCGAGCTGCGCGTCAGCGGGGAGGACCTGCTCATAACCTGGGACGGGACGCCGGACAGCCTGCGCCGGTTCGACATCGAAAAGAAGGCGTGGGAAACAATTCCCGTCGGCACGCGCGTGGCGCACCGCGACGGGTACGCCGCGACCATTACCGAGGACGCGTATCTTGAGGAGCTGCAGGCCTTTTTTGCGGCGGTGGAACGCGGCGAAATCCCGCCGTACACCTTTGCGGACGACTACGAAACGCTGCGGCTGATTGACAGGATTGAACAGGTATGAAAAGATTTTGCATGGTCGGCGTCGGCTCGATTGGGACCCGGCACCTGAAAAATCTGACGGCGCTTCTGCGCGAACGCGGCGTCGAGTTCCAAATTGATGCGCTCCGAAGCAGCGACCGTCCGCTGCCCGCCGAAACGGCGGCGCTGCTGCACCGCACCTACACGCGCGCCGAGGACCTGCCCGGCGGCTACGACGCGGTGTTCATCACCAATCCGACGGCGCTGCATTATGCCGCCATGCAGGCCTGCATGGACAAAACGCGGCATATGTTTATCGAAAAGCCCGTGTTTGACCGGACGGACCTGGACCTTGGCGCGCTGCGCTGCAAGCCGGACGGCGTTTATTATGTCGCCTGCCCGCTGCGGTACCGCCGCGTGATTGCCTATATGAAGGAATTGACGCAGCAGCACCCCGTGTTTGCCGCCCGTGCGATTTGCTCGACCTATCTGCCCGACTGGCGGCCGGGCGTCGATTACCGGCAGACCTACAGCGCCCGCCGCGAGCTCGGCGGCGGCGTCGGGATTGACCTTATCCACGAATGGGATTATCTGTGCTACCTGTTCGGCAGGCCGAACCGCGTCTATGCGCTCAGCGGGACCTACTCGGACCTCGAGGTCACCAGCGACGACCTCGCGGTCTATATCGGGCAGTACGACCGGCTGCTCGTCAGCCTGCACCTCGATTATTTCGGCCGCTTTGACCGGCGCGAGGTGGAGCTGTATCTGCCCGACGACGTGGTTGTCGGCGACCTTATCCGCAGCGAGGTCCGCTTTTTGAAAAGCGGAAAGACCGCCGCCCTGCCGGAAAGCCGGGACGACTACCAAAAGCGCGAAATCGCCTGCTTCCTCGATATGCTCGAGGGCAGGCAGGAAAACCACAACCCGCTTGCGCTCGCCGTGGACGTGCTGAAAATCACGCGCGGCGAAACGGGTCGGGCGTAAGCCCCGCCGCGGCGCATTTTCGGCGCTTCGAAAACCGAAAGGAGAATGAACGTGCATATTTTATTTACCGTCTGCGGCCGCGCAGGCTCCAAAGGCGCAAAGGGCAAAAATGTCCGCGATTTTCTGGACTATCCGCTGGTCTACTACACCTTTTCCGTTATCGACCTCTACAAAAACCGGTATGCGTCGCCGGCCGACCGCTGCGACGTTGCCTTAAGCACCGACAGCCCGCGCTTAATCGAGCTCGCCAAAGGTGTAAAGCTCGACATCTTTACCGTGAACCGCAGCGCGGACCTCGCCGGCGATTTTGTGGCGAAGTTTGACGTGATTCGGGACTGCACCCGGCGCGCGCAGGCGCATTACGGCGTGCAGTACGATATGGTCGTCGATTTGGACATCACCTCACCTCTGCGTAAAGTGGAGGACCTTGTCAACGTAATCCGCAAAAAGCAGGAGCGTCCCGAGATGGATTTGGTCTTTACGGTGACGGGGGCGCGGCGCAATCCGTATTTCAACATGGTTTCCGAGCAAAACGGCAGCTACGCGGCGGTGATTCCCAGCGCCTATGTCTCGCGCCAGCAGGCGCCGGCGGTCTATGACATGAACGCGTCCATTTACGCCTACAGCCGCGCGTACATCGAGTCCGACAAGGACAGCAAGACCCGCACGGCGGACATTGTGATGATGCAGGATACCGCGGTGCTCGACATCGACAGCGACGGCGATTTTGAAATGCTGCAGCTGCTTGCCGGGTATTTTTACCAAAAGGATTCCGCCTTCGCCGAGGTCCGGGACCACATCCCGCAAATCCTGCGGTAACGCGTGCAAAAACAGAAGCGGGGCGGGCAGCTGTTTGGCTGTCCGCCCCGTTTTTTTGCCGTTTCACGGTTTCAACCGGTTCATCCGCGCCATGGAGGCGAGCGTGTCAATTCCCATCGGGCAAACCTCGACGCACGACAGCGCCTTCGAGCAGCCGGCCGCAAAATGCGCGGCATAGGAATCGCGCAGCGGCCTTGCGCGGTCCGCGCTCTGCAAGGCGAGCAGCGCGGTCTCGTTGGCAAACAGCGCGCCGAAAAAGCGGTCGCCCTTTTGGTAATTCGGGCAGACCTCCAGGCAAAGCCCGCATTTCAGGCATTTCGCCGCCGTATACATCGGCCCCGCATCCTTCGCTTTCAGCGGGCGGTAAGCGCCCAGGTACGCCTGCGCTTTTTGCAGGTTTTCCGAAATGCCGCTGCGGTCCACTATCAGGTCCGCGACGACCGGGAATTTGGACAGCGGCTCGAGCGTGACCGTCGAACCCTTTAAGTCGCGCAAAAAGGTCGCGCACGCGAGCCTCGGCACGCCGTCAATCACCATCGCGCAGGCGCCGCACATTTTTTGCGCGCAGCTGCATTCCCAGCGGATGCGGGGCGCGGGCGTCCCGTCCGCGTCAAACAGGTCGTCGGTGTAGTTGAGCCGGTCGAGCAGCGCGCTGACCGTCATATCGGGGCCGGCCTCCACCGAAAACGTCTGCCAGTACGGCGCGCTGGTTGCATCCGTCTGCCGTTTGATTTTTACAAGCATAGCGCATCCTCATTTCCGTACGATACGTGCATGGCGCCGTTCGCGTAGTCAATCAGCGTGCAGGCCGCAAACGCCTCTGCACGCTGCGGAAAATCCGTGCGGATGTGCGCCCCGCGCGTTTCCCGGCGCGCTTCGGCACAGGTGAGCACGGCGAGCCCGAGACAGAGCATCGGGCGCAGGCTGTAGGCCTGGTACGGCGAAATTTCGCTGTCGTATTTGAGCTTATCCACAATGGACAGGTAGTACTGCAAATTCCGGATTCCGTCGCGCAGCTTTTCCTCGGTGCGCACAATGCCGAGGTCGTCGTTCATGATTTTGGCAAGGTCGTTTTGTATGTATACCGCGGAAAAACGGCTTTTCGTCGCCGTGCGCGCGCAAAGCGCCTCGCGCTGTGCGCGGATATACCCGGAAAAATCCGTTTTGCACGCGGCCAGGTCCGCTTCGGCGATGTCCCTTGCCGCGGCGCGCCCGCTGTATACCGCCGCCAGCAGCGAATTGCCGCCCAGCCGGTTCGCGCCGTGGTACATCGACGCGCACTCCCCGACGGCGTACAGGTTGCGGAGGTTCGTGCGGTGCCGGGCGTCCACCGCGAGCCCGCCCATGAAGAAATGCACGGACGGCGCGACGGGAATGCTCTCCTTCGTCACATCCAGCCCGAGGTATTGCAGGCACAGGTCATAGACCTCCCGCAGGTTCTCGAGAATTTTTTGCTTCCCCAAAAACGCAATGTCCAGATACACCTGTCCCGGCGCGTCGTAGATGTATTTTGAAACAATATCGCGCGGCATCAGGTTGCCCTTTTCCCCGAACGCCTCCTCCATGAAATACACGCGTTTGCCGTTTTCCATGTAGTAAAGCCGCCCGCCGTCGCCGCGCGCGCCCTCGGTGATGAGCATCCGCTTCTGCGGCGTTTCAATGGTGGTGGGGTGGTATTGGATGAATTCCAGATTTTTCAGCTTCGCGCCCTGCAAAAACAGCTGCCCGGCCGCGTACCCGTCGCACAGCGCCGAGCCGGTCGTCTTCCCGAACAGGCGGTTCTGCCCGCCCGTGGCGAACACCACCGCGTCGGCGTACAGCGCTTCGAGCCGCTTTTGTGTCTCGTCGTAAAACAGCGCCCCGGCGCAAACGCCGTCGTCCAGGAGCGCCGAATGGAACTGCAGCCCGAGCCGGCGCGTCACGCGCCCGGCGCATTCCCATTTGCGCGTCTCCTGCACGAGCGCGGTCACAATCTGCTTGCCGGTGGAAGCGCCGGCATAGGCGGTGCGCTTGCGCGACTGCCCGCCGAACGCCCGCCGCGCCAGACTGCCGTCGGCTGTTCGCGTAAAGACCACGCCGAGGCTCTCGAGCCACGTAAGGATATCCGGCGCAGCCGAGCAAAGCCCCGCGACAGCCTTTTCCCCCGCAATCCGGCAGCCGCCGTCAAGGGTATCGCGGATGTGCAGCTCGACGCTGTCGTCCGTGTCCGGGCCTTGCACGACGGCGTTGATGCCGCCCGCCGCCATGACCGACTGCGCGCGCTCGGAAGGGTAGGGGGACACGAGCACCGCGTTGTTCCCGGCCTTGGCCGTCTCAATGGCGCAGGCAAGGCCCGAAATGCCGCTGCCCACAATCAGAACGCGCTTCATACGAGCCCTCCCAAGAAAAAGCGCAGCACGGCGAACAGCGCCGCCGCGGCCAGCAGCCCGAAAAGCGCGTACAGCACCGCGTCCAGCCGCTTTGCCGCCTGCATGGAGCGGACAATGCCAAGCGTGACAAACGCCTTGCCGCACGACGCCGCCGTGTGGGCGCACACCGCAAGGATGTAGACGCTTTCCGTGATTGCCCGGAAGACCGATTCCCCGGCGGTCAGCGCTTCGCCCGTCGCCATGTGCGCGTATGCCGCCATGTGCGTGTGGAGAAGCAGGAGCATAAGCAGGGCCGTGACGCGCTGGACCCAGACGCGCGCGTTTTGCCGGGCATAGCGCGGGCTTGCGCCGTCATGCGCAAAAAAGAAAATGCAAAGGCTCGTCAGCACGTGCAGCGCCAGCAGCCCGGCCGCGGCGTGCGCAAAGCCCTTGCAAAGCGCGAGCGAGTACCAGCCCGTCAGCAGCGATACGACCATTGTCCCCGCGTGGCACAAAAGCGCGGCGATAACGCCGAGCCCCAGGACTGCGTTTCCCTTTTTCAGCTTCATTCTGCACCTCAACCAAGCGGCCAAAGCCCGGCCGCGTTTTTCCTTCTGCCTAAATTTTACGCGCCCGAGCGCATAAAGTCAAGCGGCGAACGACTGCAAGCGTCGCTTTGCCGCGTTCCCTATTGACGCGGCCTGGGTTTTTGCGCATAATAAAAGCAGACAAGCAGCCGTGCCGCGGCAAAACAGCCGCGCAAAGCACAGGAGGGAGCATCTTATGCAGCGTGTTTATGATTTTTTGAAAAAAGCGGAGACGTATTACCTTGCCACAATCGACGGCGACCAGCCGCGGGTCCGCCCGTTTGGGACGATTCATGCGTTTGAGGGCCGGCTGTATATCCAGACCGGCAAAGCAAAGCCCGTCAGCCGCCAGATTGCCGCAAATCCGAAGGTCGAGCTCTGCGCCTTTCGGGACGGGACGTGGCTGCGCGTCGCCTGCGAGCTGGTCGAGGACGACCGCGCAGAAGCGCGCAAGGCGATGCTCGACGCGTACCCGGACCTGCGCGCGATGTATGACGAAAACGACGGCAACACGCAGGTGTTCTATATGCAAAATGCGACGGCGACCATCAGCTCGTTCACAAGCGCCCCCGTCGTCATTCGGTTTTAACGGCGATGATAAAAATCCTGTTCGTCTGCCACGGCAATATCTGCCGCAGCCCGTGGACTGCCCCTCTGAAAGAGGGCGCAACTATACACCGGTCGAGCCGGTGCGTTGCGTCCTGCCGGAAGCCCCTTGCAGGGAGCAGATGATTTCCGCAGATTTTCAATCTGTTCCAATCCTCACAGGGGAAGCTACACTTCCCCTGCGCTGGCTGCCGCCAGCTACCCCTTTGTGGACTTGCCGCCCGGAAACACCTTGCGCTGCAAGCTGTTCCCGTTCAGCAAGTTTACAATTTATCTATTTCAAAGCAAGGCTGCTCGTAGTATAATAAAGTCAATGACGAACACTATCTAAGGAGATGTTTTTATGTATGGATTGCTTGTTTTGAATTTCATCATACCTTTTGTAATGGTTTTTGTAGGATATATCTTAAAGAAGCACCCGGTAAAAGATATGACATCAGGTAACGGATACAATACGCCTACATCCCGGAAATCACAAGAGCATTGGGATTATGCACAAAGCATAGCGCCTAATATTTTTATTGGTACTGGCAAAACATTAGGTTTGGTAGAAATCGTTTTGTGTATATCCTTACTTCTTCTTAATATTTCCGCACAGTTTACCGTATTCGCAGGAGTAGTCGTTGGAATTATTTTTCTGATTTTTGGGTTTTATAAAACAGAAACAGGGATTACAAGTAAATTTGCGAACAAATAGCTTTCCATCTTCGGGCCAACATGACCCGAACTTTCAAAACTGAATACCCGCCGCTCACACAGCGGCACACCGAGCAGGAAATCATGGAACGGTTTCCTGCTTTTTCTTTGCCCGGACGCCGGGAGAAAGGAGGCCACAATCCGTCATGCCACCATGCCCGCACTTTGACTTAAAAATCGTCCAGCGCAGCAAGCGCCAGTCAGCCGTCGCTGCCGCCGCCTACCAGAGCGGGGAACGGCTGTTTTCCGAATACGACCGGAAACAGAAATACTATTCCCATAAAAGCGAAATCGTCCATACCGAAATCATGCTGCCGCCCCGCGCCCCGCCCGCGCCGCACAATTTACCGCTCCCGGCGCGATGCTTGTTCGCTCCGGGGAAGCCGTCCGCCTGTAACCCGCCGTTTCGCACGCCTTGCAAAAAAACGTCCGCGCCCCTTGCGGTCCCCGGGGGATACCACCCGAGCGTTCCGAATCGCACCTTCGAAACCACACGTTCATAAAACCAAAACCTCCTTTGGTACGTCGACGGTATCGCAGGAGGTTTTTTGCGCGGCGTTTCACCCAATTTTTCCGGAAAGCGGCAGGTTTGGGTAGATTTTCCGCGGGGGCTATGGTACAATAACAAAAAGCCCGCCTGTCAAAAAAACATCGGAAAGGGGATGGACGCCATGCTGAAAAAAGGATTGGCCGCCGCGCTGGCGCTTACGTGCCTGCTGCTGTCCCTTTCCGGCTGCCTGGGACAAATGCAGGCGGACGCCGCCTTTTCCATTGCGATTACCGACGAGCCCGACAGCCTCGACCCGCAAATCGCTGACAGCGACGCCGAGCGGCTCGCGGCGGTCAACTGCTACGAGGGGCTGATGGCGGTCGATGAAAACGGCGCGTTGCTGCCGGGCGTGGCCGAGAGCTATACGGTCTCTCCCGACGGGCTTGTCTATACGTTCAAGCTGCGGCAGGATACGCATTGGGCGATGTTTTCCGGCCATGAGGACCTGCTCGGGGAAAATTTCCGGGACAGCTATGACAGCACCGTCTGCGCCGCCGACTTTGTGTTCGGCCTGCGGCGCGCGGTCGACCCGCAGACCGGCGCGCCGGACGCGTACCTGCTCACGGCCATTGCCGGCGCGCAGGAGATTCTGGCGGGACGCGCCGCGGTGTCCACACTCGGCGTGGAAGCGCCGGACGCCTTTACCGTGCGCATCACGCTCGCGCAGAAGGACGACAATTTCCTGTATGCGCTGACCTCTCCCGCCGCCATGCCGTGCGACGAGGAATTTTTCGTCCTGACCGGCGGACGGTACGGCCTGGAACCCGGCCTGACGCTCTGCAACGGCCCGTTCCATGTTTCCCGCTGGACGCAGGAAACCTCCATCCGCCTGACGCGCAACGACGACTATGTCGGCGCGCGGGAGGTCAAGCCCGCCACGGTGACGCTGTCCTTCCTTGCGGACTTGCAGGAGCTTCCGACACGCATGGAAAACGGCAGCTACGACGCCGCCTTCCTGACGCAGGCGCAGTTTGCCGCCCTGGAGGACACCTCGGCGCTGACGTCGCAGCCGCTCGAAAACATCACGCTGGCGTTTTTGTTCAACCGTTCCTCCGGCGCGCTGCAAAACGAAAATCTGCGCAAGGCGCTGGCGCTCTCCCTTTCGCCCGACCGCGTTTCGGCGCTTGCGGCGGACGCAGCGCCCGCCGCGGGGATTGTCCCGCCGTACTGCGCCATCGGGGAGAACGCGTACCGGACGGCGCGCGGCGCGGCGTCCGCCTTAGGCTATGACGAAAGCGCGGCGCGCGCGTGCTTTGACGAGGCGCTTTTGGAGCTCGGCGCTTCCTCGGTGGAGCTGGAAATTTTGTGCGACGAGGCCTATGCCGAATTTGCGCGGCAGGTCGTCCAGGGCTGGCAGCGCGCGCTGGGGGTCAAGTTTGTCGCCACGGTCCGCGCGGAAGACGGCGCGATGTTCGAAGCGGCTTACCGGGACGGCAACTACACCGTTGCGCTGTACCCGATTCACGCGTCCTCCGCGTCGACCGCCGGCTTTTTGGAAAGCTTCCGGGACAGCGCCCTGCTCGGCGGCGTGACGGATACGGCCTACAACGCGCTTTTGGACCGCGTCCACGCGAGCGCCGGCGATTTTTCCGCGCTGCAAACCGCCGCGGCGGCGGCCGAGGATTATCTGCTGCAGCACGCCGTCTTGCTGCCGGTCACCTATTTGCAAAGCTGCTTTGTGACGAACGCGGACACGTCCGGCATCTATTTTTATTCATCGGAAAGCTATGTGTACTTTATCAACGCGCTTAAAAAATAAACGGTTTTGGGTGCTGCTTGTCTCCTGGGCGGCGGCAGCCGCGTGCGCCGCCGTTATTTTCTCCCTGTCCGGCGAGACCGCCGAGCTGTCCTCGGCGCGCAGCAGCGGGGTGCTCGCTTTGCTGCTGGAGCGGTTCGGGCTGGAGCTTTCCTCCCATTTTGTTCGCAAAACGGCGCACGCGCTGGAATACTGCGGGCTTGCCCTGCTGCTTTCCAACGCCTATTTTCAGACCTTTTGCGCGCAGAAGCCGCTGCTCGCCTTCCTGTCTGCGGCGCTGTATGCGTGTACAGATGAAATACACCAGTATTTTGTCGCCGGGCGCGCCTGCCTGCTGCGCGACGTCGCCGTCGATGCGCTCGGTGCGGCGGCCGGGGTGCTTTGCGCGGCGGTTCTGATTTTCGTTTGTCGGCAAATTCGAATTCGATATATGGAAAAGCGAGGATAAACTATGGCAGTTTTCAAACCCTTTCGTGCCTATCGCCCGACGGCGGCATATGCCGACAAGGTTGCGGCGCTTCCCTACGACGTGATGAATTCCGACGAAGCCCGCCGCGCCGCGTTCGGCAATCCCTATTCCTTCCTGCACGTGGACAAAGCGGAGATTGACCTGCCCAAAACCGTCGGCCTTTACGACGACCGCGTTTACGAAAAGGCGGCGGAAAATCTCAGCAAGCTCATTTCCGCCGACGTGCTGGTGCAGGATGCAAAGCCCTGCTTCTACATTTACGCGCAAACGCGGCTCGGCCGGGTGCAGACCGGGCTTGTCGGCTGCGCCTCGGTCGACGATTACCTGCAAAACGTCATCAAAAAGCACGAGCTCACGCGCGCGGACAAGGAGGCGGACCGCATCCGCCACGTCGACACGCTCGACGCGAACACGGGGCCCATTTTCCTGACCTACCGCGGCGTTCCCGCCGTTACCGAAATGCTGGAGGCTTACAAGCAGGCGCACGATGCGGTCTATGATTTCACGGCCGACGGCGTCCGCCAGCAGGTCTGGGTTGTGGCGGACGACGCCGTGACGGACGCGCTCGCCGCGCAGCTTGCCGCCGTGCCCGCGCTGTATATCGCCGACGGGCACCACCGCGCCGCCTCTGCGGTCCGGGTTGCCGAAATGCGCCGCGAGGCGCACCCGGATTACACCGGGCGCGAGGAATTCAATTTCTTTCTGTCTGTTCTGTTCCCGGCCGAGGAGCTGGAGATTCTCGATTATAACCGCGTCATCCGCGACCTCGGCGGCCTTTCGCCGGCGGCGTTTCTGGAAAAGCTGGAGGCGGATTTCACGGTGGAAAAAGCGCCCGCCGACAGCCCCGCGCCGCCGCGCCGCCACACCTTCAGCCTGTATCTTGCGGGCACGTGGTACGCGCTTGCCCTCAAGGACGGCCGAGCGGATGAGGCCGACCCCGTTCAGGCGCTGGACGTGTCGATTCTGCAAAACCTGGTCATCGGGCCGGTTCTGGGCATCGACGACCCGCGTCGCAGCGACCGGATTGATTTCGTCGGCGGCATTCGCGGCCTTTCGGAGCTTGCGCGCCGCGTCGACGGCGGGGAAGCGGCGGCGTTCGCCATGTTCCCGACTTCGCTTACGGAATTGCTCGCCATTGCCGATGCGGGCCGGATTATGCCGCCGAAATCCACCTGGTTCGAGCCGAAGCTCTTAAGCGGGCTGTTCATCCATAAGCTGTCCGACCGGTAAATCGCGCAGGCAGGCCGCAAAAATGTGATTATTCAGCACAATTTCACATCTCGCGTGTATTATCGATTATAATGACCGTATAGTACATAGCGAGGGTGAACGCCATGATGAAGAATCCTGAGCTCGCGCGGCAGATGCGTGCGCTTCGCACAATTAACCATTACACGCAGCAGCAGATTGCCGACCTTTTGAATATCGACCGAACCACGTACACGTCCTATGAGATTTCCAAAAATACGCCGGACGTCATGCTGCTCGACGCGTTCGCCCGCATTTTCCATGTGGACGTGGATTTCATTCTCCATGCCGACACGCAGAACGTGGAAAAGCTGCGCGACGCGGTAGAGACCTACGGCGAGGAGCATAAAACGTGCTCGATTGTTTCGCAGCTTGAAAAGGATGAGCGGCTGCTGATTGCGAACTACCGCCTTTTGTCCGAGGAGGACAAGGCGAAGGTGCGCGCCCTGGCGGAAAGCTGCAATCCGATGCAGGATGCAAAATAGACTGGGTTCCAAGCAGGCGGCCGGTGCTCCGGCCGCTTTTTTTTGCGGCTTTGCGGCCGCCTTCCGGTTGACACTGCGGCGGGAAATGGGTACAATAAACGCAAAAAGGAAAAGGGGGCAGCGGTATGCGAAAAATCGCCGTCGTCGGGGGCGGTGCGTCCGGCTTTGCGGCCGCCATTGCGGCGGCGCGCGTCGGGGGCGTGCGCGTCACAATATACGAACGGCTCCAAAAGCCGCTGAAAAAGCTGCTGGCGACCGGCAACGGCCGCTGCAACCTGACCAACCGCATCGCGGCCCCGGACGCGTACCGCGGCGACGCGCGCTTTGCGGCGCCTGCGCTGCGCCGGTTTCCGCCGGAGGATACGCTGGCGTTTTTTTACTCGATGGGCCTTTGCACCAAAACCGAGGCGCTCGGGCGTGTCTATCCGCTGTCCGGGCAGGCTTCCTCTGTGCGCGACGTGCTGCTTGAGGAGGCGCGGCGTCTTTCCGTCGAGGTCGTGACCGACTGCGAGGTGACGCGCGTCCGCCCGGAAAACGGCGGCTTTTTGCTCAATGAAGCCTATCGCTGCGACGCGCTCGTGCTTGCGGTGGGCGGAAGCGCCGCCCCGCAGCACGGGACCGACGGCGGGGCGTTCCGGCTGCTGCGCGCGCTCGGCCTGCCGGTGGTCGAGCCGCAGCCCGCGCTGACGGCGCTTGTGTGCCGCAATTTCCCCAAAAATGTAAAGGGCGTGCGCTGTGACTGTGGTGTGCGGCTGTTTGCCGGCGGGCGGCTGCTGTATGAGACCGCGGGCGAGGTGCAGTTTACGGAATACGGCCTGTCCGGCATCCCCGTTTTCTCGCTGTCCCGGTACGTGCCCGCAAAGCAGGAGGCGGTCGTCGCGCTCAACTGCGTGCCGGCGCTGTCCCGGGAGGCCCTGCTCGCCTTCCTGCGCGCCGCCGCGCAAAATACGCCACAAAAGCCCGCGGGCCTGCTCGCCGCGGGCCTGGTGCCGCAGGCGCTCGGGGACTTCCTGCTTTTGCAAAGCGGGATTCGCAAGGACGAGCCCGTAGGCGCGCTGCACGAGAGCCGGCTTTTGCGGCTTGCAAAAACGCTGCAGGACGCGCGGTTTACGGTCGAACGTCCGCGCGGGTTCGATTTTGCCCAGGTCACGGCGGGCGGCGCGGACTGCGCCGCGTTCTCGCCGGAAACGATGGAAGCGAAGCGATATGCGCATTTGTATGTCTGCGGCGAAACGCTCAATGTGGACGGCGACTGCGGCGGCTATAACCTGCAATGGGCCTGGTCGTCCGGCCGCGCGGCGGGCGAGGCGGCCGCAAACGCGATGAAAAAGGAGGGGTCGGCGTGCTGCGCATCCGGGAACTGAAGCTGCCGCTCGAGGCGGACGAACACGACCTGCCGCGTCTGGCGGCCAAAATTCTGCGCGTGCCGGCCGCGGATATCCGGCAGCTTTCCGTTTTCCGAAAATCCCTTGACTGCCGCAAAAAAGAGAATATCCAATTTATCTATACCGTCGACGTCGAGGTGGACGGCGACGAGGAACGGCTGCTTTCCAGGCTCCACACGAACCGCGTCGAGCGGGCCGTGCCCTATTCGTACACATTGCCCGAAAACCGGCGGCATACGGACCTGCGGCCGGTCGTGGCGGGCTTTGGCCCGGCGGGGATGTTCGCCGCGCTTTTCTTAGCGCGCGCCGGGCTGCGGCCCATTGTTCTCGAGCGCGGCAAATGCGTGGAAAAGCGGCAGCACAGCGTGCAGACCTTTTGGCAGACGCGCGTGCTGGACCCCAACTCCAACGTCCAGTTCGGCGAGGGCGGCGCCGGGACTTTTTCCGACGGCAAGCTCAACACCGGCACCAAGGATACCCGCCAGCGCGAGGTGCTGCGGCAGTTTGTCCTGCATGGCGCGCCGCAGGAAATTTTAATCGACGCCAAGCCCCACATCGGCACCGACAGGCTGCCCGGCGTGGTGCGCGCTTTCCGCGAGGAGATTTTGGCCTTGGGCGGCGAAGTCCGCTTTGAAACGCGGTTCGACGACCTCATCGTTTACAACGGCGCGCTGCAGGGGGTGCGCGCGACGGACAAAACCGGCCGGTGCCTGGATTTGGAAACCGACGCTTTGGTGCTCGCCGTCGGTCATTCCGCGCGCGACACGGTCGAAATGCTGTACCGGCGCAAAATCCCCATACAGCAAAAGGCGTTTTCCATCGGCGCGCGCATCGAGCACCGGCAGGAGATGATTGACCGCGCCCAGTACGGCCGCCTTGCCGGCCACCCGAAGCTGCGCGCGGCGGATTACAAGCTTGCCTGCCACCCGCCCGGGGGCAGGGGCGCGTATACCTTTTGTATGTGCCCGGGCGGCACGGTCGTCTGCGCCTCCAGCGAGCCGGGCACGGTCGTGACCAACGGGATGAGCCCCTATCTGCGCGACGGCGAAAACGCAAACGCGGCGCTGCTCGTCGGCGTCGAACCCGACCAGTTCCCCGGCGACCATCCGCTGGACGGGATGTATTTGCAGCTCGCCATAGAGCAGAACGCCTTCCGGCTCGGCGGCGGCGACTATACCGCGCCGGCGATGCTCGTCGGCGATTTCCTGCGGGGCAGCCCCTCTGTGCGCCTCGGCGCGGTTACGCCGACCTGCCCGACCGGCGTGCGGCTTGCGGACCTCTCTGCGCTGCTGCCCGCGCGCGTGACGGAGACGATGCGCGCGGCCATTGTCAAAATGGACCGGATGCTGGAGGGCTTTGCCTTCCCCGAGGCGGTCCTGACCGCTCCGGAAACGCGCTCCTCCTCCCCGGTGCGCATTGTCCGCGACGAATTTTTCCAAAGCACCGTAAACGGCCTGTTCCCCTGCGGCGAGGGCGCGGGGTACGCGGGCGGCATTGTCTCCGCCGCTGTCGACGGCATCAAATGCGCCGAGGCGGTCCTGCGCGACGAACATTGAAGCCGAAAATCGAACCGGCCGGTATGCCCTGCAAGGCATACCGGCCGGCTTTTGCGCTTGTTAAACATAGAGCTGCACCTGCGCGCGCAGCTTGCCTTTTTTCGTTTCGCGCAGAACCCCGTCATAGCGGAACCGCCCGCCCCCGCGCACGGATATGCGCTGCCCGGGCGCGGGCTGGAAATCCGGCCGCAGCACGGCGGCGCTGTCCACGAATACGCGTTCCGCCGCAATCAGCTTTTGCGCGTCTGCGCGGGAAAGGTGAAAGACCGCCGCAACCAGCGCGTCGAGCCGTTCGGAGGCGATGACCGTCTCGCGCGGCTCCAAAGTCAAAACGGCGCCGTCCGGCAGTGCGGCGGCTTTTGTGACGCGCACACTCGTGCGGCGCACGCGCGTCAGCTCGTTTTCCAGGACCTGCGCAGCCTGCGGCTTGCAGAATATGTACGCGCGGTTTTCATGCACCAGAATGTCTCCGAGCATTTCCCGGCGCAGACCCAGGTGCATGACGCCGCCTAAAAAATCGCGGTGCGTAAGCTCGTCTGCAAATTTCGGGTTCACCGGCGCAACCTCCAAAAGGGAAAGGCACGCGGCCGTCCGCGCTTGGGTTGTGTCGCTTGCGCCAAAGCAGGCGATTTGCCGCTCCGCCCCGTCAAAGCCGCCGAACAGCGTGAACACCGCCGACCGGGGCAGGGCGCTTAGCAGGCTCTGCTCATGGAGGTTGAGAAAGTCCGAGCACACGACCTTCCCGCTGACGGCGGCGCGGTCCGCGAGCTCGGTAAAGCGGCGGAAAAGCCGGGCGTCCTCCGGCGTCTGCATAAGAAGGCCTCCTTTACGGCGTTTTGTCCCCGTGCCTGCGGTCGTAAAAGGTTTTGGCGACAAACCCAATCGCGGCGGCGGGCAGGGCTATGAGGATGAGGATTACAATCAGGCGTATCGGGATATAGTCGTACGCCGCGTCGCCCAGCAGCGTAAACAGAATCACGCGCGGCGCGATGCCGACGACCGACAGCGGCAGATACCGCCAGAACCCGAAGCGGCTCGCCCCCAAAAAGAGGCTGACAAAGTCAATCGGAAAAACCGGCAGCAGCCGCATGCCGAAAACGGAGGCGGCGCCGGCCTTTCTGGCTTGAAAATCCAGAATTTTGCGCCCGCCTTTTTTCTTTTCCAGCATCGCGCGCACCTTGTCCCCGCCCAGAAAACGGCCGAACAGGTACGAGACCGTGACCTCCAGCGCGACGCCCGCAAGGTTGACGGCGACGGCGACGCCCGGTGAAAACGCCATGCCGACCGGCACGTATAAAAGCGCCGCCGGGATAACGAACACAAGCCCCTTGAGGATATAGACGCAAAGCACCACCGCCGCCGCCGCGAAAACGGAGGGCGCAGCGGCGGCCAACGCGCGTACATCCAGGTGCGTCAAATCGTGATAATACCGCAGAACGACGGCGAACAGGGTGAGGGAGACGGCGACCTTGAAAAGCAGCCACAGCGTCTCGCGGGTTTTGTTTTGCATATGCATCCTTTCAAGGGGTTTTCAAATCATCGGTTCTGTGCTAAAATGCCCCATAGAAGTTTTGGCGAAAAGAGGAAAAAGTATGCGATACGGTGTGATTGGCGCGGGCGCGGTCGGCGGCGCGCTTGCGGCGTACCTGCTGCGCGCGGGACTTTGCTGCGATGTTGTCGCCCGCGGGCGGACGCTTGCGGCGCTGCGTGACAAGGGCATTCGCCTGCAGCCGGAAAGCAAAAAAGCTTTACACGTCCCGTGCGGCGTTGTGGAAGACCCGGAGCGGTACGCGGGAAGGCCGGACGTCGTTTTCCTGACGGTCAAAGGGTACGCGCTGCCCTCCGTTTTGCCGCTTTTGCGGCGCATCTGCACGGCGCAGACCGTGGTTATCCCGCTTTTAAACATCTACGGCACGGGGGAGGCGCTGCAAAAGGAACTGCCGCTGCCGCTTGTGACCGACGGCTGCGTCTATATCGCCGCCTCTGCGCCGCGCCCGGGCGAGGTAGAGCTGCAGGGCGACATTTTCCGGGTGGTTTTCGGCGCGCGAAAGCCCGTGGACGCGCGCCCCGTGCTTGCGCTTGTCGCCGAGGACCTGCGATGCGCGGGGATAGAACCGCTGCTGTCCGAGCACATCCGCCGAGACACGCTTAAAAAGTACGCCTATACGTCGCCGATGGCCTCCGCGGGACTGTATTTTGATGCGGATGCGGGCCGGTTTCAGCGCGAGGGCCCCGAACGCGCGCTGTTCATTTCGCTCATGCGGGAAATAGACGCGCTCGCGTCTGCAATGGGCACGCCGTTCGACGTCGATATTGTACGGACAAACCTTGCTATCCTCGATGCGCTCGCCCCGGACGCCTCGACCTCCATGCAGCGGGACATCCGCCTGGGGCGTCCCTCCGAGATGGACGGCCTGCTGTTTGCGCCCGTGCGGCTCGGGGAACGATACGGCGTGCCGACGCCGCAGTACCGTGCGATTGCCGCACGTTTTGGCTTTACCGGCTGAGTACCGACTCCAAAAACGCTTCCCGCTGTCGGGAAGCGTTTTTTTGCGCAGCGTCAGCCGTTGACGGCCGCTGCGCCCGTTGTGGGCTTTTGCGCCGCTGTGCTTGCCGGCGCAGTCGTCTGCGAAGCGGGATTTGTCGTTGCAGGCGCAGTTGTCGGCACGGTTGTCGGTACGGTCGTCGGCGGCTCGGTCGGCTTCGGCGCGGCCTTCTGCAAAACGACCGCCTGCCGGCCGAGCGCGTTGTACGCGGCGGTTACGGCGCTTTTGGAATAGTAGAAGCCCTTGCTTTGCAGCGGGTCGTTGAAGAAATAGCCGCTGCTGTTGTAGCCGACCAGGACCAGGCAATGCATCGGGCTTTTCCAGGTGAAGGTCTCCGACGTGCCGGAAATGTACCAGGTCCGGTTGTCGCGCGCGCGGGCCATGTTGGCCGTCGCCCAGAACAGGACCGGGATGCCCTTGTCAATATATTGCTGGCACAGCGCGTCCGGCGACAGACCGTACACGGCCTCGACCGCAAATTTATCGTGGTCGATATACTTGTTCATGGCGGTTACAATGACCGGCGCATAGCAGCCCCAGCCCGCCTCGCTGTACGGATTGCCCAAAAAGACCTTGCGCGGGTCGTCGCCGAAATAGGTGTTGGTGCTGTCGTGAAACGGCGCGCGGCCCTTGGGCAGCAGGTTGTCGATGAAATATTCCGGGGAGATGTTCATCCCGTAGTAGCGCATGACCATCACCGCGGATACGCTTTCGCAGCCGGTGGGGTATTTGTCGCGCTGGTTGATGTACGGCACGTCCAGCAGGACGTCCGCCGTCTGCTTCGGCTTGCTGCGCTTAGGCGGCTTGGTTTCGCCGCGCGTGTCCTCCACCGTTGTGCCGACGGGCTTGGGCGCTTCGGTTGTCTCCGGCGCGGTCGTCGGCGCGGTGGTCGGCGCCGTTGTCAGGGCGGTTGTCGCCGGCACGGTCGCCGTGAGCTCCGCCTGCGCCGCTTCGTTTGCCTGGTGCCGGCGGACGGCGGCAAAGGTCACAACGCCGCACAAAAGCAGCAGAACAAGCCCGGCCGCAAGCACGGCGGCGCGCTTTTTCCGATTCTGCCACAGCTGTCGCAGGACTTGCCGCAGCTTTCCCCCGTTTTTCATAGGCGAACCTCCGTTGTATGCGGCTCAGGCATTTTGCAGGCTGTCCGCGATGGCGCCGGCCAGAGCGTCTATATCCGGCAAGTTATTTTCCTTTACAGTAGAACGCAGGGAGACGGTTTCCTCCAGCAGCGTGTTCCCCGGCATGGCGGCCAGCAGCTCGCGCATTTTCTTGCCGCTCTGCGGCGCCCAGGAGCCGTTCTCCATGGTGGCGACGGTGCGGTTTTTCAGCGCGTGCGCCTGCAAATCCAAAAGCAGCGTCTCCATCGGGGTGAAAATGGCGTTGTTGTAGGTAGACGCGGCAAAGACCAGGTGGCTGTACCGGAACGCCTCGGCGACAAGGTAGGAGAGGTCGGTGGCCGAAACGTCATAGACGGCCAGGTTCGTTACGCCGCGGTCGGCAAGGCGCGACGCCAAAATTTCGGCGGCGTTCTGCGTCCCGCCGTAAATCGAGCCGTACACAATAAGCACGCCCGCCTCCTCCGGCGCATACGACGCCCAGGTTCGGTAGGCGCCGACGAGCCGGTCGAGGTCGCGCCGCCAAACGGGTCCGTGCAGCGGGCAAATCAGGCGGATATCGAGCGCTTCGGCTTTTTTGAGCAGCGCGAGCACCTGCGGGCCGTATTTCCCGACGATGTTCGTATAGTACCGCCGCGCCTCCGAAAAAGCCGCGCCGTCAAAGCCGGTTTCGTCGGCAAACAGCGCGCCGCCGAGCGCGCCGAACGTGCCGAACGCGTCGGCCGAAAACAGCACGCGGTCGCACGCGTCGTAGGTGACCATGACCTCCGGCCAATGGACCATGGGCGCGGTGTAAAAGGAGAGCGTATGGCGGCCGAGTGCCAGCGTGTCGCCGTCCTTTACGGTTATGCAGCGGCTTGCGAGCGCTTCGTCAAAAAACTGCGCGATAAGCGCCGCGGCCTTGGCGGTGCAGACAATCTGCAAGGACGGGTAGCGCGCGCAAAGCGCGCCGAGCGACGCGCAATGGTCCGGCTCCATGTGGTTCACAATCACATAATCCGGCGTGCGGCCCTGCAAAAGGAACGCGATGTTTTCCAGGTACCGTTCCTCTACGGCGCGGTCGACCGTATCGAGAATCGCAATCTTTTCGTCGTCCAGAAAATACGCGTTGTACGAAACGCCGTTCGGCAGCGGGTACATATTTTCAAAGCGGGCGAGCCTGCGGTCGCTGCCGCCGATGTAGATAAGGTCTTCTGTCAGTTTGCGCGTGCAGTGCATATTTCGATTCCTCCTGAGCTGAACACAATAGGGCTTCGGGCGTTTTTTGCGCGGGCAGCGTTACAGCTTTTCCATGGGGAGAAAAGCTGCAAGCTTGCGCCTTGCCCGCGTCCCGTCGCCGGTGCGTTTGCGGCATATCGGGCGCACTTTCCCCGAACAGTATTGTAGCATATTTTTTGCGGAAATGCTACGGCAAAAGAAAGAAACGGCAAAGCGCTGGCTCTGCCGTTTTTCGTCGTCGTTATTTTTGTTTGTTTTCGCCGTTTTCCGCGTCCGCCTTCGGCTTGAAAAAGCTTGCGACGAGCCAGTAGTAAAGCGGGATGAGCAAAAACAGGAGCCACGCCGGGTGCCACAGGTGCAGCAGGAAGCCCAGCAGCAGATAGAGCAGCAGCACCGCCTCCGGCACGGGCATCGCCAAAAGCCGCGCCTTGGGCTTTTGTACCTTCAGCGCCCCGGCCAAATGGTAGTAGATGGGGACAAGCAGGCCCAAAAGCCAGGTCGGGTGCCAAAGGTTCCCGATAAACCCGAGCGCCAGGTACAGGATGACCACCAGCAGCGGAAACGGGAATTTGAACATCGCGCCCGCCTTTTTCTGCAAAGCGGTCTCGGACGGCTTTTCCGCGGCCTTTTCGGCGTCCTGCGCCTTTTCGCCGGGCACGGGCGCGCCGGTTTCGGCGCTGAGCAGGTCGTCCAGCGTTATGCCGTAAAGCTGCGCGAGCGCCATCAGGTTGTCGGTGTCGGGCGAGGCCTCCGCGCGCTCCCATTTGGAGATGGCCTGACGGCTGAGGCCGAGCTTTTCGGCCAGCGCCTCCTGCGACAGGCCGTTGGCCTTGCGCAGCGCGACCAGGCGGTTCGCTATGGCGATGTTCATGCTTTCCACTTCCTTTGCGTCTGTGTCAATAGCCCATTTCCGCACAGTTCTTCTGGTGCTCCTCATACGTCGCGGCAAAGCGCGATTCGTACGGGGGCTCGGTGTCTATCACGAAAAATTTGTAGTCCGTGTCGGCCGGGTCAAGCGCCGCGTTGATGGACGACAGCCCCGGGTTGCAGATGGGCCCGGCGGGCAGCGCGTCGCAGCGGTACGTGTTGTAGTAGTATTTGTAGTGGTCAATCTGGTCGGGGTATTGCAGCTCGATAACGCCGGTGCAGTATTTGACGGTCACGTCGCATTGCAGCGGGTCCCCGTCCTTTAAGCGGTTATAGAGCACCGAGGCAATCAGCGTGCGCTGCTCGGCGGTGAACGCTTCCTTTTCAATAATGGAGGCGACGGTCAAAATCTCGTGCATGGAGTAGCCCATGGCCTTCGCCTTTTGCTGCATACTGTCCGTCAGGCGCGCCTCGCTCGCATCGAGCATCGCGTCGAGCACGGCCTTGGGGTCGGTGTTTTTCTCGAATTCATAGGTCGCGGGGAACAAATATCCCTCGAGCTTGAAGCAGACGTTGTCGGCCGCGCGCACGCCGGCAAGCAGCGGCCGGCTCGACAGGTCGTAGCTTTGCGCCGCTTCCAAAAACGCGTCGCCCGAGCAGACGCCCTTTTCCTCCAAAAGCCAGGAAATGCGCACAAGCGTATACCCTTCGGGAACGGTGACGGAAATGAGATTGGACTGCTGCACGGGGCTTGTCTGCGGAGCGTCGGTGCCGTCGGCATATACGCCGCCGGAAAACCGCGTCGTGCCGTAGGGACTTGTGCCGTCCGACGGCGCATCCGCGTCGGTCCCGCAGGCCGTAAGCAGAAGCAAAAGCCCCGCCAAGGCTATGCAAAAGAACGATTTGCGCTTCATGTTTCTTTCTCCTGTAGGTCTGCGGACGCACGCCCGCCGTTGTGTGTGCGGAATACACGTTATTTTAGCAGATTTTCGCACGCATTGCAACTTTCCCGCGAAAAAAAGGCGAGACTTTTCCCGTCATCCCCGCGCCGCAAAGCTGCCGGTCAGACGGGCCCTTACGGCGGCAAATTCCGGCGCGCAGGCCGAAAAAAAGGCTTGGTACGCCGCGCAGTAATCGGCGCTTTCCCGCGTGCGGCGGCAGCCGCCCGCCCGGCACAGCCGGAAATGGGGGCAGTCTTTGCAGCGCCCGGGCGTTTCGGGGAACGAGGCGTAGAACCGTCTTGCGGGCTCGCTTTGCGCCAGCGTTTGAAAATCCGACGTCAAAATGTTCCCGAGCCGGTATTCGTCCGTGCAGTAAAAGTCGCACGGATAGACGTCGCCGTTGCTTTCCGCGACGAACTGCGGTGAGCAGCGCCCCGCCATGCCGCATTGCTCCGGCGCACCGCCCAGGTCCATGCGCACCCAGTTGTCAAATTCCCGCACGCTGATATAGTCGCCCGCAAGCAAATCCGCCGCGTACAGCCGGAACACGCGCACAAGGAAGTCCGCATACTGCGCGTTCGTCATGTAGAGGTCGCTTTTCTCCGCCGAGCCGAACGGCCGCAGACAGGGGATGAACTGCAAATAGCGAAACCCCTGCTTTTTGAAAAAGCGGTAGATGCGCTCGCCGTTTTCGGCCGTGTGCCCCGTGAGCACCGTTACAATGTTGAAGTCCGCCCCGGCTTTTTTAAGCTGGGAAGCGGCGCCGCTTATTTTATGGAACGCGTTTTTCCCGTCGGGCGTTTTCCGAAAGCGGTTGCCGTCAAAATCGCCGTCGAGGCTGAGGCCCACAAGGAACCCGTGCTTTTTGCAAAACCGGGCGAACGCCGGCGTCATGGTCGTGCCGTTGGTCTGCAGGGCGTACTGCACCGGGCTTCGCTTTTCGTTTTTCTGCTCTGCCGTGCGCACGAAATGCGCAAAATAGGGGAGCCCCGCGAGCGTAGGCTCGCCGCCCTGAAAAACGAACGAAACGCCCGCGCCGTCGGCGTAGGCAAACGCCTTTTCCACAAGAGCCTCGGTCGTTTCTGGCTGCATGACGCCGAAGCCGAGGTGCTCGCGGTGCTCGGAAACATCCCGATAAAAGCAGTATTCGCAGCTTAAATTGCAAAGGGAAGAGGCGGGCTTAATCATCAAAGAAATTGCGGGCATGGTTCCGGCTCCTTACGCGTTCGGGTCAAACAGCGGGTAGCGGTTTTTATCCGCCCCTGTAATTTCACGCACCACGCGGCAGGGCACGCCCACGGCGACGACGTTTGCGGGGATGTCCCTGGTCACCACGCTGCCCGCGCCGATAACCGCGTTGTCCCCAATCGTCACGCCCGCGAGCACCGTCGAGCCCGCGCCAATCCAGACGTTGTTCCCAACGGTGATGGGCTTTGCAATCTCGAGCCCCGCCATGCGCTGCGCCGGGTCGGTCGGGTGCTCGGCGGTCGTAAAGCAGCAGTTGGGGGCGATGAACACATGGTCGCCGAAGGTAACCCTCGCCCCGTCGGTGATGACCAGGTTGTGGTTCGCATAGAACCAGTCGCCGACCGTGATGTTGTAGCCGTAGTCGCACCAAAACGGCGGGGTAAAGATGACCTCCTTCCCCATTTTCCCGAGCAGCGTTTGCAGGATTTCGGCCTGCGCTTCCCGGTCGTTGGGGTTGAGCTTGTTAAAGGCGTAGCACTTGTCCTTTGCCTTTTGGATTTCCGCCTCAAATGCGGGGTTGTAGCAGCCCTGGAACAGGCAGTACAGCGGAACTTCGGGTCTGTTTTCCATGCCGGTTTTCTCCTGTAAAAAAGGAAGCGCGCCCGGCCGGACGCGCCTCCAAACGTCAGTTGTACTTTTTGCGCGCGATGTAGGAGGTGTGCAGAACCTCGTGTGCCTTGTGGCTCCCGGGTTCGCCCAAAAACTCTGCGTAGAGCTTCTGGACGGCCTCGTTTTCATGCGACTTGCGCTTCTTGCTCTGCGCGTCCGAATCGTACAGCGCCGCCGCGCGGCGGGCCTTGAGGTCCACAAAGTTGCGCACGACCGCGTGCTGGATAGGCTGGCCGCCGCCGTTGATGCAGCCGCCCGGGCAGCCCATGATTTCAATGAACTGGTAATCCGCCGTGCCGTCCTTGATTTTGTCCAGCAGCACCTTGGCGTTCTTTGTGCCGCTGGCGACGGCGACCTTGATTTTGGTCCCCGCCACGTCGTATTCGGCTTCCTTGATTGCCTGCATCCCGCGGACTTCCTTGAAATCGACGCTCGGCAGCTCCTCGCCGGTCAGCGTCTCAACCGCGGTGCGCAGCGCCGCCTCCATCACGCCGCCGGTCGCGCCGAAAATGGTGCCCGCGCCGGTGGATTCGCCGAACGGGATGTCAAAGCTCTCGTCGGGCAGGTGCTTGAAGAAAATGCCCGCGCTCTCAATCATGCGCGCAAGCTCGCGCGTGGTGATGGCAATGTCCACATCCGGATAGCCGGAGGCCGCCTGGTCCGGGCGCTTGGTCTCGAACTTCTTGGCGGTGCAGGGCATAACGCCGACAACGACCATATCCTTCGGGTCCATGCCCATTTTCTGCGCATAATAGGTTTTCATCGTCGCGCCGAACATCTGCTGCGGCGACTTGCAGGTGGACAGGTGCGGGATAAGCTCCGGGTAATAGTGCTCGCAGTACTTAATCCAGCCCGGCGAGCAGGAGGTAATCATCGGCAGCACGCCGCCGTTTTGGACGCGGTCGAGGAATTCGTGCGCCTCCTCCATAATGGTCAGGTCGGCGGCAAAGTCCGTGTCAAAGACGCGGTCAAAGCCGAGCCTGCGCAGCGCCGCGACCATCTTGCCCTCGACGTTCGTGCCGATATGCATCCCGAACGCCTCGCCGAGCGTCGCACGGATAGAGGGCGCGGTGTTGACAATCACGAACTTTGTGGGGTCATTGATGGCGGCCAGAACCTTGTCGGTATCGTCCTTTTCCACAATGGCGCCGGTCGGGCAGTTGACAATGCACTGCCCGCAGGAGATGCAGGAGACCTCCGCCAGGTCCTTGTCGAACGCCGAGCTGATGTGCGTGTCAAACCCGCGGGCGTTCGCGCCAATCACCGAAATACCCTGCGCGTCGCAGGCGGCGACGCACCGGCGGCAGAGGATGCACTTGTTGTTGTCGCGCACCATGTGCGCGGCGGAGTCGTCGAAATCGTAATGGATGGTTTCGCCCGCGAACGCGTTTTCGTCGTCCACGCCGAATTCCTTGCAAAGCGCCTGCAGCTCGCACGTCCCGCTGCGCACGCACGACAGGCATTTCTTGTCGTGCGTCGAAAGGATGAGCTCCAGCGTCGTTTTGCGCGAATGGCGCACGCGCTCGGTGTTGGTAAAGACCTCCATCCCCTCGTTTACGGGATAGACGCACGCCGTGACCAGGTTGCGCGCGCCCTTAACCTCGACCATGCAGATGCGGCAGGCGCCGATTTCATTCATGCCCTTGAGGTAGCAGAGCGTCGGGATTTCAATGCCGGCGAAGCGCGCGGCCTCCAAAATGGAGATACCCTTGGGCACGCTTAAAGGCATACCGTTGATTTTCATGTTGACAGTTTCCATGGGGGCACCTCCTTATCTTTTCACAACCGCGCCGAATTTGCACGTATCCATGCAAACGCCGCACTTGATGCACTTGTTCGGGTCAATCGAGTGGACCTCCTTGACCTTGCCGGAAATGGCGCCGACCGGGCATTTGCGCGCGCAGGCCGTGCAGCCGCGGCACTTGTCCGCGTCAATGGCGTAAACCAGAAGCGCCTTGCACACGCCGGCGGGGCAGTGCTTGTCGCGGATGTGCGCGACGTATTCCTCACGGAAGAATTTCAGTGTGGCGAGCACGGGGTTGGGCGCCGTCTGCCCGAGGCCGCACAGGGAATTCGCCTTGATGTAGTTGCAAAGGTCCTCCAGCTTGTCGAGGTCCTCCATCGTCGCCTTGCCGTCGGTAATCTTATCGAGCATTTCCAACAGCCGTTTCGTGCCGACGCGGCAGGGCGTGCACTTGCCGCAGGATTCGTCCACCGTGAAGTTCAAAAAGAACTTCGCGATGTCCACCATGCAGTTGTCCTCGTCCATGACGATAAGGCCGCCCGAGCCCATCATACAGCCGATGGCGGTCAGGTTGTCGTAGTCGATGGGCGTGTCCATGAGCGACGCCGGGATGCAGCCGCCGGAGGGGCCGCCCGTCTGCGCCGCCTTGAATTTCTTGCCGTTCGGAATGCCGCCGCCAATCTCTTCAATGATTTCCCGCAGCGTCGTGCCCATCGGAATTTCCACAAGACCCGTGTTGTGAATCTTGCCGCCGAGCGCAAAGACCTTGGTGCCCTTGGAACGCTCGGTGCCCATGGAGGCGAACCAGTCCGCGCCCTTTAAGATAATCTGCGGAATGTTCGCAAAGGTTTCGACGTTGTTTTCCGTCGTGGGCTTGCCGAACAGCCCCTTGACCGCCGGGTACGGCGGCCGCGGCCGCGGCTCGCCGCGGTTGCCCTCAATGGAGGTCATCAGCGCGGTCTCCTCGCCGCAGACGAACGCGCCGGCGCCCAGGCGCACGTGGATGTCAAAATCGAACCCGGAATCAAAAATGTTCTTGCCCAAAAGCCCGTATTCGCGCGCCTGTGCAATCGCCTTCTGCAAGCGCTTGACGGCAATGGGATATTCCGCGCGCACATAGACATAGCCTTCGCTCGCGCCCGTCGCGTAGCCGCAAATGGCCATGGCCTCCACAATGCAGTGCGGGTCGCCCTCCAAAACGGAACGGTCCATAAACGCGCCGGGGTCGCCCTCGTCCGCGTTGCAGACGACGTACTTCTGGTCGGCCTGGTTCGCCGCGGTAAAGCTCCACTTCTTGCCCGTCGGGAACCCGCCGCCGCCGCGACCGCGCAGGCCGGAGTCCGAAACGATTTGGATAACCTCCTGCGGCGTATATTCCTTCAGGCACTTTGCAAGCGCCATATAGCCGTCGTACGCGATGTATTCCTCAATGTTTTCCGGGTCGATAACGCCGCAGTTGCGCAGCGCAACGCGGTGCTGCTTTTTGTAGAAATCCGTTTCCTGCAGGGATTTGACGTCGTCCATCGTGACGGTCTCATCGTAAAGCAGCCGTTTTACGATGCGCCCCTTTAAAAGGTGCTCCTCGACGATTTCGGGCACATCCGAAACCTTGACCTGGCTGTAAAAGCAGCCCTCGGGATAGACAATCATAATCGGGCCTAAGGCGCAAAGCCCAAAGCAGCCCGTGCGGACGACCTTGATTTCGTCGGCGAGCCCCTTCGCGGCAATCTCCTTTTCGAGCGCCTCAATGATGGCGGGGCTGTTCGACGAGGTGCAGCCGGTACCGCCGCAGACCAGAACGTGGGAACGATACATGGGCTTCCTCCTTACTTCGTCGCGGCGCCGACCGTGAAGTCCACAATCGGGTTGCCGTTGACCAGATGTTCGTTAACGACCTTGACCGCCTTTTCCGGGGTCATTTTGACATAGGTGACCTTTTCCTTGCCGGGCTCCATCACTTCCACAATGGGCTCGTACTGGCACATCCCGATGCAGCCGGTCTGCGAGACCATGACGTTTTGCAGGCCGCGCTTTGCGACCTCGTCCACAAAGGCGTTGAGCACCGGCCGCGCGCCCGCCGCAATGCCGCAGGTCGCCATGCCCACGACCACGCGCGTGCATTCCTCGCCGGACTCCTCGCGCACGGTCATCCGTTTTTTCGCATTTTCGCGAATGGCCATCAATTCTTCAATCGTTTTCATCGTTTTCTCCTTTATACAGGCTTTCCATATGCTCTTGCAAATACGCGCGCAGCCATTGCGCCACCGCCGGGTCCGAAAACGGAACGCCGTCCAAGACCGCCGCAAGCTCCGCCGTGTCCAGCGCAAATTCCCGCGCGTCCACACGCTGCCGGTACAGGAACTGCCGGTCCGGGTGCATCGTAATCAGCGTGCACAGCGTCGACGCCATATCCCCGAGCGGCGCGCAGTCCACGCTGTCCGTATGGAAAACGGCGCGCACGTTTGTGCCGATGCCGACTTTCGAGGTAACGGCGAGCGACCCGCCCGTCTGCTCGGCGGCCAGCCGGAACAGCGGAACCCCCAAGCCGACCTTGCGGGTGGTGCGCGTCGTGTAAAACGGGTCGAGCACCTTTTCTATCTGCTCGTCGGTCATGCCGCAGCCATTGTCGTAAATGCCGATGGTCAGCGTCTTGGCCGCGGTGTCCTCCAGCACCTCTATGCGGATGCAGGCGGCGTTCGCCGCGACGGAATTTTCGGCAATGTCCAGCACGTTCAGCGACAGCTCGCGCATCAGGCTCTGTATTTGGCGAGAATGCCCGCCACGTCGTCTTCGGTGATTTTGCCGTAGACCTCGTCGTTGACCGTCATGACCGGCGCAAGGCCGCACGCGCCGATGCACCGGCACGCCTCCAGCGAAAACGCGCCGTCCTCGGTGCATTCGCCCGCGCCGATTCCCAACAGCTCGGAAAGCTTGTCGAGAATTTGCTGCGAGCCCTTGACGTAGCACGCCGTGCCCAGGCACACCGAAATGTTCGTCTCGCCCTTCGGCGACAGGGAGAACTGCGCGTAGAAGGTGGAGACGCCGTAGACCTTTTCCAGCGGGACGTCCATCCCTTCGGCAATCATCACCTGGACCTCATAGGGCAGGTAGCCGTAAATCTCCTGCGCCTCCTGCATGACGTGCATCAGCTGGCTCTTGTCGTCCTTGCACGCCGCAATCACCGCCTGCAGCCGCTTTTCCTGCTCGGGCGTGCCGCGGAAGGGGACCGTACTGATTTTTTTGAGCATTTCCTGACTTTCCTCCTTTGCAAAAGCCGCGCGCGCCGCACCGCTTGTGCATACGGGCGCACAACTTTCGCGTATACGCATCCATTATAGCAGAAAGAGTGTTAAAAATCTATCATTTTTTACAAAAAGTTTATCAGTATTTTTCTACTGGTTTGGAGGCTTTTCCAGATTTTGTGCGCCGTCTGCGGAAAACACGGCGGCAAGCGTCCGTGCGGCGCGTTCAAAATGCGCCGTCTGCACGCCCGAGCACGTCAGCGACAGCACGCACCGCCCCGCCGCGTCGTTTTCGGCGCGCAGGGCGACGCTCGCCCGCCTTGCGGCGCGTTCGGCCGTCCCTGCAAGCATTGCCTTGCGCAGGCGCACCTCCACGGCAAAGCCGGTCTCGCGCAGGGCGACGTCGGCCGTTTCCCCGAACGCGGCCGCCGCCGCGCTTTCCAAAAGCTGGGCCTTTTTTGTATAGAGCCTGCGGACCTTGCGAATCTGGCTGGAAAGGTGGCCGTCGCGGATAAACTGGCACAGCGCAATCTGCTCGACCTTGGAGGCGGTCTGGTTGTAAAGCGGCGCAACCGTCCTGTAGCGCGTAAGCAGGTCGTCCGGCAGCACCAGGAAGCTTAAGCGGATGGACGGCAGCAAAAGCCTGGAAAACGTTCCGATGTATACGACGTGCCGCCCGCCGTCGAGCCCCTGCAGCGCCGGAGCGGGGCGGTCAAAGTAGCAGAACTCATTGTCGTAGTCGTCCTCGATAAGCAGCGCCCCGCGCTCGAGCGTGCGCTTGAGCAGCGCAATGCGCGCGGGCGTGGAGAGCACGTCGCCGCGCCGGTTCATGTGCGACGGCGAGACATACAGCACCTGCGCGTCCGCCTCTTTTGCGCAGATGGTGAAGCCGTGGTCCTGAAATATCGCGTGGCCCTGCAAAAACGCAGGGTCGCAAAATGCGACGGTTCTGCGGTCGTGCAGCACCGCGCACAGCAGGTGCAGCAGGCTTTGGACGCCCGCGCCGATGACGATGGAGTCCGCCCGGCACACGACGTTGCGCTTTTCGGACAGATACAGCGCGAGCGCCTCGCGCAGGTCGCGCTCGCCCTGCACCTCGCCGTAGGAAAGCAGCCGCCCGTCCTGGCGCAGCGCGCTTTTCAGGTAGCGCCGCCAAAGGTCAAAGTCAAAGCTCTCCCGGTCGGCGGACAGCGACGCAAAATCGTAAACGGGCGCTTCGAGACGCGCCGCCTGCGGCGTGCGGGCCGGGGCGGGCGCGCGGAAATACAGGTCGGTTACAAAATACCCGCTTTTCGGGCGGGAAAGGATGTAGCCGTCCGCACACAGCTGCAAATACGCGCCCTCGGCGGTCGTGCGGCTGACGCCGAGGGTTTCGGCGCAGCGGCGCAGCGACGGAAGCTTTGCGTTGGGCGGCAGCTTGCCGGACAAAATCAAATCCCTGTAATAGTTGTATACCTGCATATACAGCGGCGTGTCCGTGTCGAGCAGCGGTGAAAAGGCGGGATGGTTTTGCATAATCTGTCCCCTAAAAAATATTTGTTTTTGTGTATTTTCTTAACGACAGTTTTGTTCTATTATAAAGCAGAAGCCAAAAAGAAGCAAGAGGAAAAAGGAGGGAGCCCGCATGAAGCGTGTGGCGGTGGTCAACGATTTGTCCGGCCTCGGGCGCTGTTCGCTGACGGCGGCGCTGCCGGTGCTGTCGGCCATGGGGCTCGAATGCTGCCCGCTGCCGACGGCGGTCCTCTCGAACCAGACCGGCTATGACAGCTTTTTCTGCTGTGATTTGACGGACAGCTTGGACGCCTATCTTGCCGAGTGGGAAAAGCGCGGCGTGCGCTTTGACGGCGTTTTGACCGGCTATCTCGCAAGCGTCCGGCAGGCGCGGCAAATCGAAACGCTGCTCGACGCGTTCCGGACGCCGCAGACCGTTTTCGTCTGCGACCCCGTCATGGGGGACGACGGCCGGGTGTACGATACGTATGACGACACGCTTTGCCGCGCGGTCATGCGGCTTGCGCGCCGCGCAAACGTCCTGACGCCGAATTTGTCGGAGCTGTGCTTTTTGTGCGGCGCCTCTTACGGTGAGCTGTGCGCGCTGCCCGGCCGGGAAGCGGTGCTTCGCCGCGTCGAATCGCTGGCGCGCACGCTGCTGTCCGACACGCTGCACACCGTGGTTGTCACGGGGCTGCGCAGCGGCGCGGAGATTTCCTCTCTGCTTGTGACCGCGGCGGGCGGCGTGTGCGTGACCGGGCCCTGCTACGGCGGCAGCTATTCGGGCACCGGCGATTTGTTTGCCGCGGTGCTCACGGGCGAGCTCGTCCGCGGCACAGATGCCGAAACGGCCGTCCGAAAAGCCATGCGGTTTTTGGAGGCCTCCATTGCGGACAGCTTCCGTGCGGGGACCGACCGCAACGACGGCGTCGATTTTCAAACGCATTTGGGGATGCTGCTATGAGGAAAAACAAAGCGTTTTCGGCGCTGTACAATTTGATTTTAAGCGCGCTGTTTGCGGCGCTTATCGCCGTGTTTACGGCGTTTGTCAGCATAAAGACCGGTATCAACGACGGTTATCTGCATTTCGGCGACAGCCTCGTTTACCTCGCCGCCTGCATGCTGCCGCTTCCCTATGCGCCGGCCGCGGCGGCGGTCGGCGGCGCGCTTGCGGATGTGCTCGGCGGCGCGGCGGTCTGGGCGCCGTTTTCCGCCGTCATCAAGGCGCTCAACACCCTGCCGTTCGCCTTTGTGTATGCCTGCCGTCTGACCAAAAGCCCGCAGCGTATCCTCAACAAAGCAACGGCGTGGATGCCGCTTGCTTCCGGGCTTATCACCATCCTCGGCTATTTTTTAGTGGAGGGGCTTCTGTATTCGTTCCCGACCGCGGCGGTCTCGTGCCTTGCAAGCCTGGTCCAGGCGGCGGGCAGCGCGGTTCTGTACTACGCCGCCGCTGCGGCGCTCGACCGCGTGCAAATAAAAAAACGCCTGCACTTGCCGTAACAGGCGGTTTTCCGAAAAAAGGAGTTTTGACTATGACGGACATTGTATACACCTATGCCGGCAAGGTTTATCTGAACCTGACGAACGCCTGCCCGTGCCGCTGCAAATTCTGCATCCGGCAAAACGGCGACGCCGTCGGCGAGGCGCAGACCCTCTGGTTCTCGGCGCACAGCCCGACGTTTGAAGAAATCCGCGCGGCTGTTGACGCCTGGGATTTTACGGGCTACAGGGACGAGGTTGTGTTCTGCGGCTACGGCGAGCCGACCTGCGCGTATGAAAACCTGCTTAAAACGGCGGCGTATCTGAAGGAAAAGGGCTTGAAGCTGCGCCTGAACACCAACGGCCTTTCCGACCTTATCAACAAAACGCCGACCGCGAAGGCGCTTTGCCGGTATTTTGACACGGTTTCCGTCTCTCTGAACGCGCCGACCGCCGAAAAATACAAGGACCTCTGCGCGCCGTCGTTCGGGATGCGGGCGTTCGACGCCATTTTGCAGTTTGCGCGCGAATGCAAGGCGTGCGGCGCCAACGTCAAGTTTACGGTCGTGGACGTCATCTCCGAAGCGGACATCGCCGCCTGCCAAAAGCTTGCGGATGAAATGGGCATCCCGCTGCGCGTGCGCGCCTACACGGCATAAAAAACAGAACAGCAAAAAGCAAGACGGCGCGGGAAAAGCCTCCCGCGCCGTCTTGCCGTGTGAAAGAAAAAAATAGGAGAAAACCGATGTCAAGCGACGTGTACGCTGCCGCCGGAAGCCTTTTTGGGGCTGCCGCCCTCGTACACGCGGAACGCACGCGCCTTTTGCATTTTGGCGTACAGCTTTTTGCGCTTGTAGCGGCGGTAGTTGACAAAGAGAATGCGATAAATCCGCCGCTCAAAGGCGATGATTTTGTCCTCCTTGAGGAACCCGTAAAGCAGCAATCCGATAAAAGCAAGCTCCAAAACAGAGCGAATCGCCAAAGCAGCCGTCATGTCATTTGCCTCCTTAGGAACATTTGTTCTTTCCTTCTGTTCCCTATTATAGCAGGGTTTTTGCGTTTGTCAATACAAATGTTCGATTTTTCTTTTATAAAGTCCCAAAAAACGGACTTTTACAGAGAATTTTTCCAATCTTTCTCAATGCAGCCTTATAATACCACAAGATATAGTGTTTGTCAATAATGCAGATACAATTTGTGTGGCCCTCAAGAAATCTTTCTTTTTTCCGCTTTTTTTCCGCGCGTCTCTTTATCTTTACCGCAGAGTTTGTTATAATACCTATAATTGACCCGGCGTACACCCAACCAAAGGGGGCAGGCTTATGTTCGTAGATATTGCGAAGATTAAAATCAAGGCCGGCGACGGCGGCGACGGCGCGGTTGCCTTTCACCGTGAAAAATACGTGGCGGCCGGCGGCCCGGACGGCGGCGACGGCGGCCGCGGCGGCAACGTCGTATTTGTCGCCGACGACAGCCTTTCCACGCTTGCGGATTTTCGCTATAAGCGCAAGTATACCGCGCAAAACGGCCAAAACGGCCGCGGCGCGCGCTGCAACGGCAAAAAAGGGGAGGACCTTGTTATCCGCGTCCCGCGCGGCACCGTGATTCGCGAGGCCGAAAGCGGCGCGGTCATGGCGGACCTTTCCTCGGACGAGCCGTTTGTTGCGGCCCGCGGCGGCAAGGGGGGCTTTGGCAACCGGCATTTTGCCACGCCCACGCGCCAGACCCCGCGCTTTGCCAAAAGCGGCGCGCCGGGCGAGGCGTGGGAGGTCACGCTGGAGCTCAAGCTTATTGCCGACGTCGGGCTTTTGGGCTTTCCGAACGTCGGAAAATCCTCGCTTTTGTCTGTGGTCAGCGAGGCGAAGCCGGCTGTGGGCGACTACCATTTTACGACGCTGACCCCTGTGCTCGGCGTGGTGCGCATGGGCGAGGGGCAGAGCTTCGTTATGGCGGACATCCCCGGCCTTATCGAAGGCGCGGCGGACGGCGTGGGGCTCGGGCACGATTTCCTGCGCCACGTCGAGCGCTGCCGGATGCTTGTGCACCTGGTGGACGTCGCGGGCAGCGAGGGGCGCGACCCCGTGGAGGATTTCGAGAAAATCAACGCAGAGCTTCGCAATTTCAACGCGCAGCTTGCCGAACTGCCGCAGATTGTCGCGGGCAATAAAATCGATTTGGCCGAGGACGCGCAGCGCGAACGCTTCCGCGCCTATATCGAAAAGCAGGGCCTGTCGTATTTCGAGATTGTCGCGCCCATTCGCCATGGCACAAAGGAACTCATCGACGCCGTGGCGGCGAAGCTTGCGTCGCTCCCGCCCGTCCGGCAGTACGCGCCCGAGCCGGTTCCCCTGCAGGTGCCGCAAAAAGGCGCAAAAAACAATTTCACCGTTACCGTGCGCGACGGCGTGTATATCGTCGAGGCCGACTGGCTTTACAAAATCCTGCTGCGCACCGATATGGACGACTATGAATCCCTGCAATATTTCCAGACCGTTCTGCAAACCAGCGGCATTTTGGACGCGCTGGTTTCACAGGGGATTCAGGAGGGCGACACGGTCAGCATTTACGATTTTGAATTCGACTATGTGCCGTAACGGATAAACGGAGGACTTATGGCGCACAATACCAATATGTACGGTCCGCTGTCGCTGGCCTTCCTTGGCGACGCGGTTTTCGGCCTTCTCGTGCGCGAGCGCCTGCTGCTGACGGCGGAACGCCCCGTGGGGCGGCTACATACCCTTTCGACGAAGCTCGTCAACGCCGCCGCGCAGGCCGATGCAGCCAGGCTTTTGCAGCCGCTTTTGACCGAGGCCGAGCGCGACGTGTACCGGCGCGGGCGCAACGCCCACCCGGGGCACACGCCCAAGAACCAGTCGGAGGGCGATTACCACAGCGCCACGGGACTGGAGGCCTTGTTCGGCTGGCTCTACCTGCGCGGGGAGCACGACCGCCTGCGGACGCTGTTTGACGCAGTCTGGCAGGACGGGGAGAGCATTGCAAGACAGGAAAAAACAGACCCATAACGCGCAGCAGACCGTTTTGGACCTGCTCGCCTACGCGGCGGGCGGGGCGCTGTATGCTGCGGCGGTCCGCGTGTTTTTGGCGCCGAACGACATTCTGCTCGGCGGCTTTACCGGCATTTCCACGGTGCTGCACCACCTGTTCGGCACGCCGATTGGGACGGTGGTGTTCCTGCTGAACATCCCGCTTCTGGTTTTGGCGTGCCGCAAATTCGGCGCCGCGTTTTTGCTGCGCACGGGGCTTGCCACGCTGCTTTCCTCGGCGTTCATGGACCTGTTCGCGCTGTTCCTGCCCGTCTACACGGGCGACCGGCTGCTCGGCGCGCTGTTCGGCGGAATTTTGGGCGGTGCGGGGCTCGGGCTTGTGTTCCTGCGCGGGGCGACCACGGGCGGCGCCGACATTCTTTCCAAGCTTTTGCGCCTGAAGTTCCCGCAAATGTCCATGGGGCGTCTGATTTTGCTGCTGGATTTGGCGGTCGTGCTTTTGTCCTTCGCCGTGTACCGAAGCTTCGAGGCGGTGCTGTATTCGCTCGTCGCCATTTACGTAAGCGCCCAGGCCGTGGACCTTGCGCAGACGGGGCTGTCGCACGACAAGCTGTTGTTTATCGTGACCGAAAAAGGGGAGACGGCCGTGCGCGAAATTGTCGAAACGCTTGACCGCGGCGTGAGCGTGCTCGACGTGCGCGGCGGATACACGGGGGAAAAGCGGCAAATGCTGTTCTGCGCCGTGCGCGCAAGCGACGCGGCGCGCCTTGCAAAAGCCGTCCGCGCGCTGGACGACAGCGCGTTTATCGTGATATCGGACATTTCCGACGTCCTCGGCGAGGGCTTCAAGAGCCGCACGGCGGTGTAAACAAGCCGGATGAAAAGGAGGCGCGTATGCGCGTTACCAAAAAGAGCGGCGGCGGCCCGATTGCCGTCGTGCTCCTGCTGCCGGCAATCGGCGCTGTTCTCGGGCTTGTTCTGGTTGGCCTCGGCATCCGCGAAGCGGCGCGCGACACGACGCGCGGCTATCTCGAGGTCACGGGCTATTTGACCGATTATGCCTTGCAGGAGGCGGGCGGCTACGACCCGCAGCGCAGCACCGAAACGGCGGATACATACCGGCTCGTTTACCGCTATAACGTAGACGGCCGGGCGTATACGCTCGTCACCGATTACAGCACGTCCTTTCTCCCGTCGCGCGGGAGCGAGGCGACCATCCTCTACGACCCCGCCAATCCCGCCGCGTCCGCGCTCGACGGCCCGAACCGGTCGGAAAACCACCTGGCCTTTATCGGTATGTTTTTCCTTTTGGGCTCGCTTGTCTTTTTCCTCCCGTTTCTGCCGGAGAAAAAGCAGCGAAAACGCGGGGGAAAGCCCTCCAAATGCACGGCGGCCGACCGGGTCGGCGTGTGTATCGGGCTTCTGTTCCTCGGCGTCAGCTACGGCGCGCTCGCCGTCATTTGCAATTCCTATTCGCCGCTCGGCATCGCGCGGTATTACATTCATTCGTTTCACTTCATGCTGCTTGTCCCGCTTTTGATGCTTGCGGCGGGGGCGGCGATGCTTGTAAAAAGCCTGCCGCACAGAAAAAAACAGAAACCAAAGCCCACGGATTTCCCGGCGCACCGGGACGAAACGCCGTGAGCTTCCCATACAGAGGTGCCTATGCAGAAGAAAGAAAACATCCGCAATTTTTCCATCGTGGCGCACATTGACCACGGCAAAAGCACGCTTGCCGACCGGCTTTTGGAGCTGACGGACTCGGTCCAGAAGCGCGACATGGAGGAGCAACTGCTCGACAACATGGACTTGGAGCGTGAGCGCGGCATCACCATCAAAGCGCACGCCGTGCGGCTCGATTACAAAGCGCAGGACGGCGTTACATATGCGCTCAACCTTATCGACACGCCCGGCCACGTGGACTTCAACTACGAGGTCTCGCGGTCGCTTGCTGCGTGCGAGGGCGCGGTGCTCATTGTCGACGCGTCGCAGGGCATCGAGGCGCAGACGCTGGCGAATACCTATCTTGCGCTCGACCACGATTTGGAGATTGTGCCCGTCATCAACAAAATCGACCTGCCCGCCGCCGACCCGCAGCGCGTCGCCGAGGAGGTCGAGGACGTCATCGGCATTCCCTGCCTGGACGCGCCGCGCGTTTCCGCCAAAACGGGCGAAAATGTCGAGCAGGTGCTCGAGGAGATTGTCCGGCTTGTCCCGCCGCCCGAAAACCACGACGGCGAGCCGCTGCGCGCGCTGATTTTCGATTCGGTCTACGACAGCTACCGGGGCGTTATCGTCTATGTCCGCGTCATGGACGGCGCCATTCGCCCCGGCGACACCATGCGCATGATGGCGACCGGCGCCGAATTCACCGTGGTCGAGACCGGCTATATGCGCGCAACGAGGATGGAGCCGACAACCGGGCTTTCCTCCGGGGAGGTCGGCTATATCACCGCGTCCATCAAAACCGTGTCCGACGCGCGCGTGGGCGATACCGTGACGCTCGCCTCGGCCCCCGCAAAGGAACCCCTGCCCGGCTACCGCAAGGTCAACCCCATGGTGTTCTGCGGGGTGTACCCCGCGGACGGCGCGGATTACGAAAATTTGCGCGAGGCGCTCGAAAAGCTGCGCTTAAACGACGCGGCGCTCTCTTTTGAGCCGGAGACCTCCGGCGCGCTGGGCTTCGGCTTCCGCTGCGGGTTTCTGGGGCTTTTGCACCTCGAAATCGTGCAGGAGCGTCTCGAGCGCGAGTACGGCCTTGACCTTGTCACGACCATCCCGAGCGTCGTGTACAAGATTCACCTGACCGACAGGTCCGTCGTCGAGATTGACAACCCCTGCAATTACCCGGACCCCGCGACGATAGACTATGCCGAGGAGCCCATTGTCGAAGCGCACATTTTTTCCCCGCCCGAGTACGTCGGCGCCATTATGGACCTCTGCCAGGACCGGCGCGGCGTGTATAAGGAAATGACCTATCTCGCGGCGGACCGCGTGGATATGAAATACCTGCTGCCGCTTAACGAGATTATCTATGACTTTTTCGATGCGCTCAAGTCCCGCACGCGCGGCTACGCGTCGTTCGACTACGAAATGCACGGCTACGCCCGCTCGCAGCTTGTCAAGCTCGACGTGCTGCTGAACGGCGACATGGTGGACGCGCTTTCGTTCATCATCCACAGCGAAAAAGCCTACGCGCGTGCCCGCAAAATCGCCGAAAAGCTCAAGGAGCACATCCCGCGCCAGATGTTCGAGATTCCCATCCAGATTGCCGTCGGCGGCAAGGTGATTGCGCGCGAGACGGTCAAGGCCATGCGCAAGGACGTGCTCGCCAAATGCTACGGCGGCGACATCACGCGCAAAAAGAAGCTTTTGGAAAAGCAAAAGGAAGGCAAAAAACGAATGCGCCGCTTCGGGACCGTCGAAGTCCCGCAGGAGGCGTTCATGGCGGTGTTGAAGTTAGATGAATAACCGGGAAGCAATTTTGGAAAGGCTCCGTGCGCTGGGAATTTCCTATGAACTGGTCGAGCACGCCCCGGCGTTTACCATGGACGAGTACAACGCGCTGGGGTTTAATCCGAACGACGAAATCTGCAAAAACCTGTTTCTGCGCGATTACAAAGGCAAGCGGCATATGCTGGTCGTCCTAAAGGGCAGCAAGCACGCCGATTTGCGGCTCATACAAGCCGAGGTCGAGTCGTCCAAGCTGAGCTTCGCCTCCGACGAGCGGCTCAAGAAATACCTGGACGTGCAAAAGGGCTCCGTCTCGCCCTTCGGCCTGCTGTTCGACACAGAGGCGGCGGTCGAGGTCTATTTTGACGAGGATTTGCAAAATGCCCCGCGCCTGGGCTTCCACCCGAACGACAACACCGCGACGGTGTTCCTGTCCTTTGCGGATGTGCGGCGGTACATAGAAAGCACCGGCCACACCCTCCGCTTTTTGCGCGTATGAGCGCAAAAGCCCCAATCGGGCTGTATCTGCACGTGCCGTTCTGCCGCTCGAAGTGCCCGTACTGCGATTTTTATTCGATGCGCGGGACGCCGGACGAAATGGACGCGTATTGTGCGGCAATGCAGTGGAAAATTCCGGAAAGCGCCGCAGCCTTACAGCGTAAAGCCGATACACTTTACATCGGCGGCGGCACGCCCTCCGTCCTGGGCGCAGAACGCCTGAAAACCTTGCTGTTACAAGCGAAAACGGAGTTCCTGACCGAGGGCGCCGAGGTGACCGTCGAGTGCAATCCCTACGGTCTTGCGGACGATTTTTTTCCGGCGCTGGCCGAAAGCGGGGCGAACCGCATCTCCCTCGGGCTGCAATCCGCCGTGGACGGCGAGCGGCGCGCGCTGGGCAGACTTTCGGACGCGGCGGGCGTGCACCGGGCCGTGACCGCGGCAAAGCGGGCGGGATTTCAAAACGTGTCGCTCGACGTCATGCTCGGCATTCCCGGCCAGACCGCCGCAACGCTGCGGGAAACGCTGGATTTTTGCCTGTCCCTTTCGGTCGGGCACGTCAGCGCCTATATTTTGAAGCTCGAGCCCGGCACGCCGTTTTACGCCCGGCGCGAAACGCTGCGGCTTCCGGACGACGACCAAACGGCGGACCTCTATTTGCAACTGTGCGAAACGCTCGAGGCAAACGGGCTTTTGCAATATGAGATTTCCAATTTCGCGCGCCCCGGGTGCGAGAGCCGCCACAACCTCAAGTACTGGCATTGCGAAGAGTACCTGGGCCTCGGCCCCGCCGCCCATTCGTTTTTGGACGGCCGGCGCTTTTATTTCGCGCGCAGCCTGCCGGGCTTTTTGCAGGACGAGAAGCCCCTGGAGGACGGCCCCGGTGGCGATTTTGCGGAATACGCCATGCTGGCGCTGCGTCTTACGGAGGGTCTTTCGGAAAGCCGGGTGCAGCTGCGCTTCGGCCACGGCATCCCGGCCTCCCTCCGCCGCCGCGCAGAACCGCTCGCGCGGTACGGGCTTTTGGAGACGGATTCCCGCGGCGTTCGCCTGACGCGCCGGGGATTTCTGGTTTCGAACGCCGTGCTCGCCGAATTGCTTGATTGGGAAGAGACATAAAAGATGACCGCAGAAGACAAACACGGACGAAAGGAGGGGCAGCCTTGTCCAAACCAAAACAGGAAAAACAGTGGGCGGACAAGCCCTGGTTCCGGCTGGACAACGCCGCCCTGATTTTCCCGGGGCAGAATTCGGAGCAATGGTCCAACGTCATCCGCATTTCCGTGGATTTGACCGTGCCGATTGAGCCGCAGCGGTTAAAGCAGGCGCTTTGCGATATTTTGCCGCGGTTCCCGACCATGGCGGTGCAGCTGAAAAAAGGCTTTTTCTGGTATTATTTTGAAAAAAACGAAAACGAGCCGGTCGTGCGCCCGGACAGCAACAACCAGGGCGTCCGCATCCAGTACCACGAAAACAACCGGTTTTTGTTCCGCGTGTTTTATTACCGGAACCGCATCGCGCTGGAGGCGTTCCACGCCCTGACCGACGGGTACGGCTGCGCGGTGTTTTTAAGCACGCTTGCCGCGCAGTACCTGAGGCTGTGCGGGCACGAAATTTCCTGCGGCGGCATGGTGCTGGACCTTTCTGAAAAGCCGAAGCCGGAGGAGCTGGAGGACGCCTTCATCCGCAACGCGACCCCCGGCGCGACGCTGCCGCGCGGGACGCATAAGGTGTACCACAAAACCGGCGTTTCCCTGCCCACCCATACGTTCCATATTATCACCGGCAATATGCCCGTAGACAGGGTCAAACAGCGCGCCGCCGCCCGGGGCGCGACGGTGACCGAATATTTCACCGCCGTGCTTTTGAAGATTTATCTGGATTTCCAAAAGCAGGAGGCGGGCAGGCAGAGGGAAGTCGTGATTCAGGTGCCGGTCAACGGCCGCAAGGCCTTCGGCGCAAAGACGCTTCGCAATATGTCCGTCTGCTACACCGTCGGCGCCGACCCGAACCTGGGGACGTATACCTTTGAGGAACTGGTGCGGCAAACGTCGCTGTGGCTGCGGTACGTCAACAACAAAAAAACGCTGGGCGCGATGTTCAACAGCAACGTGCAGCTGCAAACGTCGCCGCTTTTGCGCCGCATTCCGCTGTTTATCAAGGATTTCGGTATCCGCCTCTCCTTCCACTTCACGGCGGAAAAAACCAACACCGCCCTGTTTACGAACCTCGGGGTGATTGACTTGCCGGCGGATATGCGCCCCTTTGTGGAAAGCTATATTTTCATGCCGTCCGTCGGCAAGCTCAACGGCGGGCGCATGGGCGCGGTCTCGTTCGGCAGTACGCTGTCCGTCACCGTGGCGAACCGATACCGCGAAACGGACGTGGAACGCGCGTTTTTCCGCTTCCTGATTCAAGACGGCGTCCCGGTCAAAATCATCAGCAATTTTACCTGACGCCGGAAAAGCCTACCCGAAGGAGGTCCCATTATGTCCTATTGCGTCAACTGCGGCGTGGAGCTGGACGATTCGGCATCCGTCTGCGCCCTGTGCCAAACGCCGGTCGTCCATCCCAACAAGCCGGAAAAAGCCGCCGAGCCTCCCTATCCGCAAATTGTGGTGATGCCCGAGGAGCGCAAGCGCTACAGCGCGATTGTCGCAAGCCTCGTGATGCTGCTGCCGATACTCGTCTGCATCCCGATTAACCATTTCATCACGCCCGGCACATACTGGTCGGTGTATCTTGCGGCAACGCTTATCCTGCTGTGGATTTATTTTGTCACGCCCTTCCTCATTCGCCACAAGCTGCCCCATTCGCCGTATATCTCGCTGGTTTTAGACGGCGCAATCACGGCGGCGTATATTTACGTGATGTACCATTACAACAGCTCCGGCAGCTGGTTTTACCGGATTGCCCTGCCCATGATTGGCGTCTTTGTGCTGCTCGGCTGCGTTCTGATTCGCTATCTGACCAAAAAGAAAAAGCCGTCCACCATGCGCAGGATTGCGTTTGCCCTCGCCATGGTCGCCTTGTACGCGGCGGCGGCGGAATGCATTTTCCTTATCAGTATGCCGAGCCTGATTGTGGACTGTGTGGCGCTGAGCGTGTTTTTCACCGCCACGGTGCTGGCGGTTTTCCTGCGCCTCGCCTCCGACAGCAAACGCTTCCGCGCCTGGCTGTCCCGCAAATTTTTCACATAAGGCGGCGAAAAGGGGACGTCGGAAAGTCTTTGTACGCATATAAAAAGCAGCGCATCCAAAAAAGGGATGCGCTGCTTTTTTACGGGAACATCTCCCGCGCCGCGCGCCACGCGTCCGACACGAACGCTTTTACGTCCGCCGCGTCCAGGACGTCCGTGCTGCGCCCCGTGCGCATCCGGTCGGAGTTTTCGCCCGCGCGCACAATGCCGAAGGCAAGCGTAAACGCCAGCGCCAAAAGGCAGAGCGCCAACAGGTACCGGCGCAGCGCCGTGTTTTTCGGCCGTTTTTGCATAGTTTTACTCCTTTTTATTCCGCCTGCGGCATATAGCGCGCCAAAAGCTCCGCAATGACCGTGCCGATGAGCCGGCCCGCGTAGACCGCCTCCTCTAAGGTGTTCGAATCGCTTCCCATTTCCAAAAGCACCGAGCACGGCGTTATATCCATGTTGTACTTGCGCGCGGAAAACAGGATGGGCCGCATAAGCCCGGGATATTTGGTTTCCGCCGTCTGCTGCAGCTGCAAGGCGAAGGTCAGGTTCTCCTCCCAGGTCGGGAAATTGGTGACCTTGCCGTCCTCACACCCGGCGATAATCATGATTTGCGCCGCCTTTTTGCCGTCAATCGTCGCGACGGGCTTGACGCGCGTGCCGTCCTGCTGCTGAATGGCGTCGCGGTGCACGTCCAGAACGACCTGAATCGACGGGTTCGCCTTTAAAATTTCGTCAATGGTTTCGCGCGAGTGGTCATACGCGCCGGTGTATTTCGCGTCGTGGATTTCCGTGTCGTGGATATAGGCGATGCCCGCCTTTTCCAGCTGCTCGCAGATTGCGTCGCCCACGCGCACCATGTTGCGCGCTTTGTCGTCGGTGCGGGTGATGTAGTTCGTCGCGTACCAGTTCCGGTCCAAAAGCTCGTAGCATTCGGTCGTGTGCGTGTGGAAAATCAGCACCAGCGGCGCGTCGGGGTCGGTAATGTGCAGGCTTGCGGATTTTCCGACGCTTGCGGCGATGTCAATCCCGTGCGAGGGCGTCGTGTTGCGCACCGTGATGTTTTCCCAAATGTCCGTCGCGCTCGATTCCCCGTACTGCTTTTCCACAATCGCCCCGGCGCGCGTCGTGTTCGGCGCGTCCGCCTCGGCTTCCCGCATCATCCGAAGGATGTCGTCCGGCGTGTCGGTCAGGCGCTCCGGCTCGGGCTCCGGCTCGGCCACCGCCGGTTCTGCGGCGGGGGCGGGGGAGGCCGCGGCGGTCGTTTCCTCGCGCGTCCACTCCTCCTGCAGCGTTTGCGCCGCGCCCTGCGGCATGGCGAGCGACGCGCTGAATACGGCGACCCGCGAGACCGGCGCGCCGAAGCGCAGGCCCAAAAACCAGGCCGCCGCCGTCATGGCGAAAAGCAAAAGCAAAAGCGCGGCGGGGCGCGGTTCCCCCCTGCTTGCGGCTGCATTTGTGCGGCGTCTGTTTGCGTGCGGCTGCGGCACAGGCTGTCCCTCCCGACGAACAGGTTCATGAAAAGCATATGCGCCGCGCCTTGAAAATAGACGTCTACACAATGTGCAGCAGCAGCTCCGGGTCAAGCGCGGGCTGCAGCGCGCAGTTGAGCGCGAGCGACAAAAACCGCGACGCGCGCTGAATCAGCGTGTCCACCTCGCGCGGGGTCACCATCATCGCCTGCGCCTCGTCTTCCCGGTCCGGCTTCGGGCCTTTGCCGTCCGTCAGGTCAAAAATCAGCGTCGACGCATCCACAACGGTCGGGACGCCTACCGCAATCACCGGCACGCCGAGCGTCGTGCGGTCAATCCGCGCGCGGCAGTTGCCCACGCCCGACCCGGGATTAATGCCCGTATCGGTGAGCTGTACGGTCCGCCCCAGGCGCGAAAGGCTGCGGGAGGCGAGCGCGTCCACCGCGACGACCGCCGCCGGCCGGATGGTCCGCACAAGCCCCGCGAGCGCCTCGGCGGATTCCAGCCCCGTCTGCCCGAGCACGCCGAAGCTGACGGCGGAAACCTCGCGCAGCGCCGGAAAGCCGAGTTTTTGCGCCAGCGCCTGCCCGATGTGCCGCGTCGCAAATATGCCGTGCGCCGTGCGCGGGCCCAAGGCGTCGGGCGTAATATCCTCGTTGCCAAGGCCCGCCACAAGCACGCCGCCCGTTTTCGGCAGCAGCGCGCGCAGCTCCTCGGTCATGGCGC
Source organism: Candidatus Fimenecus excrementigallinarum (assembly GCA_018714805.1). Classification (GTDB taxonomy): domain Bacteria; phylum Bacillota; class Clostridia; order Oscillospirales; family Acutalibacteraceae; genus Fimenecus; species Fimenecus excrementigallinarum. The sequence goes on from DVMW01000030.1 coordinate 57,504, forward strand.
AAAGCCGCCCGTCCAAAAGCTCGCTGTCGTGGGAAAATTCCGGGACCTCCAGCGTGATATAGCGCCCCGCGGGCTTGCCGAGCTCCCGCGCGCCCTCTGTGCCGCAGACCGTAATCTCGGTGACCTGCGCCGCCCCGCGCTGCCGTTTTCGCACCCGCACGTGCCCGCCGGCGCGCTCCTTCAAAATGGCGTGCCGCTCCAGCGCAAGGTCCGTTCGAATTGACATCCCGCTCCCTCCAGTCGGGATTAGTATGGTCCTTTGGCGGAAAAACTATCGGGGATTTTGAAAAAAAACTTGCTTTTTTCTGAAAACAATGGTAAGATATAGTCCGCTATTGCAAGGGAGGTGTGACCGATGCCGAACATCAAGTCCGCGAAAAAGCGCGTGATTGTGAACAACAAGCGCGCCCAGCGCAACAAGTCCATGAACTCTGCGCTCAAGACCGCCATCAAAAAGGCGAATGTCGCAATCGAGGCCGGCGCCGCCGACAAAGAGGCGCTCGTGACCGCCGCCGTTAAAAAGATTGACCAGGCGACCGCGAAGGGGCTTCTGCACAAGAACAACGCCGCCCGCAAAAAGTCCGCCCTCGTTACGAAGCTCAACAAAGCGTAACGAAGCACATTTGCAGGATAAATGCCGCAGACCGCAAGGTCCGCGGCGTTTCGCGTTTTTACGGGAAAAGCGCAAAAGAAAAACGCGGGGAGCAGCGGCTCTCCGCGTTTTGCCTTTGTTTTCAGATGCGGCTGTCCTTTTCGAGCGCCGCGTCCACCGCGCGCGCCACGGCGGCGTCGAACGCGTCCGCCTGCAAAGAGGTGACGCCCTCAATGGTCGTCCCGCCGGGCGAACAGACGCGGTCAATAAGCTCCCAGGGGTGCGCGCCGCTTTCCAAAATCTGCTTTGCGCTGCCCAAAACGGTCTGCGCCGCAATGTGCAGGGCGTCCGCCTTCGGCATCCCGTGCTTGACGCCCGCGCGCGCCAGGGCATCGATGAACTGGAAGCTGAACGCCGGCGCGCAGCCCGCCAGAACGCCGAACAGCGGGAACGCGCTTTCCGACAGCGCCATGACCTCGCCGAACGCGCCGCACATGGCTTCCACCAGCGCCCTGTGCTCGTCCGTGACCCGGCCGCTGCAGCAGTACGCGCTCATCGCTTCGCCCACCGTCGCGTTGAGGTTCGGCATGACGCGCACAACCGGCGCGTCGTAGCCCAAAAGGTCCTCGATGTACGCAATCGTCTTGCCCGCCGCGATGGAAACCATCAGCGGGTCGCGCTGCCTTGCGGCGGCGCCAAGCTGCGGCAGAAGCGCAGGGAACACATTCGGCTTTACGGCGAGCACCACGGCGTCGCAGGCCGCAAGCAGCGCCTCGGCGCTGTCGGCAGCCTGTATGCCCAGCTCGCCTGCGAGCGCGGCCGTTTTTTCGCCCTGCGTGTCAAAGGCGAAAAGCGTGGCCGGCGCAAATTTGCCGGAACGCACCATGCCGCGCAGAATGGCGCTTGCCATGTTGCCGGCGCCGATGAATCCAATCTGCATGGGAATTAGCCTTCTTTCAATTCAGACGTGCAATGCGGGCAGCGCGTTGCCTCCACGGCAATCTCCGAGCGGCAGAAGGGGCAGACCTTGGTCGTCGGGGCCGCGGCGGCCTCCTCCTGCTTTTCGCGCTTGACCTTGCTCGACAGCGCGTTGATGCCCTTGATAAACAGGAAAATGACGAACGCCATGATAAGGAAATCCAGCGCGGTGCCCAAAAACGTCCCGAAATTCAGCGTCGCGACGCCCGCCGCCTTGGCTTCCTCCACCGTGGCGAAGTCGCCCTCGCCGAGCGTCAAAAACCAGTTGTTGAAGTTAATGCCGCCGGTTGCAAGGCTGATAAGCGGCATGACGATGTCGTTGACCAGCGAGTTGACGATTTTCTGGAACGCGCCGCCGATGATAACGCCGACGGCCAGGTCCATCACGTTGCCGCGCGCGATGAAGGTGCGGAACTCCCCGAAAAATTTCCCGCCCTTTTTGCCGAGCTTGCGGACCTCGTCCGTTGCTTTCTTTGCCATGTGAACACCTCCGATAAAGCTCCGATTTGTCTGCTTTTTCAACAGTATAGCATATTTTAGGAAAAAATCAAACCCCCGTCAGGTCGAACGCCGGGGTAAAGCGGGCGTCGGCGGAATCGCGCGCCTGCATAAAGCCGTTGTGCAGCCCCAGATTGAAAAATACGCGCAAAACCCGGTCGTATTCCGCCGTGGTCAGCCGGCGGTTGAGCGCCTTATGCGTATAGGTACGGTCGCCCGGCGTGTACTGGCACATGAGGCTGACATAGGTGTCCTTGGAAAGATTTTCCGCAATCCAGCGCAGAATCTCCGCCGAATCCTTAGTCCCCTGCGGCAGCACAAGGTGCCGCACGAGAAGCCCCGAAAGCATCCGTCCGTCGTCGGCAAAGCGGTCGCGCGTCTGCCGGCGCATTTCCAAAAGCGCCGCCTTTGCGCGTTCGGGATAGTCGGGCGCGGCGGAATACCGGCGCGCGAGCGTCTCCGACATATACTTGAAATCGGGCAGGTAGATGTCCACAAGCCCCGAAAGGCTTTTGAGCGTCTCCACCGTGTCGTACCCGCCGGTGTTGTAGACGACCGGCACGCGCGGCTTGTAGCGCGTGAGCGCCTCTTGCAGAAACGGCGCGAAATGCGTGGGGTTCACAAGGTCGATGTTCTGCGCGCCCGCCGCCTCCAGCGCCTTCAGTATCTCGATAAAGCGGTCTATGGTTACGGGCTTCCCGAAATTTTCGTGGCTTATGGCGTGGTTCTGGCAAAATACGCACCGCAGCGAGCAGCCCGAAAAAAAGACGGCGCCCGCCCCGCCGTGCGCGCTTAAGGGCGGCTCCTCCCAATGGTGCAGCGCCGCGCGCGCCAAAACGGCGTTGTACGGCATTTTGCAAAAGCCCGCCGAGGGCGTGTTTTCCGTCCGCTCGGCGCCGCATTGCCGCGGACAGGCGTAACAGCGCATACGCCGCACTCCTTTCCCATGTAAAGCCAAAAGCCCTTACACAACATTCGGCCCGGCAAGCCGGACTCCCGCCGGGCAGGAACCAGTATAATGCGAAGGCGGCGCTTTGTCAATCCGGCGAAACCGCCGTTTCCCGCTTGCGAAGCGGCAGGGGACATGGTACAATACAAGCGGAAGGCGGAAAAAAGGAGCGCTTCCATACAAAACGGACGGCAGGACTTTAAACCCCTTGGCCCGGCAGCTTAGCGTAAAATGTAAGGAGTTCCCATGCAAATCCCCCATATCGCGTCGGAATGGCGCACGCTTTTCCACCCGCGGCGGTTTGGCCGCTACGTCAACGACCACACGCTGTACTTTGACGGCAAATGGCACCTCATCGGCATCACGAGCCGTGCCGGCAAGCCGAACAAGGAGCGCTATTTTGTTCACGCCGTGGGCGACAGCCTGCAGCGCCCCATGCGCGAATGGTGCAAGGTTATCGATACCGGCACGCTCGCGTGGGCGCCGTGCGTCATAGAGCACGGCGGGCTGTACTATATGTTTTACGGCCCCTCGCCGACTAAGCTCGCCGTTTCGTTCGATTCGGGCGACTGGTTCGGGCAGGAGGTGTTCCTGCGGGGCAACCCGCCCATGGCCTGCCACCGTGACCATTTCGTGCTGCGGCGGCCGGGCGGGGGCTTCGTCATGTATGTGTCGGGCGTGCACGCGGGCAAAAGCGCGATTTCCTGCCTTGTGTCCGACGACCTTCTCCACTGGGATTTCCACGGCTTTGCGCTGACCAGCGGGGAGGCCGCGCCGCTCAACCCCTCCTGGGGCGCGTTTGAATCCCCGTTTGTCGTGGAAAAGGACGGCGTGTTCTATCTGTTCACGACGTATACGGACTGCTCGAAGCCGACCTACCACGACACGCTGGTTTTTGCAGGCGGCGACCCGCTTTCCTTCGGCTGCTACGGCGCGCCGGGCGGAGCGCAGCCCGTGACGCGCCTGCGCTGCCACGCGCCCGAGGTCGTGCGGGAAAACGGGAACTGGTACATCACCACCTGCGGCTGGCGCGGCTCGTCTTTCGCAAAGGGCGAGGTGCAAATCGCCGCGCTGGACTGGAAATAACCCGCAACGATAAAAATAGGCTATGCGTAGACGATGAGTAGTACGCGTAGCCTATTTTTCATATGGATTTTCGGTATCCTAATGGCAGAAAAGCTTCGGAGGTGCTGCCATGGATACCGTTACCGCCGTGCGGGACCGCATTTTGGAATTGTGCGGCGAACACAATATCACCATCAACAAGTTAGCTGACCTTGCCGGCCTGCCGCCTTCGTCCGTCAAAAATATTCTGTATGGCAAAAGCCGGAATCCGAAGATTTTGACCATCAAAATTCTTTGCGACGGCTTAAACATCACACTCGGGGAATTTTTCTCGACGCCCGCCTTTGACGCGCTCGAGCAGGAGATGCAATAATAAAGCAAACATACGCACGCGCGTATACGCGTGCGCGCAGAATCCGCTACACTCATGCTGAGGTGAATCGGAATGGGTGTAAAGGATGCGGTTGCCGACCGCGTGCGCGAGCTCTGCGCACAGCGCGGCATGGCTTACAATGCGCTGGCGGTGCAGGCGGGCGTAACGCCGTCTACCGTATACAGTCTGCTGGATGAAACCCGACGCGACGTATCGGTCGTTACGGTCAAAAAGCTCTGCGACGGCTTGAACATCACACTCGGGGAATTTTTCTCGACGCCCGCCTTTGACGCGCTCGAGCAGGAGATTCGTTGACCGCGCAGCTTTGGGACCGGCTCCTGTGCGCGTTTTTCCCGCGCCGGTGCCGGTACTGCGGCGCGCTTATCGTGCCCGAACGCACCGTCTGCGAGACGTGCGAAACGGCCTTGCCGCGCATCGCGCCGCCCGCCTGCCCGGACTGCGGCCACGCAAAGGCCGACTGCGTCTGCAAGCACAAAAAGCAGAAATTCGACGCGGTCTGCGCGCCGTTTTACTACACGGACGTTATCCGCCGCGCGGTGCACCGCTTCAAGTTCGAGGGGCGCACCTACCTTGCCGAAAGCTACGGCGCGGACGTTGCGAACGCCGTCCGGCTGCACTTTGCCGGGCGTTCGTTTGACGCGGTCGCCTTTGTCCCGTTTACAAAGCGCCAGCGGCGAAAACGCGCGTACAATCCCGGCGAGCTGCTTGCCGGCGCGGCCGCAAAGGCGCTGGGCGTGCCCTGCCTGCCGCTGCTCGAAAAGCTGTACGAGACCGAGACCCAGCACGCGCTGCCCGCCTCCCGGCGGACGGGCAACGTTTTCGGCGTTTACGAGGTCGCGCCGGACGCCGACGTAAAAAACAAGCGCATTTTGCTTGTCGACGACATCAAAACCACCGGCGCGACGCTGTCGGAGTGCGCCAAGGTGCTCAAGCTCGCGGGCGCTTCGTCCGTACACGCCGCCGTATTCGCGATTGCCCGCCGCAGAAAGCCCGGGGCGCAAACGCCGGAGAACGCCTCCGGCGCTTGACAAATCTGCCGGATGCTGGTATCCTAATTGCAATATAAGAAACGCCATGACGAAGAATCAGGCGGACAAACCCCGCAAAGAGAGCTGCCGGCCGGTGCAAGGCAGAGGGGGACCCGCCCGCGTCGCTTCCGAGCGGTCCCGCCGAACGGCATAAGCCCTCAAGCGGGAACGGCCCCCGCCGTTACCGGGCAATGAGCGGCCGCAAAAGCGGCAAAGTGAGTGGTACCGCGGAATTTTCGCCTCACACGGGACATCCCCGTGCGGGGCGTTTTTTGATAGGGAAAAGGAGTCGTTATGCGAAAAGAATTAGCCAAACAATACGAGCCGAAAAATGTGGAGGACCGCACCTACCAAATGTGGATGGAGCGCCGGTATTTCCACGCGAAGCGCGAAGCGGACAAGCCGACCTACACCATCGTTATCCCGCCGCCCAACATCACGGGCCAGCTGCACATGGGCCACGCGCTCGACAACACGCTGCAGGACATCCTTATCCGTTACCACCGCATGGCGGGGTACGACACGCTCTGGGTGCCCGGCACGGACCACGCCTCCATTGCGACCGAGGCAAAAATCGTCGAGGCCATGAAAAAAGAGGGCCTGACGAAAGAAGAAATCGGCCGCGACGCGTTTTTGGAGCGCGCCTGGGACTGGAAGCGGCAGTACGGCGGGCGCATCATCGAGCAGCTGAAAAAGCTCGGTTCGTCCTGCGACTGGGAGCGCGAACGCTTCACGCTCGACGAAGGGTGCAGCCGGGCGGTGCGCGAGGTGTTCTGCAATCTCTATGAAAGCGGCCTGATTTACCGCGGCGAACGCATCATCAACTGGTGCCCGCATTGCCTGACCTCCATTTCCGACGCGGAGGTCGAGTATGAGGAGCAGGCGGGGCACTTCTGGCACCTGCGCTATCCCTTTCAGGACGGCAGCGGCTATCTGGAGCTTGCGACCACGCGGCCGGAAACGCTGCTGGGCGACACGGCCGTCGCCGTCAACCCGAAGGACGAACGCTACCGCGATGCGGTGGGCAAGACCCTTATTTTGCCGCTTGTGCACCGCGAAATTCCCGTCGTCGCCGACGAATACGTCGAAATGGATTTCGGCACCGGCGTCGTCAAGATTACGCCCGCGCACGACCCGAACGACTTCGAGGTCGGCCTGCGCCACAACCTGCCGGTTCTCAACGTTTTAACGCCCGACGCGAAAATCACCGACGACTATCCCGCCTACGCCGGGATGGACCGCTACGAAGCGCGCAAGGCGATTGTCCGCGACCTGGAAAAAGAGGGTGCGCTCGTCAAGGTGGAGGACTACACCCACAACGTCGGCACCTGCTACCGCTGCGGCACGACGGTCGAACCGCGCGTCTCCAAGCAATGGTTCGTCAAAATGAAGCCGCTCGCGGGCCCCGCGATTGACGCGGTCAAAACCGGCGAAACAAAATTCGTCCCGCAGCGCTTTGAAAAGGTCTATTTCCATTGGCTCGAAAACATCCGCGACTGGTGCATTTCCCGCCAGCTGTGGTGGGGGCACCGCATCCCCGCGTGGTACTGCGCCGACTGCGGCGAAATCACGGTCTCGCGCGAAACGCCCGACGTGTGCGCGCACTGCGGCAGCCGGAAAATCGAGCAGGACCCCGACACGCTCGACACCTGGTTCTCGTCGGCGCTGTGGCCGTTCTCGACGCTCGGCTGGCCGGAACAGACCGAGGACTTCAAGCACTATTACCCGACCAACACGCTTGTCACGGGCTACGACATCATCCCGTTCTGGGTCATGCGCATGATGTTCTCCGGTCTGCGCCAGACCGGCCGCGTGCCGTTCGACACGGTGCTCATCCACGGCCTTGTGCGCGACGCGCAGGGGCGCAAGATGTCCAAATCCCTGGGCAACGGGATTGACCCGCTGGAGATTATCGACCGCTACGGCGCGGACGCGCTGCGCTTTACGCTCGCCACGGGCAACAGCCCCGGCAACGATATGCGCTTTTCCGACACGCGCGTCGAGGCCAGCCGCAATTTTGCCAACAAGATTTGGAACGCCGCGCGCTTTGTGCTGATGAACCTGTCCGACGACGAGCCCGCGCCGCACGTGCCCGACGGCCTTGCGCTGGAGGACAAGTGGATTTTGAGCCGCTGCAATGCGCTTGCCGCCGGCGTCAGGGACGCGCTTGAAAAATACGAGCTCGGCATGGCGGTTCAAAAGCTTTACGACTTCATCTGGGACGAGTTCTGCGACTGGTACATCGAGCTTGCGAAGATTCGCCTCAACGGCGCGGACGCCGCGAAAAAGGCGACCGCCAAAGCGGTGCTGGTGTTCGTGCTGTCCAACACGTTAAAGCTGCTGCACCCGTTCATGCCCTTCATCACCGAGGAAATCTGGCAGGCGCTTCCGCATGAGGGCGAAAGCATCATGGTTTCCGCCTGGCCGTGCGCGTCGGACGCGCTTTGCTTCTCCGAGGAGGAAGCGCAGATGGAGCGCATTATGACCGCGATTAAGGCGGTGCGCAACCGCCGCGCGGAAATGAACGTCGCCCCGTCGAAAAAGGCGAAGCTCTTTATCGAGACCGCCTACGCGGACACGTTCCGGAAGGGCGAGGTCTTCTTCGAGCGGCTCGCGTCGGCGAGCGCGGTCGAGGTGGGGGAAGCGTTCGGCGAAATGGACGGCGCGGTTTCCATCATCACGGAAAGCGCGCGGATGTATATCCCCATGCAGGAGCTTGTGGATTTTGCGGCGGAAACGGCGCGCCTGAACAGGGAGCTTGCCGGCGTCGAAAAGGAGCTTGCCATGGTGGAGGGCAAGCTGTCCAACGAAAACTTCGTCAGCAAGGCGCCCGCCGCCGTCGTGGAGGGGCAGCGCCGGCAGCAGGCGCAGCTGCTCGAAAAGAAAAAGCTTCTTTCGGAAAGCCTCGCGTCGCTGGAAAAGCGAGCGTAAAAAGACGGTCGGCCGCTTGTCGCTTCCATTGACAAGCGGCCGAAAGTATACTACAATACAAAGCGTGAGTAGGCTGAGCAGTTGCGCGCGCAGGCTTTGCGCGTGAGGAAAGTCCGAGCATCACACAGCAGGGTAACGGCTAACAGCCGCCGAGGGCGACCTTAGGGAAAGTGCATAGAGAGATACCGCCGCACATGGTGCGGTAAGGGTGGAAAGGCGAGGTAAGAGCTCACCGGCGTACCGGTAACGGTGCGGCCAAGTAAACCCTACCCGATGCAACATCGACCGAAGTTGTCAGCTGGGCAAATCCTTCGACAGATGGCTTCAGCGTACCGGCGACGGTGCGCGCAGATAGATAACTGCTTTCAACGACAGAACTCGGCTTACAGGCCTACTCACGTTTTCTTTTCCGCCTCATACAATGCTATGGGGTGATTTTCATGTTGGATACCTTTTTCGGCGCGGTGTTCGTGGGGCTTGTGGTGTTCGGCCTGCTTGCGCTTTGCTATGCGATTCTGCTGAAGGCGCTTTTGCCGCGGCGCAGGCGCGGCTACTACATAATCGTCCCGGCGCGCCGGTGCGACAAGGACGTGGCTGCGGCGGCGTATGCGGCGCGCATGAAGCTGCATTTCATCGGCGACGAGGCCGTCGGCAGCGTCGTGGTGCTCGACTGCGGGATGGACGAACGCCAGCGCCTAAGCTGCCTGAACATCTGCCGGGAGACGAACGGCATTTACCTTTGCACGCCCGCTGAATTCGAGGAAATGGTCAAATGAGCGAAGAACAGGGCGCGGCGCGCCTGGACGGAACCGTGGAGGACATCCGCTTCCGCAACGAGCAAAACGGCTATACGGTGCTGGAGATTGGCTGTGACGACGAGCTCGTCACGGCCGTCGGCACGTTCTCTGACATTTCGGTCGGTGAAACGGTCCGCCTTTCGGGCGAATGGGTCTTTCACCCGACCTTCGGCCGCCAGTTCAAGGTTGCGGCGTTTGAACGCGAACTGCCCGCCACAACCGAGCAGCTTTACAACTATCTTGCCGCCGGCGCGGTCAAGGGGATTGGTCCCGCCACCGCGGAAAAAATCGTCAAAGCCTTCGGCGAGCGCACCTTCGACGTGCTCGAAAACGAGCCGGACAAGCTTGCGGCCATCAAGGGTATTTCCAAGGATAAGGCGAGGCAGATTCAGAAAAATTTCCAAAAACAGTTCGCCGAGCGCACCGTCATGCTCGCGCTCGAGGGCTACGGCATGACCCCGCGCGAATGCATCGCCGCCTACGACGCGTTCGGCTCGAACGCCGTCGAACGCGTCGTGCAAAACCCGTTTTCGCTGTGCGATGCGGACGCGCGCATCGGCTTTGAGCGCGCCGAGGCCATCGCCGCCGCGCTGCCCCAGCCGCCCGCGCCGCAGCTGCGCCTGCAGGCGGGGATTGTCCATATTCTGCAAAAAAACCTGAACGACAACGGCCATACCTGTATTCCGCGCAGCAAGGTCGTCTCCATTGCCGCGGCGTATCTGGAGGCGTCCGCGGACGACGTCGAGCGCGAGCTCGACGGGCTGCTCGCCTCGCACCGGCTGGAGACGGCGGAGCTTGCCGGCCGGGACTTCATTTTCCTGCCGTCCGCCTACCGCGACGAAAAGTCCATCAGCGACCGCATCCGGGTGCTTTTGCGCTTCCCGCCGCCGCAGAGCGAAACGCTCGAGCAGGACATCGCCGCGCTGGAGCGCGAAAACAGCATCTCCTACGCCGAAACGCAGCGCACCGCCATCCGCACGGCGGTTGAGCGCGGGCTGCTGATTTTGACCGGCGGCCCCGGCACCGGCAAAACGACGACCCTCAAGGGCATTTTGCAGCTGTTTGAGCGACAGGGACTCGACATTGCGCTCGCCGCGCCGACGGGGCGCGCCGCCAAGCGGATGACCGAGCTGACGGGCCGCGACGCCAAAACCATCCACCGGCTTTTGGAGGTCGAATGGGACGACCACGACCGCGCCGTCTTCAAGCGGGGGCTTCGCAACCCGCTCGAATGCGAGGCGCTCATCTTAGACGAGCTTTCCATGGTGGACATCCACCTGTTCGCAAGCCTTCTGCAGGCGCTGCCGTTCGGCTGCCGGCTGATTCTGGTCGGCGACGCGGACCAGCTCCCGCCCGTGGGTGCGGGCAACGTGCTTGCGGACCTAATCGCAAGCGAGCTTCTGCCCACGGTGTGCCTGACCGAGGTGTTCCGCCAGGCAATGGGCAGCCTTATCGTGACCAACGCCCACCGCATCGTGCGCGGGGAAATGCCGGTGCTCGATCGCAAGGACGGCGACTTTTTCCTTTTGGAACGCCCGAATCCGTATCATGCGGCGCGCGCGGTCGTGCAGCTTGTGGCCGCGCGCCTGCCGCAGGCGTACGGGCTGTCGCCTACGGCGGACATCCAGGTGCTGTGCCCCTCCAAAAAAGGGGAGACGGGGACGGTCCATCTCAACACGCTGCTGCAAAACGCCGTCAACCCGCCCGACGGCAAAAAGGCCGAGCTTACCGTCGGCTTTCGCACCTTCCGCACGGGCGACAAGGTCATGCAGACCAAAAACAATTACGATATGCTTTGGGAAAAGCCGGACGGCGAGACCGGCGAGGGCATTTTCAACGGCGACATCGGCGTCATCGAGCAGATTGACCTGCGCGACGGCGTTGCCCGCATCCGCTTTGACGACCGCACCGTTTTGGCCGCCAAAGAGCAGCTGACCGACATGGAGCTCGCCTACGCCGTGACGGTGCACAAAAGCCAGGGCAGCGAGTTCCCCGCAGTCGTCCTGCCGGTTGTCGGGGTGCTGCCGAATTTGCAGTACCGCAATCTGCTGTACACCGCCGTTACCCGCGCCAAGCAGCTGCTTATTCTCGTCGGCACGGCCGAAGAGACGGCGGCCATGGTGCAAAACGATAAAAAAACGCGGCGCTATTCCGCGCTGCAATGGTTTTTACAAGCGCAATAAAGGAGGACGCTTATGCCCACCCGAACCCTGCTTATGGACAATTGGGAATTCTGCCTGAAGGACGCGCCGGCGCCCGGCGACTACGCGCCCGTCCGTCTGCCGCACACCTGGAACGCGCTCGACGGCCAGGACGGCGGCGGGGACTATTACCGCGGAAAGGGCTGGTACCGCCGGGTATTTTCGTTTGAGCCCGCGGCGGACAAGCGGTATTTCGTGGAATTCCTCGGCGTCAATTCCGTTGCGGACGTTTATCTCAACGGCACGCACTTAGGTCAGCACCGCGGCGGGTACACCTGCTTCCGGTTCGAGCTGACGGGGGCGCTTGTGCGCGGCGAAAATACGCTGCTCGTCTGCGCGGACAATTCCCCGTTCCCCGACGTGATTCCGCTCGAGGCCGACTTCACGTTTTTCGGCGGCATCTACCGCGAAGTCTATTTCCTGGAGACGGGGCCCACGCATTTTTCGCTTTCCGATTTCGGCTCGGACGGCGTGCGGCTGTCCTACCCGAACACCCCGGAGGTGGCAAGCGCCGCCGCGCTTTGTGTGGAAGCGCGCGTGGAAACGGCGGAGGAAACGGGGGTGCAGCTGCATGTGCGCGTCCTTTCTCCCGCGCCGTTTGCCCCTTGCCCCGGCATTGCGCACCCGGACTTTGCGCCGCCGTCGGAAGCCCCGCAAACCGTCGCCGAGGCGGTTTTCCCCGTGCGGGACAGCCGGGCGTCCGGCGTTGTGCGCGTTTCGCCCGTACACCTGTGGGACGGCCGGCGCGACCCCTACCGCTACCGCGTCGTCTGCACGCTCGAAAAAGAAGGCCGCGCGGTCGACGAGGCGGTAAAGGACGTCGGCTTCCGGTATGTGCATATCGACCCGAAAAAGGGCTTTTTCTTAAACGGCCGCGCCTATCCGCTGCGCGGCGTCAACCGGCACCAGGACCGCGAAAATATGGGCTGGGCCATTACCGAAGCCGAGCACGACGAGGACTTCGCGCTGCTGTATGAAATGGGCGCGAACGCCGTCCGGCTGGCGCACTACCCGCACCACCCGCATTTTTACGACCTGTGCGACCGGTACGGCCTGCCCGTCTGGGCGGAAATTCCCTTTGTCGACCACATCGGCGGCCTTAAGCGCTCGCCGCTGCCGACGGATACGGTCAAGGACCCGGCCGTGACCGCGCGCCAGCTCGAAAACGCCGAGCAGCAGCTGACCGAGCTTATTTTGCAGCAGGGGCACCGCCCGTCGATTTTCTGCTGGAGCATGGCCAACGAGGTGCAGTTCTATTACGGCAAAACGGCGGCCGCCATGCTGGAAAAGCTGCACGCGCTCGCCAAGACGTTGGACCCGACGCGCTATTCCGCGCTCGCCACGAACCATTATCTCGGCGACAAATGGCAAAGCGATATAAAGGGCTGCAACATCTATCCCGGCTGGTACATCGGCTCGCCGCGGCATTTTTACACGCAGGCGGCGGCCCACGTGCGCGCAAACCGCCGCCGGGGCGTGGCGGTTTCGGAATACGGCGCGGGGTCGAATACGCTGCACCACACCGAAACGCCCAAAAAGCCGCGGGACACGACCTGCGAATTCCACCCCGAGGAATGGGCGAACATCGTCCACGAGCACGCCCTGCGCTATTTCATGTCCAAGCGCGCCGAAAAACTCTGGGGCACGTTTGTGTGGAATATGTTTGATTTCGCGATTGACAGCCGCCATGAGGGCGGGCAGCCCGGCCGCAATGACAAGGGCCTTGTGACCTACGACCGCCGCACAAAAAAGGACGCGTACTTCCTGTATCAGGCATATTGGCGCACGCTGCCCGTGACCTATATCACATCACGGCGGTTTGCGGTGCGGCAGCGGGAGACCGTTTCCGTCAAGGTTTATTCCAACGCTTCGCGCGTTTCCCTTTCTGTCAACGGCGCGCCGGTCGGCGAAAAAAGCGCGGCGCAGTGCCGGCAGGCGCACGTGTTCGTGTTCCGAAACGTCCGGCTCAAGGCGGGCGAGAACACCGTCGAGGCGCACGGCGACAACGGCGCTGCGGACACGGTCGTCTGGCAGCTGGAAAGATAAGGAAAGCGTTGACAAGACGTTTCTGTCCTGCTACAATACCCACGGAATGACAACAAGGGAGATGAAAGGATGCGCAATTTTTCCTGCTGAACGCTTGGCACACAACGCCTGGGCGTATGCCCGTGGTTCGGTGTGCCTTCTCGCAGGAAAAACGCCGCGTCCGCCCGTATAAAAGCGGGAGCTTGCCCCTTTGTGCGTAAGTTCGGGCCGCCGGCTTTGCCTGCGGCCCGATTTTTTTGCGAAAGGGGATAGTTTTATGTCTCAAATCGATGTGCGGCACCTGACCTTTTCTTACGACGGCGCGCTTGCGCCCGTGTTTTCCGACGTGTCTTTCCGGCTGGATACCGATTGGCGTCTTGGGCTTGTCGGCCGCAACGGCCGCGGGAAAACCACGTTTCTGAAGCTGCTGACGGGCGAGCTGCCGGCGGGAAACGCCATCCAAAGCAGCGTACCGTTTGTGCGGTTTCCCCTTGACATTCCCGACCCGCACAGGGCTGTTTGCGCGTTATATACGCTGGCGCCCGGTGCGCAAATGTGGGAGCTCGAGCGGGAGCTGCGGCTTCTGGGCATGGCCGAGGAGGCGTTTGCACGCCCGTATCACACGCTTTCCGGCGGGGAACGCACCAAGGTGCAGATTGCGCTTTTGTTCCTGCACGCGGGCTGCTTTTGCCTGCTCGACGAGCCGACCAATCACCTGGACCGTGCCGGGCGCGAAAAGCTCGGCGCCTATCTGCGCGGCAAAAGCGGCTTTATTCTGGTTTCGCACGACCGCGCACTGCTGGATTGCTGCACCGACCATACGCTTTCCATCAACAAAACCGGCATCGAGGTGCAAAAGGGCAGCTTTTCGGTGTGGTTCGCGCAAAAAGAACAGCGCGACTGCCGCGAGGCGGCGGAAAACGAAAAGCTGACGCATGAGATTGCGCGGCTTCACGACGCCGCAAGGCGCGCGGCGGGCTGGTCGGCGCAGGTGGAAAAAAGCAAAAAGGGCACACGCAATTCCGGGGTGCGGCCCGACCGCGGCTACATCGGCCACAAGTCCGCCAAAATGATGCGGCGCGCCAAAGCCATCCAAAGCCGCAGGGATGCGGCGGCGCAGGAAAAGGCGGCGCTGCTGCACGATGTGGAGACCGCCGAAGCGCTGCGGCTGCATGTGCTGCCGTTTCCGAAGGCGGACTTCGCGCAGTTCGACCGCGTGGCGGTGCAATACGGGGAGCGGTCCGTGTTCTCGCCCGTGCGCTTTTCGGTGCGGCGCGGCGACAAAATTGCCCTGGAGGGCGGCAACGGCGCAGGCAAAAGCAGCCTTCTCAAGCTGTTAATGGGGGAGACAGTTCCGCACAGCGGACGGGTCTTTGTCGCGGCCGGCTTGCAGATTGCGTACCTCCCGCAGGAGAGCGAGGGGCTGTCCGGCACGCTTTCCGACTATATCGCCGCCGCCGGCGCGGACGAAACGCTTTGCAAAACGATTTTGCGCAAGCTGGATTTTTCGCGCGCGCAGTTTTCCGTCCGGCTGGAAAACGCTTCCGCGGGACAGAAAAAGAAGGTGCAGCTTGCCGTCTGCCTGGCGCTGCCCGCGCACCTGTTTGTTTTGGACGAACCGCTCAATTATATCGATATCTGGTCGCGTATGCAGCTGGAAACGCTTTTTCGCGAAAGCGAAGCGACCGTGCTGTTCGTGGAGCACGACGCGGCGTTTTGCGCTGCGGTCGCCACGAAAACGGTCCGCCTGACGCCAACGGAAAAAACCTGACGGGGCTGCGCGAAAAAACGGTTGCCCGAACGCCGGAAACATGGTACAATAATTTGAAACAGTATGGTATGCAATTTTACATAAGGGGATAGGGTTATGGATTCCGAACGCATTTTCAAGACCTGCATTTTCGGCGGCTTTAAGCGCGAGGACGTGCTCGCCTACGTCGACGAGCTCAAGGGGCAAATCGCGTCGCTTTCCGACGACCTTCAGCAAAAAGGCGGCGAGCTTTCCGCGCTGCAGGCCAAAGCAGACGAGCTGTCCGCGCTTTGCGAGGCGGGGGAAGAGGCGAAGCGCGCGCTTGAAAAAACCTCCGAGTCGCTGTCGGCGGCCACGGCGCAGAACGCGGCGCTGCAAGCGGAAAACGACGCGCTTCACGCGCGGCTTTCCGCCATGGACGACGAAAAGCGAAAAATGGACGAAAAGGCCGAGGAACTGCGCGAAACGCAGGCGCAGCTGGGCGCGGCGTTTTTGGACGCGCGCAAATATTCCGACGAGATTGTTTCCGCCGCGAACCGCAAGGCGAACGACGCGCAGCTCGACGCCGCGCAGAGCATCCGCGACCGGGCCGGCGACATTGCGCGGCTGACGGCGGACGTTGACGCCATCGCCGCCAATTTTACACGGTCGGTCGAGGGCTTGCGCGCGGAGATTGCCGCCCTGTCTTCGAAGCTGACGCAGTCGGCGCAGGCGCTGTCCGTGCGGCGGGAGGAAAAATTCGTCCCGGACGTCATTATGCGCGTGGCCGAAACGCTCGACGCAGCGCCGGCCTCGGACGCGAACATCTACCGGCTGGACACGCCGAAAGAGGGCTGAGCCGTGCGCGAATGGAAGCTGGATACGCGCGACCTTCCGGCGCGCGCGAAGGAATTGTCGGCGGGCGACACCGTCCTGTTAAGCGGGACGGTCTATACCTCGCGCGACGCGGCGCATAAGCGCATTTTTGAGCTGCTCGAAAAAGGCGAGCAGACGCCGTACCCCATCCGGGGCGCCGTCGTCTACTACGCCGGTCCTACGCCCACGCCGCCGGGGCTTTCCATCGGCGCGTGCGGACCGACGACCTCGAGCCGCATGGACGTCTACGCCCCGCGTATGCTCGACATGGGGCTTGCCGCCATGGTCGGCAAGGGGCCGCGAAGCCCGGCCGTCTGCGACGCCATCGTCCGCAACGGCGCGGTGTATTTCTGTGCCGTCGGCGGCGCGGGGGCGCTTGCCAGCAAGTGCATTACAAGCTGCGAGGTCATTGCGTTCGACGACCTCGGCTGCGAATCCGTCAAGCGCCTGACCTTTCGGGATTTCCCGCTGACCGTGGCGATTGACTGCCGCGGCGGCAACCTGTTTATCTAATCCCCCCTGGAGTACGACATGGACACACAAAAGCTTTTGGCGCTGCGCCGCTCGATTATCGAGCAGACGTTCCGGCGCATGAACGATATGCAAAAAAAAGCGGTCTTTCAGGTGAACGGACCGCTTTTAATTCTTGCGGGCGCGGGCAGCGGAAAAACGACGGTGCTGGTCAACCGCATCGCGAACCTTATCCGGTTCGGCAACGCCTACCACTCGACGGACTTTGACCGCACGCCCGACGACGCGGACGAGGCGCTTTTGCAGCGCTATCTCGACGGCGACCATTCCGTTTTGCCGCAGATTGCCGGCGTGCTTTCGGTCGACGCGCCGAAGCCCTGGCAGATTCTGGCCATCACCTTTACGAACAAGGCGGCCAATGAGCTCAAGGCGCGCTTGGCCGCCATGCTCGGCGAGGACGCGGACGACCTGTGGGCGAGCACCTTCCATTCGGCGTGCGTGCGCATTCTGCGGCGCAACGCCGACCGGCTCGGGTTTACGTCCCGCTTTACGATTTACGACACCGACGACACGCGCCGCGTGATGAAGGAATGCCAGCGGCTTCTGGGGATAGAGGACCGCTTCCTGCCGCACAAAATGATTCTCGGCGAGATAAGCCGCGCCAAGGACGCGCTCATTTCCCCGGCGGAATTTCAAAAAACGGCGGGCGACGACGTGCGGCTGCAAAAAATCGGCGAATGCTATGCGAAATACCAGCAGCTTCTGAAAAACGCCGACGCCATGGACTTTGACGACCTCATTTTCCAAACCGTCCGCCTTTTGGAGGAAAACGAGGACATTGCCGAGCACTACCGGCGGCAGTTCCGCTATGTGATGGTCGACGAGTACCAGGATACCAACCACGCCCAGTACCGCCTGACCGAGCTTCTGGCGGGAGGCTGGCGCAACATCTGCGTCGTCGGCGACGACGACCAGAGCATTTACCGGTTCCGCGGCGCGACAATTGAAAACATTTTGAGCTTTGAATCGCGCTACCCGGACGCCGCCGTAATCCGGCTGGAGCAGAATTACCGTTCCACACAGAATATCCTGGACGCGGCCAACGCCGTTATTGCGAACAACAGCCAGCGCAAAGGCAAAAACCTCTGGACGGCGAACGGCACGGGCGCGCGCATCACGCTCGAGACCGCCGAGGACGAGACGGCGGAGGCCGCCGGCATTGCCGCGGCCATTACCGATTCCGTCGCCAAGGGCCGCGCGTTTTCGGACCACGCCGTGCTGTACCGCATGAACGCCATGTCCGGCCCCATTGAACGCGCGCTGGTCAAAAACGCCATTCCCTACCGCATCATCGGCGGCCACAAGTTCTATGACCGCATGGAGATTCGCGACGCGCTCGCGTATCTGTCCGTTATCCAGAACCCGTCGGACCGCGTGCGACTGCAGCGCATCATCAACGTCCCCAAGCGCGGCATCGGCGACACGACCGTCCAGCGCGCCAACGAGATTGCCGATTTGCTGGGCGTTTCGCTGTTCGACGTGTTCAAAACGGCCGACGAATACGAGGTGCTCAAGCGTGCGGCGGGCAAGCTCAAGGCGTTCGCCGCCATGATGGAACAGCTGTCCGACCTCGCGCAGACCGTCCCGCCCGCCGAAACGCTCAGCCGCGTGCTCGAGGAAACGGGGTACGTCGAATCCTTAAAAGCGGAGCCCGAGCGCTTCGACGACCGGGTGCAGAACCTCAACGAATTGTCCGCGACGCTGGTGCGCTTCACCGAGGAGAACCCCGAGGGGACCCTGGGCGATTATCTCGAGGAGGTTGCGCTGCTGACGGATATTGACAATTACAACGCGGACACCGACGCCGTCGTCTTAATGACCCTGCACGCCGCCAAGGGGCTGGAATTCCCGGTCGTCTTTATCCCCGGCATGGAGGAGGGCGTGTTCCCCGGTCAGCAGAGTATGTACGTGGAGTCCGAGGTCGAGGAGGAACGGCGCCTGATGTATGTCGGCGTGACGCGCGCCAAGGAGGAGCTGTATTTGAGCCACGCGCGCTCGCGCATGATTTACGGTTCTACAAGCTTTTACCGGCCCTCGCGCTTTTTGGAGGAAATCCCGGACAAATTGCTCGACCGCCGCGGCGGCACAACGAATTTCCGCGAACGCGCCGGCCTTTCCGGCAGCAGCTTCCTGTACGGCCGCGCGGCCCCGCGCGCAGCGGGGGAGGGGACGGTCAACTGCGGCTTCTCCAAGCCCGCTGCCCGCAGCAGCGCGCCGCTTCCGGAGTTCCGGCCCGGCGACACCGTCGAGCATAAGGCGTTCGGCGTCGGCGTGGTCGCGAGTACGCGCCCCATGGGCAACGACGTGCTTTTGGAGATTGCCTTCCAAAAGACCGGCACGAAAAAGCTCATGGCGCGCATGGCAAATCTGAAAAAACTGTAACGCGCAAAAAATCCCCCTGCCTTTTGGAACAGGCAGGGGGATTTTAATCCCGCTTAGATTCTCGCCGCGCCGCTGTCGCGCGCCGCCTTTGCCACGGCTTCGGCGACGGCCTTGCCGACGCGCTCGTCAAACGCCTTCGGCAAAATATAGTCGGCGCGCAGCTCCTCGTCGGAAACCAGCGACGCAATCGCCTCGGCGGCGGCGACCTTCATCTCCTCGTTGATGTCCCGCGCGCGGCAGTCGAGCGCCCCGCGGAAAATGCCGGGAAACGCCAGCACGTTGTTAATCTGGTTCGGGAAGTCGCTTCTGCCCGTACCGACCACCGCCGCGCCCGCGTTTTTTGCAAGGTTGGGCATGATTTCGGGCACGGGGTTCGCCATCGGCAGCACAATGGCGCCCTGGTTCATCGAGCGCACCATGTCCTCTGTCACAATGCCCGGTGCGGAAACGCCGATGAAAATATCCGCGCCGGCCATCGCGTCTCGGAGCGTTCCCGTTTTCTTTTGCCGGTTCGTGACGCGCGCCATTTCCGCCTGTGCCGGGTTCAGGCGTTCGTCGCCCTCGCAGAGGATACCCTTGGAGTTGCACAGCAGCACCTCGCCGACGCCCTGCTTCATCAAAAGCCTCGCAATGGCGACGCCCGCCGCCCCCGCGCCGCTGAATACGGCGGTGCAGTCCGAAAGCTTTTTGCCGACTACGCGCAGCGCGTTGAGCACCGCCGCGAGCACGACCACCGCCGTGCCGTGCTGGTCGTCGTGGAATATCGGGATGTCGGTCTTTTCCTTGAGCTTTTGCTCAATTTCAAAGCAGCGCGGCGCGGCAATGTCCTCCAAATTGACCCCGCCGAACGACCCCGCAAGCAGGGCGATGCAGTTGACAATTTCGTCCACGTCCTTCGAGCGCACGCAAAGCGGGATTGCGTCCACGCCGCCGAACGCCTTGAAGAGCACGCATTTGCCCTCCATGACGGGCATACCCGCCTCGGGACCGATGTCCCCGAGCCCCAAAACGGCGGTGCCGTCCGTGACGACCGCCACCGTGTTCCAGCGGCGCGTCAGGTCGTAGGATTTGCTGATGTCCTTTTGAATTTCCAGACACGGCTGCGCCACGCCCGGCGTGTAGGCGAGCGACAGCGCATCCGTGCTGTCGACGCTTGCGCGCGGGGTGACTTCAATCTTGCCGCGCCATTGGTAATGCAGCTTTAACGATTCGGTTTTGTAGTCCATGTTTCCCGTTCCTTCTTTTAGTGTTCAATCCAGTCGCGCGCCCGTTCCACCGCGCGCAGCCAGCCCTTATAGAGCTTGTTGCGGTCCTCCAGAATCATTTTCGGTTCAAAGATGCGGTCGACCTGCCGGATTTTCTCAATCTCTTCCTTACTTTCCCAAAAGCCGACCGCGAGCCCCGCAAGATACGCCGCGCCCAGCGCCGTCGTCTCGACCACGACGGGGCGGTTGACCTTGGTGCGGATGAGGTTCGCCTGAATCTGCATCATGATGTCGCTGACGGAAGCGCCGCCGTCCACGCGCAGCTCCGAAAGCGCAATGCCCGAATCCGCCTTCATCGCCTCCAAAAGGTCCGTCATCTGAAAGGCAATCGCCTCGAGCACCGCGCGCGCAATGTGCTCGCACTTGACCCCGCGCGTCAGGCCCACAATGGTCCCGCGGGCGTACATATCCCAGTACGGCGCGCCGAGCCCCGTAAATGCGGGGACAAAATAAATGCCGTTCGCGTCCTCCACACTTTCGGCCAGCTCGTCGCAGCGGTGCGCCGTGTCGATAAGGCGCAAATCGTCGCGCAGCCACTTGATGACCGAGCCCGCGTTGAACGCCGAGCCCTCAATGGCGTATTCGACCTCGTCGCCGACGCCCCACGCCACGCCCGTGACCAGGTTGTTCTTGGATTCCACACGCTTTTTGCCGGTGTTCATCAGCAAAAAGCAGCCGGTGCCGTATGTATTCTTGGCCTGCCCTACCGCAAAGCAGCCCTGCCCGAACAGCGCGGCGGGCTGGTCGCCAATCGCCCCGGCAATGGGTACGCCGACAATGTCCTCAAAGCCCAAAAGCCCGGGCGCGACCTCCCCGTAAACGCAGCTCGAGGGGACGGGCTTCGGCAAAATGCTCATCGGAATCCCCAGCCGTTCGCACAGGTACTCGTCCCAGCACAGCTTGTCGACGTCAAACAGCATCGTCCGCGACGCGTTGGAATAGTCGGTAATGTGCACCTTGCCGCCGGTCAGGTTCCAGATTAGCCACGTCTCCACCGTGCCGAACAGCAGCTGCCCCGCGTCCGCTAAAATCCGCGCGCCGGGGACGTTGTCCAAGACCCATTTGATTTTCGTCGCCGAAAAATACGCGTCCACCACAAGCCCGGTGTGCTTCTGAATGTAGTCGGTCAGCGCCTTGTCCTTTTTGATTTCCTCACACAGCTCGGCGGTGCGCCGGCATTGCCAGACAATGGCGTTGTAGATGGGCTTGCCCGTGCCCTTGTCCCACAGGATTGTGGTTTCCCGCTGGTTGGTAATGCCGATGGAGGCGATGTCCGAGGTGTAGATGCGGTTTGCGGAAATGACCTCGGTGACCGCCTGGAACTGCGAGTAGAGAATCTCCATCGGATTGTGCTCCACCCAGCCGGGCTGCGGGTAGATTTGGTTGAATTCATGCTGCGCTTTGGCGATGATGTTCCCGCGGTGGTCAAACAGAATGGCGCGGGAGCTGGTCGTGCCCTGGTCGAGCGCGAGCACATACCTTGCCTTGGACATAGGTTGCACCTCGTTTCCAATCTTTATCGGCTGCGGCTGCAGTCGTTTTTGTGCGCGGCTTCCACGCGCGCGTCGTCTATGAGATTGTGAAGGCCCTGCCAATGCAGCACGCGGCGGTTGAACCACAGCGACTGCGCCTTGCCGCGCAGCTTACCGGGCATCGCCTGCTTGAGCGTGGCGTAATGCACGTGATAGACGTTCAGCAGGTCGAAGTATTCCGGAAGCCCCTCCTCAAAGCGGGCAAAGCTGCGGTCCTCCGGCGCGGACCAGGCGGCCTCCGCCACGGCGGCGAGCCGCGGGAAAATCCGCTTGTCCGCCGTTTTGCGGTCGGGGACATATTCGGTCCAAAGCGGCGCCTCCACGCCCAGGATGTTTTCCGAAATCCCGGGCTCATATTCGTAGGCGCGCTGCAAATCCACCCAGCCGTAGGGGAAATCCAGATAATACGGGAACGCCGAGGCGTTAATCATCCTGCGCCCGGCGGCAAGCTCCTTTTGGACAAGGCCGTTTTCCTCGTTCGCCCCGCACATCTGCCAGACAATCCGCCGGTCGAGCATATCTGCGCTGTCCACGCCGTCATAGTTCCACATAATCGGCGTAAACCCGTGCTCATATACATACCGCGCAACGCGGCTCATAAAATACTGCTGCAGCTCGTTTTCGTCCTTTAAGCCCTTTGTGCGGATAACGTCCTGGCAATGCTCGCAAAGCTTCCAGCGCATTTTGACCGCCTCGTCGCCGCCTAAGTGCATCCACTTGTCCGGGAACAGGGCAAACAGCTCGTCGAGCACGTCGAACACGAACCGGTAGGTCGATTCCTTCCCGGCACACAAAATATCGTGCTTGACGCCCCAATGCGTCGCGACCTTGAGCTTGCGCGAAAAGCAGGAAAGCTCCGGGTAACAGGCGATGGCGGCGACGCAGTGCCCGGGGACGTCAAATTCCGGCACGACCTCCATGAACCGCCGGTGGCAGTAGTCCACAATCTCGCGCACGTCGTCCTTCGTGTAAAATCCGCCCTCCGGACGCAGGCCGAAGTTCGTGTGGCTGCGGCGCGAGCCAATCTCCGTCAAAAGCGGATATTTGTCAATCTGGATGCGCCAGCCCTGGTCCTCGGTTAAATGCCAGTGAAAGCGGTTGAGCTTGTGCAGCGCCATCAGGTCGATAAGGCGCTTGATTTCCTCAACCGGCTGGAAATACCGCCCCGAGTCGAGCATGAACCCGCGGTAGCGAAAACGCGGCTTGTCGTCTATGTAGAGGTCGGGCACAACGCCGTTGCCCTGCAAGAGGAGCTGCTTTAGGGTCTGCAGCCCGTAAAACAGCCCGTTTTCTGCGCGCGCATAGATATAGATGCACCCGTCGCGCGAGACGAGCCGGTAGCCCTCGTCGGAATCGGCGTCGTCCGTCAGCTCCAGGCGGATGGTGTTTTCCGTCGCCTGGGAGTCGCGGTGGATATGCAAATCAAATTGTTTCCGGACAAATCGGCGGAACTCATCGATGAACGGCAGCTTGGAGATGGTCGTGTCCTCGTCTAAAACGAAGCGCGCCTTGCCGCCGGTGATGATAAGCTCGTTGGGTTGCGGAACGATGTTAAACATGGTTTCCCTCGCTGCCAAAAAACAAAGTTTGTCGCGTTTTCTTTATTATAGCAAACCCCGCGCAAAATAACAACCGTAAAAACGTGCGGAAAAAACCTGCTTTAGCCCTTGCTTTTCGGGCGGGAGTATAGTACAATAAATACACCTTAATTGGGTCGTGTACCGTGTGGGTCCTGTGCGACCACGCTCCGCGAACCATGTCAGGCGGGGAACCGAGCAGCATTAAGCGGGCAGCGAGGTGCGCCGCAGACCGCCTGCACGGTGCATGACCGAGTTAAGGTATATTCTTTTTGCAGGGAGGTTGCGCGCTATGTATCAGGTGCTTTACCGGAAATGGCGGCCGAAAACGTTCGGCGACGTCGTCGGGCAGCCGGCGGTGACCGCGTCGCTTCTGGGCGCGGTCAAAAGCGGGCGTCTCTCGCACGCCTATCTCTTTACGGGCTCGCGCGGTACGGGTAAGACCTCCTGCGCCAAAATTCTGGCGAAGGCGGTCAACTGCCTGCACCCGGTCGACGGCAACCCCTGCAACGCCTGCGAAATGTGCCGCGGGATTGACGACGGCTCCGTTTTGGACGTTATCGAGATTGACGCCGCCTCCAACAACGGCGTGGACAATATCCGCGATTTGCGCGAGGAGGCGAATTATACCCCCGCCGCCGCAAAATACCGCGTCTACATCATCGACGAGGTGCATATGCTTTCGGTCGGCGCCTTCAACGCGCTGCTCAAAACGCTCGAAGAGCCGCCCGAGCACGTGAAGTTCATCTTGGCGACCACCGAGGTGCACAAGCTCCCCGCCACCATCCTCTCGCGCTGCCAGCGGTTCGATTTCAAGCGGATTGAACCCGCGGACATTGCGAACCGGCTTTTGTACGTCGCAAAAGAGGAAAAGCTGCCGCTGACCGAGGAGGGCGCCATGCTTATCGCCCGCCTTTCGGACGGCGCCATGCGCGACGCGCTCTCGCTTTTGGACCGGTGCGCCGCCTTTGACGGGGAGATGGACGAAGCGCTCGTCAGCGAAGCGGCGGGCCTTGCCGGGCGGGAGTACCTGTTTTCGCTGTGCGCCGCCGTCGCCGACCGCAACGGCGCGCGCGCGCTCGAGCTTGCGGACGGCCTTTACCGCAACGCCTGCGGGATGGACCGGCTGCTTTCCGAGCTGCTTTCGCATTTCCGCAACCTGATGCTTGCGCGCAGCGTGCCGAATTACGGCGACCTTATCGTCTGCCCCAAAAGCGAGCTCGCCGCCATCCGTGCGCAGGCCGAGCAGTTTTCGCTGGCGCGCATTTTGAATGCCATGGACGTGCTGCAGGACGCGCTTGCGCGGCTGAAGACCGGGGTCAACGCCCGCGCCGCCGCGGAAATGGCGCTGCTGCGTCTTTCCGACCCGACGCTCGACACCGACGTGCGCGCGCTCGCGTCGCGCGTTTCGGAGCTGGAGCGCCGGCTCGACACCGGCGCCTTCACCGCGCCGGCGGCCGAACCGCAGGCAAAGTCCCCCGCGCCGCCGGAAGCGCCCGCGCCCGCGCCTCCCGCGCCGGCCGAAGCGCCGCAGGAAGCCCCCGCGCCGCAGGAAACGGCCGCCGAAGCCGCCCCCGCGCCGCCTGCGGAAGAGCTGTTCCCAAAATGGAACGAGGCGCTCGAGCGGCTTGCCGCCATAGACCGTCCGCTTGTGCCGCATATGCACGGGTCCAAAGCGGTGGTGCGCGGCGATTTGCTGCTCATCCAAAGCGAAAACCCGCTGCTCGAGCAGTTTTTGCAAAGCGGCTCGCACGCGACCTGTATCCAGCGCGCGGTGTACGACGTGACCGGCCGGAAATTCCGAATTGGCATTTTCCATACGGCAAAGCCCGCCGACGCGCCGAAAAAAGACCCCTTGGAAAACCTGCTGAGCCGGGCGCAGTCGCTCGGCGTGCAGATTGTAGAGCAATAAACGGACCGAAAGGGAGAACCATATGAAAGCCAGAATTCCGAACCAGGGCCCGACGGGCGCGAACATGATGAAAAAGCTGCAGGAAATGCAGGCGAATATGGAGTCGCTGCAAGGCGAGCTTGCCGTGGCCGAATATTCCGCCAGCTCCGGCGGCGGCGCGGTGGACGTGACCGTCACCGGCTCGCACGAGGTCAAGGCGATACACATCAAGCCCGAGGTGCTCGACCCCGAGGAGCCCGAAATGCTCGAGGACCTGCTGTTGGCGGCGATTAACGAGGCCATGCGCAAGGCGGACGAGACCGCCGAGCGCGAAATGGGCAAAATCACGGGCGGGCTGTCCGGTATGCCCGGCATGGGCGGGATGTTCTGATGGCGTATTCCATTCCGGTGCTGGATTCGCTCATTGACGAATTCCGCAAAATGCCCTCCGTCGGGCAAAAATCCGCCGAGCGCATGGCGTTTTACGTGCTCGGCCTTACCGACGGCGAAGCCAAAATACTTTCCAACGCCATTTTGGAAGCGCACGACCGGATTCACCGCTGTAAAATCTGCTGCAACCTGACCGGGGACGAGGTCTGCGCCGTCTGCCAAAGCGCCGAGCGCGACCGCAGCACGGTCTGCGTGGTCGAAAGCCCGCGCGACGTGCTCGCCTTTGAACGTACGCATGAGTACCACGGGCTCTACCACGTCCTGCACGGGGCGATTTCCCCGATGAACGGCGTCGGCCCCGACGACCTCACGGTCAAGGAACTGCTTGCGCGGCTGCAGGACGGCGCCGTCGAAGAGGTTATCATGGCGACGAACCCGACCGTCGAGGGCGAGGCGACCGCCATGTACGTGAGCCGCCTTTTGAAGCCCCTGGGCGTCCGGGTTACGCGCCTTGCCTACGGCGTGCCGGTCGGGGCGGACCTTGAATATGCCGACGAGGTAACGCTCACCCGCGCGCTTGCGGGCAGGAGTCTTTTGTAAACGCAAGAAAAGGAGGCAGGGCTGTGGCCAAGGAAAACAACGCGCCGCGCAGTGTGGCGCAGAATAAAAAAGCCCTGCACGACTATTTTGTGCTGGAATCCTATGAAGCGGGCATCGAGCTTTGCGGGACCGAGGTCAAAAGCATTCGCGAAGGGCGCGTGAACCTCAAGGACGCGTGGTGCAGCATCGTCGAAGGCGAGCTGTTCGTCAACGGGATGCACATCAGCCCTTACGGCCACGGCAACATCTTTAACCGCGACCCGCTGCGCGTGCGAAAGCTCCTCATGCACAAGCGCGAGATCATGCGCCTTTTGGGCACGACCAAGCAGCAGGGGCTGACGCTCATCCCGCTGTCCGTGTATTTTAAGAAGGGGCGCGCCAAGGTGCAGGTCGGGCTTTGTAAAGGTAAAAAGCTTTACGACAAGCGCGACGTTGCCGCAAAAAAGGAAGCCGACCGCCGCATCGAGCGCGAAATGAAGGAACGCTCGCGGTAAAAAGCCGAAGGGGAGAAACCGCTATGACCGAGCAGAAAATCTTAGACCGGCTGCATACGCTCGGGATTGCAGAACTCACGGAGATTCGGACGCTCAATCGGCTCAACGGCGGCTATGTCAATCTGTCGTGCGAGCTGCCAAATGGGAAAACCGGCAAAATTTTGCAGGACGACTGCATCTATTACGCCAATCAAATTGAGAAAAAGTCCGACGACCGCTGCTACGGCGTCGCCTCGGACGGCAAACAGCTTGCCGTATACGAATACGGCTGTGCGGGAAAGGACGCAAAGCTCATCGCGTGGGTTTGCGTGTAACATTTTCCGCTTGTAAAACACGATTTTTGTGATACAATAGTGTTCCCGCGGGGATGAAAGGATTTCGACGGGGATGCTGCACCGTGGTAAGCGAGCAGCGGTGGGGTACCGCTTAAAACAGCCTCAGTTTATGAAAATAAACGACAAAGAACAAAAAGTACTTCTTGCTGCTTAACTAAGCGGCGAGCGTCCCTCCCGGAGGACCGCGGCCGGGGCAGGGGCGTCATCAGCGGTAAATGTGCACGGGCGAGCGCCTCGTAACCCGTCACACACAACGGGGCTACCGAAGAACGCCGCCTGCCGTGCGGTGACGTTCCAAGGGAATCTGTAACGCACGGCTACGCTCGTAGAAAGCTGCGGGAACGCGTTTTCGGACGCGGGTTCGACTCCCGCCATCTCCACCAATCGGGTATTGGACGAACACCTGCTTTTTCGCAGGCGGCTTTGCCGTGAAATGTCCGCTCTGATACCAAATCAGAAAACGCCGTCTTGGAACAAATCCAAGACGGCGTTTTGCTATGCCGCAATCGGTACATTGGTATTTGCTCTTTTCCTTCTGTAAAATAAAACTATAATAAAACGCAGGAGGAAAACACGATGGAAAAATCATTATTTGAACAGACGGGCGGTACATATCGTCAGGTCGGAGATTATCTTCTCCCGAACCTGACACTTTCCGAAGAAGAACAGAAGCCTATCGGCATATGGGGACAGCGGCACGCAAGGCACTTAAAACAACACCACAAAATCTTATATTATAACCTGTTGACAAGCGGGAAACTGAACGCTCATCTTGCCGAAATCGACCGGCAGGCTGAGGAAATGTTTTTTCGGCTGGTAAAACAAATGGCTGAGCGTGAGGGCGTAACCGAACAACTCAAAGCACAAAATCAAATGGAATGGGTTGGACGAATGAACAATATCCGAAATCGGGCGG
>DVMW01000031.1 GCA_018714805.1 Candidatus Fimenecus excrementigallinarum
CGACACAGAACCGTCCCCTGTCCGGTCTCAGCTGAAACGGCACGGAACCGTCTCTGCTTTTACATTGTCTTGAAGTCAAAAATCTGGATGATGTTCTCGACCTCTTCCTCGGTGAGGTTGAAAAGCCGCCGCCCCAGCTCCACAAACGCCGGGTCGTCCTCCTTGCCGCAGAGCATCGAAAACGTGCGGCCAATCTCCTGCAGGACGTTGCGCGTTTCCTTGCGCATGGCGAGGTAGTAAAAGCTGTATTCGCCGCCGTCGGAAAACTCCTCGTAAAACGCCGCGTCGCCGTACTTGATGTTGCCGTACAGCGCGTTGATGGCGGTGCTTTTGAGGATGGTGTTCGGCAGCTCGCGGTTGATGCAGTATTCCGCCGCGAAGAACATCAGAATCTTGATTTGGTGGATGACCGCGGCCGGGTAGTCGAGCGCGCCGACCTCCGCCGACAGGCGGCGCAGCAGTTCGTCCTCGTTTAAGAAAATGTCCGAAAGGTAGTCGCCGAGCTTCGCGGCCTTGTCTATATTGCCGTTGGCGCGCTGCGTTTCCATTTGCCGAATCAGCCGCAGCTCGTCCGCTTCCTCGTCCGGCTTCGGCTGCGCGCCGAAAATTTTGATGTCGCTGTCTTCCATGGGAGACCTCCCGCGCGGTCAGTCCGCGCCCTGTGCGGCGGCCTTCGCCGCCTTTTTTGCGAGGCGCTTTTGCCGCGCCTTGTACCCGAGCAGCTTCTGCAGCGCGTCGTCCGGCGTTTCCACCTCGCCTACGCGCACGCGCGCGGGGCTGTACAGCCCGCGGAAGCCCGTTCCGCCGACGCAAAGCAGCTTGTGCTTTGCCGCAAGCTTTTTAAGCGAGTCCGACGTTGCCGCGTCCGCCGAGGGGTGCCAGACCTCCAGCCCGTCGAGCCCGTGCTCCAAAAGGCGGGGCAGGACCTCGAGGCTGCCGTCGGCCGCGGGGCTTGCCAGCACCGCGATGCCGCCCGCCGCGTGCACGGCGTCCACGACCTCCGCGGCGTCCGGGAATTTCGGCGCGGTATAGACGCTGCCCGGCGCGCCAGGGGAAAAGAGCTTTTGGTACAGCTCGCCGTACAGCGAGTCCGCACAGCCGCATTCCACAAGCGCCTGCATAATATGCGACGGGAAAATGTTGGTTGAGCCCGTCGCGCATTTGACGATGAATTCCGTGCTGACGGGATAGAGCTTCGCAACCTGCAGCATCATGAAATGCGCCGCCTTTTTGCGCGCCAGGGAGTTGCGGTGGCAAAGGCCCTCGAGCCGGTCGGGGAATTCGTTGAGATAGCCGAGGATGTGTACGCGCGCGCCGGTCGCCTTGTCCGAAGCGGAAAGCTCCACGCCCGGAATGACCTGCACGCCGAGCCGCTCGCCGATAATCTTGCCGCGGACGGTGCCCGCCAGGCAGTCGAGGTCGGCGATGGCAATGGTCGAAACATTGCTGCGTTTGGCCAGGGAAATGAGGTCTTCAATCCCAAGGGAGCCGTCTGAAAGTTTGGTGTGGCAATGCAAGTCTCCGCCCACGGTCTGTTTCCTCCTGACTGAAATTTTTACGAAAAGCAAACGCCCGAAAGTCGCTCGCCGAAGCGGCGGCGCGGCGAGGTCCCCCGTTTTCGGGCATTTTTTGTACGCAAAATCCCGCAATTTAGCATAATTTGTATCTTCATTATACACGGTTTCAACAGCCGTTGCAAGCGGATTTTGCCGGAAAACCCCGTCCGGGCGCGGTTTTTCATGGGTTTTATGCCCGCTTTTGCCGCGGTTTATGCAAACCGCCGTTTCCATCGCCGTACAAAGCACGACCGCGCGCCGCCGTCCGCCGCCGGAAAAATCCCGCCTTTGCCAAAAAAAGATTGACAACCGCGCGCGCGGTTGCTATAATAATATCCGCCGCAAATGTCGGCGCCAGACGCTGCTATGGCTCAGGTGGTAGAGCACGTCCTTGGTAAGGACGAGGTCACCAGTTCGAATCTGGTTAGCAGCTCCAAAGCCCCCGCACGGTTTTCGTGCGGGGGCTTTTCGCGTGGTCCGCGGTTTTTTCGCCTTGCCCGGCCGTTTCCCGCCGCTTCTCGGAAAAGTCGCCGCTTTTGACAGCGGGAAGCGACAAAAAGGGCTGCCGCGGCCGGTCTATAATAGTTCCGTATCGCGGGCTTGTCCCGCAAATCGGGGAAAAGGCGGAATTGCTATGGCGCAGACGGCGGCTTGGACACAGGAAAAGGTTTTGGAGGCGGCGCGCAGCCTGCCGCGGCCGGTGCGTGCGGCGGCGGCGCACATCGCGGCGTTCTTGTGCGGGCTGCTGCTGTCTTCGGTGCGGCTCGGGGAGGCCGCGCCCTTTGGACTCGGCTTTTTGGCGGGCGTCCCGGCGGGGTACCTGTTTTCGGCGGGCGCGGGGGCGGCGGCCGGGTATCTTTTGACGCTCGACAGCGTTTCGGCGCTGCGGTATGTCGCCGCGCTTTTGAGCGCGGGGGTGCTCGCGCGGCTGTTCCGGGAATTTGAACGGCTGCAGGGCTTTTCGCTGACCGCGCCCTGCACGGCGGCGGGCGTCTGCCTTCTGACGGGGCTTGCGGCGTTGGCGGCGACGGGGGTTTCGCCGGCGGCCGTCGGCTCGCTTTTGGCGGAATCGGCGGCGGCGTTTGCGTGCGCCTGGGCGTTTGCGGGGCTTTTTTCGGCCGTGCGCGCCGCGCTTCCCGGCGGCGCGGTCTCGATACGGGAGCTTTGGAAGGCGCTGCTCGGCGTATTCCTGCTGCTTTTGAGCATTGCGGATGCGGCGCTGCTCGGCGTGGCGGTATCGCGCGTCGCGGCGGTCTGGCTGGTGCTTGCCGCCGCCCAGCTTTTGCAGGCGCCGGGCGGGGCGGCCGCCGGCGGGCTTGCCGCCTTCGCGTTCCTGCTCGACCCGGCTTTGGGGCTTTCGGCGCTGAGCTTCGGCGCCGCGGGGCTTGCGGCGGGCTTTGCCGCCGGGGAAAAACGCGTGCGCGCGGGCGCGGCGGGCTTTTTGGCGCTGTGCGCGGGGCTTCTGCTGACGGGCGGGGGCCTTGCGCAGGCCGCGGAGGCGCTGCTCGGAACCGGGCTGTTCCTGCTGACGCCGTCGGCGCTTCTGCGAACGGCGGAACGGCGCATTTCGCTGCGCCCCGTCCCCCAAAAGCAGCCGCCCGAAACGCGCGCGGTGCTGTCGCGGCTGTCCGGCGCGGTGCACGCCGTCGATGAAATGGCGCAGTCCGTAAAATCGGTGTCCGCCCTGCTGGAGACGACAACCGACCGCGGCGCGGCGGTCACGGTGCGCGTCTACGAGGCCGTCTGCGCCGACTGCGGGCGGCACGAGCTGTGCTGGGGGCGCGCCCGCAGGGAGACGCTCGGGGAATTTGACGCGGCGCGCCGGACGCTTTCGTGCGGGGAGGCGCTGACGCCCAAAACCCTGCCCGCCGGGCTTTCGAGCCGCTGCATTAAGGCGACGAGCCTGTGCGAGGCCTTCACGAGCCAGTACATCCGCGCGACGGAACGGACGGCGGCGCAGATGAAGATTAACGAGGTGCGCCGCGTGACCGCCGAGCAGTTCGACAGCCTGTGCGATATGCTGCGGGCGTTTTCCGCGGAGCTGGGCGCGGAGCTGCGCTTCGACGAGACGGCGGCAAAGCGGGCGGAAACGGTCCTGCGCGAACGGTTCGGCTGCCCGGCCGAGGAGGTCCAATGCACCTGCTCGGCGGACGACCGGCTGCATATGCGCCTGGTGTTTGCCGACGCCAAAGCGGTCCCGCCGAAAAAAGAGCTGCAGGCCGCGCTGGAGGCGGCGGCCGGAAGAAGTCTGGAGCCGCCGGTGCTGCAGCCGCAGGAGGAGGGGCTTTGCGTGACCTTCTGCGAGCGGACGGCGTTTTGCGTCGAGGTCGGGACGGCGCGGCGGGCGGCGGACGCGCAAAAGCGGTGCGGCGACAGCTTTGAGACCTTTTACGACGGCTGCGGCGGCTTTGTCGCGGTGTTGAGCGACGGCATGGGGCAGGGGGCGCGCGCCGCGGTGGACAGCACGCTGACGGTTACGCTGTTCGCCAAGCTCTGCAAGGCGGGCGTGCGGTTCGACAGCGCGCTGCGGCTGGTCAACGCCGCGCTGATGCTCAAGTCCGCCGAGGAGTCGCTTGCGACGCTCGACGTGGTGCGGTTCGATTTGTACACCGGCGAGGCGGCGTTTTACAAGGCGGGCGCGGCGAAATCGCTGGTTTTCCATGCGGGCGTGTGCCGCGAGGTGCGGCGCGCGTCCCTGCCGGCAGGCATTTTGCGCGAGGTGCGCTTTGCCGAGGACCGCGAAACGCTGCAAAGCGGCGACCTGGTGGTGCTCGCCTCCGACGGCGTGTTCGACGCGGACAAGGGGAAGCTGACGCGCAGCCTGCCCGCGCTGCGGGAAAAGCCCTGCCCCGCCGCGGCCGAGCGGCTGCTGGAGCTTGCCGCGAAGCCCGGCGCGCACCGGCGCGACGACATGACCGTGCTGGTTTTCCGGCTGCGGCGCAGCCGGAAAAAATAAGGCGACAGGTAAAAACCGGGCGCCGACCGCGCCCTGCCCGCTGCAAAACACGGAAAATTCCGGTTGTGCGGCGGGCGGTTTTGTGCTATACTGTCTATACGTATAACTATGCCCGGCAAAACGCCGGCGCTTTTGGGGGCGTATGGGGATTTGGCAGTATTGAAGGATGTGAAACGGCTGGTCGTCAAGGTGGGAACGTCGACGCTGACGTACGCGACCGGCAAAACGAATATCCGGCGGATGCACAAGCTCGTTTCGGTGCTGTCCGACCTTGTCAATTCCGGCGTGCAGGTGGCGCTGGTCACCTCGGGGGCGATTGGCGTCGGCGTCGGGAAGCTCGGGCTTCAGGCGCGTCCGGCGGACACGCCGGGCAGGCAGGCGGCCGCGGCCGTCGGCCAGTGCGAGCTGATGTTCATGTACGACAAGCTGTTCGGCGAATACGGCCACACCGTCGCCCAGCTTTTGATGACGAAAAGCGACGTGGAAAATCCCGAACGCCGCGCGAACCTGTCCAACGCCTTCGAAAAGCTGATGGAATACGGCGCGGTCCCGGTCGTCAATGAAAACGACTCGGTCGCCGTCGAGGAGATTGTTTACGGCGACAACGACAGCCTTTCCGCGATTGTCGCAAAGCTCATCGGCGCGGACGCGCTGATTATCCTGACCGACACCGACGGCCTTTACGACGCCGACCCGACCGAAAACGAGGACGCGCGCCTTATCCCGGAGGTGCGCGAGATTACCGACGACCTGTTCCGCGTGGCGGGCGGGCGCGGCTCCCGGTTCTCGACCGGCGGCATGGTTACAAAGCTGCACGCGGCAAAGCTGGCCTGCGACGCGGGCGTGGACGTTATCGTGATGAACGGCGCGGCGCCGGAGGCCATTTACAAGGCGCTCGACGGCAAGCAGGTCGGCACCTTTTTTGTGGGACAGAAAGAGAAGGGAGAAGGCGTATGAACGCACTCGAAACACTCGGCGCCCGCGCAAAGCAGGCGTCGCGCACCTTGATGACGGCGAGCACGGAAACCAAAAACCGGGCGCTCGCCGCGGCGGCGCAGGCGCTTTTGGAGGCGCAGGACGCCATTTTGGCGGAAAATGCGAAGGACCTTGCAAAAGCGCGGGAGGTCGGCATGGCAAGCTCGATGCTCGACCGGCTCGCGCTCGACCCCGGCCGGCTTGCCGGCATGGCGAAGGGGCTTCTGGAGGTTGCCGAGCTGCCCGACCCCGTGGGCGTCACGCTGTCCGAGGTTGTGCGGCCCAACGGCCTGCGCGTGCGCAAGGTTTCGGTCCCGATGGGCGTTATCGCCGTCATTTTTGAAGCGCGCCCGAACGTTTCGGCGGACGCGGCGGCGCTGTGCCTGAAATCCGGCAACGCGGTGATTCTGCGCGGCGGCAAGGAGGCCGTGCGCTCGAACGCCGCCATTGTGAACGCCATGCGCGGCGCGGTGGAGCGCGCGGGGCTGCCCGCGGACTGCATCTGCCTTGTGGAGGATACCTCGCGTGAGAGCGCCCGCGCGCTCATGCGCCTGAACGACTACGTCGACGTGCTCATTCCGCGCGGCGGCGCGGGGCTTATCCACACCGTCGTCGCCAACGCGACGGTCCCCGTTATCGAGACGGGCGTCGGCAACTGCCACATTTACATCGACCGCGACGCCGACCTTGCCATGGCGGCGGATATCGTTTACAACGCGAAAACGTCGCGCGTGTCGGTCTGCAACGCGGCGGAAAGCCTGCTTGTGCACGAGGCGGTCGCCGAGGCCGCCCTGCCCGCGGTTTATAAAAGGCTCGCCGAAAAGCAGGTGACGCTGTACGGCGACGCGCGCGCGCAGGAGATTCTGCCCGGCATCGAGAAGGCCGACGAGTCCGACTGGGGGCGCGAGTACCTCGATTACAAAATGTCCGTCAAGGTCGTCGGCTCGCTCGACGAGGCGGTGGCGCACATCGCGAAGTATTCCTCCGGCCACAGCGACTGCATCGTGACCGAAAACGCCGCGGCCGCCGAGCGGTTCTTAAACGAGGTGGATTCCGCCGCGGTCTACTGGAACGCCTCCACGCGCTTTACCGACGGCGGCTGCTTCGGCTTCGGCGCGGAGATTGGCATTTCCACCCAGAAGCTGCACGCGCGCGGTCCCCTGGGTCTGCCGCAGCTGACGAGCTTCAAATATCAAATCTACGGCGACGGGCAGGTGCGCTGAGAGAAGAGGGGCTTGACCGATGGAAAAAACCAGAGCGAAGCATAAAAAGGGTGCGCGGAAATGGGCGTTCCCCTTGGGGCTGCTCATCGCGGTGCTCGCGCTCGTGGGCGTGGTGACGGTGCTTGTCGCGGGCGTGTCCGCCATTCGCGGCGTTGTGGAAAAAAGCAGAAATTTTGACGAATACAACACCCTGCTCGCGCCGGTCGTGATGAACGACCCCGCGGCGTTCGACGACCTGACCCAGGCCGACCCCGAGCAGCTTTTGGACATCACCATCTGGTCGATTTTGCGAAGCGGGCTGTCGCCCGACCAATACGACTACGACGACAACGGCATGGTCATTCCCGAAGCGGACGTGACCGCCGAGTTTGTGCGCCTGTTCGGCACCGAGGTCGCCCCGCAGCACGGCACGGTCGAGGGGTACGGCTACACCTTCGCCTACGACGCGACGCAGCAGACCTATTCCATCCCGCTGACGGGCGTTGTGCCGACCTACACCCCGCGCGTTGTGGATAAGGAAACGCGCGGCGACACGATTGTGCTGACCGTCGGCTATATCGGCGGCGACCAGTGGACGCAGGACGAACAGGGCAACATGGTTGCGCCCGAGCCCGACAAATATATGCGCGTGACGCTGCGCGAGGGCGAAAACGGCTACTACATCAGCGCGCTGCAAAACACGGCCGCGCCCGAGACGGCGACAACCGCCGCCCCGCCCGCGACGACCGCACCGCCCGCGACGACCGTCCCGGCAACGGCGCCGGCAGGGACGACGGCCGCCCAGACGACCGGCGCGTAACGGCAAAGGAGAGTTCCATGATAGACCGCATTTCCCCCTCCATTCTGTCCGCCGATTACGGGCGGCTTTCCGAAGCGCTCGCGCACCTGACGGCGGCGGGCGCGGATATGGTGCACATCGACGTCATGGACGGGCACTTTGTGCCGAACATCACGCTCGGCGCGCCGGTTGTGCGCTGCCTGCGGGGTTCGACCACGCTGCCCTTCGACGTGCATTTGATGATTCAGGACCCGCTTTTTTTCATTGATGATTTCGC
Source organism: Candidatus Fimenecus excrementigallinarum (assembly GCA_018714805.1). Taxonomy (GTDB): domain Bacteria; phylum Bacillota; class Clostridia; order Oscillospirales; family Acutalibacteraceae; genus Fimenecus; species Fimenecus excrementigallinarum. Next base: position 7,766 of record DVMW01000031.1, read on the forward strand.
AAAGGCGGGCGCGGACCGCATTACCTTCCACGTGGAGTCGGCAAGCGACGTTTCGGCGACGCTCGACGCCATAGAGGCCGCCGGGAAGGAGGCGGGTCTTGCCGTCAAGCCCGGCACGCCGGTCGAGGCCGTGTACCCGTACCTTCCGCGCCTTGCGATGGTGCTGGTCATGACCGTGGAGCCCGGCTTCGGCGGGCAGAGCTTCCGCGCGGATATGCTCGTGAAGCTCACCGCCCTGCGGGCGGAATGCGCCCGGCAGGGGATGCCGGAGCTGGACATCCAGGTGGACGGCGGCATTGGCGCTTCGACCATCGGCCCGGCCGCCGCGGCGGGCGCGAATGTGTTCGTGTCCGGCAGCGCGCTGTTCGGCAGCGCGGATATGCGGGCGGAAATCGCCCGCTTCAAAGCGCTCGCGGCCGCGGCGCGGCAGGCGTAGGCGTCTTCGGCGGCATAAGCGCGCGGGCGTGTTCGTCCAAATGGCGGCGCATCTCCCGCCCGGCGGCGCGCACGTCGCCGTATTCCGCCAAAAGCCGCGCACCCTTTTTGGCGGCTTTGGCGTCCGCAAAGGAAAAAAGACCCGCAAAGCCCTGTTCCGTGCGGTAGAGCGCGGAAAGCCCGGCACACATAGCCGGCGCGCGGCGCAGCAGGCAAAACAGGTCTAAAAACGCGTTTGCGTCCGCCGTCTGCCACAAAAGCAGCGGCGGCGCCGCAAGGACGCGCAGCCGCCCCTTTCGCGCCGTGAACAGAAAAATGCACCCGCCGTCTTTTTCGGGCAGCGCGTCCACGCGCAGCTTCCCCGGCTTCGGCGGGGAAAAGCGCAGGGCGGTTTTGGCGCGCCGCAGAATTTCCCGCAGCAGCCGCGCGGTGGACGGGTCCCCGGCGCGCAGGGCGCCGAAGGAAAGCCGGTAGGCGGAAAGCTCCTCGCGCGTGAGCGCGGCGAGCAGAACGGTATCGGTTCGGTGCAGCTCCATAATGCGCCTCCCAACAACTGAAACGAAATGCGCCGTCAGAGCAGAACGGCTTATTCCATCCTATTACGGGACGCGGCGCTTTGCAATGCAAAATATTTGGAAACGAGGTGGTTTTTTGCCCCGGGATATGCTGCCGCAGGCGGATGGCCGCCTGTTTACCGCCGAAATGAAGGCGCAGCTGCAGGCGACGCGCCGGCAGATGTACGACCGGCTCGCGATGCTTGCCGCGCCGACGGTCATGGCGTGGTACTATTACGGCGCGCGCGCGCTGTGGCTCGTGTGCATCTCGGTGCTGACCGCCTGCGTTTGCGAGGCCGTCGGGCGCAAGGCCGTCGGCCGCCACCCGACCCTTTTGGACCTTTCCGCGGTCACGATTGGCGTCACCGTGGCGCTGTGCCTGCCCGCGTCGTCCCCGGCATGGCTGCCGATGCTCGCATCCTCGTTTGCGGTGCTCGCCGCCAAGCTCCCGTTCGGCACGGCCAGAAGCCTGCATTTCTCCCCGGCGGCGGCCGGGCTTGCGTTCGTGACGGTCTGCCTGCCGCAGTATGTGTTCGCCTACCCGGTGCTTCCCGAGGCGGGCGAGAGCGTGCCGGCTTACGGTGCGTTCGCCTTTACCGAGGGCGTGTCCCTGACCGAACTTTTGGAAAACCGCGCCTCTGTCGGCGGGGAGTTTTCCAATTACCTGCCCGTTTTGCTCGGCGCATACCCGGGGCCGATGGGCGCCGGCTGCATCCTGGCGCTTTGCGGCGCGCTTTTGTATTTGCTTGTGCGCCGTCCCGGGCAGTTTACGGCGGCGGCCGGGTTCCTTGCGGCGGCGGCGGTCTATGCGCTGCTGTTCCCGCGCGTAACGGCCGGGCGCGGCCAGTCTGTGGCCATGGAGCTGTGCGGCGGGATGCTTTTGTTCGGCGCGCTGTTCCTGTTGTCGGAGGAATCGTTTTTGCCGAAGACCTTTTACGGCCGGCTCGCCTTCGGCGTGTGCGGCGGGCTTTTTACCATGCTGTTCCGGCGGTTCGGCGCGTATGCGGAGGGCGTGATGTTCGCCGTCCTGCTCGCCCAGGCGCTCACCGGCGTCTTTGACCGCCTGCCCGATGCGAAATTCCCGGCGCGCCGCAGGGCGCGCAGGCGCCGGAAACAGCGCCGTGCGGCGGCCGCAGAAAATGCCGCTGCCGCACCGGATGTACAGGGAGGTGCGGCGGATGCGTGAGGGATTCAAGACGTTTTTCCGCTCGCTTTCGGCGGGCCTGACGATGCAAAACCCGGTCCTGTTCGAGGCCATCGGCCTGGCGCCGGTCGCCGCCATGGCGGTGTCCTTAAAATCCGCGATTATTCTGGCGGTCGTCTCGTGCGTGGAGCTGCTCTTTATCGAGCTGTTTGCGTGCCTGGCGCTGAAAAGGGTGAAAAGCCATTTCCGCGTGCTTTTGTATGCGGTGCTCGGGGTGCTGCTCAACATCCCGGTTTTCCTGCTGTTTGAACGCATTGCGCCCAACGAGACGCAGAACGCCGGCATCTTCGTGCCGCTTTTGGCGGTCAATTCGCTGATTGTGCTGCACTGCGAGCGGTTCGCGGTCAAAAACACGCTGGCCGCCACGGCGGCGGACGCGGTTTCGGCAGGCGTCGGGTATGCGGCCGTAAGCCTTCTGGTGGGCGTCTTGCGCGAGGTCCTGGGCAGCGGGACGCTGTATTCCCGGGACCTGGGGCTGCCCGTGCAGCTGCCCGGCTTTTTGTACCCGTTCGGCGGGCTTTTGCTGCTGGGCTTCCTTGCGGCGGCGGTGCAGGCGTGCGCGCGCAGCCGCAAGCCGGACGAGCCGGTCGAGCAGGCGTTCGATATGCGGGAGGTTTCCGAGTCGCACGTCGGCTCGCTGCGCAGCCTTTTGCATACGGAGTTTGACCCGTATGGCGAGGCGGACGCCGCGCAGCCGCCGCAGGCGGACAAGGAAAAGCGGGAAAAGCGGCCGCCGCGGGCGGACAGGACGAAGCGGAAAAAGCCGGCGAAGAAGGCGCAGAAGCCGGCGCGCAGCGCCAAACCGCCGGAGGACGCCGGGGAACGTGCGCTGCGGCGCGCGGCGCGCGCCGCACAGGCGGATTATGCGGCGGAGTTCGATGAAATTCTGTCGGAGCTGGACCGCTACCGCGAAACCTATGAAAAGGCGCCAAGCGAAACGGCGGCCGAACCCGATGCGCCGGAGACGGCGGCCGAGCCCGGCGCACAGGCGACGGGAGACGCGCCGGAAGCGGCGGACGGGTCCAAAGAGAAAGGCGGGGACGAGGCGTGAGCATACTCGGCAGTCTGTTGTCGGCAGCGCTGTACGCCTGCCTGTTCCAGAACCTGATATTTTCCGGCGGCTACGGTATGGACGAGGCCATCCGCATGGCGGCCAAGCCCCGGCAGCTGTTCCCGCTGACCATTTTCATCGTCTATTTTTCCACCTTAAGCTCGGTCGTCTGCGTGCTGCTTGAGCAGATTGCGGCCGTGCGCGCAAGCGGCGTTATGTGGCACGCGCTACTGTTCGTCGGCGTGAGCGCCGTGCTGTACCTTGCGACGCTGCTGGTCGTCCGGTTCGGCTTCCGCGCCCAGCCGCGCACGGTGCGCCGCCTCGGCGTTGCGGCCTTCAACACGCTGGTGCTGGCCGTGCCGTTTATCAATTACCGCGCGGCGTTCGGCGTTTTTGAGGCGATAGGCGCGGGGCTCGGCGCAGGCGTCAGCTTTGTTGTCGCGGTGCTGCTGACGAATTTCGGGCTGCGCGCGCTCGCCAAGAACGAGCGCATCCCCGGCGCGTTCCGGGGCACGCCCGCCGCGTTTTGTTACGTTTCCATCCTCGCGCTGGCCTTTACCGGCCTGTCGGGCGGGGGAATGGGTGTCTGAAAGGGCGAACCGTATGTTTTGGAGCCGCGACGTAAAGCCGCGCAAGCGCAGCTACTACGCATTTTCCAAAAATTATCCGAGCCGCCGCACGGGGACGACCTACGCCATCGGCGAGACCCGCGCGCGGCGGGAAAAGGAGCGCCGGGCAAACGTCGCGTATGCCCTGGCGCTGGTCGTCGTATTCCTTTTGACCTTTGCAGCGGCGTTCGTCGGCATTTCGCTTTACGAGCGGCCCGTTGAGTCCGACGGGGCGGCCGCGCCGTTTGACGGGACGTACCATGCGCTGTACATTACGCCGGACGAGCTCGGCGGCGGCATTGCCTTTGACCTGTTTGCGGACACGCTCGCCGAAAGCGGCGCGAACGCGGTGCTGCTCGATTACAAGGGTGCAAACGGGCGGCTTTGCACGCAGGCGGACGAGGCCGCCGGCGAGATTGGCGCCTCCGCCGCGACGAACGCGGCGGCCGACACCGTTGCGCGCTTAAAGGCGCAGGGCTGCAAAATCCTTGCGCGCGTGTACTGCTTTTGCGACCCGCTGGCGGCGTCGCAGCTGCCCGGCACAGCCGTAACCGAGTCCGACGGCGTGAGCGTCTGGCTCGATGACAGCGCCCGCAGCGGCGGGCAGCCGTGGCTTAACCCGTATTCCGAAACGGCGCAGGACTACCTGCTCGCCGTGATTGCGAGCGCCGTCGAGTTCGGCGCGGACGTGGTGGTGCTCGACGCCGTGCAGTTCCCGACGGGCGAACGCGCCGCGCAGGCGACCTTCCCCGGGGAGGCGGAAAGCACCTATTCGCGCAACGCGGTTTTGCAGCGGTTTATCGAACGTGCAAAAGAGGCGGCCCGCGGCGTGCCGCTGGCGGTTTCCATGCCCCTTTCCGCGGCGGTCGCGGGCGACGCGGCGGCGTACGGCGGCGGTATTTTCGATTCGGCGGCGGACTTTGCGGCGGTCGAGCTGACGCGGGAAGGCCTTGCCGACGGCGCTGTGCTCGGCGGCACGGCGTATGCGGCCTCCATGGACGACGCGGCGTTTTATACGGCGGCGGCTTCGGCGGTGGAGGCGCGTCTTGCGGACAATTACCGAACAAGCGGCGTCCTCTACATCCTGCCCGCCGGGGCGGACGCGTCGCTGCTCTCTGGCGCGTCGGAAAAGCAGACGGTGCGGCTGCGGGAGACCGCGCAAAGCCCGACGGCGGAAGAAAAATAAAAATACTTGACAACTGTCAATTATCGTGGTATGCTCAAGACGTAAAGTTCCTCAGAAGGGGAGTAGCCGCAAGCTCGGGCGTCTTTCGGCGTCCGGCTTTTCGCCGGTCAACATCCTGCCGTTTTCGGCTGGCCGGCGAGCCTATCGGTTTAGGTGGCGAGACCTTCGGCTTGCGTTTTGCGTTGGCCGGAGGTCTTTCGTTTTATCCTTTTACGGGAGGTAACAGTATGCAGACCTATTTGCAGACCCCACAGGAAGTGTTCGAGGCGGTTGGCAGCAGCGAACAGGGCCTGTCCGCGAAAGAGGCGGGCGAACGCCTTGCGCGAAACGGCCCGAACAAGCTCGCCGAAGGGAAGAAAAAATCCCTGCTTCGCCGCTTCCTCGAGCAGTTCGCCGACCCGATGATTATCATCCTCCTCGCCGCGGCGGTGGTCTCGGGTATCACGTCGGCCATGGAGCACGAATTCCCGACGGACGTGCTTATCATCCTGGCCGTGGTCATCATCAACGCGGTTTTGGGCGTGTACCAGGAGAGCAAGGCGGAAAAGGCGATTGAAGCGCTGCAAAAAATGGCGGCGGCGACCTCCAAGGTTCTGCGCGACGGGGAAGTCAGGCAAATCCCGAGCGCCGACCTCGTCGTCGGCGACGTCGTGCTGCTCGAGGCGGGCGACGCCGTCCCCGCGGACGCGCGCATTTTTGAGTGCGCGAGCCTGAAAATTGAGGAAGCCGCGCTCACGGGCGAATCGGTCCCGGTCAACAAGCTCGTCGGGGCGCTGGGCCTGGGCGACGAAAAGGACGTGCCCTTGGGCGACCGCAAAAACATGATGTACATGGGCTCGTCGGTCGTGTACGGCCGCGGCCGCGCCGTGGTGACGGCGACGGGTATGGATACCGAAATGGGCAAGATTGCGGGCGCGCTGTCCGCGGCGAAGGAATCGCGCACGCCCCTGCAGCAGAAGCTCGCGCAGCTGTCCAAGATTTTAAGCTACGTGGTGCTGGGCATCTGCGTGTTCATCTTCGCGTTCGGCGTCGTGCGGGAATATTTCACCGTCGGCGCGCTCGGCTTCGAGTTCCTGCTCGACACCTTCATGATTGCCGTGTCCCTGGCCGTCGCGGCCATACCCGAGGGGCTTGCCGCCGTTGTGACGGTGGTGTTGTCCATCGGCGTGACGCATATGTCGAAAAAGAACGCCATCATCCGCAAGCTGACTGCCGTCGAGACGCTCGGCTGTGCGCAGATTATCTGCTCGGACAAAACCGGCACCTTAACGCAGAACAAAATGACCGTCGTCGAGCATTACGGCGAGGACGAGGCGCTTTTGGCGAAGTGCATGGCGCTGTGCACCGACGTCAGCATCGACCGCGAGGGAAACCTGGTCGGCGAGCCGACCGAAGCCGCGCTCGTGGCGTATGCGCTGAAACTCGGGCTTAATAAAAATGAGCTGCTGGCAGATGCGCCGCGCGTGGGCGAAGCGCCGTTCGATTCGTCGCGCAAGATGATGTCCACGCTGCACAAAACGTCCGACGGCATCCTGCAATGCACCAAGGGCGCGCCCGACGTGGTGCTGGGGCATTGCACGAAAATACTCAAAAACGGCGCCTACGTCCCGCTGACCGACGCGGACCGCGAGGCGGTGCTGGAGGCCAACAAGGGCTTTGCCGACCGCGCGCTGCGCGTGCTGGCCGCCGCCGTGCGCACCTATGACGCGCTGCCCGACGACCAGAGCCCCGCTTCTCTGTAGCAGGAGCTTGCGTTCGTGGGGCTTACGGGCATGATTGACCCGGTCCGCCCGGAGGTCAAGGCGTCCATTGAGGAGTGCCGCAGCGCCGGGATTCGGCCCATCATGATTACCGGCGACCATAAGGACACCGCCGTCGCCATTGCCAAGGAGCTCGGCATTATCCGGGATGCGTCCGAGGCGATTACCGGCGCGGAGCTCAACGACATTTCCGATGAGGAATTCAAAACGCGCGTCAAGCAGTATTCCGTGTATGCGCGCGTCCAGCCCGAGCACAAGGTCCGCATTGTCAACGCCTGGCGCGCGAACGGCATGGTCACGGCCATGACCGGCGACGGCGTCAACGACGCGCCCTCCATCAAGAGCGCGGACATCGGCGTCGGCATGGGCATTACGGGTACGGACGTGACGAAAAACGTCGCGGACATGGTGCTGGCCGACGACAACTTTGCGACGATTGTCTCCGCCGTCGGCGAGGGACGCCGCATTTACGACAACATCCGCAAGTCTATCCAGTTCCTGCTCGCGTCGAACCTAAGCGAGGTTCTGTCCATTTTCTTTGCGAACCTGCTGGGCTTCACTATTCTGAAGCCCGTCCACCTTTTGTGGATTAACCTGGTGACCGACTCGTTCCCGGCGCTGGCGCTGAGCATGGAAAAGGGCGAGCGCGACATCATGAAACGCCCGCCGCGCAAGACTTCCGACGGCATTTTCGCCGGCGGCGTGGGCGGCGACGTCGCCTACCAGGGCTTCTTAATTTCGCTTCTGACGCTGGCGGCCTACTTCATCGGCCACTTCATCGAACAGGGCAACTGGGCGATTACGGACAGCACCGACGGCATGACGATGGCGTTCCTCACCATGTCGCTGTGCGAGATTTTCCATTCGCTCAATATGCGCTCGCAGCGCGGCAGCACCGTGGCGCTGACCTTCCGCGGCAGCCACAACAAGTACCTCGCGCTGTCCACGCTCGCGTCGCTCGTGACGACCACGGCGGTCATCTACATCCCGTTTTTGCGCGACGCGTTCGAGTTCGAGCACATCAGCTTCTTTGAATACGCCGTCGCCATTCTGCTGGCGTTCGCCATTGTGCCGCTCGTCGAAATTGTCAAAGCGGTGGAGCGCGCGGCAATAAAGCGCAAAAAGCAAAAAGCCAAAACCCAATAACCCCGCAGAACCCCCGTCCCGGCGTTCTAGATGTTAGATGCTAGATTCTAGATGCTGGATGTTAGATTTTAGATTCTAGATGTTAGATGTTAGATGTGGGATGCCGGATTAGGCGGGTAAAACCAAAAGTCAGACGAAACCAAAAGTCAGATAAAACCCTTTCCTCCCTCTGACGAGGGAGGTGGCATGCGCGCAGCGCGTGACGGAGGGAGAGACAAAATCAGATGTCAGCCCGCCACTACGCGGGGTGTGCCAATTTCTCGCTTTTCCGCCAAACCGAAATCGCCCCGCAAAAGCGGGGCGGTTTTCTTGCCGTTATTTTACGCCGCGGCGTTTTCGGCTGCCGGATTTCGGTATGCCCGCAAAACGGCAGAACGCCCCGACAGCTCGCCCCGACAGCTACTGCCGGGGCGTTGCCGCAGGCCGCAGGCCCTGCTGCGCCTCCTTTTTATAGCGCAGCGGGGTCGTGCCGTAAAACGTTTTGAAGGTGCGGATAAACTGCGTGGGGTCGGCGTAGCCCACGTGCTCGCAGACCTGTTCGACGCGCATATCCGTGCTTTTGAGAAGCGCAGCGGCCTGCTCCATTTTGATGCGCCGCAGGATGCTCGAAAAGGTCAGCCCCGTCTGGCGCTTGATAAGCGTGCTCAAATAGGCGGGGCTTAAGTACAGCGTTTCGGCCGTGCTTTGCAGCGTCGCGTCGGCGTAGTGCTGGCGCAGGTAGTTTTCCACCGCAATCATCCGCCCGTCGCGCGCGTTGTCCCCGGCGGACAGCTCGATGCGGTCCTCAAAATTCTGCACAAGGTACGGGAAAAACGCGGACAGCAGCCCCTCGATAACATAGTTGTAATGCCGCTTTTTTTCGAGCTGCTGGTGGAACATATAAAGCAGCAGCTCCGGCAGATACGCGTCCGCGCCGCAATGGAAGGTCAGGGTGCTGCGGTAGTGGCGCGCGTACAGGGTCTTTGCAAAAAACGCCGAAAGCAGGGTGCCGCTGCGCATCAGGACGGAAAAGGCGTTGTCGAAGGTGCTGGTGCGGATTTTGATGGTCAGCGCCATGCAGTCGGGCTCGGCGCGCAGGTAGTGGCGGACGTTCGGGGCGATGATGGTCACGTCGCCGGGCTGCATGGTGACCGCGGCGTGCTCGACCTTGTGCAGGCAGCGCCCGCGCAGCACGCAGACCAGCTCGAAAAAGTCGTGGCGGTGCGGCGCGATGTCGAGGTAGCGCGGCAGGTGCTGCAGCTCGGCGTTCGTCCCCGCGGGGATGAACTGCTGCTCAGGCAGCACGTCGGCAAGCCCCGTGTGCAGCCGCCCGAGCACCTGCGCCTCAAAGGCCTTTGCCTCGTCCGTTTCCAGCGCGGCAAAATCCGCCGTGTCGCCGCGCGATTCCAGGTACATCAGCGCCGTGTAGCGCAGGTACTGCCCGGTCTTTTGGTAATACGCAAAGCCTATCTGCTCGACCTCGTCGAGCGCCGTCAGCCGGTCATAGGTGTGGAACAGGTCCATGGCCGCCCCTCCTTTTTACGGTTTGTCTGTCCAAAGGATACCATACTTTTTGCAAAAAGAAAAGAAATACCGATAATTTTCCGAAAAATAGGCGATTTTCTTTTTCGCGCGCCTGTGGTACGATACAATTGCCAAAAAACACAGGGAGACCGGCAAAAAGCTGTAGGCTTCTACAAATTTTTGCCGGCGCAAAAAAGGGGAACGACCATATGAAACTGTCCGTACGCCTATGCTGTGCCGCCGCCGCGCTGACGCTTTTGAGCGCCGCGCTGTGCGCCTGCGGCAAAACCCAAGCGCCCGCGCCGACCGAGCCGCCCGCCGCCGTGACGACTGCGCCCGCCGCCGTGACGACTGCGCCGGCCGCAGCGCCGACCCAAGCGCCCGCCGCAGCCGCAAAAGCCCCCTCTACGCAGGCCGAGTGGCTCGACGCCTACAACCGCGCGCTGGCCGCCGGGGGCCTTGCCTGCCAAAGCACGCGCCAGTCGCTTAAGTCCGGCACGATAGGCCTTCGCAGCAAGCCGGTGATTGATTTTTCCGACCCGAAATACACGACGGTCGACTCGGAAATCGCCTTCCGCGAAACCTTTGAGCGCGACGACAAAAACGGCGCGGCGCTCGCGGCGCTTACGTCGGCCGACGTGCAAAGCGTGCAGGGCGCGGGCACGACGCTGACCGTCACGCTGCGCGACTGCGAAAAAACGGACTTCACCGGGCAGACGGCCGGCGGCTATGTCAACATTTTGGACGCCGCGCGCGCCGAGGAGCTCGGCGTCAGCGTGAAAAACGCCGTGCCGGACGCGCCCGGGAGCGTCAAGCTGAAAACCTCGACCGTCACGCTCACAGGCGGCAAGCTCGTCGCCGAATTTAACGACGACTACACGCGCCTCATCTCGGTCACCGTGACCGGCAGCGAGCGCGTGCAGGCGGACTTTTCCTATACGCTTATAACGGTCGTCGCCGACCTTTCCTATGAACTTGAATCCATATACAGGTGATGGTATGCTGAACTTTACGCTTTCTCTCGACGCCGAAACGTGTCCGCTGGACCGCTACTGGGAATTCTGCGTGGGCAGCTGCCACGCCGCCACGGCGCTGCGGGCGGACTACCGCGAAATGCTGACGCGCTGCCACCGGGAGCTGGGCTTCCGGTACCTGCGCTTCCACGGGCTGTTTGACGACGACATGAGCGTCGTGCGCCGCCCGGTGTTCGCCGACCGGCCGCAGTTTTCCTTTTCCAACATCGACAGCATTTACGATTTTCTTTTGTCCATCGGGATGAAGCCGTTTGTGGAGCTGAGCTTTATGCCCTCGGCGCTCGCGAGCGGCACGAGCACGATTTTCCACTATAAGGGCAACACCTCCCCGCCCGCCGACTATGCGGCGTGGGGCGCGTTTATCCGGACGTTTGTCGAGCATCTTCTGGAGCGCTACGGCCGCGGCGAGGTGCGCCAATGGTTTTTTGAGGTCTGGAACGAGCCGAACCTCGGCGGCCCCGGGTCCCCGTACGGCTTCTGGTCGGCGGACCGGGACGAATATTTCAAGCTCTACAAGACGACCGCCGAAGCGGTCAAGGCCTGCGACAGCCGGCTGCGCGTCGGGGGTCCGGCGACCTCCAACAACGCCTGGATTCCGGAATTTCTGGATTTCTGCATGGCAAGCGGCGCGCCGGTCGATTTTGTCACCACCCACCACTACCCGACCGACGTGGTGCTCGGCTACGGGGTGGAGGACAGCGCGAATTTCGCAAACCCCCTGCCGCTCGACGACGCCGACCGCGTGCGCGACGTGCTGGCGCTCGCCAAGGAGGGCGGCAAGGCGTTTGAGGATTTCAAGGCGCAGTACAGCGTTTTTCAGTCGCAGATTTGGGCGCACGTGCCGCGCGGGGTGCTGACCGACATGACCCGCCGCGCCGTGTCCGAGACCCGCGGCCTGCCGCTGTACTATACGGAATGGGGCAGCCTTGCGGGGCTCAAATCGGACGGCCCGTTCGGCGCGTCGTTCATCGCCAAAACGGTGCTCGACGGCGTGGACCTTGTCAAGGGGTATTCCTTTTGGACATTTTGCGACATCGTCGAAGAAAACGGGCAGGACGCGCGCGAGTTCCACGGCGGCTTCGGCCTGCTGACCCAGCACGGCGTGCCCAAGGCCCCCTACCGCGTTTACGAGCTGCTGCACCGGCTCGACGGCGCGCTGTACAAGCAGGTCGGGCGCGGGGACACGGTCGATGTGTACGCGGTGAAAAACGAAGCCGCCTCTGCCGTGCAGCTGCTTGCGGTCAACCACAATTCCCTG
>DVMW01000032.1 GCA_018714805.1 Candidatus Fimenecus excrementigallinarum
ACAGAAGTATTTTGGATAGATTAACGTATCTGCAAACAGGTCATGCTCTTGTTTTTGGTACTGCAATTAATCTTCCAACTTTAACAAAATTTGAAGAAGCTTCTCCAAATACCGATAGCTCGAATGCAAAAATTTCTGAGCATTGGTATGTTGATTGACAGCAAAATTTTTTCAAAAAAATTAAATCTGAAATTAAAAAAGACTGCATTCTTTAATTGCAGTCTTTTTTAATATGGTGGAGACGGTCGGGATCGAACCGATGACCTCCACACTGCCAGTGTGGCGCTCTCCCAGCTGAGCTACGCCCCCATATCTTCGCATACCGTTGATTTTATTGCGTTTCGGCATGCTTTTTATATTCAATTGTTCAATGCGTTTCGGGGTAGTTTACCTGTCGGCTTGCTCTCCCAGCTGAGCTACGCCCCCAAATATGTGACGGCGAATCTGTCCGCCGCGATTGCTTAGCTATTGTACCACAGGTTTTTGGGATGTGCAAGGCTTTTTTTGAAAAAATTTTTGCCGGGCGGATTTGGGACAAAAGGGGCGGGGAATTGGGCATACCCACCAATTTTTACAAAGCGTTTTCGTGAAACCATCTAAATCTTTCGCGAAAGCGTAGGCACTTTCCCGATTTTGTGGTATACTGTGTCCGTATTCGAGAGATTTCGGCGGCTTTTGCGGCAGCCGCCCGAAGGGATGAAACCGCATGGAATTTTTAACGAACGAATTTACGTATCCGTCCGCCTCCGGGCTTTGCGACATTTTTGCCCAGAGCGCCGCGCCCGCCGACTTCGGCGCGGTCAAGGGCGTGGTGCAGATTGCGCACGGCATGGCGGAATATTCCAACCGCTACGCGCAGTTTGCGCTGGAGCTTTGCCGCCGCGGCTACGCCGTGTATATCAACGACCACCTGGGGCACGGGCAGTCCGTTTCGAGCGAGGAGGAGCTCGGCTTTTTCGGTGAAAACGGCGCCGACAGCCTTGTAGAGGACATGAAGCAGCTCTCCGACATCGCGCGGCAGGAATATCCGAACGTACCGTTTTTCCTGTTCGGGCACAGCATGGGCTCCTTCCTTGCGCGCAAGTACGCCGCAAAATACGGACATATGCTCTCGGGCGCGGTGTTCTGCGGTACGAGCGGCGCCAATCCCGCGGTCGGACTCGGGATGCTGCTGGCCGACACCGTCATCAAAAGCGAGGGGCAGATGTGCCGTTCGAAGTTCCTCGATTCCGTGGCGTTCGGCACGTACAACCGCAAAACGGCGAAAAACACGCCGTTCGACTGGCTTTCCCGCGACGCGCGCGAGGTCGAAAAGTATATGCACGACAAGCTCTGCGGCTTCCGCTTCACGGCCAACGGCTTCAAAATGCTGTTCGGCCTTTTGAAGGAGGTTTCCGGCAAGGTCTGGTACAACACCGTCCCTTCCGCGCTGCCCATCCTGCTGATTGCCGGCGACAAGGACCCGGTCGGGGAGTACGGCAAGGGCGTAACGGAGGTTTACAAAACGCTTCGCAAGACCGGTCACACCGGCGTGATGATGAAGCTGTACCCGGAGGCGCGGCACGAGCTTTTGAACGAGCTGGACCGCGGCGAGGTGACCAAAGACGTTATCGGCTGGCTGGACGCGCACCTGCCGGCCGACGAAGCCGCGCCCGCAAAAACGCCCGCCGCAGCGCCGGAGCCGGTATAAGGGGTCGGCATATTCCACAAAGCGGTGTGGGGATTTTTTGGCGAGTTGTCTAACCCGCCGATATTCGCAAAAAGCGGCGGCGCGGCACTTGATTTTCCGCGTCAAAAAAAGTAGAATAGCAGTATCCAAACGCCGTGTGCATTTGCGCGCGGCAGAACAGAAACCGGGGGCCTTCTCCGGCGTTTGCAAGGGAGCGAACCTATGAAAAAAGTGGCTGTGATTATGGGGTCGGACAGCGACCTGCCCATTGCCGAAAAGGCGGCCGAGCAGCTTCGCGCGCTCGGGATTCCCTTCACCGTGCGCGTGATGTCGGCGCACCGCACGCCGGACGAGGCGTGCGCATTTGCAAAAGCGGCGCAAGAGGCCGGCTACGGCGTGCTGATTTCCATTGCCGGCATGGCGGCGCATCTCGGCGGCGTTTTGGCCGCCAACACCACGCTGCCCGTTATCGGCGTACCCGGGAAATCCTCGTTTGAGGGGCTCGACGCGCTGCTTGCGACGGTGCAGATGCCGTCGGGCATCCCCGTGGCGACTGTCGCGGTGGGCGGGGCGAAGAACGCGGCGATTCTGGCGGCGGAAATGCTGGCGCTGTCGGACGCGGCGCTGGCGGAAAAGCTGCACGAAATGCGCCGGACCATGGCGGACGAGGTCCGCGCCAAGGATGCGCGGATTTGCGCCCAGTTTGAAAACTGACAAAATTTGCAGACGATAAAGGAGCGTTGTACCTATGGAAAAACTGGAACAACTGTACGAAGGCAAGGCGAAGAAGGTCTTTAAGACCGACGACCCGGAGCTGCTGATTGTAGATTATAAGGATGACGCCACCGCCTTCAACGGCGAGAAAAAGGGCACCATCATGGGCAAGGGCGTCGTCAACAACCGCATGACGAACCACGTGTTCGCAGAGCTCGAAAAGGTCGGGGTGCCCACGCACCTTGTCAAGGAGCTTTCCGACCGGGAAACGCTGGTCAAAAAGGTTTCCATCGTGCCGCTGGAGGTCATCGTGCGCAACGTGGCGGCCGGCAGCTTCTCGAAGCGCATGGGCGTGCCCGAGGGGACGCAGCTTCTGTGCCCGATTCTCGAATTCAGCTATAAGAACGACGACCTCGGCGACCCGTTTATCAACGACGACTACGCGCTGGCGCTCGGCCTTGCGACGCAGGAGGACATTGACACCATCAAGACTTACACGAGAAAGGTCAACGAGTTTTTAAAGGGCTATTTCCTGCACGCCGGCATGAAGCTTATCGACTTCAAGATTGAGTTCGGCAAAACGGCGGACGGCACCATCATCCTGGCCGATGAGATTTCGCCCGACACCTGCCGGCTGTGGGACGTTGAAACCAACGAGAAGCTTGACAAGGACCGCTTCCGCCGTGATATGGGCAACGTGGAGGAAGCGTACAACGAAGTCTTCCGGCGCTTAGGGCTCGCCTGACCGGAAGCCATTGCAGACAAAGCTCCGCATCCTTTGGATTCACGGGGCTTTTCCGCTTTTATTGCGAAACCATTTTGAAGAACGCGAAACACGCGGGAGGCGAACGACCATGAGCAAGAGTTTTTCGGAAAGCTACAAGGCGGCCGGCGTTGACATCACCGCCGGGTACAAGGCTGTGGAGCTGATGAAGCAGCACATCGCGCGCACCGTAACGCCGGGCGCGGCGTCGGACATCGGCGGCTTCGGCGGCCTGTTTGTGCCGGACTTTGCCGGTATGCGCGAGCCGGTGCTCGTCAGCGGGACCGACGGCGTCGGGACGAAGCTGAAGATTGCCATGCTGCTGGACAAGCACGACACGATTGGCATCGACTGCGTCGCCATGTGCGTCAACGACGTCATTTGCTGCGGCGCGCAGCCGCTGTTTTTCCTGGATTACATCGCCTGCGGCAAAAACGACCCGGAAAAGATTGCCGCGATAGTCTCCGGCGTGGCGGAGGGCTGCGTGCAGGCGGGCGCCGCGCTCATCGGCGGCGAGACCGCCGAGCACCCGGGCATGATGCCCGAGGACGACTACGACCTGGCGGGCTTTACCGTGGGCCTTGTCGACCGCAGCTGTATGTTTGACAGCAAGACGGTCCGCGCGGGCGACGCGGTGCTTGCGCTGCCGTCGTCGGGCGTCCATTCCAACGGCTTTTCGCTGGTGCGCAAGGTCTTTGACGTGGAAAACGCGGATTTGACGGTGTATTCGGACGAGCTGGGCGAAACCATCGGCGAATGCCTGCTGACCCCGACGCGCATTTACGTCAAGCCGCTGCTGGCGCTTGCAAAGGCCGTTTCCGTAAAGGCGGTTTCGCACATTACGGGCGGCGGCTTTTATGAAAACATCCCGCGCTCGCTGCCGAAGGGCCTGAGCGCCTCAGTCGACCGCAAGGCGCTTCGCATCCCGCCCATTTTCGAGCTGCTGCAAAAGACCGGCGGCATTCCCGAACGCGATATGTTCAACACCTACAACATGGGCGTCGGCATGAGCGTGGTCGTCGCCGCCGAGCAGGCGGACGAAGCGCTGCGCGTGCTGCGCGACAACGGCGAGGCCGCTTACGCGATAGGTGAAATCGTGGAAAGCGAAGAGGGCGTGATTATCCGATGAGCAGAAAGAACATCGTGGTGCTTGTCTCCGGCGGGGGGACGAACCTGCAGGCGCTTATCGACGCGGAGCGCCGCGGCGACATCCCGAACGGGCGCATCACCTGCGTGATTTCGTCCAGGTCCGACGCGTACGCGCTCGAGCGCGCAAGGCAAAACGGCATCGCGACGCGCGTGCTGGAGCGCAAGCGGTATCCGGACATCGCCGCGTATTCCGCCGCGATGGTCGAGGCGCTCCAAGCGGAGCGGGCGGACCTTGTGGTATACGCCGGCTTCATGACGATTTTGGACGAGCAGGTTGTGCGCGCGTTCCCGAACTGCATGATGAACGTCCACCCGGCGCTTATTCCGTCGTTTTGCGGGAAAGGCTACTACGGGCTGCGCGTGCATGAAGCGGTGTTGGAGCGCGGCGTCAAGCTGACGGGCGCGACGGTGCATTTTGTTACGGAGGTCTGCGACGGCGGGCCGATTATTCTGCAAAGCGCCGTGCCGGTTCAAGACGGCGACACGCCGGAAATTTTGCAGCGCCGCGTTATGGAGCAGTGCGAATGGAAGCTGCTGCCGAAGGCCGTTGCGCTGTTTTGCGACGGCAAAATTCAGGTAAAAAACGGTCGGACCTACATACAAGAGGGCTGACCTGTGGAATGGAACAGGATGCAGGAGGTAATGCATATGAAAACGTTGGATTTGACGGCTTTGCTGCGGGAAAACGCATACCCGGGGCGCGGGATTGTGCTGGGCGTGAGCCCCGACGGGCGGCACGCCGTGATTGCCTATTTTATCTTGGGGCGCAGCGTCAATTCCCGCAACCGCGTGTTTGAAGCGACGGCGGACGGCATCCGCACGAAGGCGTTCGACGAGTCGAAGCTTACCGACCCGCACCTGATTATCTATTCGCCCGTGCGCGTGCTCGGCAACAAGACCATCGTCACAAACGGCGACCAGACCGATACCATATACGAGCTGATGGACAAGCAGCAGACCTTTGAGCAGGCGCTGCGCACGCGCGAGTATGAGGACGACGCGCCGAATTACACGCCGCGCATTTCCGGCATTGTGCATCTGGAGGAGGGGCGCTGCAACTACGCGCTGTCCATCCTCAAGTCGGCGGACGGCAATCCCGACAGCGTCCGCCGCTTCACGTTCAGCTACACCCGGCCGCTTGCCGGCGAAGGCCATTTCCTGCACACCTATATGGGCGACGGGAACCCGCTGCCCTCATTCGAAGGCGAGCCGGAAAAAATCGCGACGGCAAACGACATCGACGACTTCACAGACGCGGTGTGGGACGCGCTCAACGCGGACAACAAGGTTTCGCTGTTTGTGCGCTACATTGACCTTGCCAGCGGCAAGGCCGAGGACCGCATTGTCAATAAGAACCAGTAAGGAGCGAACGGTATGACGGAACTCGAACTCAAATACGGCTGCAACCCGAACCAGAAGCCTTCCAAAATATTCATGCAGGGCGGCGCGCAGCTGCCCATCACGGTCTTAAACGGCAAGCCCGGCTACATCAATTTCCTGGACGCTTTCAACAGCTGGCAGCTCGTGCGCGAGCTCAAAGCGGCGCTGGGTCTTCCGGCGGCGGCGTCCTTTAAGCACGTCAGCCCCGCCGGGGCGGCGGTCGGCCTGCCGCTTTCCGACACGCTCAAGAAAATTTACTGGGTCGACGACCTCGAGCTTTCCCCGCTTGCTGCGGCCTATGCGCGTGCCCGCGGGGCGGACCGGATGTCGTCGTTCGGCGACTGGATTGCGCTGTCCGACATCTGCGACGTCCCCACGGCGACGCTTATCAAGCGCGAGGTGTCCGACGGCATTATCGCGCCCGGCTACGAGCCAGAGGCACTGGAGATTCTCAAATCGAAGAAAAAGGGCAGCTACAACGTCGTGCAGATTGACCCGGATTACGTCCCCGCGCCCGTGGAGCACAAGGACGTGTTCGGCGTGACGTTTGAGCAGGGCCGCAACGATTTGAAAATCGACGAGCGCTCGCTGGCAAACATCGTAACCGAGAAAAAGGATTTGCCGCCCGACGCGAAGCGCGACCTTATCATTGCGCTCATCGCGCTGAAATATACGCAGTCCAACTCCGTCTGCTATGCGAAGGACGGCCAGACCATCGGCGTCGGCGCCGGGCAGCAGTCGCGCATCCATTGCACGCGCCTGGCGGGCAACAAGGCGGACGTTTGGCACCTGCGTCAGCACCCGAAGGTGCTCGCGCTCGATTTCCTCGACGACGTTTCCCGCCCGAACCGCGACAACGCCATCGACGTATACATTTCCGACGAATACGAGGACGTTATCGGCGCGGACGTGTGGCAAAAGACCTTCAAGACCCGCCCCGAGCCGCTGACCGCCGCAGAGAAAAAAGCGTGGCTTGCGCAGTTTGCGGACGTCTCCCTGGGCTCCGACGCGTTTTTCCCGTTCGACGACAACATCGAGCGCGCGCGCCGCAGCGGCGTTTCCTACATCGTGCAGCCCGGCGGCTCGATTCGCGACGATATTGTGATTGACGCCTGCAACCGGCACGGGCTTGTCATGGCGTTTACGGGCATCCGCCTGTTCCACCACTAAGCCGCAGGGGAAAACGAGGGTACGCATATGAATATTCTGGTCATCGGCGGCGGCGGCCGCGAGCACGCCATCATCAAAAAGCTTCGGGAAAACCCGGAGGTTACGAAACTGTACGCCTGCCCCGGCAACGGCGGCATTGCGAAGGACGCGGAATGCGTCGCCATAGGCGCGACGGACATTCCCGCGCTTGTCGATTTTGCCGTGGAAAAGGGGATTGATTTCTGCGTGGTTGCGCCGGACGACCCGCTTGCGCTCGGCTGCGTCGACGCGATGGAGGAAAAGGGGATTCCCTGCTTCGGGCCGAACAAAGACGCCGCCGTCATCGAGGGCAGCAAGGTGTTCGCAAAGAACCTGATGCAGAAATACGGCATCCCGACCGCGCGCTACGAGGTCTTTTCCGATTCGGTGGCGGCGCTCGCGTACATCCGCGCGCAAAACGAGTTCCCGACCGTTATCAAGGCGGACGGGCTCGCGCTCGGCAAGGGCGTTATTATTGCGGAAACGATGGCGCAGGCCGAAGAAGCCGTCAAGTCCATTATGGAGGACAAAATGTTCGGCGACAGCGGCAACCGCGTGGTCGTCGAGGAATTTTTGACGGGCCCCGAGGTCTCGGTGCTCTCCTTTACCGACGGCCGTACGATTGTGCCGATGGTCTCCTCCATGGACCACAAGCGCGCGCTCGACGGCGACAAGGGCCTGAACACCGGCGGTATGGGAACCGTCGCGCCGAACCCGTATTACACGGCGGACGTCGCCCGGCAGTGCATGGAGACCATTTTCCTGCCCACCGTGCGCGCCATGAACGCCGAGGGGCGCACCTTCAAAGGCTGCCTCTATTTCGGGCTGATGCTTACAAAAAAAGGGCCGCGCGTCATTGAGTACAACTGCCGGTTCGGCGACCCGGAAACGCAGGTCGTCCTGCCGCTTTTGAAAACCGATTTGTTCACCGTCATGCGCGCCGTCCACGACGGCCGGCTTGCCGAGGTGCCCGTGGAATTTGCGGGCGGCGCGGCGGCCTGCGTGGTCGTCGCCTCCGGCGGGTATCCGCAGGCGTACCCGAAGGGGCTTCCCATAAGCCTCGGGGATGCGGAGTCGCGCGCGGACGTCACCGTCTACCACGCCGGCACGACGCTGCGGGACGGGCAGCTTGTCACAAGCGGCGGCCGGGTGCTCGGGGTGACGGCGACGGGCGAAGACCTGCCCGCGGCGCTCGAAAAAGCGTATGCGGCCGTGCGCGAGGTCTCGTTCGACGGCGCGTTTTACCGCCGGGACATCGGCGCGCGCGCGCTCGCGGCGCTCGGGAAATAAGGAGGAGCAAATGGTATATCGAATCTATGTGGAAAAGAAAAAGCAGTTTGCCGACGAAGCGGCGGCGCTGCTTTCCGATATCCGCACGCTGCTGATGATTGATTCCGTCACCGACCTGCGGCTTTTCAACCGCTACGACGTGGAAAACATCGACGAAGCGCTGTTCCGGGCGTGCGAAAAGACCGTATTTTCCGAGCCGCAGCTCGACAACACCTACGCCCACCTGCCGCAGACCGACGGCACGGTGTTTGCGGTGGAATACCTGCCCGGGCAGTTCGACCAGCGCGCCGACTCCTGCGCGCAGTGCATCCAGATTGTTTCCCAGGGCGACAAGCCGACCGTGCGCACCGCGAAGGTGTATATGCTGTTCGGCAAGGTTTCGCCCGTCGAGCTTGCCGCTATCAAAAAATACGTGATAAATCCCGTGGAGAGCCGCGAAGCCTCGCTCGACCGCATGGACACGCTGCAAATTCCCTACAACGTCCCCACCGAGGTGGAAACGCTGACCGGCTTTACCGCGCTTTCCGAAAAGGAGCTTGCCGACTTTGTGCAGAAATACGCGCTGGCGATGGACAACGCCGACATCGCGTTCTGCCAGAGCTATTTCCGCTCGGAGCACCGCGACCCGACGATTACGGAAATCCGCATGATTGACACCTACTGGTCGGACCACTGCCGCCACACGACGTTTTTGACGACGATTGACGGCGTGGAGATTGACGACCCGGCCGTGCAGAAGGCGTACGACCGGTACGTTGCCATTCGCAAGACGCTCGGCCGCACGAAGCCGCAGAACCTGATGGACCTTGCGACCATCGGCGCGCGGTACTTAAAGCATACGGGGCAGCTGAAAAATCTGGACGAATCCGATGAGATTAACGCGTGCACCGTTAAAGTACAGGTGGATGTGGACGGCGAGCAGGAGGACTGGCTGTTCCTCTTTAAGAACGAAACGCACAACCACCCGACCGAAATCGAGCCCTTCGGCGGCGCGGCGACCTGCATCGGCGGCGCGATTCGCGACCCGCTGTCGGGGCGCGGCTATGTGTACCAGGCCATGCGCGTGACGGGCGCGGCGGACCCGCTCAAGCCCGTCAAGGACACGATGACCGGCAAATTGCCGCAGCGCAAGCTCGTGACCACGGCGGCCGCGGGCTACAGCTCCTACGGCAACCAGATTGGCCTTGCGACCGGCCAGGTCGACGAGCTTTACCATGAGGGCTACGTTGCCAAGCGCATGGAGATTGGCGCGGTGGTCGGCGCGGTGCCGGCGAAAAACGTCCGGCGCGAGACCCCGCAGCCCGGCGACGTGATTGTGCTGCTGGGCGGCCGCACGGGCCGCGACGGCTGCGGCGGCGCCACGGGGTCGTCGAAATCGCACAAGCTCTCCTCGCTGGAGCACTGCGGCGCGGAGGTCCAAAAGGGCAACGCACCCGAGGAACGCAAGCTGCAGCGGCTGTTCCGTGACCCGGAGGCGACGAAGCTTATCAAGCGCTGCAACGATTTCGGCGCGGGCGGCGTTTCGGTCGCCATCGGGGAGCTGGCGGACGGGCTGCATATCGACTTGAATAAGGTCCCGAAGAAGTACGAGGGCTTGGACGGCACCGAGCTTGCCATTTCCGAATCGCAGGAGCGCATGGCGGTCGTGCTGGAGGCAAAAGACGCGGAAAAATTCCTGGCGCTTGCGGCCCGGGAAAACCTGGAGGCGACCGTCGTCGCCGAGGTCGTTGCCGAGCCGCGCCTGACCATGGAGTGGAACGGCAAAAAGATTGTGGATATTTCCCGCGAATTCTTGAATTCCAACGGCGCCGAAAAGCACACCCGCGTCCACGTCTGCGCGCCGTCGCCGATTGTGCGCGCGGTGCCGGGCAAGACGAACGAGGAAAAGCTGTTTGCGCTCGCGGGCGATTTGAACGTCTGTTCGAAACGCGGCCTTGCCGAACGGTTCGACTCGACCATCGGGGCGAATACGGTGCTTATGCCCTTCGGCGGCAGGTACCAGCTGACCCCCGCGCAGGCGATGGCGGCCAAATTCCCCGTGCTGCACGGCGAGACCAAGACCTGCTCGATGATGGCGTGGGGCTTTAACCCCTTTATTACGGAAAAGAACCCGTACCTCGGCGCGTATTACGCGGTCGTGGAATCCGTCGCGAAGCTGGTCGCCTCGGGCGCGGACCTTTCGACCTGCTATCTGACGTTCCAGGAGTATTTTGAGCGCATGACCGAGGACGCGTCGCGCTGGGGCAAGCCCGCCGCCGCGCTGCTGGGCGCGCTGACCGCGCAGCTCGAGCTCGGGCTCGGGTCCATCGGCGGCAAGGACTCCATGAGCGGCACGTTTGAGGACATCGACGTGCCTCCGACGCTCGTCTCCTTCGCCGTGTCCGTCTGCAATTCCGACAACGTCCTTTCGCCGGAATTCAAGCTGCCCGGCTCCAAGGTCTATTACCTGGAGCCCGCCCGCAACGCCGACGGCACGCTGGACACGGAAAGTCTGCTTTCGGTGTTCCGGACGGTGTCGCAGCTTATCGCCGACAAAAAGGTGCTGTCCTGCTATACGCCGACCTACGGCGGCATCGCCGAGGGCTTGATGAAAATGGCGTTCGGCAACCGGATTGGCTTTAAGCTGGACCGGCTGTTTGACCAGAGCGCGCTTTACGACTACCGCTACGGCGCGTTTATCCTGGAGGCGGCCGAGGCGCTTGAGGGCCTGACGCAGCTTGGCGAGACAACCTACGACTACGCGCTGAAGATTGGCATTGAAACGGTCGACCTGCAAGCCCTCTGCGACGTGTACGAGGGCAAGCTCGAGCCCGTCTTTGCCTGCAACATCCCGACGCCGGACAAGCCGGTCCGCGAAATTTCCTATACGGCAAAGACCCGCGTCGCGCCGAAGGTGGGCGCGGCGAAGCCGAAGGTGCTCATTCCCGTGTTCCCCGGCACGAACTGCGAATACGACACCGCCCGCGCGCTGGAGCGCGCCGGCGCCGAACCGCAGATTATGGTTGTCCGCAACCTGTCGGCCAAGGCCATTGCCGACAGCGCCGCAGCCTTTGCCGAGGCGATGCGCAGCGCGCAGATTGTCTTTATCCCGGGCGGCTTCTCGGGCGGCGACGAGCCGGACGGCAGCGGCAAATTTATTACGGCCTTTTTCCGCAACCCGCGCGTCACCGAAGCGGTGCGGGCGCTCTTACAGGAGCGCGACGGCCTGATGGGCGGCATCTGCAACGGCTTCCAGGCGCTGATTAAGCTGGGGCTTGTGCCTTACGGCGATATTGTGGAGCCGTGCGCCGACACCCCGACGCTGACCTTCAACACCATCGGCCGGCACCAGTCGCGGCTTGTGACGACGCGCGTGGCGTCGAACCTGTCTCCGTGGCTTTCGGGCAGCGCGGTCGGCGATTTGCACACCGTGCCGATTTCGCACGGCGAGGGGCGGTTCGTCTGCCCGCCGGCGCTTTTGGAGGAGCTTATCGTAAACGGCCAGATTGCCACGCAGTATGTAGACGGGCAGGGGAAGCCCACGATGGACATCCGCTGCAACCCGAACGGCTCTGTTTTGGCGGTGGAGGGGATTACCTCGCCCGACGGCCGCGTTTTCGGCAAAATGGGACACTCCGAGCGCGTTTCCGACAACGTTTATAAAAACGTGGACGGCAACAAGGACAACGGTATGTTCCGCAACGCCGTGGCGTATTTTAACATCTGAGCCCGACCCGAAAAACAACCGCGGGGCTGTGCGTTGGCACAGCCCCGCGGCTTTTGCTTGCGGTTTAGTTTGTTATGCGCGCGGTCTCCTCGGCGTTGAACGCAAAGGTGTCTGTCGCAAGCTCGTTTTCAAAAAAGTCCAGCAGCGCTTCGTAGGAAACGGTGCGGATGTCGATGCGTTCGACGTCCTTGTTGAAAATGCCCCATTGCTCGCCCGCGTTAAAGGTCTTGTAGGTCCATTTGACGCGGTTGATGTCGGCGCTTCGATATTTGCGCTGGGCGTACGCCTCTTTTTCGTGGTTGTTGTATTCGCCGACCAGCACCGCGACGCCAAGGTTTTTGCGCGCGTCCTTGAGCTCGTTGACGCGGTAGCGGACCATGCCGCGCGTATCGTCATAGAGGTGCAGCTGGTAAAGCAGGTTTTCGTAGCCCTTTTCCCGGGGGTCGGGCAAAACGGTCGTGGACCACACGCCCTCAAACGAAATGACGTGGTCGGGGTCCACGGCGCGCACCGCGCGGTAGAGCGTGTCATAGGCCTCGTTTGTCCGGCGGACGGCCTCCTCGCTTTCCGCCGCCCAGGCATAGTCGCCGGTATAGCCGCCGTTGTTCTGCGGCTCGTTTAACAGGTCGTAGGCGGCGACGGCCTTGCTGTCCCTGTACCGCGCGGCAATCGTCTCCCACAGCGCGACGGTCTGCTGCATACGCGCCTCGTTTTCGTACAGCTCGTTGCGGCCCGCCTTGCCGGTGCAATGGTTCATGCTTTGCCCGCCCGGCGCGCCGTGCAAATCCAAAATGACGTAAATGCCGTGCCGCTCGCAGGTGTCCACAAGCCAGTCCAGCCGCCGGAAACCGGGGTTATCGTCCGGGTTTTCCGTCAAAAACGCGCCGTCCTCCCGCATGAAATTCCGGTACCAGAAGGGCACGCGCACGCAGTTGAAGCCGAGTCTTTCAATTTGCGCAATATCCGCTTCCGTAATGAAATTTTCCTCATACGCTTCCACCAGCGCGGCGGTTTGTTCCGCGCCGAACCGCTCGTTCAGGACGTCGAGCGTGTCGTAATAGCCCCAGTCCTCTGTGTATTCGGGGACGAAGCTCATCCAGGTTTCCATGAGCATCCAGTTGCCGAGGTTCACGCCGTTGAGAATGACCGTTTCGCCCGCTTCGTTTACGAGCGCGCCGTCGTGCACCTGCAAAAGCGACAGCGGCTTCGGGTTTTCATTTGCATAGTCCGCAAGCGGCTGCGTCTGCGCCCCGCAGCTTGCAAGGCACAGCAGCGCCGACAGGCAGGCAAGAAAACCGCAAAATATACGCTTCATTGTGCGCCTCCTTCTTCGTCTGCTTCCATCGCCGCCGGCGCTTCGTTTGCAGCCTTGATTTCCCGGTAGGTCGCGTCTGCAAATTTCGGCTTGCGGTCGTAGGTGAAAAGTCCGTTTTGCTCCTGCTCCACGTCGTAAAGCTGGGTGTAGCAAAAGCCGAACATTTTGCGGTTGCCGGTCAGCGCCGCCGTCAGCCCCGCATAGCGTGCGGCAAAATCGGTCTCGTTGTGCACGTCCTCGCCGTAGCCCCACGACTTGTACTGCGCGTCCGCCGCCCATTTGATGCCGCCGTATTCGCTGACGAAGGTCGGCTCGCCGTTGTAGCGCTGCCGGCCGGGGTGGTCTTGCAGCACGTGCTCATACAGCTCGCCGTCTGTCTCGAGCCGGTCAAAGGAGGCCTTGAATTCCGCCGGGTCATAGCGGTAGTCGTGGACGTCGTAAATATCGGTCTTGACGTGGAAATTGCCGCTGGTATCAATGCACGGGCGGGTGGGGTCGAACGCCTTGGTCGCGTCGTAAACCGCCGTAAGCAGCCCGTCGCGCTGCTTTCTGCCGTGCGTGTCCCACGTTTCGTTGAACGGGCACCAGCCCACGATGCTCGGATGGTTGCAGTCGCGTGCGAGCGCTTCGAGCCATTGCGGCAAAAAGACCTCGAGCGCCGCCGCATCGGAGGTGTCCAGGCCCCAGCTGCCGAATTCGCCCCAGACAAGATACCCGCGCTTGTCGCAGAAATAGAGGAACCGCGGGTCAAAAACCTTTTGGTGCAGCCGCGCGCCGTTGAAGCCCGCGGACTGCGCAAGCTCGATGTCGCGTATCCGCGCCGCGTCGTCGGGCGCGGTGTAAATGCCGTCGCGGTAGTACCCCTGGTCGAGCACGAGCCGCTGGAACACCGGCTTTTCATTGAGGAGGAAGCGCATCCCGCAAAGCCGCACCGTGCGCAGCCCGAAATAGCTCTCAACCGTGTCGCCGCAAAACGTCAGCTTCAGGTCGTAAAGCCGGCCGTGCCCGGCCTCCCACAAATGCGTTTCGGCAAGCGGGATTTGCACGACCGCTTCCCCGCAGGCGTTTTGGACTTCCTGCAAGCCGACGGGACTGCCCTTATAAAACGCCTCGCAGCGCAAACCGCCCTTGCCGCAAAGCGCGGCGTGCACGGTTACGCACCCCGCGGCGGGGTCGGGATAAAGGCGGATGCTTTGGATGTAGCTTTGCGGCGTATATTCGAGATACACGTCCTGCCAAATGCCTGTTGTTCGTGTGTAGCTGCACCCGTAGCTTTTTTTGCGCGCGCTCTGCTTGCCGGAGGGGACAAGGCCGCTTCTGGTGTCGTCCTCACAGAGAATGAAAATTTCGTTTTCGCCGTCGTGCACGAGCTTGGTAATCTCCAAGGCGAACGACGTGTAGCCGCCCGTGTGCCGGCCTGCAGGCTTGCCGTTTACGAGCACGGTGGTCAGGTAATCCGCCGCGCCGACGTGCAAAAACACCCGCCCGTCGCCCTTTTGCATTTGGACGAATTTCCGATACCACGCGAGGTGGATGAAATCCGTATAGCCGATGCCGGAAAGCGTACTTTCCACGCAGAAGGGGACCCGGATTTTGTAAGGATACGAAGCGGCTGCGCAGAGCTTTTCGGCGCGCGAAAAATCTTTTGAGAACCGAAAGCCGCGCCGCGCTTTTTGGAAGCCGAACTCCCATTCGCCGTTCAAGTCCTGATAGGTCGTGCGCGCGAATTGCGGATTCGGATGCGTGCACAGGTTTTCCATATCGTTATACCTCCCCGTAGTAGACGTGCGTTTCATAGGGCATAAAGACGCGCCCGTTTTCCGCATATTTTCGGAAAAGCGCCCGCAGCGCCGCGACGTAAGCGTCATACGCTTTGTCGCCCGGCTTCGGCGCGTAGGAGGAGGAAAGACTGCGCCCGACGAAGCCCTTTTCGTCGAGGAAAAACGGGTTTTGGAACTGCCGGTGCGCCGCCGTACCGTCCTTAAAAAAGTCGGCGAAGGCCTCCGGCGTCTGCGTCTGTCCGCCCGAAAAGCCCTTGAAATCGGGGCAATAGGTGCGGTTGACTGCGGCGTTTTCCGAAACAATCGGACTTTCGACGCGGTTGTTGTAAAGCAGGAGGACTTGTCCTCCGGGCTTTAAGATGCGGCGGCATTCCGCCCGAAACCGCGCGCGGTCGAACCAGTGGAACGCCTGCGCCGCCGTGACGAAATCGACGCTCCCGGCGGGCAGCCCCGTATTTTCGGCGGAAGCGTCCACGGCGGTAAAACGCGGGTCGTGTGCGAGCGCGGCCTCCATCGCTTGCCGCATATCCGCGTTCGGCTCGACGGCGTACATTTTCCGCACGCCGCGCGAAAGCAGCAGCGCGGTCAAAATGCCCGTGCCCGCGCCGATGTCGGCGACGGCGCTGTCGGATGAAAATCCGAGTTCACCGTATAAAAAGTCCAGCGCCGCGTCGGGGTAGGCGGGGCGGTAGGCCTTATAAAGCTGCGCCTTGCCGCTGAATTTTTCCTCGTTCATAGAGCGCCTCCTCTCAGCCTCATTGTAGCATGGCGCATTTTGGAATACAAGAGAAAAAGAGGGGGAACTTTCACAGGAAAAAGGGGAATTCGGCACAGTGCAGCGCGGCGTTGCGAAACCGCGGGAAATGTGGTATGCTCAAAGGGAAAAGGAGGCGTTCGTATGGACGAATTGCGGATTGCGCTTTTGCAGCTTTTGCCGATGCATACACAAAAGGAAAACCTGCAAAAGGGGCTTGCGGCCTGCGAAAAGGCAAAGGCGCTGGGCGCGGACATTGCGCTGTTTCCCGAAATGTGGAATACGGGCTATTCTATCCCGCAGGACGCGGCCGCCTTACGCGCAGCGGCCATTCCGGCGGACAGCGGCTTTGTCCGCGCGTTTTCCGAGGCGGCGCGTGAGCTGCAAATGGCAATAGCGGTCACGTTTTTAGAAGCCTTTGACCCCGCCCCGCGCAACACGGTATGTTTGTTTGACCGCACGGGCCGCGAGGTGCTGCGCTACGCCAAGGTGCACACCTGCGCGTTCGACCTCGAGCGTGTGCTCGCGCCGGGGGACGGGTTTTCGGTCGTCGGCTTGGAAACGGCGGGCGGTACGGTGAAACTCGGGGCGATGATTTGCTTTGACCGTGAGTTCCCCGAGAGTGCAAGGCTTCTGATGCTCGGCGGGGCGGAGGTGATTCTGGCGCCGAACGCCTGCCCGATGGAGATAAATCGTCTTTCGGCGCTGCGCACCCGCGCGTACGAAAATATGCTTGCCGTCGCGACCTGCAATTACCCGGCGGGGCAGCCCGACTGCAACGGGCATTCAACGGTGTTCGACGGCGTGGCGTGGCTCCCCGACGAGCCGGCCTCGCGGGATATGTGCATTTTGGAAGCGCCGGAACAAGAGGGGATTTATGTGGCGCGCATAGACCTTGCCGCGCTTCGCGCGTATCGGGAAAAGGAGGTCATGGGCAACGCCTACCGCCGTGTGCCGGCATACGGCGCGCTTTTAGACCCCCGGGTGCGCGAGCCGTTTGTACGGACAAAACGATTCGGATAAAATCAAAAAACAAAGCCGACGCAGTTTCGCGTCGGCTTTGTTGTGGGTTTCTTTATTTTACGTCCTGCAGCGCGTCGTAGCCGTGCTCGTTGGTGCTGACCTTGATGACGTCCTCCACATCGTAGACGAAGATTTTACCGTCGCCGATGTTGCCCGTATACAGGACTTTCTGTACGGTGTCTACCAATACGTCGGTAGGAATTTTAGAGATTACCACGTCGATTTTAATCTTGGGCAGCAGCCGTGTTTCCACAGGCGCGCCGCGGAAATAGGCCCGGTGACCTTTCTGCATACCGTGGCCGAACACATTGGTAATGGTGATGCCCGTTACGCCGAGCTTTTCCAGCGCATCCTGCAATTCAGCAAAACGCGACTGGTTGGTGATAATTGTGACCTTGGTCATCTTCACGCCGCCGGCTGCACGCGGGGCATGGACAACGGGCACGGCTTCTTTTGCCGGAGCGGGTGCGGCAGCAGGCGCCGCTTCTGCCGCGGGGACAGCGTTAGCCACTGCGGGCGCGTCCATGGCAGCGGCCGGTGCAAAGTCGGGGTATGCCATATTGCCGTGCTCGCCGATGTCGAGACCTTCCGTTTCCTCAGCAGGCGAAACCCGAATGCCGCAGGTCTTTTTGAGCGCCAGCCACACGAGCGCGGAAGCTGCGAAGGTAAAGGCGCCGACCGCAAGAATGCCGAGCAATTCCACACCCAAAAGACGGAACCCACCGCCATAGAACAGACCGTTTGCGGTGGAAAGCGAGGTAACGCCTTCTTTGGCGAAAAGACCTACGCAAATCGTACCGAATACGCCGCAGCCGAGATGAACGGAAGTAGCCCCCACCGGGTCGTCAATCTTGATGCGGTCAAAGAATCTGACGAACAACACAACCAGCACACCCGCAATTGCGCCGATGAGCATGGAAGCGCCCACGCTCACGTACGCGCAGCCGCCCGTTACGGCGACAAGGCCTGCCAGGCATCCGTTGATTGTCATGCCGAGGTCGGGCTTGCCAATGAGAACCCAGGAGGCAACGGTGGAAGTCAGAACCGCGACAATGGCGGAAGTGTTGGTGGTCATCAGAATATGGACAATATCCGAAGGATTCTGGAAGCTCATGGTTGAACCGGGGTTAAAGCCGAACCAGCCGAGCCACAGGACAAAAAGGCCAATGACCGCCAGCGACATGCTGTGTCCGGGAATGGCGCGCGGCTTGCCGTCGCTGCCATATTTCCCGATGCGCGGTCCCAAAATCATTGCGCCCGCAAGCGCCGCCCAGCCGCCGACGGAGTGGACGACCGTGTCGCCTGCAAAATCCATAAAGCCGAGGTCGGCAAGCCAACCGCCGCCCCATACCCAGTGCCCGACGATGGGGTAAATGACCAGCGTGAGTACAAAGGAAAAAAGAATAAACGAAACGTACTTGATTCGTTCGGCGACCGCGCCGGAAACAATGGTCGCCGCCGTGCCGCAGAATACAAGCTGGAAAAAGACCTTGCCCCAGAACGGTACACTGGAAGTCAGCGTGTCGTCATAAAAGCTGAGATTGTCGCCGCCTAAAATAAACAAATGCTCGGTTCCGACGAACGGATTGTCGCCGCCGAACATCAGCCCCCAGCCTAAAAGCAGAAAGCCGAGCGACGAGACGGCAAACACGATGAAATTCTTGGAAAGAATGTTTACCGTGTTTTTTGCGCGTGCAAAGCCTGCTTCCACCGAAGCAAACCCAAGGTTCATAAAGAATACCAGGATTGCCGCGAGGAATACCCACAGGGTGTCGATAAGACTGAATTCCATATGCATCACTCCTCCAAAATGAAAACAGAGGGCAGCGACGTGAAATTGGACGTCGTTGCCCTCTGTTTTGCAATATGGTATCATGAGACTTGCATATTGTCAATATTGCTTTTTCCATTCCTTGCGGCAAGAATCAAGTAAAATTTGTTAATTTTCACGAAACAGCGCATAAATACGAGCGATTTATCCAAAAAGGCAGGAAAAATTGTAAAAATATGCGAGATGAACACATGAAAATGCTTGTAAATAGAACGCATATCTCTGCAAGTCTTATACGATATCTTGCAATTCAGCTCGCGGCCGGCGCCAACGAACCAAAGCTTTGCTTATGTGCCGGCGGCGTTCGGAAAGACCTGCTCTCCGTCCTTATAGGTTGCAAGCACCCGCAGGGCGCGCAGCTCTTCGGGCGGCACGCAAAGCGGGCTGCGGTCCAAAACGACAAAATCCGCGCGCTTGCCCGGGGCGAGCGTGCCTTTTTTTGCTTCCTCGCCGTACTGCCAGGCCGCCGTGCGCGTGACGGCGGCAAGCGCCTCTTGTGCGGAGACCGCCTGCCGTTTGCCGAGCGTCCGGCCGGCCTTCGTCTGCCGGCAGACCGCGCACCACAGCGTTTCGGGCATATCGGGCGCGATAACGGGCGCGTCCTGGTGGAACGTAAAGCGAAGCCCGGCGCGTATAGCTTCGGCGGCGGGACTTATATTTTCGGCGCGCGCGGGTCCGAAATTTTGCAGGTGCACGTCGCCCCAATGGTACACGTGCGCGACAAAAAACGATGCGGCCGCGCCGAGCGCGACGGCGCGTTTTGCCTGCTCGGGCTGCAAAAACTGCGCGTGAATGAGAACGGGACGCAGATTTTTCAAAACGGGATACTGCGCTTCTGCCTTGGCAAGGCAGCGCAAAAACTGCTCGCACGCCGCGTCGCCGTTGCTGTGCGCCAAAAGCTGCACCTTCTCTTCGGCGGCAAAGCGAAAGGCGTCGCAGACCGCCTCGTCCGTCATCACACCGTAGCCGCAGTAGCCGGGGTCTCTGCCCAGGTACGGCTCGCGCATCCACGCCGTGCGCCCCTGCGGCGAACCGTCCAGGAAAATCTTGACGCCGCCCAGACGGCACCGCCGCCGCCCGCTGCTTTTTAACAGCGCTTGGACTTCCGCAAAGCAGGCCGGGTCTGTAAAGACAACCAAATCGAGCCGCAGCAAATCCTCCGCCAAAAGCAGGCGGTAGGCGGGCAGCATCTCCTTTGTACACATACCCTCCTGTACGGTGGCAATGCCGTGCGACGCATACAGCGCCTGCGCGCTTCGGTACGCGCCGAGAAGCGCCTGCTTGTCCGGGGCGGGCGTGGCCCGGAGCGCCTCGAAAAACGCATTTTCCTCTAAATAGCCCGTGAGCTGCCCGTCGCGCACGCCAATCCTGCCGCCGGCGGGCACGGCGGTCTGCGCCGTAATGCCGAGCGCCTGCAGCGCCGCACCGTTGCACCAGCCCATGTGCCCGGACTTGTGGCGGATAAGCAGCAAATACCCCGGGCACAGCGCGTCCAGCGCCGCTTTGTCCGGCGGCTGCCCGTTTTCCATGTCCGTCGGGTCAAAATCCCACGCCGTGACCCACGCGCCGGGCGAGAGCCCCCGGCCGCGAATAAAGGCGGCAAGACGCGTCTCCATCTCCCGCACGCTGCGCACGCCGGAAAGGGAAACCTGTAAAAACGAATAGGCGACCTGCGTAAAATGGCTGTGCGCGTCGATGAAGGCGGGCAGCAGCGCCGCGCCCCGCAAATCCACGCGCCGCACACCGCCGGCCGCCTGCCGCAAAAGGTCGTCCGGGCGGCCGACGGCGCGCACCACGCCGTTTTCCGTAAGCAGCGCCTGCGCCGGCGCAGTTGCCTCTGGTTCCATCGTGACCACGTCGCCGCCGAAAAACAAGGTCTGCACAGAAAATCCCCCTTTTCCCGGTAGTTTTCTCCGCGCGCTTCGGAATATCCGCGGCGCGGTCGCCCGCCCTGTGTGGGAAAAAGTGCCACACGCCGTCCTGTGCGCATACAGGAGCGGGAAAACGGCGGTTTTGCCTGCGAAACATGGGAGAATTTGCCGGTTCTTTGTGGAATATAGTCAAATCCATACAAAAAACTTTGTTGAATATTTTCTTGCAGGGGGTTGCAAACCGACGGGGAATTGGGTATAATGGTGGTACTAAAAGGGACTGGAAAACAGTCAATAGGTAATCAGAGGGAATTCAAACGCCCAACAAGCCGAAAGGGAGGGAAACAGCCGGTATGATGTTTCAGGGCAACGCCGAATATACGCTGGACGCGAAAAACCGTCTGTTCATCCCGGTTAAGATACGCGAGCAGGTGGGCGACAGCTTTATTTTGTTCCTGCCCCCGCGGGAAAAATGCCTGTACATCTACAGCGAGGAACGCTGGGAAGAGGTTGCGCGCGAGGTGCTCGCGAAAAACGACCGCGGCTATGAGCGTCTGATTTTCGGCAACGCCGTCACGGCGGAAACGGACAAGCAGGGACGCATCACCATCCGCGCCGACTTCTGCCGGCGCATCGGCTTGAAAAAATCCGTGACCATTGCGGGCACCGGCGAACGCCTTGAAATTTGGGATACCGCCACGCGCGACGAGGAGCTCGCGCGCCTGGCTGCGTCCGCCGACACGTATTCGGACATCCGCTTTTAACGGGCGCGGACGGCTATGGAGTTTTCACATCGACCGGTTCTCCTTGCGGAGACGATTGAAGCGCTTCACATTCACCCCGGCGGCCTGTACTGCGACTGCACGGCGGGCGGCGGCGGCCATTCCGCGGCCATTCTCTCCCGGCTCGGGGATAAGGGGCGCCTTGTGGCGGTTGACCGCGACCCGGACGCCATTGCCGCCTTGCAGGCGCGCTTTTCCGGCGACGGGCGCGTGCGCATCGTGCACGACACCTTTGACCATGTGGCGGAGATTCTGCGGGGCGAACGCGCAAACGGCATCCTCGCCGACCTCGGCGTCAGCTCGCACCAGCTTGACTGTGCCGAACGCGGCTTTTCCTTCCACCGCGACGCGCCGCTGGATATGCGCATGAGCAAGACCGGCCTTTCCGCCGCGGATGTGGTAAACACTTATTCGCAGGAGGCTTTGCGCAGGCTGCTGTGGGAGTACGGCGAAGAAAAATACGCCCCGGCCATTGCGCGCGCGATTGTACGCGACCGGGAAAAACAGCCGATTTTAACGACTTTTATGCTGGTCGATACCATAAAAAGCGCGCTGCCCGGCAAGGCCATGCGCGACGCGCACCCGGCGCGGCGCACCTTTCAGGCAATACGCATTGAGGTCAACGGCGAGCTTGCAATGCTCGAGGGCGCGCTGGACGCGATGTTTGCGTCTCTTAAGACAGGCGGCGTGCTGGCGGTTATTACGTTCCATTCGCTGGAGGACCGCCTTGTAAAACGGCAATTTGCAAAATTTACGGAAGGGTGCACCTGCCCGAAGGAATTCCCCGTCTGCGTCTGCGGAAAAAAGCCGCGCGGCAAAGTAACCTGCCGCGGGACGGCGGCCGCGCCGGCCGAGCTTCAGGAAAACCCGCGCGCCCGCAGCGCCAAGCTGCGCGCGATAGAAAAATTGCGGGACCGGCAGACGGACGACTGACGAAAAAACAAGGAGGAAAGCGGATATGGCGAGAAACGCACGGTATTCCGAGATTGATTTCGCCCGCTTTGAACCGCCCGCACAGGCGTTTGAACAAAATGCGGCCAGAAAGCTTGCGCCGAAGCCCGCTTCTTCCCCGCAGCAGCCGCCCATGCGGCTGGTTGAGCGCAAAAAAAAGACGGTTGCCGAAGCCCGGCGGGAAATGCAGGCGGGCGGCAGGCAGGCGCTGAAAATTTTGTCGATTGCGGTGTTTTTGCTGTCTTTGTTCGCGGTGCTTTTGTACGGCAGGCTGCGGGCGGACGAGCTTTCCCGCGAGGTCGACGCCGCCGCCGTGCTGCTGCAGGAGGCGCAGGACGAAAACACGCGCCTCAACATGAAGCTGGACGCCGACTTTTCCTTAGAGCGCGTCGAGGCGTATGCGCGCGACGTGCTCGGGATGACGAAGGCGGAGGGCTACCAGATAGAGCACATTGACCTGTCCGGCGAGGACGCGGTCGTCGTCTCCGGCGACAAGAGCGTTTCGCCGCAGGAGGAGCCGTCGGTCGTCGACCGGGTTTTGGCATATCTGAAATCGAAATAAAATAGGTATAAAAACGAGGGTTAAGGCGCAAGGCTGCCTTGACTCTCGTTTGGTCATTTTTTTAAAGGAAGGAGCGCGTCCATGCAGTCGAGACCCTCAAAACAGACCGCGCAGCGCGCCATGTTCGCCATGGCCATATTGGCGCTTGCGTTTGTATACTGTGTCGGCGCGCTTGCCTACGCTTCCCTTGTGAAGGGCGACGAATACCGCCTGAAGGCGGAGCGCAACCAGCTGTCGGACACCCAGGTTGCCGCCGAGCGCGGGACGATTTACGATTCCAACATGAAGGTGCTCGCAAAAAGCGCTTCCGCGTGGCTTATCTACGTCAACCCGTCGCAGGTGAAGGACGACGCCCAGCTCGAGCTCGTTGTGCGCGGGCTTGTCGACGTCCTCGGCGCCGACGAAGAGGACGTCCGCAAGAAGCTGTCCAAAACCGAGACCGGCTACCAGAAGATTGCCGGCGAGGTGGAAACGGACGTCAAAGAGCAGCTGGAGACCTATATTTCCGAGCATAAGGACAGCGCGCTTTCCCAGGTTATCGGCATTGACCCGGACACGAAGCGGTATTACCCGTATTCGTCGTTCGCCTCCACCATTATCGGCTTTACCAATTCCGACGACGAGGGCATCGCCGGGGTGGAAATGGAGTACAACGACGACCTGACCGGCGTTTCGGGGCGTATCATCACCGCGAAAAACGCGCGGCAGGGGCTGATGGATTCGAGCTACGAGACGACCTATGACGCCGAGGCCGGCGAAAGCCTGGTGCTGACGATTGACGAAGTCATCCAGTACTATCTCGAGCAGAGCCTGTCGCAGGCGATTGCCGACACCGGCGCAAAATATGCCTACGGGATTGTGATGGATACGGACACCGGCGCGGTGCTTGCCATGACGAGCAAGCCCGACTTTGACCTCAACAACCCGCGCACCATTTCCGACGCCAAAAAGGTCGAGGAAATCGCCGCCATGACCGACCCGGCGGCCCGCGCGCAGGAAACGACCAACGCGCTGTACGCGCAATGGCGCAACCGGTCCATCAGCGACACGTACGAGCCAGGCTCGGTTTTCAAGACGATTGTGGTTTCCGCCGCGCTCGAGGAGGGCGTGGTGGACCTCAACACCTCCTATACCTGCACGGGCTCCATTCGCGTGGCGGACCGCGTGCAGCATTGCTGGAAGCCCGGCGGCCACGGCACGGAAAATCTGACGCAGGGCCTGATGAACTCCTGCAACCCGTTTTTCATCACGATTGGCCAGAGCCTTGGCAAGGAACGCTTTTTCAAGTATTTTGAGGCGTTCGGCCTGACGGAAAAAACCGGCATCGATTTGCCTGCCGAAGCGTCTCCCGTCGCGGGGAAAACCTACCACGCGCTCGAGGATATGGGCATCACGGAGCTGTCCTCCAGCTCATTCGGCCAGACCTTCCAGGTCAGCCCCATCCAGATGATTACCGCGGTGAACACCATTGCCAACGGCGGCAAGCTCATGCAGCCCTATGTGGTGGATTCAAAGCTTGACGGCGACGGCAATGTGGTCTATAAAACCGAACCGACCGTTAAGCGGCAGGTTATCTCGGAAAAAACCGCTTCGACGGTCGCCGATATGATGGAGCAGGTCGTTTCCGTCGGCACCGGCAAAAACGCCTATGTGGCGGGCTTCCATGTGGCGGGCAAGACCGGCACTAGTGAAAAAATCGGGATAGACGGGGCGTATATCGCCTCGTTTGCGGGCTTTGCCCCGGCGGATGACCCGCAGATTACGCTGCTGGTCGCCATTGACGAGCCGGTCGGCGAGCACGGCGGCGGCGCGGTGGCGGCGCCCATTGCCGGCGAGCTGCTGGAAAAAATCCTGACCTATCTCAACATAGAGCCGCAGTATGAGGACGACGAGATTTCCAACGTCTCGTCCGTCGCGCCGTCGCTTGCCAACATGACCGTGGGCGAGGCCAAGACCGCGGCGGCCAAATTCCGCCTGCGCGTCGTCGGCAGCGGCACGAAGGTTGTGTCGCAGATTCCGGCGGCGGGGCAGCAGATGCGTTCGGGCGGCGTTATCGTCGTCTATACGGATGAAACGACCCCGCGTGAGCGCGGGACGGTCCCGGACCTTGCGAACATGACCATCTCGCAGGCGAACGCCGCGGCGGTGAACGCGGGCTTCAACATTCGCGTGGCGGGCAACTCCCACTCGGGCGAGGTGCTTTCCTACAAGCAGAGCCTGACAGCGGGCAGCGAAGCGGAGCTCGGCAGCGTTATTACCGTATATTTCAAATCCAACGTCGACGTGCAGGACGGCTAAAGCCGGCTTTGCCGCAGAAAGCGGAAGGCTTTTTAGGAGGAACCAAATTGCTGATTTCCAAACTTCTTGAACGGCTGAACGTAGCAAGCGCTTATACGGATGCGCCCGTAACGGACGTGACGGACGATAGCCGCCGCGTGCGCCGGGGCACGGTGTTTGTGTGCATTCGCGGCGCGCATTTTGACGGCCACGACGCCGCCCTGCAGGCGGAGGCGGACGGCGCCGTGCTGATTGTAGCCGAGCGCGATACCGGTGCGGCCAATCAGATTCTGGTGCAGAATACCCGCAGCGCCTACGCGCATTTGTGCGCGGCGTTTTACGGGTATCCGGCCGAAAAGCTGCATCTCATCGGCGTCACCGGCACCAACGGCAAAACGACCACGACCATGCTGCTAAAGGGCATCCTCGACCGCGCCGGCTACCGGACGGGGCTTATCGGCACGGTGCAAAACATGGTCGGCGCGCAAAGCTATCCCGCTGCGCTGACCACGCCCGACTGCAAGGAGCTGCACCGCCTGTTTGCGGATATGGCGGCGGCGGGCTGCACGCATTGCGTGATGGAGGTTTCCTCCCAGGCGCTCGACCAGCGCCGCGTGGACGGCTGCCATTTTGATTTGGCGGTCTTTACCAACCTGACGCAGGACCACCTGGATTACCACAAGACGTTTGAAAACTATCTGGCGGCCAAGCGGCGCCTGTTCGAGATGGCGGACACGGCCATTGTCAATGCGGACGACCCGCACGCCGCCGCCGTTACGGCGGGCTTGCCTGTAAAGGTTATTACCTTTTCAGCAAAACGCGACGACTGCGACTACACGGCAAAAAATATCAAGTGTACGGCGGGCGCCGTGCAGTACGAGCTGCTCGGTAAAGGCCGCATTGCGCGCGTCCGGGTCAAAATTCCCGGGCACTTTACCGTGTACAATTCGATGGGCGCCGCCATTTGCGCGGTGGAAGCCGGCCTCGATTTTGACCGCGTCATGGCGCTCGTCGGCGAGGCGCGCGGCGTGCCCGGACGCGTGGAGGTGGTGGACACCGACACGCCGTACACGGTCATTATCGACTACGCCCACTCGCCGGACGGCCTGGAAAACGTGCTGACCTCGCTGCGGGAGGTTGCGCCGGCGCGTATTTTAACCGTTTTCGGCTGCGGCGGCGACCGGGATAAGACCAAGCGCCCGAAAATGGGCCGGATTGTCGGCGCGCTCTCCGACGTTGCCATAGTGACCTCCGACAACCCGCGCACGGAAGACCCGGAGGCGATAGTGCAGGATATTCTGGCCGGTATGGACGGCTGCAGGGCGAAGAAGATTGTCCTGGTCGACCGTACCGAAGCGATACGCAAGGCGCTTTCCATGGCGAAGGCGGGCGACGTGGTGCTGCTTGCCGGCAAGGGACACGAAACCTACCAAATTCTTGCCACCGGCAAGATTCATTACGACGAGCGCGAAATCGTCGCCGGTATTTTGAAGGGGACGATTTAAATGGAGCTGACGCTGCAACAGATTGCCGCCGCTGCGGGCGGCACGTGCTGCGGCGAAAACCGGCGCATTGCGTCGGTTGTAACCGACAGCCGGGAAGCGTCGGACGGCGCGCTGTACGTCGCCATTTGCGGCGAGCGGTTCGACGGCCATGATTTCTGCGCGGCAGCCGTGGAAAACGGCGCGGCGGCAATCGTCTGCGAGCGTGCGCCGGACGCGGCCGTGCCGTATGTGCTGGTAAAAAGCACCCGGCAGGCGCTGTTGGATATTGCCGGGCTGTATCGGGAGACGCGGCGGGATGTAAAGCTTATTGCCATTACAGGCAGCGTCGGCAAAACGACGACCAAGGAAATGGTCTGGGCGGTTCTTTCCGAGCAATTCCAAACGCTGAAAACGGAAGGGAACCTGAACAACGAGATTGGGATGCCGAAAACGCTGTTCCGCATTGCACCGGAAACGCAGGCGGCCGTGGTGGAAATGGGGATGAACCATTTCGGGGAAATCGCCCGCATGACCGCTGCAGCAAAGCCCGACGCGGCGATTATCACCAATATCGGCGTGTCGCACATCGAGTATCTGGGCTCGCGGGACGGGATTCTGAAGGCCAAGACCGAGGTGCTTGCCGGTATGCCCGACGGCGCGCCGCTTCTGGTCAACGGCGACGACGACAAGTTAAAAGACTTTACAGATAAACGGTGCAGGGTCGTGCACTTCGGCATAGAAAACGCGCGCGCCGACATCCGTGCGGCGGAAATTGAGCAGACGCAAGACGGGATGCGCTTTACCGTATGCTTCCCCGGCGGGGAGCAGCGCGTGGCGCTGCCGGTTATCGGCCGCCACCAGGTTTACAACGCGCTTGCTGCCTTCGGCGCGGGGCTTTTGTTCGGGGTTTCGCCCGCGCGCATCGCCGCAGGGCTTGCGGGCTATGTGCCGGCGGGGATGCGCCAGCGTATCCGCCGTGCGGGCGGGGTCACCGTCATAGAGGACTGCTATAACGCGAGCCCCGATTCCCAGAAGGCGGCGCTGACGGTGCTTGCCAAAACGCCGGCAAAACGGCGCATTGCGGTGCTGGGCGATATGCTTGAGCTCGGCAGCTTTTCCGAAACGGCCCACCGCCAAGTCGGCGCCTTTGCCGCCGAGGCGGGACTCGACGCGCTGTACTGCGTCGGCGAAGCCTCCAAGGCGACGGCCGAGGCCGCGAGCGGCAGCCTGCCGGCCTACTGGTTTGCGGAAAAGAGCGGCCTGTTTTCGGCGCTGCGGGAGGCGATTCGCCCGGGGGACGCGGTTCTTTTCAAGGCGAGCCGCGGCATGGCGCTTGAGGAAGTCATCCAAAAACTCTATGGGGAGTGGAATGTACAATGAACATTTACGCGGCGATAGCTTTGGCCGTTGTTTTGGCGTTTCTGCTGGCATTTTTGCTGGGCTTCGCCGTTATCCCGTGGCTTAGAAAGCTGAAATTCGGGCAGACTATTCTGGATATCGGCCCTGCCTGGCACAAGTCGAAGCAGGGGCTTCCGACCATGGGCGGCATTTTGTTCATTGCCGGAACGCTCGTCAGTTTTGCCGCGGTGCTCGTGACGGACGGCCTGCTCGGCGGCGAACTGTTTGCAAGCGGCTCGGTGGTTGCCGACAGCATGAAAATCAAGCTGATAGCCGGGGTGCTGTTGGCGGTCGGCTTCGGGCTCGTCGGCTTTTTTGACGACTACATCAAGGTGGTCAAAAAGCGCAACCTGGGGCTGACGATATTACAAAAATCCGTTGCCGAGGTCGCGCTGATGCTTGCGTATCTTGCGGCGCTGTATATGTCCGGCAACACCTATATGCTCATTCCGTTTGTCGGCAGCGTGGATTTGGGCTTTTTCTTCTGGTTTTTCGGCCTTGCGGTCATTTACGCGACGGTCAACGCCGTGAATTTCACCGACGGCGTGGACGGCCTTTGCGGGTCCGTTACGGCGACGGCGGCGGTCGCCTTTGCCGTGGCGGCGTGCCTGCGCGGGATGTTCGGCGTAGGTATCCTCTCGGCGGCGCTGTTCGGCGCGTGCGCGGGGTATCTCATTTGGAACCACTACCCGGCAAAGGTTATGATGGGCGACACGGGCGCGCTTTTCTTGGGCGGGCTTATCGTCGCGCTGGCCTATGCGATTGACTGTCCGCTCATCATCCTGTGCTTCGGCGTTATCTATGTGCTGGAGTTTCTTTCCGACGTGCTGCAGATTGGCTACTTCAAGGCGACGCACGGCAAGCGCATCTTTAAAATGGCGCCGATTCATCACCATTTTGAGCTGTGCGGCTGGAAGGAAAAGAAGATTGTGACGGTGTTTACGCTCGTCAACCTTTTGGGCTGCGGCGTGGGGCTCGCCCTGTTTTATTACGGCGTCGTCCGGGTCTGACGGACAAAGGCGGCAAGGAGGCGGAAGCGTTGGCGAATACGGCGGCAAGGCGGCAAAGCGTGCCAAAAAAAGCGCCGCAGGCGAAAAAACGCGCGCGGCGGTGGGACTTTTTTGCCATAGGACAACTGGATATTCCGTTTTTGCTGCTGGTCATCACCATTTTGACCTTCGGCCTTGTCATGCTGTTTTCGGCAAGCTACACCTACGCCTATTACAATGAGGACGGCGATTCCGCATACTTTTTCAAGCGGCAGCTCGTGTTTGCGCTCGTGGGCCTTGCGGCGATGTTCATCGTCTCCAAGGTGCGCTACGACTATTTCAAGCTGTTCGCCATTCCGGTGCTGCTTGTGTCGTGGCTGCTGCTTATCCTCGTGCTGTTTTTGCCGGCGACCAAGGAGGGCTTCCACCGCTGGATAAACCTCGGACTTTTCACCTTCCAGCCGTCGGAGATTGCCAAATTCGCCATCATCCTGTTCTGCGCGTGGAGCATGGACAAAAACCATAAGCGCATCGTCGGCAAGCAGCCGAACAACGCAAAGCTCAGCCGCATGGTGCGCGGGCTTTCCCATGGGCGCATCGTCGTGTACGACTCGTTCGTCATGCTCTGCTTTTATGCGTTCGTCATCCTGTTTACCGCCGTGCTGGTTTATCTCGAAAACCACCTGTCCGGCACGCTGCTGCTTCTGGCCATCGGCGTGGTCATGCTGTTTTTGGGCGAGGTGAAGCGCCGCTGGTTCGTGCTTATCGGCATTTTGGCGGTCGTGGCGGTCGTGTTCTTTGTGCTCAATCCGGAGCTGCTCGAAAAATATGCGGGCGAGCGCATTACGGCGTGGCTTGATAAGGACTATGACCCGCGCGGGGCGCGCTGGCAGACCAACAATTCGCTGTACGCGATTGGCTCGGGCGGGCTCTTCGGCGTGGGGCTCGGCAATTCCAAGCAAAAGCACCTGTATGTTTCCGAGCCGCAGAACGACTTTATTTTTGCCATTGTCTGCGAGGAGCTGGGCTTTATCCGCGCGGCGCTTTTGCTGCTTTTGTTCCTGCTTCTGGTTTTCCGCGGCGTTGTTATCGGCCTGCGCGCCAAGGACCGCTTCGGCGCGCTTTTGTCGATGGGCGTCGTTTTCCAGGTCGGGCTGCAAACGGCGCTGAACATCGGCGTTGTAACGGATGCGCTGCCCAACACCGGCATTAGCCTGCCGTTTTTCAGCTACGGCGGCACATCCTTAATGATGCTGCTGTTTGAAATGGGGCTTGTACTTTCGGTCTCGCGGTACGCGCGGCTTGAAAAAGCGGATACGAGCGGGGTGTTCAAAAAATGAGAGTTCTGTTTGCGGCCGGCGGGACCGGCGGGCATATCAATCCGGCGCTGGCCGCGGCGGGGGAGCTGCGCGCGCAGTACCCGGACGCGCAGATTCTGTTCGTCGGAACCGAGGACCATATGGAGGCGCGGCTGGTGCCGGCGGCCGGGTTTGCGTTTCGCACGATTGCCATCGAGGGCTTCCAGCGTAAGCCGACGCTGCAAAATCTCAAGCGAAACCTGCACACGGTGCGTCTGCTTCTGCATACGACCGGTGCTGTCAAAGCCATTTTGCGGGATTTCAAGCCCGACGTCGCCGTGGGCTTCGGCGGCTATGTCAGCGGCCCGGTTATCCGCACGGCGGCAAGGTGCGGCGTAAAAACCGCCATACATGAGCAAAACGCCTACCCGGGCGTGACGAACAAGGCGCTTGCAAAGTCCGCCGACTGCGTGATGCTGACCGTGGAAGCGGCGGCCGAGCACCTGCGCTGCAAACACCCGCCCGTGGTAACGGGTCTGCCCGTCCGCCGGGAAATCCTGGGGGCGGACCGCGCGTTTGCCCGCGCGAAGCTCGGCCTTCGCGACGAGCAGCTCCTGGTGCTCTCCATGGGCGGCAGCCTCGGCGCGAAAGCCGTGAACGAAGCGGTCACGGGGCTTATTGCGAAGACCTGGCAGCGGCCGGACGTCGTATTTCTGCACGCGACGGGCAAATACGGCAAATGGGTGCCCGCGCGCCTATGCGAGCTCGGCGTGCCGGAAACGGCTGC
The DNA here is from genome assembly GCA_018714805.1 of Candidatus Fimenecus excrementigallinarum. Lineage (GTDB taxonomy): Bacteria > Bacillota > Clostridia > Oscillospirales > Acutalibacteraceae > Fimenecus > Fimenecus excrementigallinarum. The sequence continues at coordinate 30,963 of DVMW01000032.1, forward strand.
GAACGTCTGGGTGCGCGAATACATAGACGACATGGAGACCTGCCTGCCTGCGGCGGATTTGGTGATTGGCCGGGCGGGCGCGTCGTCGCTTGCCGAAATTGAAGCGACCGGCAAGCCGTCCGTTTTAATCCCGTCGCCGAACGTGGCCGAAAACCACCAGTACCACAACGCCATGGCGCTTGTCCGAAACGACGCGGCGCGGCTCATTGCGGAAAAAGACCTGACGCCCGAATCGCTGACGGCGCTGGTCGAGTCCCTGCTTGCCGACCGCGCGCAGCTGCGCGCCATCGGGGAAAACGCCCGCAAAATGGCGGTGCTCGATTCCGCCAAGGTCATTTGCGAACATATTGTTCGATTAGCAAAAGGCGCGGACTGAACCGAAACCGACGCCCCGGCATAGTATGGAGCGCAGAGGATTTTCCTCATCGCTTCAAAGGGGTGCCGGGTCATGGAAAAAATCGTTATTCACGGGCAAAAACGCTTAACCGGGGAGATTGAAATACACGGTTCCAAAAACAGCGCGCTGCCCATTTTGGCGGCCGCCGCGCTCGCAAACGGGGTGTCGGAGATACATAACTGCCCGCGGCTTTCCGACGTGGACGCCGCGCTGCGTATCCTCGAGCACCTCGGCTGCCGCGTCCGGCGCGAAGGGCATACCGTTTCCGTAGATTCCACCGGCCTGCACGATTTCGCCGTGCCCGACCGGCTCATGCGCGAAATGCGCTCGTCGGTCGTGTTCCTCGGGGCCATCCTCGGGCGGACGCGGCGCGCCCGGCTATGTACGCCCGGCGGCTGCGAGATTGGGCTTCGGCCGATAGATTTGCATTTGCTCGCCATGGAGCAGCTCGGCGCCGAGCTGCGCGAGGAGGGCGGGCAGCTGGAGTTTTCCGCGCCCGGCGGCCTTACCGGCGCGCGCATTACGCTGTCGTTCCCAAGCGTCGGCGCAACGGAAAACGTGCTTCTGGCCGCGGCGACGGCAAAGGGCAGGACCGTCCTGCACAATGCGGCGCGCGAGCCGGAGATTGGCGATTTGGCCGATTTTTTGAACGGCTGCGGGGCGCGCATCTACGGCGCGGGCGACAGCACGATTGTGATAGACGGCGTCGCGCAGCTGCACGGCGCGAGCCATACGGTCATTCCCGACCGCATTGCCGCCTCAACCTATCTGCTGGCGGGCGCGGTGACCCAGGGGCGCATTTGCGTCAAGGAGGTGGTTCCCGCCCACCTCGGCGCGCTGGTGCCCGTGCTGCGGGAAATGGGCTGCACGCTGTCCGTCAGCGGCCGCTGGGTCTGCCTGAGCGCGCCGCCGCGGCTGCACCGGGTCAAAATGACGCGCACCATGCCGTATCCGGGCTTCCCGACCGACGTGCAGGCGCCGCTTTCTGCAGCGCTGACGGTGGCGGAGGGCACCTCGGTTGTCGTGGAAAATATATTTGAAAGCCGCTACAAACACGCTTCGGAGCTTTTGCGCTTCGGTGCGAAAATTCATGTGGAGGGCCGCATGGAGGTTATAGAAGGCGTCGACCGCCTTTTGGGGGCGCAGGTTGTCGCCCCGGACCTGCGCGGCGGCTTCGCCCTGCTTTTGGCCGGCCTTGCGGCGCACGGCGAGACGGTCGTGCGCGGGGTGGAGCACATTGACCGCGGCTATGAATCGCCGGAGCTTCTGCTCGGAAGCCTCGGCGCGGATGTGCAAAGGATATGCGAAGATGAAGAAAGAACCGCAAAAACCGAACCGGCAGACACAGAAAAGCCGGACCCCGGGCCGCAGGCCGCCGGCGAACGGCAGCAGGACCGGTGAACGCCGCACGCCGAGCGTAAGTACAGGCCGAACGGCGCAGCGCCCGGTGCTGTCAAATGACGAACGCCGGCAGGCGCGCGCGCTGGCGGCGAAGCGCAAACGCCGCAGACGCCGTATTTTCTGGGGCGTTCTGCTGTCTGTTTTGCTGCTGGCGGCGGGCGTAACGCTCTGCCTGACGGTCTTTTTCAAAATATCCGCCGTAACGGTGACCGGCGACGAGGTCTATGCGCCCGAGCAGGTTGTGGAGGCGTCCGGCATTGCGCTTGGCGAAAATCTCTTTTTGCTGCGCGCAGGCGATGCCGCCGAGCAGATTGAAGCCACGCTGCCGTATGTGGAAACGGCGGAAATTTCCCGCAGCCTTTCGTGCACGGTGACCATCCATGTGACGCGCGCCACAGCCGCCGCCGCGCTCGACAACGGCGACAGCTATACGCTCTTGAGCGCATCGGGCAAGGTGCTCGAGGACGGCGTCATGTCCGTCGGCGAGGACGTCATGCTGCTTTCGGCCGGCGAGGTGCGCACGCGCGTGCCCGGCGATACGGTGGAATTTGCGGGCGAGCACACGCTCGAAGACCTGCAGCAGACGCTTGCCGCCTTTTCGGAAGCCGGGTTCACGGGCGTGACGGCGCTCGATTTGCAGACGCATACCAACATCCGGGCGGTCTACAAGGGCCGCATTACGCTCGAGCTCGGCGCGGCGTCCTCCCTTGCGGACAAGATGGCGTTCATCAAAGCCACGCTGGAGCGCAGCGAGCAGACCGACCCGACGTTTGCGGGCACGTTTGATTTTACCATTGAAAACCGCGCGTACCGCAACGCTGCTACAGAGCCTGTCCCGACGACCGTACCGGCGCAGACGGCTGCGGAAGGGGATGGACCTGACGCGTCAAGTGAAACAACCTTACAGGCAGCCACCGTGACTACGGCGCCCGCGTAAGGACAAGCCTGTAAAGACAAATTCCTTGTCATGACAGGTAATTTTCCTTGCCAAATCTGAAAAAACGGTTGAATTTTCAAAAGAACTGTGCTACAATACCCAAAAATAGGTTTATTGTGTGAAAGAGACTTATACATAGGAGGATGTTCCAACCATGGCATACGAAATCGACAACGAACAGCAAAATGTGACCCATATCAAGGTCATTGGCATCGGCGGCGGCGGCGGGAACGCGGTCAACCGCATGGCACAGGCCGGCTTTTCCGGGATTGAGCTTATCGCGGTCAACACCGACCGCCAGATGCTGAATTTCTCGAAGGCCACGCAGAAAATTCAGATTGGCGAAAAGCTGACGAACGGTCAGGGCGCGGGCGCGAAGCCCGAGATTGGCAAAAAAGCGGCGGAGGAGAGCCGCGACGCCATCATCGACGCGCTCGGCGATACGCAGATGGTCTTTATCACCGCCGGCATGGGCGGCGGCACCGGGACGGGCGCGGCGCCCGTCATTGCGGAGATTGCGAAGGAAAAGGGAATTTTGACCGTCGGGATTGTGACGAAGCCCTTCGCCTTTGAGGGCAAGCACCGCATGGACCAGGCGGAGGCGGGCATTGCCGAGCTTGCGGGTCATGTGGATTCGCTTGTCGTTATCCCGAACGAGCGCCTCAAGCAGGTTTCCGACCAGAAAATTACGCTTGCCAACGCCTTTGAGGTTGCGGACGATGTGCTGCGTTCGGGCGTCAAGAGCATTTCCGACCTTATCATCAACCCGGCGCTTATCAACCTGGACTTTGCCGACGTGACCGCCGTTATGAAGGATGCGGGGCACGCGCACATGGGCGTCGGCTCCGCTACCGGCAAGGACAAGGCCGAGCAGGCGGCGCAGGCGGCCATTTCGAGCCCGCTTCTGGAATCCACCATCGACGGGGCGAAGGGCATTATCATCAGCATCGCCGCCTCGCAGGATATCGGCCTCGAGGACATCGACACCGCGGCCGGCATCGTCCGTGCGGCGGCCGACGAGGATGCGAACATCATCTTCGGCGTGGACCTCAAGCCGGAGCTGGAGGACACCATGACCATCACCGTCATTGCGACGGGCTTCGGCAGCGACACGAACGGGATGCCCAAAAAGCCGTCCGATTCGTTTGCGAAGGCGGATACGGAGCTGGACGACATCTCGAGCACCAGCACGGGCTTTGACCCGAACGACGGCTTCATTGACGTCCTCGACATCTTCAACGGCAGAAAATAAGCCGAAAAGCCCGGCCCCGCACAAGGATGTGCGGGGCCTTTTTCTGCCTTGACAGACACGCAAAAATCCCGTATATTGGAAAAAGAAATCGAAAAGGAGCGGTCTCATGAAACTGGCGGTACTCGGCGGGGGCGGCGTGCGCTCCATGTTTTTGGCGAAAAGCATCGCCCAAAAGGCGGAAGCGCTGCAGATTGACCGGCTTTGCTTTATGGACAACGACCCGCAGAAGCTGCGCATCTACGGCGGACTCGCCAAAGAGGTTGCGGCCCGGCTCTGCCCGGCGCTCGATTTTTCGCTGACCGAAAGTGCCGAAGAGGCCGTGCGCGGCGCGGACTATGTGATTACGACCATTCGCGTCGGCGGCGACGATATGCGCGTGGGCGACGAGCGCATCGCGCTTTCCAACGGCGTTCTCGGGCAGGAGACCACGGGCGCGGCGGGCTTTTCCTTCGCCATGCGCAGCGTGCCCGCGCTTGCGCGCTACTGCGAGCTTATCCGGCAGCTGGCGTCGCCTGCGGTCAAGGTGTTTAATTTTACGAACCCCGCGGGCGTCGTATCCCAGACGCTGCGGGACATGGGATATGATTTTACCTACGGCATCTGCGACGCGCCCGCCGGGATGCTGCGGTCGTTTGCGAAGCTGTACGGCGCCGACCCGGCGGAAATTTCCGGCGAGGTCTATGGGCTGAACCACCTGTCCTATTTTAAGAGCATCACGCTTTCCGGCCGGGAAATCATGCCGGAGCTCATCGAAAACGACCGGGCTTATGCGGAAACGGATTTGCGGTATTTCGAAAAGGACTTGCTGCGCGACCGCGGCTGCGTGCTCAATGAATACCTGTACTATTTCTATTACCGCGAGCAGGCGCTGCACAACATCCTGCACGCCAAAAAAACGCGCGGCGAGCAGATTGCCGACATCAACCGCGCCATGACCGCCGCGCTTTTGCCGCTTGACCCGCACCGGGATTTTGACCGCTGCCTTTCGGTGTTTTCCCATTGGTACGGCGAGCGGGAGAACAACTATATGGCCGAGGAAACCGGCGTGTGCCGCAAGGCGCCGTGGTCGTTTGACATTTACGCGCCCGACGACGGCGGCTATGCGGGCGTGGCGCTGTCGTTTATCCGCATCGCCCAAAGCGGGGAGCCGGGCAGCATGATTCTCTGCGTGCCGAACGAAGGCGCGATTGCGGGCCTTGCGCCCGACGACGTTGTGGAGGTGACCTGCGACGTCACGGCGGACGGCTGCACGCCGCATACAATCGGCGAGGTCGACGAACAGAACCTGGAGCTTATCCGCCGCGTCAAGAATTACGAGCGGCTGTCGTCCGCAGCGCTTCGGCACAAAGACCGCCGCACGGCGATACAGGCGCTGACGCTGCACCCGCTTGTCAACTCCTATTCGCTTGCGAAAACGCTGGTAGACGCGTACATCCGGCACAATGCGGGGTATAGCGATGGCTGGAAATAAACCGTTTGCCGCCGGCATCGGCTGTACGAACATCGATTTGCTGTATACGGGGCTGTCCGCCCTGCCCAAGGAGGGCGAGGAGGTCTACGCAAAAGGGCTTTCCCTGCAGCTCGGCGGCGGCGCGCCCGCCACGCTGCTGCTGCTTGCGAAGCTCGGCGTGCCGACCGTTCTGGCAACGCAGCTCGGCGACGATTTGTTTTCCCGGTTCGCCCGCGCACAGTTTCGGGCGTTCGGCATGGAGCCGGTCAATTTGTATGCCGGGGAAGGCGCGGCGCTGAACGTTTCCGCCTGCCTTGTCACCGCGCGCGACCGCAGCTTTGTCTCTTTCGGGCCGGGCGACCCCGCGCCGACCGACGCGGCGCTGCAAGCGGCCTATGAAGCGTGCCGTGGCGCGAAGCTTGTGCTTATGCAGCCGGGCGGCTTTCTGCCGGTTTATGAAACCCTCAAGGCCGAAGGCGCGGCGCTGGTCCTGGACTGCGGCTGGCGCGAGGATTTGACGCTCGCAAGCTTCAAGCCGTATCTCGAGCTTGCCGACTACTACACGCCCAACCGCAAGGAGGCGTGCAAGCTGACCGGCGCCGATACGCCGCAGGAGGCAATCTCCGTGCTCGCCCGGTATTTTGCGCATCCGCTTGTCAAGCTGGACCGCGGCGGCTGTCTGGGACTCGAGGCGGGGCGGCTGTTTACCGTCGGCCCCGTGGATTTCGGCGCGGCCGTGGATGCGACGGGCGCGGGGGACGCGTTTTCTGCAGGCTTTTTGTACGGTCTGTTTCACGGGTATGCTTTTGCGGACTGCCTGCTTTTGGGCAACTGCACGGGCGGAAAATGCGTCAGCGCCGTCGGGTGCCTTGGCGCGTCGCTTTCCGAAGGCGAGCTGCTTGCGCGGTTCCAAAAGGAACAGGCGCGCCGCGCATAACGACGCAAAAAAGAACGGCCCGCAGTACCGAATGTCGGTACTGCGGGCCGCTTTGGCTGTTTGCTGCCTTACGCCTTGTAGTTTTTCCAGGCGCTGTGCAGGTAGTAGTAGGGAATCAGCAGCATGACCGCGTTGACGAGAATCAGCGCGATGTTGTGCTGCACATGGATGAACACGACCAGCTGCGGCACGAACAGCAGCACGCCCAAAATGACCGTGAACAGCGACTTTTTCTTGGCGAGCGCCAGCCCGCAGATGCCGGCAAGAATCTGGAACGCCTGGCTCGCATAGGTCAGCACCAGCACGCCCAGCACGGCCTCGGCCGAAATACCGGCAAGCTGGGCCTCGCCGGCCGCGCCAATCATAAAATAGGTTGCGGCAAGCGACGCCGCGCCGAGAAGAATCTGCATTACGGAAGCAATCCGCAGGTGTTTGGTTCCGCTTCGCATAAGGATACCTTCTTTCTCAAAATTTGCGGAAACAGCATAGCACATTGATAAGAATTTGTCAATTCTTTTCTTTTTAGAACGAATTTTGTGCGGTTACCCCGCCGTGTGCGTCTCCAAAAAGGCGTGGATATGCGGCAGAACCTCGTCGTCATAGTCGCCGAACAGGCTCATGTTTTCGCTGTTGAAGCCGTGGCCGGCGCCTTCAATGACATAAAGCTCTGCGTGCTCGTAAACTTCCGCCGCGCGCTTGGAATAGGAAAGCGGCACCACGGGGTCGGCGGAGCCGTGCAGAATCAGCACGTCGCCGGTGTAGGGGCGGATGGCCTCGTACACGTCGAGCCCGTGCAGCGCGCGGACATAGGCGCGCCCGACGGGGACGCCGGACAGGGCGAAGGCGCTTAGCTGCAAGTCGGAAATCCGGTCCGGGTCGCGGAAAAAGGCTGTGACCTGCTCGGCCATGCTCAGGCCCGGGTACAAAAGGATAAGTCCGCGCACCTCGGACACGTGCCGCGCCGCGGTCAGCGCCGAGACCGTCCCGCCCTGGCTTGTCCCGAGCAGGAAAATTTGGCCGCGGTCAATGCCGTCCATCGACCGGAACCGCTGCAAAACGGCCTCCAGGTCGGAAACCTCCGTGTAAATCGTCATGTCGGTCGTCTCGCCGTCGCTTTTGCTCGACGTGCTCCCGCCGCAGAAATCAAAGCAGTACGCCGCGTAGCCCTGCTTTGCGAGGTCGATGCAGTACGCGTTCATGGAGGTGTGGTCCAGCGCGAAGCTGTGGGACAGCAGCACGGCGGGCAGGGGTGTGGGCGCGTTTTTGGGCAGATAGAGCTTGCCGTAAATGTTTTTGCTCCCGTTTTTGCACCAGAGCTCCTGCACGGTGTATGCGTACGGCACGCCGTCCGCGCGGCTCGCCTTTTTAGTCGCGGCGGCGGTTGTGCGCGTTGTCGCCGGCTCGGTCTGCGCCGCCGGGGCCGCCGTGGTTTGCGCCGCCGTCGTCTGCGGCGGCGCGGTGGCGCCGTCGGCCGCCTGCTTGCCGCCGCAGCCGGACAGCATTGTCAAGCATACGGCAAAAAGGAGTGCGGCAGCTGCCGCGCGAAATCTGCGCATATCGTACCCGCCTTTCCAACGTAAATCCTTACATGACCAAAGGGCATCCCATAAAAATCCGGCGTCTAACGCCCTCCGGGCAGGCGGCGCCGGCAAACAAAGTCCTTATGCTAAGCATAAAACGCGCCTTTCGGAAAGTCAATCCCGCCCTGCACAAAAAAATAAGGCGTATTCTGCGCTTTGTTTTAGAGAGAGGCAAAGAACAAAAGCAAAAACCGCCCCGTCGTCTCCCGATGGGGCGGTTCGGCGCAGCGGACGTTTTTTATTTTCCCAATTTGCGCAGAAGGCTATGAAACTGCGCCAAATACTTTTTGCATATGTCCTCAAAAATCGAGCCTGCGGTTTGCTCGTCATAAATGTGCGAGGTGAGATTGCGTGCGTCTAAAAGCTGAAGCCAAACGGTTTCGTCTGTAATCAGTCCGTCCGCATAGGCCTGCCGCATAACGGCTTTCGGACTGTTGAATTCCGTATAGCCCTGCTCGATTAGGTATTCCCGCGTTGCTTTCCACGCAAGCTCCGTACAAAACTCGAATCGCTGGATTACGCCGTCGCGTACCGTAGATATCGGCGTTTTTCCGTAATCTTGTATGGCTTCTTCCAAGCGTTTGACGGCTTCGGAGAACTTTCCGTACTTCTCCTCAAATTTACGCATAAGGGTCACACCATCCTTTTGAATGTTTGCAAGTAAAGCGGCGTCGGTATGCGGCGAAACAAAAACGACGTCAAAATCCAGAAGCGTTGGAAGCTGCTCAAGCGCCTCGCGAAAAAGGGGCTGCTTTTCGGTGGAAACGCCGTACACCGCGAGGTCTATGTCGCTGCGTTCACGATGGTCGCCGCGGGCTCGCGAGCCGTACAGCACAACTTTCGCCGCGCCGTATTCCCGACCGATGCTTGCGATTTTGCGAAATAGGGCTTCCATGCCATTCCTCCATAATAAATCGTTTATTTGTTGCCGCGGGCGGTTTTATGTTTTGCTAAAACTTTGCCCGCAGCTCCACGACCTTGCCGAGAATCCGCACAGGAAGGCTTTCAATTTGTGCGTTTGTGAACGTAAGCACGCTATACGCGGGATTGGTCGGGATTAGGTTAATACCGCCGTCAAAGCGCTGCACTCGCTTGACCGTTGCTTCGTCACCGTTTACGAGAATAACGGCGATTTCTCCGCTTTCCACGTCGGGCTGCTTGCGGACGATAACCACGTCACCTTCACTAATTTTCGGCTCCATGCTGTCGCCTTTGATTTGCAGTGCGAAAAACGCACCGGTCCGCGCCATTTCCTCACGGATTTCTTCGTAATCGATGATGTTTTCAACGGCGTCCATGGGAAGCCCGGCTCGGACAACGCCGAGAACGGGAATTTTAACATTTTTGCTGTAATTCTTGACTCTTGCCTTTTGGGTGTCTGCACCCATAAGCCACACGGGGTTAATGTCAAGAACATCTGCAATCATATAGACAGTAGGGATTTTTGGAGACGAAATTCCGTTCGCGTATCGGCTTAAACTCGCCGGGCTAACACGCACCTTTTTTGCAAGTTCTCGGATACTGTACCCGCTTTCAGATATAGCTTGTGTTAATTTCTCTGGGAATTTTGAAACGTTTATCTCTAACATAATCTCACCGAAAAAAATATATCACATAAAATTTCAAATTGCAACAGAACTGGAATAAAATCTGTTTTTTTGTTTCAAAAATGGTTGAAAAAACAGTTTGCCCGCGGTGTAGCAGCGTTGCAATATGAAACGAACGAGGCGATAAAAAATACATTGAGCTGATATAGCTCAAAGGTAGAATCGTAGAGCTCGGGGAGAACTACAAGAGCGTAAGCAAGAAAATGGGAATCAGCACAACATCCTTTGACAGCAAGATAAATGGCGAAATTGTTGCGCTTGAAATCGAGCTCCCCACGCGTAACCTTATTAACAAAGTCCACGGATTTTTCTGGGGGCTTTTTTATACACTCTCGTGTATATACAGAGTTTCTGCATAAGGAAGCGCTCGGCAAACAAATGTTCTGACTTGCATTTGACTTGCATTTTTTCGGAAATGCGCGGAAAAACGCGGAAATTTTAGGACGCTGCGTTGCGAAAAAAGCAAACAAAAAAGTCCCGCAATCCCTTGTAAATCAAGGAGTTGCGGGCTTTTTTCGATTGACCATTAAAAAGGTCGCTTTGGAGCGGCTGATGGGAGTCGAACCCACCTGTCAAGCTTGGGAAGCTTGCATTCTACCGATGAACTACAGCCGCATATGCGAATGACGCGGCAGGCTGCACGCGTCATTCGATTTGGTCCGAGTGGCGAGACTTGAACTCACGGCCTCTTGACCCCCAGTCAAGCGCGCTACCAGCTGCGCCACACCCGGATATCCAGCACCGCCGCACGATGTTCGGCGAACTGCTCGAATATAGTAGCACAAGACGCGGGATTTTGCAAGAGGATTTTTCGATTTTTCCAAAAAATGTCCGCCGCGCCGTTTTGACGCCCGCGCACCGGTTGACAAAGCGCGGCCGGTCTTTTATACTGACGGTGCGAATACCGTTTGCGGGAGGCCGCCATGAAAAAGGTTATTGTTGTTTCCAAAACGCATCTCGATTTGGGGTTTACGGATTTTGCCGAAAACATCCGCAAGACCTACCGCAATACCTATATTCCGAACGCCATTGCGCTCGCAAAGGCGCTCAATACGCCGAGCCGCCGGCGTTTCGTCTGGACGACGGGCTCGTGGATATTGCTCGATACGCTGCGCTACGGCACGCCCGCGCAAAAGAAGGCGCTTGAAGAAGCGATTGCCCGCGGCGACATCGTCCCGCACGCGCTGCCGTTCACCACGCACACCGAGCTCCTCGACGCCGAAACCTTCCGGTACGGGCTGTCCCTTGCGGACAGGCTCGACCGCCTGCGCGGGCAAAAGACCGTCGCCGCAAAAATGACCGACGTCCCCGGGCACACCAAGGCGATTGTGCCGCTTTTGGCGGCGCACGGCGTGAAGCTTCTGCACATCGGCGTCAACGGCGCGTCGGCGCTTGCCAAGGTCCCGCCGTGCTTTTTGTGGCGCTTCGGCGGCGCAGAGGTGGTCGTCATATATTCGGGCGCCTACGGCGGGGCGTTTTCCTGCCCGTACACCGAGGAGATTTTGTATTTCGACCATACGCTTGACAACCACGGCACGCCGGACGAAAAGCACATTTTAAAAACCCTGTCGAAGCTCGAAAAGCAGTACCCCGGCTATCGGGTGGAGGCGGGCACGATGGACGAAATGGCAGAAGTCCTTTGGGAAAAGCGCGCCGCGCTTCCGGTGGTGACCGAGGAAATAGGCGACACATGGATTCACGGCAGCGCCGCCGACCCCTATAAGGCCGCCGCGCTGCGCGAGCTGACGGCTTGCAAGCAAAGCTGGCTTGCGGACGGCTCGCTTCGCCGCGGCAGCGCCGAGTACGAGGGCTTAAGCGACGCGCTGCTGTGCATCGCCGAGCACACCTGCGGGCTCGATATGAAAATGTATTTTTCCGACTACGAGCATTACCTCAAGCCGGATTTTGAAGCGGCGCGCAAAAAAGACTGCGTCCACGTGCGCCATTTGCTGCGCGATTTCCCGCAGAACCTGCTGGCGGTTGCGGGGCGCATTTCCGGCATCCACAAACCCTGCTCCTACCGGACGATGGAGGCGGGCTGGGCGGAGCAGCGCGCCTATGTGCAGACGGCGCTGGAGGCGCTTTCCCCGGCGCACAAAAGGGAGGCGCGCGCAAGGCTTGCCGCGCTTCGCCCCGAAGCGCCCGCGCCGATTGAAAACGCCGCGAAGCTGCAGCCGGGCACGACGCTTGCCTGCGGCGAATGGGAACTGCGGCTCAACGCGCACGGCGGCGTGCAGCGCCTTCGCTGCGCCGGGCAAGACGTTTTGCGCGAAAGCGACGCGCCGCTTTGCGAGTATCATAGCTTTTGCCAAAAGGACTACGACCACTGGCTGACGCATTATACGCGCGACCTTAAGGAGACCTATACCTGGGCGGTCGGCGATTTTGCCCGTCCGCTGCTGCGGTACGCGGAGGGGAAATACCCGACCGGCCGCTTCGCCTATACCTGCACGGCAGCGTCCGCCCCGCGCACGTCGGACGGCCTGTCGGAGCTGACGATACATCTGACCTGCGACCGGACGCTTTGCGACCAGCTCGGCGCGCCGCGGCTTGTGCAGGTCGTTTACCGCCTGACGGCGGCGGGGCTGCAAATGGAGGTCTCGTGGTTCGGCAAGGATGCGAACCGCTTAACGGAGGCGTTTTACCTGCGTCTGTTCCCGGCGGCGGGCGACCTTTTTGTGCAAAAGCTCGGCGCGCTTTTGTCGCCGTTTTCGGTCGTTTCCATGGGTGCGCGCCGCCTGCACGCGGTCGAGCGCGCAATGCTGCAAACCGAAAGCGGGCGCTTTGCGCTTTGCAGCCGCCATGCGCCGCTTCTGTGCCTGGGGAAGGGGCGGATTTTAGAGTATGCAAACACCACGCCGGACGTCGGGCGCGACGGCCTTGCCTTCGTGCTGCACGACAACGTCTGGGGCACGAATTTTCCGCTGTGGTATTCGGACAACGCGCGCTTTGTATTCACCATACAAAAGGCGGCGGAAAATCCGTCGGAAAACGGGGAATTTTCCGATTGACAAACCGTGTGCCGCGTGGTAAAATCTAAAAAATTTGCGCGGCGCGCGGAAAGGAAGCGGGCATATGCACGGCGTTTTGGGCTTCGGCGGTTCTCAGACTTGCGGTTTTTCCCCGGCGCTTGGCGTTGTTCCTGCTTTTTCCATTGTGCTTTTGCGGCGGTGTTCCCGTCGCTTTTTTTGTGCCGCAAAGACCGTTTCCGGCGCGGTTTCCGGTTGAAATCCGCGGTGGAGTATGCTACAATAAACTGTTGAAAAGCGCGAGAGCTTGGAAAGGATAGGTGTGGGCTTTGAAGGCGTATTTGATGCTGGAGGACGGCTCTGTTTACGAGGGGCAGGCGCGCGGACGCTTCCGGGAAACGACGTGCGAGATTGTATTCAACACCTCGATGACGGGCTATGTGGAAATTCTGACCGACCCTTCCTATGCCGGGCAGGGCGTGGTGATGACCTATCCGATGATTGGCAACTACGGCATTTCGCGCGAGGACTTTGAAAGCGAACGCCTGCAGCCGAGCGCGTTCCTTGTGCATGAGTTGTGCGGCACGCCGTCCAATTTCCGCTCGACGGATACCATTGAAAATCTGCTGACGGAATTTGACATTCCCTGCATTTCCGGGCTCGATACGCGCGCGGTTGTCAAAAAGCTGCGGGAATCGGGCACGATGCGCGGCGTGCTGACCGCCGATATTTCCGACAAGGCCCGCCTGTTCGGGGAGATTGCCGCCTACAGGCAGGAAAAGCTTGTGGAGGGCGTGTCCTGCAAGACGCCGTATGTTGCGGGCAAGGGCAACACCGGCGCGAAAATCGCGCTTTACGATTTCGGCACCAAGCGCAACATCGTCGAGAGCCTGGCGTCCCGCGGGTGCGAGGTCACGGTGTACCCCACCCGGACGCCCGCCGAAACGGTGCTCGCGTCGCATCCGGACGGCGTGATGCTTTCCAACGGCCCCGGCGACCCGGCGGCGTGCGTGGAAATTATCCGCGAGGTGCGCAAAATTTACGACAGCGGCGTGCCGACCTTTGCCATTTGCCTCGGGCACCAGCTGATGGCGCTTGCCGTCGGCGGCTCGACCGAGCGCATGAAATACGGCCACCGCGGCGCGAACCACCCGGTCAAGTTCCTCCACCGCGACCGCACCTATCTTTCCTCCCAGAACCACGGCTATATGGTTAAGGCGGCGGGACTGCCGGAAAACGCCGAGGTGCACTGCGTCAACGTCAACGACGGCACGGTCGAGGGGATTCTGTATCACGGCAAGCCAATCTTTACGGTGCAGTTCCACCCGGAGGCGAATGCCGGCCCGCGCGACACGGCGTTTTTGTTCGATAAATTCCTGAAAATGGCGGCGGAGGGCAGATACGATGATTGATACAAGCATTAAAAAGGTCATGGTCATAGGCTCCGGCCCCATCATCATCGGCCAGGCGGCGGAGTTCGACTACTCCGGCACGCAGGCCTGCCGCGCGCTGAAAAGCGAGGGCATC
>DVMW01000008.1 GCA_018714805.1 Candidatus Fimenecus excrementigallinarum
AGTCCAAAAATGCGCTTTCTTCGATATACATAACACTTTCCGGGATGAATACGCTCGTAAGCGAAGTGCAGCCCTCAAACACCTGATGCGGGATTTGTGTTACGCCATTGGGAATTTTGACTTGCGTCAGCAAAGTGCAGTGGTAAAACGCCCAAGTCCCGATGCTCGTTACGTTGTCCGGAATATCAATGCTTGCAAGCGAAGTACAGCCCCAAAACGCACAGCGCTCGATGCTCGTTACGCTGTCCGGGATTTCGATGCTCGTCAGCGAAGTGCAATCCTCAAACGCAGAGTCCCCGATGCTTGTTACCGTATCCGGAATGCTGTAGGCCGTATTAGGCTTTGCCGCCGGATATTTCACCAGCACCGTTTTATCCTTGTTAAACAGCACGCCGTCCAGACTGCTATAGCTCGGATTCTCTGCCGCCACATCTATATGCGTCAGTGCATTGCAGTCCTCAAACGCGACTCGGTTTATAGTGGTTACACCTTTACCAATCGTAACACTTGCAAGCGAAGAACAGCCGTTAAACGCACACCATTCGATGCTCGTTATGCCATCCGGGATGTCCATGCTCGTTAATGAAGTGCAACCTGAAAATACTTCCTCCCCGATACTCGTTACGCTGTCTGGGATGTCCATGCTTGTCAGCGAAGTGCAGCTCTTAAACGCAGAATCCCCGATGCTCGTTACGCTGTTCGGAATATCGATGCTTGTAAGCGAAGAACAGCTGTAAAACGCATAATCCCCGATGGTTGTGACACTGTTCGGGATATTGATGCTTGCAAGCGAAGTGCAAACCCCAAACGCATAATCCCCGATGCTTGTGACGCCGTCCGGGATATCCATGCTTGTCAGCGAAGAACAATAACTAAACGCATAATCCCCAATACTTGTTACGCCGTCCGGGATATGGATACTGGTCAGCGAATCGCAGCTCTCAAACGCAGAATCCCCGATGCACGTTACGCTGTCCGGGATGTCCATGCTTGTCAGCGAAGTGCAACCCTCAAACGCAGAATCCCCGATGCTCGTTACGCCGTTCGGGACGTCAATATTTGTGAGCGAAGAACAGTAGGCAAACGCAGAGTCCCCGATGCTTGTCACCGTATATCCGTCAATCTCCGCCGGAATTTGGAGGCTTAGCACTGTAGAATCAACCGCGACGTCCGTAATTGCGCAGGTTTTATCCGTTTCGGAAAGTACGCTGTAGCTAAAGCCGATGTACGGAATATCATTGTTTCGAGCGTAGGTATATGCATAGCTGCCCGGGACAACCCCAAGGATAAGACTGCCGCAGTTGTAAAACGCACTAGACCCGATGCTTGTTACGCTTTCCGGAATGTCCATGCTGGTCAGCGAAGTGCAACCGTTAAACGCATCATCTCCGATGCTCGTTACGCCGTCCGGGATATCGATGCTTGTCAGCGAAGAACAGCCGTAAAACGCATATTCCCCGATGCTTGTTACACCGTTGCCAATCGTCACGCTTGTCAGCGAAGTGCAGTCGCGAAATGCTGAATTCCCAATGCTCGTCACGCTGTCTGGGATGTCAATGTTTGTAAGCGAAGGAGAATAGGCAAATGCATAATCCCCGATACGCGTTACCGTACCCGGAATGTTGTAGGCCGTATCTGTTTTTCCGGCCGGGTATGCAAGCAATTCTGTTTTGTCCTTATTAAACAGAACGCCGCCCTGACCGGAATAGTTCGGATTATCCGCCGCTACGTTAATGCTCATAAGCGAAGGACAGTCCGCAAACGCACCCGCCCCGATGCTCGTTACACTGTCTGGAATGTCCATGCTTGTGAGCGAAGAACATTCCCCAAACGCACCCGCCCCGATGCTCGTTACACTGTTCGGGATATCGATGCTTGCAAGCGAAGTGCAACCCCCAAACGCATAATCCCCGATACTTGTTACGCTGTCTGGGATATTGATGCTGGCCAGCGAAGTGCAGCCCACAAACGCATACTCCCCGATGCTCGTTACGCCGTCCGGGATATCGATGCTTGTAAGCGAAGTGCAACCCCCAAACGCATACTCCCCGATGCTTGTGACACTGTCCGGGATATGGATGCTTGTAAGTGCGTCGCAATAGAAAAACGCATACGCCCCGATGCTTGTGACACCATTCGGAATATCAATGCTTGTCAGCGAAGAACAGCCATAAAACGCAAATTCCCCAATGCTCGTTACACTGTTCGGAATATTGATGCTTGTAAGCAAAGAACAATAGGCAAAAGCATACTCTCCGATACTTGTGACACCGTCTGGGATATGGATGCTTGTAAGTGCGTCGCAATGGAAAAACGCATACTTTCCGATGCTCGTTACACTGTTCGGAATATTGATGATTGTGAGCAAAGTGCAATAAGCAAACGCATAATCCCCGATACTTGTTACGCTGTCCGGGATATCAATGCTTGTAAGCAAAGAACAATAGGCAAAAGCATACTCCCCGATACGCGTCACCGTGCCCGGAATGTTGTAGGTCGTATCTGTTTTTCCGGCAGGATACGTGAGCAATTCGGTTTTGTCTTTGTTAAACAGAACGCCGTCCTGACCGGAATAGTTCGGATTTTCCGCTGCTACATCGATGCTTGTGAGCGAAGAACATTCCCCAAACGCACCCGCCCCGATGCTTGTTACGCTGTCCGGGATAGCGATGCTTGCAAGTGAAGAACAATAGCCAAACGCAGAATCCCCGATGCTTGTTACGCCATCCGGGATATTGATGCTGGTCAGCGAAGTACATAAACCAAACGCACCCGCCCCAATGCTCGTTACGCTGTCCGGGATGGTGATGCTTGTAAGAGAAGTACAGAAAACAAACGCCCTATCCCCGATGCGCGTCACGGTATATCCATCCAGCGTCGAAGGAATTTCGAGCTCGGTCGCCGTGCCCGTGTAACCCGTAATCTCGCAGGTCTTATCCGCTTCGGACAGGACTTCGTATTGAAAGTCCCCGCCGGCCGCCGCAAGCGCCAGCACGCCGGACAGCGGCAGCGCCGTCAGTACAAGACACAGCGCCAGGGCAATGGATAGTATCCGTTTTTTCACCATGTCGATTCCCCTTTTCGTATAAGTATACAGCAGTACTATAGCAGGAAATTTACCCAAAATCTATATGCTGGCAGAGTACACCTTGCGTTTTTTTACACATCCCGCCGCGTTGCGGCGTTTCCTGCGTTGCAGGGGGCAAAAAATTGTGCTACAATAGACGCACACAAGGAAGGAGCCGGTATGAAGACCTTATATTTAACGGATTTGGACGGCACGCTGCTGACGAGCGCCGGGGCCGTTTCCGAAACTACCGCACGCACCGTCAACGCGCTCGCAAACCGCGGGCTGCTGCTTTCCGTCTCTACGGCGCGGACGTTCCTGTCCGCTTCCAAGCTCGTTGAGACGCTCGATTTGCGCGCCCCGGCCGTCCTCAACAACGGCGTGTTCCTGTATGATTTGCAAAAGAAGCGGGTGCTTTCCTACCACGCCATCGCGCACGGCGCGCTGCAGGCGGCCATCCGCATTTTTACGGCGCACGACAAGGCCCCGCAGCTGTTTTTGTACGGCGACGATGGGCTTTTGTCCATCCATTTTACCGAGCACCGCCTGCAGGTGCAAAAGGATTTTTACGAGGCGCGCAAGGCGAGCTTGCAGGGGCGTTTCCGCCGCGTGGAAAAGCTCCAGGTCCCGCCCGGGCAGCACCCGACCTATTTGAGCACGGTGGATACCTACGAATCGCTTCTGCCGATAACGAAGGCGCTGGAGAAGATACCCGAGCTGCGGTTCTCCTTTTGTGCGGACAGCTACTCCCCCTACTGGTTTTTGGAGGTTTATTCCGGGAAGGCCGGAAAAGGGACCGGCGCGCTGGAGGCGAAGCGGCTTTGCGGTGCGGACCGGCTCGTCGTATTCGGCGACAACCTAAACGACCTGCCGATGTTCGCCGTCGCGGATGCGAAGTACGCGGTGGCAAACGCGGTGGACGCCGTCAGGGAAGCGGCGGACGACGTGATTGGCAGCTGCAACGACGACGGCGTAGCGAATTTTTTGGA
Source organism: Candidatus Fimenecus excrementigallinarum (assembly GCA_018714805.1). Taxonomy (GTDB): domain Bacteria; phylum Bacillota; class Clostridia; order Oscillospirales; family Acutalibacteraceae; genus Fimenecus; species Fimenecus excrementigallinarum. Next base: position 4,057 of record DVMW01000008.1, read on the forward strand.
AAAGCGGTTTTCGTAAGACGACTTGGAAAACGGATTTTCGGGTTTTCGCAAAAAAACGAAAAAACGGGATTGACAAACCGCGATTTCAATGCTATTATATTCGAGCACGCAAACAAGACGCGTGCGATATGCGGATATGGCGGAATTGGCAGACGCGCTAGATTCAGGTTCTAGTCGGGGCAACTCGGTGGAGGTTCAAGTCCTCTTATCCGCACCAAAAAACCGAAAGCCGAGGCTTTCGGTTTTTTCATTTTGATTTGCAGCGGTTTCTTCCTATGCGGAAAGTGCGGGTGTACCATGCGAAAAAGCAAACTGAAAATTTTAGCGGGCGTGTTCGGCGCGCTGCTCGCGTTAAGCGTCGTTTTTATCGTCCTCGACCTTTTCGGCCTTTCGGTCTGCCTGTTCGGCCGGCCGCTGCACGCTTTTCTTGCGCTGCCGTTTTTTGCGGGCGCAATCGGGCTTACGGTCTGCCTTGTGCTCTGGCTTAAGCGCCGCAAGAAAACCGGCGACCGACTCCTGCAAACCGCGCTGCAAATTGTCCTGTGCGCGCTTTGCGCGCTCGCAGTCCTTGCCGCCGTGTTCGGCGCGCTGCTGACGCACACGCCCTACGCCGCGGGCGACGTCGCAGACGACGGGGCGCACAAGGCGTTTTTGGAAACGCAGGCCGACGCCGGCGAGCCGGTCGTGCACGTATACAAGCGGTACAGCCCCTTTTTCCTCTCCTACCGCAACGCCGGGACGCTGTACGGGTTTTACGGTGAGGAAAGTGAAATCGAATACGTGTGGTACCCGACGTACTGCGAGGTGCAGTACCCGGGCTTCGCGGACGACGCGCAGAGCGACAGCGACCGCACGACGCTGACGCGGAAAATCTATTTTTACGTTTCCTGAACCGGGAAACGGAATCGCCCGCCGCGGGTCTTACCGACCTGCGGCGGGCATTTTGTTTTGACGCTTCGAATTACAGGTTCGCCGCGACAAAGCTTTCAATATCGGCGACTTCGCCGCCGCCCACGCGCCGGGCAACCTCTTGCCCGTCCCGCACGAGCACGAGCGTGGGAATGGACATCACCCCGTAGGTCATGGCAAGGTCGCCGGATTCATCGACGTTGATTTTCCCGACCTTGACGCGGTCGGTTTTGGCGGCAAATGCCGCAATCTCCCCGGCGAACGCCCGGCAGGGCGCGCACCAGTCGGCGTAAAAGTCCAAAAGGACGGGGTGGTCGCTTTTGGCAACCTCCTCTTGATAGTTGGCGAACGAAATGTGCTGAATTTCCATGTGGATACCTGCCTTTTTTCTTATTGTACACGTTCGGCGAGCTGATATGCGCGCCGAAGCGTTGTTTCCGAAAGGGGCGCTGTGTCCAGCTTTTCCGCGGTGACATCGCCGCAAATGCGGGTGTTCATAACGGAAAACGCGCGCTTTGCCTGGTTTAGGATGACGGTCCGCCCCGGCTCGGCTTCGCCGCCGGCCGTCAAAAGCAGCACCGCCTGCTTCGGCTTTTGGACGTACCCTTCTATCCCGCGGCAGAACCGCGCGCAATAAAAGCGCTGGAAGCGGTCGAACAGCGCCTTAAGCGGCGCGGGGAACGACATCAGGTAGACGGGCGACGCAACCACGACAAGGTCGGCGGCAAAAAAGCGCTGCATAAATTCGTCCAAATCCTTTTTGGAGCAGCCGTCGGCGGCTTTACAGTAGCCGCAGTCGTTGCAGGGCGTGGGCTTGAGCTGGAACAAGCGGACCATATCCACCTGCGCGTTTTTAGGCAGCCCCGACAAAAACGCGTCGCAAAGCTTTGCGGTGCTGCCGACCGCGTGCGGCGAGCCGAACAGGACCAGTACGTTCATGCGTCGAGCGGGCTGTCGCAGTACCGACAGACCGCCTTACCCCCCTTTTCATAAAAACGGTGCGGGACGTAGGGCTCGGTATTCGTTACGCAGCGCGGGTTTTGGCAGCAGCGCGCGTCGTCCCAGCGCGGCGTTTCGGGCACGGCGTCCCGGCGGGACTGCAGCATGGTGATGATAAGCGCCATGCGCGCGTACATCCCGTATTCCGCCTGCTCAAAATATTTGGCGCGCGGGTCTTCGTCCACGCCGACGGTAATCTCATCCACGCGCGGCAGCGGGTGCAGCACCACAAGGTCGGATTTTGCAAGGCGCATTTTCGCTTCGTCGAGCACGAACACACCCTTTTGCGCTTCGTATTCCTCGGCCGAGGCAAAGCGCTCCTGCTGGATACGCGTCATATAAAGCACGTCGAGGTCGGCAATGGCGCTCTCAAGGCTGTCCGCGAAGCTGTACGCGCAGCCGTTCTCCTGTAAAATCTCCAGAATATACGGCGGCATTTGCAGCTGCGGCGTTGAAATCATGACAAAGCGGTTGCCCTTATATTTCGACAGGGTCTTGACAAGCGAGTGGACGGTGCGGCCGTTTTTCATATCGCCGCAAAGGCCAATCGTCAGCCCCTCGAGCGTCCCCTTCTCATACCAGAGCGTCACAAGGTCCGTGAGCGTCTGCGTCGGGTGCAGATGGCCGCCGTCGCCCGCGTTGACAATGGGGCTTTTCGAATACAGCGACGCGGCAAGCGCCGACCCTTCCACGGGGTTGCGCATAACGATAAGGTCCGCATAGCCGCTGACAACGCGGATGGTATCTTTTAAGCTCTCGCCTTTTGCGACGGACGCGTTGGAGGGGTCGTCAAAGCCGATAACCTTGCCGCCCAGGCGCAGCATGGCGGTCTGGAAGGACATCTGCGTGCGCGTAGAGGGCTCGTAAAACAGCGTCGCCATAATCTTGCCGTGGCAGGCGTCGGTAAAAATCGCGGGATTCTGCCGAATCATGCCCGCCAAGCGGATAATCTCTTCCAGGTCGCCGCGGGACATATCCGCAAGGTCGATGAGGTTGCGTGCCTGCATAAAGGTTCCTCCGATAAGAACAAAACTGAAGCGCTATTATTTTACCAAGAAATCCCGGAAATTGCAAGGCTTCCGGCGGCGCAAAAAAAGCCCGCGGCGCACTTGGCGCCGCGGGCAAAACGCAAAATTACCAATGGTTGTCGGAAAACTCGCAGAAGGCGGTCATGTCGCGGATGTCGAGCTTCGTCCCGTCGTCGAGAACAACCGAGCCGTTCCATTTGCCGAACACCTGGTGGCAGCGGTTGCCGACGCCGAAAAAGCGCAGGTTCGTGTAATTGTCAAACTCGGGCGTCATGGTCATTTCAAAGCGCCCGTCGTTGGACGAAAACACCCAGGGACGCATATAGTCCTTCGGGTCCTTTTGCAGGTAGACCTGGTCGATTTTGTGCGCGACGCCGTCCAAAAACAGTGTGTTTTCACTGGCCGCGTCCATGCTGCCGAAGCCCCAGCCAATCTCAAAGCCGAAAATGCGCCCGTCGGGCAGATAGCTGCTGCCGTTGCCCCAGTACCAGCTCTGCGCAAACGGCCAGACCCCCCTGCCCCAGTCCAGAAGGCCGAAGGAGGTTTCCGGGTCGAACGTGATAACGCGCTTGCCGAGGCGCACCTGCACGTGGGCGGGCATACAGTTGATTTTCTGGTTTAAGTAAAAATGGCCCTTCTGCCGAAACGGCACCGCCATGACAAGCGACTGCAGCCCCGGCATGACGTCGTAGACGACGTCCACCTTAAAATCGCCGCCTTTGCGGTTGCGCCCGCGCAGCTTTAAAATGCGGTGCCGCTCGGTCACGTCAAACGACATGTGGAAATGCGGCCGTTCCACGACAATCTTATGCGGGACCTCGGTATTCGAAGGCAGATGGTACTTGTCAAAGGTCAAAAGAGACAGCGCGGTGCACTCGTGGCGCTCGCCGGTCTGCCGGTCAAACAGCGTCACGCCCGCCATGCCGCCGTAGGAAATCGACGCGATGGTCATCTGGATTGTATAGCGCTTGTCGGAGATTTGATAAAAATCCCACTCCTTAATGCGCAGCGGGTTCGCACGAACGGCGCGGCGGTCGTAGTCGTAGAGGTTGTGAACGCAGTAGCCGGGCTCTGAAAGATTGCCGTTTTCGTCCAGCAGCGGCGTGCGTTTTGTAATTTCGTGCTGCAAAGGTAAGCCTCCTTATGCCGCCGGGCTTTGCTTTTCGGCGGCGTTTAATATTGAAAATCCGTAATGGTCAGCGTGTTTTCCAGCGCCGCGCTCCCGTCAATGGCGTATTCCACAAGCCCCAGGTCGATAACGCCCTTCGCCGTGATGGTCACATAGGTCATTTGCAAAAGGGACGCAATCTCTTTGGACTGCGGGTTGAAAACGAGCGTTGCGGTGCAGTCGTGGTAGTCGATGGAATACCGCTCGGGCTTGACGACGCGCAGCTTTTCGATTTCGGCGTCGATGACCTTGCGGGAAATGGGCGCGAACACCTGCCCGTGGTAAGAGGTGAACGGCTCGGGGTCGGTTTCGGGCTTGAGCGTCATGACGATTTCGTAATTCCCGTCCGACAGCTTGCGGCAGGAAGCCTTTTCAATCGCCTTTTCCGCGTCGGCGGGGTCCAGCATACACCCAACCTCCCCTTCGTACAGCGGGAAGTACGGCGCGGGCGCGCCTTTTTCGTGAAGCTCGGGATTTTTCTTCGCCTTTTCCTCGCTGGTCATGAACTGCGACGCAAGGCCCAGCGCGACGTTGACGGCCGCCTGTTCAAAGTTCTTTTCCGTGACCTCTTGGTATTCCATTTTACGGTATGCGGGCTTTTCGGATTTCGCCTTGTTCATGACCTCTGTATACAGGCGCAAAATATCCGCCTTGGACGTCGGGACGGACGGCTGCGCCGCCTTGGCTGCCGCGGCGGGCGCGGGCTCCTGCGCCGCTTCGGTCGTCTGCGCCGCGGGGACGGTTTCGGCGGGCGCGGTCGTGCCTGGCGTATGCGTTTGCGGCTCGCCGCCGCACCCGGCGGTCAAAAGCAGCAAAGCGCCGGCGAGCAAAACGGAAAATCGACGTGAAGAACGTAGAGACATAAAATTACCCTCTTTTCTGCACGCCAAACCGATTTTCGTGAACCTGAATAAAATCATAATTCCTAACATATATTTTATAGCGCTTTCACCGAATCGTCAATCTTTTTTGGCGTGAAACTGCAAAAATAGTATAGCCGAAAACGGCGTCGTTTTGCCGTGCCGAAAAAAATGCAAAAAAGGTCTTGACAAACGGGGCCTTGCATAGTATGATATTAAGGCACTCGAGAGAGCGCGACATATCGCGGGGTAGAGCAGTTGGTAGCTCGTCGGGCTCATAACCCGGAGGTCGTGTGGTTCAAGTCCCACCCCCGCAACCAGAAAAAAGCAGTCGACTATGTCGGCTGCTATTTTGCAATGAAGCGCACCAAAAGGCGCGAATGAAAAACTTTCATAAGCGAAAATCGATTGAAAGAGCCGGGTAAAATTTGCACCGGATTGCGTGCAATGCTTGCCGCTTCCGTCAACACCGCCAAGGGGAACAGCAGATGAAATTTTATAAAATTACCGGGGAAGATGAAGAACTTATAAAAATCGCGCTTGAAACATTACAAAGAAATTTTGACGATGGGATTTATCACCATACTGTCGGCGCGGCGCTTCGTTGTCAAAGCGGAAAAATTTATAGCGGCGTAAACTGTGACGGCATTCACGGTTCTTGCGCAGAATACATCACAATCGGCATGGCAATTTCGGCCGGAGAAAAAGATTTCGACACAATTGTCGCGGTTCACGACAACGCGCCGAATTTCCTGGTTCCGCCCTGCGGCAATTGTCGTCAATTGCTTATAGAATACTGCCCGAATATTCAGGTCATATTAAACGACGAAAACAACAATGTGGTAAAGGCGGATATAAAAGATTTGCTTCCCCTTGCATGGAAGCCGGTCGCAATGTAAGGAATATCGATTTTAGACAGCATTTAATAACAGCAGCCGACTATGTCGGCTGCTGTTTTGTCTGTAACGCGAACGGCGCGTCTATGCCGTGTCTGCGACACCCTGCGTTTTTTGCGGGCGGTTTGCCGGTTTCTTTTGTAGACATTTAGAACGAATTTTGATGATTTTTATAAATTTTGTGTGATTTCCTTGACAGTATGCGCAATATATTGTAAACTATCCTCAAGAGTAGGCTTATGCCTGCAAATTTTGAGTAAAAGAGGGAAAAACATGAAAAAGGTTCTCGCAGTCCTGATGACCTTGGTTTTAGCAGTCACGCTGTGCGTACCGAGCTTTGCGGCAGACCCGACGGAATCCGGCGTTCTGGACCAGATTATTGCGACGGTCGGTCCGGTGATTGAGCAAATCATCGGCTCCATTACCGGCGGCGGCACGCCGACGCTCCCGGATGTCAGCGCCCCGTCCTCGGATGAGCTCATGGATATGCTTAAAGATATGCTGCAGGGCACCACGCTGGATGCGGCAACCGCCGAAACCGTTGTGTCTGTCATGCTCAATGCGGGCGCTTCCAAAGCGGACGTTGAGGCGGTCATTCAACAGCTCGAGGCTGACGGCACTTTGAACGCGGAATCCGTTGCCGCCCTGAGAGCGGCTCTGGAGGCGGCGGAGGAGCCGACGACCGAGGCGCCCATCGTCAGCGACGAGCAGGCGCAGGAGATTGCCACGCAGGTCATTTCCGCGCTGCAGGGTCTTGGCATTTCGGCGGACCAGATGCGCGACGTTGCGCAAGAGCTTTACGACAGAGGCATCCTGCCGCCGAACGTTTACGAGCTTGTCATTGCGCAGATTAACGCTTCCGAGGAAACCACGGCGGCGGAAAATGACGAAGGCGGCATCGGCGGCCTTCTGGGCGGCGTCGGTGATTTCTTCGGCGGCATCTTTGACACCATCGGCGGTATGCTCGGCTTCGGCGGCGGCGAGGAAGGCGGCAGCGGCGAAGGCGGCGACGTGGATGAAGAGGACAATATCTACGGCGGCGGCCCTCCAAACGGCGATACGGTCGTATTTGCTGTTGTCGGCGTTGCGGCGGCTGCCGGTGCGGCGCTGCTTCTGACCCGCAAGAAGAAGTCCGACAAATAAGCAGAACACACGTTGCAAGGGATTCGGGAAACCGGGTCCCTTGTTTTTTTGCCGAAATTGTGGTAAACTGGACTTGAAACGCAAGCAGAAAGCAGGTGCAGGTTTGGTTTTAACGCTGGATATCGGCAACACCAACATCAATCTCGGATTGTTCGACGATACAAAAATCACGATGCGCGCGCGGTTTTCCACACAGCGCGACGCAACGGACGACCAGTATGCCGTGCTGCTGCACACCCTGTTTGCCATGCACGGCGTGTCGCTCGGCGCCATTGCGGGCTGCGTGGTCAGCTCGGTCGTGCCGGAGCTGACGACGGCGCTTGTCGAGGCCGTCCGGACGCTCACGGGCAAAACGCCGCTTGTGCTGTCGCCCGGCGTGCGCACGGGACTCAACATTTTAATTGACAACCCCGCCCAGCTCGGCGCGGACCTTGCCGCCGGGGCGGTCGGCGCCGTACAGCGCCATCCCCTCCCCGCCTTCGTCGTGGACCTCGGGACGGCGACCAAAATTTATGCCGTCGACGAAAACCGCAGCTTTCACGGGTGCATGATTGCGCCGGGCGTGCAGGTCTCCCTGCAGGCGCTGACCAGCGTCAGCTCCCTGCTGCCCGCTATCCCCCTGGAAGCGCCGAAAAAGGCGTGCGGGACCAACACCGTGGAAAGTATGCAAAGCGGCGTTGTGCTCGGGACGGCGGCGATGATTGACGGGCTTTTGGACCGGTTCGCCGAGGAGCTCGGCGCGCCGAAAAGCATTGTTGCGACCGGCGGGCTTTCCAAATGCGTGTACCCGGTCTGCCGGCACGAAATCCGGCACGACGCGGATTTGATTCTGCACGGCCTCAAAACCATCTACGACAAAAACAACTGAACAGACATTTCGGCTTTCTCTGTCAAATTTTGCGCTGCATCCCGCCCGGGAGCAGCAGCAAGGAGGAACATATGAAAACCACCCAACAACCGTCCGCGCGCACGCGCGCGGGCAAAACAGTCGCGCTTGTGGAGACCGCGGTGCTGACGGCGATTATTCTGGTCATGACCTTTACGCCGATTGGCTATTTGCGCGTCGCCGGGCTGGAGCTGACGCTCATCATGGTCCCGGTCATCATCGGTGCGGTCACGCGCGGCCCCGGCGTCGCCGCCTTTTTGGGCGGTGTTTTCGGACTGACGAGCTTTGCGCAATGCTTTATGGGCAGCGCGCTCGGCACGGTGCTGGCCGCGGTCAGCATCCCGCGGACCTTTGTCGTCTGCTTTGTGCCGAGACTGCTGGCGGGGCTTTTGTGCGGGCTTGTGTTCCAAGTCTGCCGCAAGCATGACCGGCGCGGCGGCTGGAGCTTTGTCGCCGCCGGCGTTTGCGGCTCGCTTTTGAATACCGCGCTGTTTTTGGGCGCGCTTGCGCTGCTGTTTTGGAACGTGCAATTCACGCCCGACCAGGCGGCTGCGCTCGGCGGGGTCGACACGGTGCTTAAGACCGTTATCGGCATAGCGGCGGGTCTGAACGCCCCCATTGAGCTTGTGGTCTGCGCCGTTTTGGGCTCGGCGGTCGGGAAGGGCCTTACCGTCGCGCTCAAGCGCCGGTAAGCGAATAAAAGCATACGGCCGGGAGGACTGTCCTCCCGGCTTTTCCTTTGCCCGGACGCGGGAACCCCGCCGCAGCCCCCGCCATAGAATGTACCGTACCGGACCCGAAAAGCGCCGGCGGCGGTACGGTCGCGCCCTTTTGCGTGCCTGAAAAGCCGGACCGCATATGCGCCCGCGCAAAAAAAAGGACCCGCAGGTAGCTTTCTGCGGGTCCTTGCTGTTTACTGAAAAGCGTCAGTCGGCGTTTTCCATTTCGACCTTGTCCACAATCTCCTGCGGGACGGCCTCGCCGTGCCGGACAAACAGGATGCACAGGACGCTGATGACAAAGGCAATCGGGCTGTAATAGAACAGCGAGAGGTACGTGCCGCTGAGCATGGCGACTACGCCGTACACAATCGGGGACGCAATCTGCGCCGAGAAGGTCGCCGTGTAATAATACCCCGTGAAGGTGCCGACCTTTTCCACGCCGCCAATCTCCAGCACCAGAGGCAGGGTGTTCACGGTGATGAACATATTCGCCGCGCCCGCAAGCACCAGAACCGGATAGATGAGAATCTTCAGAATGTCAATGACGTCGTTGAGCGAGCTGTTGACCGCTTCCAGTGCCCGGCCGCGGTCCGCTTCGGTCAGCTGCAGGCCGAACTGCGCGTTCGCCGCGCGGACAACGGCGCCGAAATCATACCCTTCTGCGGTAATTTCCTCGTCAAAGGCGGCGTATTTGGCCGCTTCCTCGCCGGTGAGCCCGCCGTTGAGATAGGCGATGTAGCCGTCCATCTCAATGAGCGCGTCGTCCTTGAGCGCGTGCTCGTCATTGTAAGTATCCACCTGGTCGACAACGCTTGTATAAACCTTGTTGGTCGAATTGAAGGAGCTGATATTGAAGCCGTCCTGCGAAATCAGGACGCTGAAAATGCTGAAGAATACGACGAACGCCAGAATGAAAATGGCAAGTCCGCCGAGAATCGTCTTTTTGCGGCCGAACTTCTTGCCGAGCTTGCCGGCGGGCAGCGCGGCGGCGGCCGAACAGACGGCGAAGATTGCCATCAGAATCGTCGCCTGGCTGGTTTCCATGTGGAGAATCTCCGCGGCGAACAGCGAGAAGAAGGTCTGAATGGCGTTGGAGCCGCAGAACAGGAAAAAGAGGCCCATCAGCATAAAGATGAGGCTCTTGCGCTCGGCGCGCGACAGCTTTTGGGCGCGGCGCTCCGCTTTTTCGCGGCGCTTGGCTTCCTTTTCGGCGGCGCGGCGGGCGGCCGCATCCATCGCCATGTTCTGGTCGGCGACCACGGTCAGGCGGCTGTCGGGCTCCTTGACCTTCAGGAGGACGACGAGCATACCGACGACCATGACGACCGAGCCGATAAGGAACACGTACGGGTAGGTGCGTTCCTCGTTGGCGGAATTGACCTCAATGCCCGTAGCGGCCGTATACACCAGCGTAACAATCGTGCCGGCAACCATGCCAATGAGGCTGCCGAGGCCGCCCATCAGGTTGATAATCGCGTTGCCCTCCGAACGCAGCGCGGGCGGCGTCAAATCCGGCATCAGGGCGACGACCGGCGCGCGCCACAGAGACATGACAAAAACGAACAGGATGATGCAGAGCATCGTCAGCGGCAGCGAGCCGCGCAGCGCGCACAGCGGGATGAGCGCAAACAGCAGCGCACAGACCGGCGCACCGAACGTGATGAACGGGCGGCGCTTGCCGAGCCGCGAATGGCACCGGTCCGAAAGCTTGCCGAAGGTGGGCTGGAAAATGACGCCGAAAATGTTGTCAAAGGTCATGATGATACCGATGAACAACGGCACCAGCGTAATGCCGCCGCCGGCCAGGGTTACGTCCTCCCCCTGCGCCGCGGCAAAGCGCGCCAAAAACGGCAGGCTCTCATTGAGCTTGGCGCTCCAGGCGGCAACCGTAGGCGAATCCCCCAACAGATGGTTGAGGATTTTCGTGATGTACGGGTCGTAGATGGCCCAGGCGATTGACGAGGCGAGAAAGCCGAACCCGGTCAGAATGGTATGCCAGTAGTTCAGTTTCCCGTTTTTTTCACAAAACAGTTCTTTTGCTTTTTCTGCCAATGCGCACACTCCTTTGCTGCAAGTCTATTGTAAATGATAACAGATTTCAAAAAAATGTGCAAGTTAAATTTATGTAAGGTGCCGGGGAAAACGCGCGGCGGCGCTCCGGCGCGGAATGTCAATCCTGCTCGTCCTTCTGCTCATGCGCGCGGCGGCGTTCGCGGCGGCGCTTTTCCTGCTTCTTTTTCCGGACGCGGACAATGACGACCTCGAGCGCCACAAGCGCCAGCACGACAAGCACCGCGGCAGCCACGCGCCCGGCCGTCACGGTCTTGCCGTCCGACTCCTGCGTGCGGTTCGTAAGGCCGGAAACCGCCAGCTCCAGGGCATACCGCGCCTGCATCAGGCTGTTTTCGGAGGCGGGCGCGGAAAGCGCGTCGCGCGCGTCGGATATTGCGTCCTTCAGCGCGTTTGCCGACTGGGTGCTGCAAAGCGTCACGTCGATTTGCTGGGCCTTATCGAGCGCTTCGTTCAGGCGTGTGCGTTCGGTCGAAAGCCGGGCGAAATATTCGCAAAGCTCCGTAATGCGGTCGGTCACCAGCACGCTGTAGCCGCGCGCGGTCACGTCGTTGTAGCCGATATAGTTGTCCTCCCGGTCGCCGCAAAGCGCCGGGTCGGTCATGTCGATGACCCCCCTGCCCTTTTCCGCAAAGCGCGACATGACGGAATCGCCGAACACGACGCTGTAGGCGTTGGCGCTTGCAAGCATCGTGCCCACCGCGCCCGCGGACAGCGTGCGGGAAACGGTTGAGCGCGCGGAAAAGACGACGTTGCCGGTATAGGCGGAAAACACCAGCGGCATTTGGGACTTGGATTCGAGCCAGTCCACAACCTCCCCGCGGTCGCCGTCCGCCAAGAATACGACGCTGCCGAGCGTTCCGGCAGCGTTCAGCTGCTCATAGATTTCCTCGCGAAACGCCCACGCGCCCTCCAGCACCAGCAAAACCCCGGCGGCGTTCGCCGCTTCGACGGCCTCCTCCAGCGTCGGGACCGTATACTCGGTGATGGGCTCGTGCAGGTTCCCCGTGCCGTTGCGCAGGTGGCAGGCGGAAAGCTCGTGATAGCCCATTTCGGAGACGTTGCGGTCTATCACGTTGCCGAGCGCGTCCACGCACATTCTGGACAGGTTCTCATCCGCCGACAGCACAAAGTAGTTGTCCGCCGTTTTGCGGACATACACCTGCACAAGGTCCGCGCCGGCCTCGGCCGCGGCGGTGATGGCGGCGGCGGAATTTTCAGGGTAATTCGCCTTGTCGCCGTATTTTGAGACAACCAGCGGTCTGCCCGCCGGGTCGCGCAGCGCGGACGCCGTATCGGAAATTTGCTTGGCGGCGTCGGTCTGCGCCGCCGCCGGCGCCGCAAAGGCGGGCAGCGCGCACGAGAGCAGCAGCATGAGCGCAAGCGCTTGCGCAAGCATGGTTTTCAAAAAACGCATGGCAGGTTCCTCCTACAATCCGAAACTCGGTTTCCTTTATGGGGTAGTATACCAAATTCGCCCGGAATTTACAAGTGCCCGATTGTGCTTTTCCCCTGTTTTTCGGCCGGAAAGCACCAAATATTGTATAGTTTTCAAAATGCACAAAAATGGTAGTTGTTTTTTTACTATACCCGCCGTTTTTAGGCTTGATTGCGGCGGGACGGATGTGCTAAAATAAGGGTCGATTCGACGAAAGAAAGGGGGCGCGGGCGTATGTCCTTCGGGCAAAATCTGAAAGCGCTGCGGTGCGCAAAGCTGCCGCCGCTGACGCAGTCCGACCTTGCGAACGCCATCGGCGTTACGCAGCGGAAAATTTCCTTTTTGGAAACCGGCGCTTCGGAGCCCTCGCTGCGGGACATCGTGGCCATTTGCCGGTATTTCCGCGTTTCCGCCGACTATCTTTTGGGGCTGCCCCGCGACATGGAGTTTCCGAACGAGCTATGACAAAAAAAGAACGTGCGCTGCGCGCTGTTGCGGCTTTAAAACAACTCTATCCCGACGCGCTTTGCTCGCTGGACGCGCAAAACCCGCTGGAGCTTCTTATCGCCACCCGTCTGTCGGCGCAGTGCACCGACGCGCGGGTGAATTTGGTTACGCCGGTCCTGTTCGCCAAATACAGGACGCTGGACGATTACTGTAACGCAAGCCTTGCGGACGTGGAGGCCATCATTCATTCCTGCGGCTTTTACCACGCCAAGGCGCGCGACATCATCGGGATGGCGCAAAAAATCAAAAGCGATTTCGGCGGCCGCGTACCCGATACCATTGAGGCGCTGACAACCCTGCCGGGCGTCGGACGCAAAACGGCGAACCTGATTGTCGGCGACGTCTACCACAAGCCCGCGGTCGTCACGGACACGCACCTTATCCGCCTGGCGAACCGGATTGGCCTTGTGGAGACGAAAGACCCCCTGAAGGTCGAGCGCGAGCTGCGGAAGCTTTTGCCGGCCGACGAGAGCAACAACTTCTGCCACCGCTGCGTGCTGCACGGCCGCGCGGTCTGCACAGCGCGCAAGGCGTATTGCGAGCGCTGCACGCTCGCCGACTTTTGCAAAAAGAAAATTTAGGATGACGACCTATGTATCGATTTGACCCGAGCTGCTACGGCGCGATGTTCGCGCTGCCCGCAAAAGCCGCCGAGATTTGCCTAAACGAGGCGGACGAAACCGAAATCAAGGTGCTTCTGCACGTGTTTTGCCATCCCGAAAACGGAATTTCCGTGGACGGGCTTTCTTCTGCTTTGCAGCTTTCGGCGGACGGGGTGCTGACGGCGCTGGACTTCTGGGTCGCGCACGGCGTCCTGCAATTCACCGACGAACGCGGCAACACGCGCTTTGTCCGCAGCGCAGCACAGAAGGCCTCCCCCGCCGCGGACAATGCGAATACGGCGCCCGCCGCACGCCCGGCGGCACAAAGCTTTGCGGCGGCGTCCATTCCGAAGCCGACGATGGAGCAAATCGGCGCGCGGCTTTCCGAGGATGAGACCGTGCGCAGCCTGTTTTTGGAGGCGCAGCGCGTTCTGGGGCGGACCTTCGGTTTGGACGTGCAGACGACGCTTCTGGCGCTGTATGACACCTACGGCCTCTCGAAGGAGGTCATTTTGACGCTTTTGCAGCACCTGACCGAAAAGGGCCGCGGTTCGACCGCTAACATCTTAAAGCTGGGCCGCACCTGGGCGGAGCGCGAAATTGAAACGCTCGACGAGGCGAACGCCTACATCCAAAACGACGCGGCGGCGACGGCGCTTTACCGGTCGCTGGCGTCGGCGGCGGGGCTTGCGAACCCCCGCCCCACCCCGAAGCAGACCGAGCACCTGCTCGCGTGGCTCGAAATGGGTTTTTCCGCCGAAATGGTGATTAAGGCGTATGAGGAAATGGCGGACCGCACGGGCAAGGTTTCGTTTGCCTATATGGACAAAATTTTGCGCGGCTGGCACGCGCAGGGCCTCAAGACGCCCGACGCGGTCGACAAAAGCTATCAGGCGGCCAAGACGCCCCGGCAGCCCGCCGCGCAGCGCAAAACCTCCTATGATTTGGACGAGGCGCTCAAAAAAGCGACGGTATCGGCGAAAAAGCTTGCGAACGACGGGAAAGCGGGGTAAAACAGATGGGATATTCCAAATCGGTGCTCGCGCGCGCGTCGCACATTTTGCAGGAACGAAGAGCGGCCGCGGAGCAGCAGGCGCAGCGGCAGCGCGAAGCGGTTTTAAAGCGGTGTCCCGAGCTGTCAACGATTGAACGGGAGATGGCGGCGACCGGCCTTTCTGCCGTGCGCGCCGTCGGCGACCCGCAGCACGCGCGCAAGACCGTGCAGACGCTTGCCAAGCGCAACCTGGAGCTGCAGGAGGAGCGCCGGCAGCTGCTTTTGCGGCACGGGTTTTCCGAGGACTGCCTGCAGCCCGCCTACACCTGCAAAAAATGCTCGGACACGGGCTTTCAAAACGGAGCGGTCTGCGAATGCCGGGCGAGGCTGTTGCGCGAGCTCGCCTTTCAGGAGCTCGCCGCGCAAAGCCCCTTAAAGCTTTCGGATTTTCAAAGCTTCCGGCTGGACCTCTATGCCGACGAGCCGGACGAAACGGGACTTGTCCCGCGCGAGGAAATGGCGGCCATTCTTTCCATTTGCAAAACCTATGCCGCCGAATTTTCCGAGCACGCGGACAGCCTGTTTTTGTACGGCAAAACGGGCCTTGGCAAAACGCATCTGTCGCTCGCCATTGCCGCCGCCGCGATTGACAAGGGGTTCGGCGTGGTATACGGCTCGGCGCCGACGCTTTTGGGGAAGCTGGAAAAAGAGCGGTTCGGCCGCGCGCCGGATGAAAATACCGAAGGTCTGCTTGCGGACTGCGATTTGCTGATTTTGGACGACCTCGGCGCGGAATACACGACCGGGTACACGAAGGCGGCGCTGTATGAGCTGCTGAACACCCGTCTGCTGCGCGGGAAGCCGACCATTTTAAATTCCAACCTCACCTTCCCGGAGTTGGAGGCAAGGTATTCGGACCGCGTGACCTCGCGCATTTTGGGCAACTACACCGTCCTGCATTTTGCGGGCGGCGATATGCGCATCCGACTGCGCTGACAAAAACCCTTCCGTTTTTGCGGAAGGGCTGTTTTGCATCTTACCCTTGTATTTTCGCCCGCGGCGGTATATAATGATGAAAATTTGAAAAACGAGATGAGTGCTATGGCAAAAGGACCCATTACAGCTGTGATTGTCGGCGCAGGACACCGCGCCATCATCTACGCGAAGCTCGCGCTGCAAAAGCCCGAGCTGCTGAAAATCGTGGGTGTTGCGGACCCCGACCCCATCCGCCGCAGAAAGACGCGGGAGCTGTTCGGCTTTCCGGAGGAAAACTGCTTTGCGGATGCGCAGAGCCTGGCCGCCGTCCCGAAGCTTGCGGACGCGGTTATCAACGGCACCATGGACCAGCAGCACGTGGAAACGGCCATACCCCTTTTGGAAAAGGGCTACGATATGCTGCTCGAAAAGCCCTTTGCCACGAACGAGGCGGAAATGCGCAGGCTTGTGGACTGCGTGCGCAAAAACGGCAACAAGGTCATGATTTGCCACGTGCTGCGCTACACGCCGTTCTATTTGTCCATTAAGGAACGCGTTGCAAAGGGCGAGATTGGCGACATCATCAACATCCAGATGAACGAACACGTCAGCTACCACCACCTGTCGACCTCCTATGTCCGCGGGAAATGGGCAAACTCCGACGAGTGCCACACCTCGATGCTTTTGGCGAAGTGCTGCCACGACATCGATTTGATGATGTGGATGATGGCCGAAACGAAGCCCGTTGCGGTCTGCTCGTTCGGCAGCAAATTCCAGTTCAAGCCCGAAAACGCGCCGAAGCAGGCCGGCACGCGCTGCCTTGTGGACTGCCCGCTTGTGGAGACCTGCCGGTATTCCGCAAAACGGCTGTATCTTGACCAGCCCGAACGCTGGGCGTTTTACATCTGGGATAAGCTCGAGGGGATTGACAACCCGACCGAGGAGGACCGCGTCAACCTGTTAAAGGGGGACAGCAACTACGGCCGCTGCATTTATAAATGCAACAACAATGTGGTCGACCACCAGTCGGTGCTGGTGAATTTTGCAAGCGGCGCTACCGGCACGCACAATATGGTTGGCGGCGCTTCCAAGTCGGAGCGGCGCATCCACCTTATCGGCACGCTCGGCGAAATTTACGGGGATTTTGAGGAATCGAAGTTTTACGTTTCCAAAATCCACCCGACCAAGACCGACGAAAAAATCGTGGAGGAGGTCGACCTGCACGTCTTTGGCGACATGGTCGGCGCGTACGGCGGGCACGGCGGCGGCGACGAGCGGCTGGCGGAGGATTTTGTCAACTTCCTGCAGGGCGGCGAAACGAGCCTCGCGTGCACCTCCATTTTCGATTCCGTCGCGGGGCACCTGTGCGTCTATCTCGCCGACCGGTCCCGCGAAGAAAACGGCGCGCCGCAGAAGGTCGTGCTGTAAAATCCAACATAATTCATTGAAACAGAAAGCCGCACGGCGGGAAAGTTCCCCTTGCCGTGCGGTTTTTTCCGTTTGCAACGATATATTGCGTGACATTTTGGCAGATTGGTGCTTTAATAAAGACGTAAAGGAGGTATTCGTATGGCAAAAGTCGCAAAAAGCCTGCGCCGCCTGCGCACCGAGCGCGGCTGGACGCAGGAGCAGCTTGCCGAGCAGCTGCACGTCACACGGCAGGCGGTTTCCAACTGGGAAACCGGGAAAACGCAGCCGGACATAGACACCCTGACGGCGGTCGCGGCGCTGTTTGAGACGGACCTGGAAACGCTCATCTACGGCAGCCGCAAAAACGTCGGCACCGACGAGCCCGTGCAGGACAACCGCATCCGCATTGTGCTCGCCGTACTCGGCTCGCTGTTCGTGGGCGTAGGTCTTGTGCTCATCTTTGTCAACTTCTGGCGTGATTTCCCGACGGCGCTGCAGGCGGTCTTTGCCGTACTGCCCATCCTTATCGGCCAGGCGGCGGCTGCCTTCGTATACCTGAAAAAGCGGGACAGCGTGCTGTTTCGCGAGGGCGCGGCGGTGCTCTGGTTCGTGGGCGTAATTGCAACCGTTGCGCTCGTCAACAGCGTGTTTGAGATTCATTGCGGGTTCCAGACCTGCCTGCTGTTTGACATTGTGCTGTGCCTGCCGGTGCTGTGGCTGTTCGCTTCCGCCGCCATGCTGCCCGTCTATCTCGGGATGACGCTCTGCTGGTTCGTCGCGGGCGGTCAGACGCTTCTGCCCGGCGTGCTGCTGCTTTTCGGCATCCTGCTTGTGCTGCTGTTTTACAAGGACCGCACGGACGCGCGCTATCGGTTTGTCGTCTGGATGGCGGCGCTCGCTGCGGCGGCGTTCTGGCTTCTGTCTTTGTTTACCCGGACGGACTCGACTTCCAACATATTCCCCTTCCTGCTTCCGCCGTTTCTGGCGCTGCTGCTGTTGGACAGGGAGCAAAACTGGCGGCTGCCGTTTGCGCCGCTCGGCGTGCTCGGCTGTTCCGCTTTGGAGATTCTGTACTCCGTTTTCGGCTGGGAATCCCCGCTTATCGGGCATCTCGGCAGCTCCGGGGAAACCGGGCTTTCTCTGTTCGGCAGCGAGCAGCCCTCCGCGCGGGAGACCTGGGTCCCGGAATTTCCAAGCGCCTCCACGCAAGAGGGAGAAACGCTGTACATCTTACTTGCCGTATCCCTTGTCCTAATCGCCGCGTGCGCGGTCTTGCGGCGCAGCACCTTTGAAGAGAATATGCCGAAGGTGCTCGCGGCCGCGTGCGCGGGCGGGACGTTCCTGTTCGCGCTGGTGGGCACAGGGCTTGACGCGACCGGCTGGCTTCTGGGCTGCGTGCTCGGCGCCATAGGCTTTGGCGCGGCGCTGCTGTGGTCGGGCATCCAAAATATGCGCCTGACCTATGTCAACCTCGGCCTGCTTGTGCTCTTTGCGCAATGCATCCAGCTGCTTTTGCAGCTGCACATCCACATCCTGTTCCTCGGCATTGTGCTCGTCGCGTTCGGCGCGCTGCTTATCGGCATCAACGTCAAGCTCACACGCGACAGGCAGGAACAGGAGGCCGCCGAAGCCGCCGAGGCGGCAAGCGAAACGGAGGCAGACGCATGAAAAAGAAGCTTTCCATTGCCGCCCTGTTTTGCGTGATTGCGCTGCAGCTTGCGGCCGTCACGGGGTTTATTGCGTACTTCCTGCAATTGGACCGGGTTATCCTGGAAAAGGGCGTCGAGCTGCGCTTTCGCGTCACGCTCATCTCGGTCGATGAAGACGGCGTAATCACCTTCCGGCCGGAGGATTACTGGTATTACGACGGACAGGTGGAGCAGCCGGTCTACATCGGCAACGACGGGTTCGCCTACTCCAGCTATTCCAAGGCGCACGACATTATCGCCTCGGGCGACCCGGACTACTACATCCGCGTCGATTTGCCGAACGCCTTCCCGCAGAGCGCGACCTACGATTCCGGCAACGCCGCGCTTTATGAAGGGCAGTCGGGACGCTACGGGCACGCGAAATATTTGGAGGAATATTACCGGGGCAGCCCCTATGACCGGGACGAAAACGCCCCCGAAACCAGGCAGCCCGAAGCGTATGTAACCGTAGCCCTGTACCGCGGGCACGCCGAGGTCACGGGGCTTTACATCGCGGGCGCGGATGCGCGCACCCTAAGCGCCCTGCCCGAGCCCGTTCCCGCAGAGGACCCGACCGACGCGGCAAGCTGATTGCATCTCCCCTTTCTATACGAGAACCGCCGCAGTACCCGTGTACTGCGGCGGTTCGCTTTTTGGGACAGCGGCGTTATTGGCCCGCTTCGTCCTTTTTCTTTTTGTCCTTTTTCGGCCGGCCGGTCGACTTGTTGAGGATGTAGATGGAGAGAATGATAATCCCCGTCACGACGAAAATACCGACGAGACCCTTTGCCATAATCGGCAGCGTTTGCAGGAACAGCTCTACGTTGATACCCATAGTTTACCTCGCAATCAGATTCAAAATCAGGCCGCCCGCAATGACCGAGGCTATCTGGCCGGAGACGTTGACGCCGATGGAGTGCATCAGCAGGAAGTTCTGCTTATCCTCGGCAAGCCCCATTTTGTGGACGACGCGCGCGGACATCGGGAACGCCGAAATGCCGGAGGCGCCAATCATCGGGTTAATCTTTTTCTTTAAGAACAGGTTCAGGAATTTCGCGAACAGCACGCCGCCGGCGGTGTCAAAGATGAACGCCACAAGGCCGAGCGCAAGGATAAGCAGCGTCTGGGGATTGAGGAAATCCTCGGCCTGCATACGCGCCGCGATAGTGATGCCGAGCAAAAGCGTAATAAGGTTTGCCAGGACATTCTGCGCCGTTTCCGACAGGGAGTTGAGCACGCCGCATTCGCGAATCAGGTTGCCGAACATCAAGAAGCCGATGAGCGCGACCGCACGGGGCGCGAAAATACCGGTGATAATCGTGACGATGATGGGGAACAGGATGCGCGTCATCTTGGAAACTTCCTTCTGCTCGTAGGGCATCCGGATGAGGCGTTCCTTTCTGGTGGTCAGAAGCTTGATAACCGGCGGCTGGACGATAGGCACCAGCGCCATATACGAATAGGCCGCGACGATGATAGCGCCGAGGTAGTTCGATTCAAAATAGTTGGCGACGAAAATGGAGGTCGGGCCGTCCGCCGCGCCGATAATGGCGATGGAAGCCGCGTCCTTGAGGTCAAAGCCGAACAGCGCCGCCATGCTCAGGGTAAAGAAGATACCGAACTGCGCCGCCGCGCCGAACAGCATGAGCTTGGGATTCGTAAGCAGCGGTCCGAAGTCAATCATCGCGCCGATGCCGATGAACAGAAGCAGCGGGAACAGCTCGTTGGCAATACCGGAATTGAACAGGAGGTCAATCACGCCCTCCTCGGTGCCGGTGTCGTAAATCTGGTCGACAACGCCCGACAGCGGCAGGTTGACCAGAATCGCGCCAAAGCCCATGGGCAAAAGCAGGGTCGGCTCCATGTCCTTTTTGACGGCGAGATAAATGAGAATCCCGCCAATCACCCACATAATGACCTGTTTGTAGTCGAGGTTGACGACGTTGCCAAACAGGGGCTCCAAAAATTGTGTGATTGCTTCCATACACACGCTCCCCTAACACAAATTTGCATTTATTATACTAAATATTTCCGGGCGCTTCAATCCATTTTTCCACAAAAGGCGGTAAAGCGTTTATTTTCCGCGAAATCCACAAAAAGCGCGCAAAACCGGGCGTCGATTTCGCGCGCGTTGTCGAATTTAGGTCAGTCCTCCACAAGCGGCGTGGACAGATACCGGTCGCCGCCGTCGGGCATCACGGCGACAATCGTTTTGCCGGCGTTTTCCGCGCGCTCGGCGAGCCGGAGCGCCGCATACAGCGCCGCGCCCGAGGAGATGCCGACAAACACGCCGTCCGACCGGGTTACGGCG
Source organism: Candidatus Fimenecus excrementigallinarum (assembly GCA_018714805.1). Lineage (GTDB taxonomy): Bacteria > Bacillota > Clostridia > Oscillospirales > Acutalibacteraceae > Fimenecus > Fimenecus excrementigallinarum. The sequence continues at coordinate 24,663 of DVMW01000008.1, forward strand.
CGCGCCGTTTGCAGCGCATCCGCGTCGGAAACGGCAAGGACCTCGTCGTACACGGAGGTGTCGAGCGCCTTCGGCACAAAGCCCGCGCCTATGCCCTGGATGCCGTGCGCGCCGCCGCGCCCTTCGGAAAGCACCGGCGACGATGCGGGCTCGACCGCCACGACGCGCACCGCGGGATTTTGTTCCTTCAGATACCTGCCCGCGCCCGAAAGCGTGCCGCCCGTGCCGACGCCGGCGACGAAAATATCGACCCGGCCGTCTGTGTCCCGCCAAATCTCGGGGCCGGTCGTCTCGTAATGCGCGCGTGGATTCGCCGGGTTTTCAAACTGGCCGGCGATAATGCTGTTTTCGGTGGCGGCGTGCAGCTCCTCGGCCCGGCGAATGGCGCCCGCCATCCCCTCCTGCCCCGGCGTGAGCACCAGCTCGGCGCCGTAGGCGCGCATCAGCTTTTGGCGTTCTACGCTCATGGTCTCGGGCATGGTGATGATAACGCGGTAGCCGCGCGGAACGGCCATGGCGCAAAGGCCGATGCCGGTGTTGCCCGAGGTCGGCTCAATCACGGTGCCGCCGGGCTTTAGAGCGCCGCTTTTTTCCGCCGCCTCCAAAATGAAAACCGCAATGCGGTCCTTGGCGCTGCCGGCGGGGTTAAAGGCCTCGAGCTTCAATAAAATGCGCGCCGAAACGCCCGCCTGCTTTGTTAGGCGCACGGGCTCGAACAGCGGCGTGCGGCCGACAAGCTCGGAAAGCCGGGTGTAAATATTCGCCATGGGTACCACTCCTTAAACGGGAACCGCCCAAACCCTATGGCGTTCGGCTCCCGGCAGATTTCTCCTTGCACGATACCACACCCCGGGCGGTTTGTCAACCGCGAGGCTTGGCGAAAAATATACATTTCGTCCAATAAGTCGGTTGACAAACCCCTGTTTTTGTTTTATAGTTATAGTATTGCCAGAAAGGAAAGGAGATACTCAATGGGTAAAATTGAGGCTTTGCTGCACAAAGTCTACGGCACCACGCCGAACGACGGGAATTTGCAGCCCAAGGAGGCCGTCGCCTACGCGGTGGCCGGGTTCGGGCAGAACTTTATCTGCACCATCATCGGTTCTTACTTGACCGTTTTCATGACGGACGCGCTACTGTACGGCTCCGCCAACGTCATGGTCGGCAGCGTGACCGGCGCCATGGCGGTTGCGTACCTGATGCTCGGCACGCGCATTTTCGACGCGCTCAACGACCCAATCATGGGTTCCATCGTGGACAAAACGCGTACGAAATACGGCAAGTGCCGCCCCTACTTAAAATGGATGGCGCTGCCCATCGCCGTAATGACGCTCCTGTGCTTTAACCCCTTTGTTTCGGGCGGCACAGTGCGCACGTTCGTCTACATCGCGGTGGTCTATGTCATCTGGTCGGTCGTTTATACGGTTGTGGACGTGCCCTACTGGGCGCTGTCGAGCAGCATGACCAACAACACCATCGTGCGCGGCAACCTCTTGACGGTTACGCGTCTTGTGTGCACGCTCGGCGCGGGGATTGTCACGGTCGGCGTCCCTATCATTACGGACCTTGTTACGGCAAAATATAAGGACCCCGAAACCGGCACGGTCCTGCCCTCGGAAATCTACAACAATGCAAACGCCCTGAAGTGGACCTACTTCGTCTGCGCGCTGGTGTTCACCGTGGTCGCCATCCCGATGTTCTACTACGGCTTTAAAAACACCAAGGAACGCATCAAGTCCCTGGAAAACCCGCCGAGCCTCGGGCACAACTTAAAGCTCCTGTTTAAAAACCGCGAGCTGATGCTGATTGTCATTTCCGGTATTCTGGGCGGCGCGCGCATGGTCTATACCTATACGGGCGGCCTGTATTTTGCGCGCTACGTCCTGCACAACGACAGCTGGTATTCGCTTATCACCCTGCTCGTCGTCCCCGGCGGCCTTGTCGCCTCGCTGCTTGTGCCGTGGATGACGAAAAAGTTCACGAAAAAATGGGCGTACATTTACGTACACGTGCTTGGCGCCGTTGTCATGTTCGTCATGTACTTTGTCGGCTATGACGCGCCGTGGAAGCTTATCCTCTGCGCGGTGGGCCTGGTGCTTCTGGGCATCCCGCAGGGTGCGAACAACATCCTTTCCTACGCGATGATTGGCGACACGGTCGACTACCTCGAGTGGAAAACCGGCGAACGTGCGGAAGGCATCTGCTTTGCCATGCAGACGCTCATGAACAAGATTGGTATGGCGGTCGGCGCGTTCATCGGCGTGTTCTCCTACGACTGGGCGGGCATCAACCCGACGGCGGCGGACGGCATTTACATCACCGCCGAGGGCTCGCAGACCCTTTGGAACCTGCTGGTCCTTTCCGGCGCGCTGAGCATGGTCGGCACCATCATCCCGATTCTGTTCTATCGTCTGACGGAAAAGAGACAGCAGCAGATGGTCAAGGAGATTGCGGAACGCAAGGCGGCCGCCGGCGAGCTTGCGGAAGACGCCGAATAAGCAAAGACTACCCAACACGGCGGTGCGGCAAAAGCTGCGCCGCCGTTTCCTTTTCAAAACGACCCGCCGGCGTCTGCGCTGCTTTGCGGGCAAAACAAAAGCCCCGCACGCGATTGGCGTGTGGGGCTTTCGCTGGCGCGCTTGACTGGATTCGAACCAGCGGCCTTCAGAGTCGGAGTCTGACGCTCTATCCAGCTGAGCTACAAGCGCATAGGGCGCGCGGAAAACGCGCACCGTTATTGTATCGCGTTCGGCGCAAAACGTCAAGCAAAATTTACACATTTGCCGCCGTTTGCCGCAACATTTTCCGTCAGACGTTGAAGCGGAACAGCACAATGTCGCCGTCCTGCATGACGTAATCCTTGCCTTCGGAGCGCACCTTGCCCTTTTCCTTCGCCGCCTGCATGGTGCCGCACGCCATCAGCTCGTCAAACGAAATGACCTCGGCACGGATAAAGCCGCGTTCAAAGTCGGAATGAATCTTGCCCGCCGCCTGCGGCGCTTTGGTGCCGCGCTTGATGGTCCACGCGCGCACCTCCGGCTCGCCGGCGGTCAGATAGGAGATAAGCCCCAGCAGGTGATAGGAATGGCGAATCAGGCGGTCAAGCCCGCCCTCCTCCATGCCGAGGTCGGAAAGGAACAGCAGCTTTTCCTCTTTGGGCAGCGACGCAATTTCCTCCTCGAGCCGCGCGCAGATAGGCAGCACCTGTGCCCCTTCGGCCTCGGCGACGTCGCAGACGGCGGCGTAATAGGCGTTTTCCGCAAGCGGCGCGGCGAACTCCGCCTCGCTCATGTTGCACGCATAGATAACGGGCTTCGACGACAGCAGCGCCACGCTCGACAGCCATGCGCGCTCCTCGTCGTCCATCTCGACGGCGCGGGCGCTCACACCGTCGGCAAGCGACGCGCGCAGGCGCTCAAAAAACGCGACCTCGCCCTGCAGGCTCTTGTCGCCCTTCATCGCCTTTTTGTCGCGGTCAATGCGGCGGTCCAAAAGCTCAAGGTCCGACAGGATAAGCTCCAGATTTATCGTTTCAATGTCCCGGCGCGGGTCGATGCTCCCCTCGACGTGGACGATGTCGTCGTCGTCAAAGCAGCGCACCACGTGGATGATTGCGTCCACCTCGCGGATGTGGGAAAGGAATTTGTTGCCGAGTCCCTCGCCTTTCGACGCGCCGCGCACAAGCCCCGCAATGTCGACAAACTCGACCGTCGCGGGCGTAAGCTTTTTCGGGTGGTACATTTCCGCAAGGCGGTCGAGCCGCGCGTCCGGCACGGCGACGACGCCGACGTTCGGTTCGATGGTGCAAAACGCGTAATTCGCCGCCTGCGCGCCCGCATTCGTTATCGCATTGAACAGCGTGCTTTTGCCGACGTTCGGCAGGCCTACGATACCAAGCTTCATAAACTCTCGTCCTCGATTCCAAAGCGGCAGCCTTGCCGCGTGCTATCGAGTATTATACAGGATTTTGCGTCGTGTTGCAAGCAAAACCCATAAAACGCAAAAGCAGGGAGCCGCGCGGCTCCCTGCCCTGTTTTTACTGCGCTTTTTGCCTGCGTTTTCGGATGACCTTTCGGACAATGCATACGGCGCACGCGGCGAGCGCCGCCGCGCCGGCCACGGAAAGTCCGCCAATCAGCGGAACGTTGGGCTTGTATTCCGGAATGGCGCGCATGACCGCCATCTCGCTTTCCCGCGCCGCTGCGGGGAAGGCGGCGTACACCTGCGGCGCTACGCCGGCATTGTCCACAACCGCCTGCGCCGTCACGTCCCAGTCGGCGTCGGGGACGTAGTGCGCATTCGTAATGACGGTGCCCGGCTCATAGGTCTCGGTCGTCGTATAACTTTGCGCCGTGGAATAGTTGTTGTCCCAGGTGTTGTTCCCCTTTTTGCCCCAGTCGCCGCAGTCGATGCAGGCGTAGGCCGGGTCAATCTTTATCACGTTCTTTTCGCCGTAGACGTGCCGGGTGCCCTCGTCGATATGGATGCCGCGGATGTGGTAGGCCTTATTGGAATACGCCGAGCCGATGGTATCGATGTAATTTTCGCTGATAACCGTGCCCGGCATATCGCCGATGGTATAGATTGCGCCCGCGTCGCTCAGGGTCGTGACGGTGTTGACGAATTTGTTGTACCGCACGGACAAATTGCGCGTGGTCGTGGACGGCGTGCCCGGCACAACCGATTCGCTGTCTCCGTTCATGTTCCACCAGCCCCACCCGAGACTGAGGCCGGAATACGTCGTATTTTCAATGTTGTTGTGTTCAAACGCAAGCCCGTCGGCGGCATAAACCAGCACGCCCGCCACACCCCAAAAGAGGCGGCTGGTGTTTTTAAACAGGTTGTTTTCGACGGTCAGGCTTTTGCACGCGCCCTCCACGGTGACGTCGTATTTTTCCCGTTCGGCGTGGCGGCCCTTGTCGGAAGCCTTGTCGCCGATATACATATGCTGCGGATGGCCGATAAGCAGCGCCGCGCCGGCGGTGTCGTAAACCGCATTTGCCGTGACGGCCGTATCGGATACGTCGTTGACAAGCGAAACGCCGTCGTTGCCGGTGTGGCAGACCGTATTGCCCGAAAGCTCGATGCGCTCGGCGCTTGTGAGCAGGACGGCCGCCGGGCCGACGTCGTAGGCGCGGTAGAGGTAGCCGTGCCAATCCTCCTCGGCAAAGGCGGTCAGGGCGGCTGCCGCCTGGTTCGTCGCACGCCCGAAGGAGCCGCCGACCTCGTGGAGGTTCCAGTCGGTATATGCAAAGGTCAGGCCTTCAAACGAAAGGTCGTGGACGCGGTTTTCGAGACTCTCCCCTTCTATGCGCAGAATCGACTCGAGCGTCGGGACGACAACCTGCGCCGTCGATAAATCCTCGCCTTCGCGCGGGCAGTAATACAGCCTGCCGCCCGCCTTGTCGAAATAAAACTCGCCCGGCTCGTCGAGGTGTTCAAAGACGTTGTAAATCATATTGTTCTCTTTGAACTGGTACTCGTTGCCCCAGCCGAGGGTCTGCGCAATGCCGGCATAGGGCATTTGCAGCTTCGCCTCGAGCCGCAGGCCGCGCCGCTTCAGCGAATCCACGCAGACAATGGTGGTGTTCCAGCGCGTCTGGGTCATCAGCTCAATGTCCTCGGGGTTGCGCGTGTCCACCGGGATGGCGTCCTTCTCAAACAGGACGCCGTCGTGTACCGTGCCGTCCGCCCATGCCCAGTCGGCCTCGCCCGCGGTCACGGTCACTTCACCGGTCGCGCCCCTGCCTTTTGCAACCTCCGAGGTCATATACGCGCGTTCACCGTTGACATACAGCGCGCGCAGCTTCCGGTCGCGCGACAGCTCGACGCTGTAAATGCCGTGGCCCTCGTCCCGCCAGTCGCCCGTCACGGTTTTCCCGCCGCTGAGCACGGGGTGCGCGCCCTCGGCGGCGACGTAGCGGACGCGGCCGTTTGGCGTCCCGCTGTCCTCGGGCGTGAACACAAGCGTTTCGTCGAGTTCGTACACGCCGTCGGCAAGCTCGACCACAACATCGCCGTGCGACTTATCCAGCGTGCGGACATAGGCCTTGGCGTCCGCGAGACTCGAAAACACGGTTTTTCCGTCCGGCGTGCGGGCGGGGTCGACCGTCAGGCGAAACGCGACGTTTTCCATATTCTCCGTTCCTTCTGCAAACGACAGCGCGGGCAGGCACATACACAGCAGGACAGCGGCCAAAAGGCCGGCAAGCGCCTTGCGCATCTTATTGTTCCCCTTTCTCTTTTGAAACCGCCGCCTCTTCTTTCCCGGCGTACTGCGCGGGCAGCTTGCCGCGCTGCTGCTTGAAGGGCACCCAAAGCTTCTGGGCGTAGCGCCGGAACTCCAGCACCATATCGCCGTCGGTTTCCACATAAGTCCCGCGCTTTTTCTGGGAACGGCAGGCAAGCTCCTTAAACAGCAGCATCCCCGCCCCGCCGACAAGCGCGCCGAACAGGATGATGAAAAACAGCGGGATGCGGCAGGAGAGCCAGTCGCCCGAGCGCAGCGGCAGCGTAAAGGAAATATAAATTTCCCCGCGCGTAAACATCTCGGCAAAGGTCTCGCCGTTGCCGTACTTGGGCAGCTCCGTTAAGTACGCGGTATTGACAATCCCGAACGCCGCCGTCAGAAGCCCGGTCACCGCCGCGCCGAGCATATAGCCCGGGATAACGGTCAGGGGGCTGCGGTAGGCGTAGGGCATGGAAAACGCCACGGTCAGCTTGACGTTTTCAAAGAACGCGTTGATAGGGCCGCTGGCCGCGAGATTGAAGTCGTCGGTATCGGCCCGGCCGCCCTTTTTCGTGATTTTTTGCAGCAGCACGGTCATCAGCGGAATCCAGCCGATGGTAATAAAGCACGCGCCGTAAATCGTCATCAGCTGGGCGTTGCCGTCAAAGAACGCCGCCACGGCGACGGAGAAGGCGGACATGGAAACCGGCCCTATCAGGTCGAAGCCGACCATCAGCCCCATGACGACCGCGCAGAGCACCACGGAAGCGCCGGAAAGCTCCTGCAGGGGCGCGGCCAGCGCCTCGCCGAGCGCGTTGAAGGGCAGCTGCACACCGTAGCGAATCAGCAAAAAGGTCAGCGCCGCGGCGACAACGGGCATGATAAGCACCAGCACGATAAGGTCCACCTGCTCCAAAATGCCGACGCCCGTGAGCGTGTCGGGGAGTTTTTTCCCTTTGTCGCGGTGCTTTTGGAAAGAGCGGTCCAGCTTTTTGCCGAGGGACTCCTTACAGTTGTTCCAGGCGATGAACAGGTACTTGATGCAATACGACAGAAAGACGGCGAGAATCAAATACCCCATGTACCCGATGTTGGCGCCGCCGCCGAAATTGCGCGGGGTAGCGAAATACGCCGAATACATTTCCACCGCCGGCACGGGGTCGCCGGCAAAATGGGCGAAATAAACGCCCAGCGCCATGGCGGGCGCGACGGCGGGCAAGCCCGCAATCAGGTAAGACAGCACCACCGCCAGCGCGACAAAGAAAAAGTCCGTACCCCAAAACAGAATGAACCACAGGATGTTTTCGTTCTGCGGCTCCGTGGCGCCCAAAATGTGCTCGACGCCCAAAATATTCTGCACCACAAAGAAAAAGCCCGCGCCGAGCGCTCCAAACAGCTGGACAATAAACAGGATGGCGGTTGCGCGGTGGATGTTTTTGCGGTAGGTGCGAATTTCGTTTTTCAGCATAATTTTCCCCCGGTCCGAACAAAATCTGTGTACAATATACCATATCCGCCCGCGCGTTGCAAGATGGTTTTGTACAAAGCGTTCGAGTTCAAATTAGACATATACTTGTAATTTTCGGCGGAATATGGTACGATAGCTCCGATGAAATTAGCGGAGGCGATTGCCTTGAAAAAAAGAACAAAGCTTTTCGTATCGGCGGCTGCGCTGGGGCTTGCGGCGCTTTTGGCGGTGCCGGCCGGCCTGCAGGTTCACGCCCAACGGACGTTTACCCGCCGGGCCGAAGCGTATGCGCAAGAGAAGCTTTCCGCCGCCGCACCCGCGTCGGCGACGGCGGCCTTGCGGCTCGGGGACGTCAACGGGGACGGCAGCGTGGATGTAACGGACGCACGGTTTGCCCTGCAAACCGCCGCCGACCTGCGCACGCTGGAGGGAAACGCGCTGTATGCGGCGGATTTTGACTGCGACGACGAAGTATCGCTGAAAGAGGTTCGGATTATCCTGCGCGGCGCGGCGGGGCTCGGCGACATAAAGGCGGAGGCGTTCGGCCTTTCCGGGTCTGCCGTGACCGCAAGCACCGAGCAGGCGCTCCAGTATTACAATTTCGTCTGCGCCAACCTCAAGACGAGCCGCCCGGGGCTGACGCTCGAGCGCACGTACTTTACGAAATTTGCCGGCGGGGTCGAAAACCCGTTTCCCTGGAATCTTTGGCCGACCTCCGATTATTCTAAGTTTGAAGACAACGACGACATCAACGCGCTCAAAGGCGATACGGCCGAATATACGGACGCGGGCGCAGTCGTTTCCTATGCGCCGGGCGAGGATTTGACCGACGTGTACCCATCCTACGGCGCCGTTCGCGGGACGCTGACCGCCTTGGACGTTTCAGCCGCTTCCGTCACGGCCGGCGACGGGACGTATACCATTACCATCACCTGCCCCGGCGCTTCCTTCCCGCTGCCGCAAAACGCGTCTCAAACGCAGCTTGGAAAGGTCTTTCCGATGCTGACGACCAAGGCGCAGTACCGCTCGCAGATGCTTTCGTCCGACTACGCGGCATACGCGCCGTATATCACCGACATTTCCTGCGAGTACGGCGCCTGTACGCTGACCTGCGTGGTCGACGCAGAGACGGACGTCCTTCGCTCCGCCGTGTTTTCCATGCCGTGCACATACCGCCACGACCTGTCCGTTGACGGAAAGGAGATTACGCTGGACACCGCCGTGCGCGATTTTGCAGCCTTTACCGTCGGCTAAGTGAAGCCCCAAACGCAGAAAATCCCCGCACCGGGCGGTGCGGGGATTGTTTTGTATCCAACAGATTTTACGCTTCCGGCTCGTCTTGCGGCGCTTCGTCCTGTCCGTTTGTCAGGTCGTCCTCCGGCTCAGTGGTGAAAAAGTCGTACCCGTCGCCGTGCTTGAACGCCTCGGTGCTGTCGGAGGCCTTCAGGAAAACGGTCAGCGTCTGCAAAATCAGCTTGATGTCGTTCCAGATGCTGTAATGCTCGATGTACATCAAGTCCATCACAAGCTTGTCCTTCGGGGAGGTGTTGTATTTGCCCATAATCTGCGCGTAGCCGGTAAGCCCCGCCTTTACGCGCAGGCGGTAGCTGAATTCCGGCAGCGCCTGGGTGTATTCGTCTACGTTTTCGAGCATTTCCGGGCGCGGGCCGACCACGCTCATCTCGCCCTTGAAAATATTGATAATCTGCGGCAGCTCATCGATGCGGAACTTGCGCAAAATGCGGCCGACGCGCGTAATGCGGTCGTCGTCCTCCGTCACCGAGCGGTTCACGGAGCCGGCCTCGCGCATTGTGCGGAATTTATAGACCTCGAACACCCGGCCGCCCTTGGTCGCGCGTTTTTGCTTGAAAAACACCTTGCCGCCGTCCTCCGCCTTAATGGCGATGGCGCAGACGAGCATGACGGGGCTTGAAACAAGCAGCCCGATTGCGGAAATGAACAAATCCATCGCGCGCTTGACGATGGCCTGCTCCGCCGTAAGGCCGCCGACGTGCGATTCGACAAGCGGCTTGTCGTCGAGAATGGACGTGCGCCCGCGCAATGAAACGACGTCGCACATTTCAAAATTAAAGTAGATGTTCTTGTTTTTCGCGTAGCAATACTCCTCGAGCATCGTGCGCGTCGTCATCGGGACGTCGTACAGGAACACGGTGTCGCAGCGGTTGATGATGTCAAAAAGCCGTTCGTCCGTATACAGAACCATGTCCGTTATCCGGTACTGCTTTTTGTACTTCAAAATCTTGGGGACAATGCTGTTGAGCGCGTATTTCGACGAGGTGACCACGCAGCATTTTTCCGGGGAATTGATGGTGAAATAGACAAAGTTCCCGAAATATGCAAAAAAGACGATGACAACAAATTGCAGCAGCATCACAAGCAGCAGCAAATGCACGTTTTCGTACCGGAACGTCGGGTTGTTCGCGGGGTTGGTGTTCATGATGCAAAGCTGCAGGTGCGTAATGATGTCGGTGAAAAACGTCGCCAGCGTCATGGAATGGATAATGGGTTTGCTTTTGTATACGCCAATCTTATAGCCGCCGTACACGGACATCAGCGCAACGCCCAGAACCGCGAAGGTCAGCATCGTGATGGCGGTCGTGCGCGAGGCGTGCAGCAGCCACTCGTTTTCATTGGCAAAGATTAGGAAAAAGATGGCGAACAGGCAGAAGAACAGCAGCAGCTTCAAAAGCAGCACAATGGTCTTTTGAAACTTTTTCAGTATTTTCATATCGGAAACCCCCTGCGGAAAGCACACCGCGGCGCCCCGGCAAGGCCGAAGCGCACAAATAGCGGGCGGTAAAGTCAAGTTGAAATTTTGTCTTATTCTACGCTTTCTTTTCGATTTTGTCAATAGAGCGCCGAGGAACGAACCGCCCCGACCGGCGCATAGAATAGAGAAAACGAAACAGGGGTGGTCATATGTGCGGCATTGCGGGCGCGGTGTCCTATATGTGCAGCGTGGAAAACGAACGGGATTCCTTTTTAAGGATGCAGAAGGTCCTGACGCCGCGCGGGCCGGACCAGAGCGGCGCCTATTTTTCGGAAAACTGCGCGCTTTTGCACACGCGGCTCGTGGTCCTGGACCGGGAAAACGGCCGGCAGCCGATGACGGAAACCTATCGGGAAAACACGTACACGCTCGTCTACAACGGCGAGCTGTACAACACGCAGGAGCTGCGATTGGAGCTGCAAGGCGCGGGGCACCGCTTTTCCTCGCACGGGGACACGCAAGTCGTGCTGCACGCGTTTTTGGAATGGGGCGAGCGCTGCGTGGAGCGGTTCAACGGCATTTTCGCCTTTGCCATTTGGGACGAAAACCAGAAGCAGCTTTTTTTGGCGCGCGACCGCATGGGCGTCAAGCCCCTGTACTACGCGAAAACGGACGGCTGGTTTTTGTTCGGCTCGGAGCTTAAGGCGCTGTTTGCAAGCGGGAAGCTCGCGCCCGTGCTCGAGCGCGAGGGCATTGCCGAGGTCATGCTTCTGGGACCCGGGCACACCCCCGGGTGCGGCGTGTTCCGGGGCGTTTCGGAGCTGCCAAGCGCGCATTGCGCCCGGCTGGACCGCGGCGGCCTGCGGGTATGGCGGTACTGGGCGCTGCGCGACAAGCCCTTTACGGACACCTTTGCGCAGGCTGTCGAGCGCGTTCGACATCTTGTGGTGGACGCCATTGAGCGGCAGCTGGTTTCCGACGTGCCGGTCTGCACGTTTTTATCCGGCGGGCTGGATTCGAGCATTATTTCCGCCGTCGCAGACCGGGTCTTTTCCGCGCGCGGCGAGCGGCTGCATACCTTTACGGTGACCTATAAGGACAACGACCGCTATTTTCAGAAAAGCAAATTCCAGCCCAACAGCGATTCGCAGTTCGTCGGGCTTATGAACGACTTTCTGCACGCCGAAAACCACCTTGTCACGCTGGATACCCCGGCGCTGACCGAGGCGCTGTACCGCGCGGTGGACGCGCGCGACCTGCCCGGCATGGCGGACGTGGACAGCTCGCTGCTGCTGTTTTGCAAGGAGATTAAGGCGTACGGCACGGTGGCGCTGTCCGGCGAATGCGCGGACGAAATTTTCGGCGGCTACCCCTGGTACCGCGACAAAACCATCCGCCTGCGCGAGGGCTTCCCGTGGGCGCAGTCGACCTCGTACCGGCAGAGCTTTTTGCAGGACGGCCTGTTCACGGCGCACCAGGCGGAGGAATTTGTCTATGCGCGGTACGCAGACACCGTGGCGGCGGCCGACAAGCTGCCCGGCATCCGCGCAGAGGAAGCGCGCATGAAAGAAATGATGAAGCTCAACCTGGACTGGTTCATGCAGACGCTGCTGACGCGGAAGGACCGGATGAGTATGTACAGCGCGCTGGAGGTACGCGTGCCGTTTTGCGACTACCGCATTGCGGAATACCTGTACACCGTGCCGTGGGAATACAAGGACTACCGCCACTATGAAAAGGGGCTGCTGCGCGAGGCGGTCAGGGACTTACTGCCCGCGGATATCCTTTGGCGCAAAAAAAGCCCGTATCCGAAAACGCACAACCCGGCGTACCTTACGGCGGTGCGCCGGGAGCTGCAAAAGGTGCTGGACGACTCGCGCGCGCCGCTTTACCGCTTTGTAAAGCGCAGCGCGCTCGAGCAGCTCATGACAGAGGACGTGCGGCAGCCCTGGTACGGGCAGCTGATGACGACGCCGCAGACCATTGCGTATTTCGTCCAGATGAACTACTGGCTCGAAAAATTCCGGCCGGAAATCCGCATTTGAGCGCGTTTTCCGGCAACACTACCGGCAGAACACATTGCCGGAGGAAGAAATGCAAAACAACGGGTTTACAAAGAAGGTCGCCGTGGTGGGTACGGGCTTTGTCGGGATGAGCTTCGCCTACGCGCTGCTGTGCGACGGCGCGTGCGACGAGCTGGTGCTTTTGGACATTGACCGGGAAAAGGCCGTCGGCGAAGCGATGGATTTGAACCACGGGCTTGCCTTTGCCAAAACGAACATGAATATAACCGCCGGGGAATACAGGGACTGCGCCGACGCGGACATTGTGGTCATCTGCGCGGGCGTTTCGCAAAAGCCCGGCGAGGACCGCATCTCGCTTTTGCAGCGCAACCGCAAGGTGTTTGAAAGCATTGTCGAGCCTGTGCTCGCCTCCGGCTTTGACGGCATTTTTCTGGTCGCCACGAACCCGGTGGACATCATGACGCGCGTCGTCTACCGCCTGTCCGGCTTTTCAAGCGGACGGGTGATTGGCTCGGGCACGACGCTCGACACCGCGCGGCTGCGGTACCTGCTCGGCGCCTATTTCACGGTCGACCCGAAAAACGTGCACGCCTATGTCATCGGGGAGCACGGCGACAGCGAAATGACGCCGTGGTCGCAGGCGCTTGTGGGCACAAAACCAATCCGCGACATCGTTGCCGGGCAGCCGGACCGCTTCTCGCTGGAGGCGCTCGACCGCATCGCCGCAGACGTTACGAACGCCGCCTACCGGATTATCCGGGCGAAAAACGCGACGTATTACGGCATCGGCCTTGCGCTTGTGCGGATTGTCAAGGCCATTTTCGGCGGGGAAAACAGCGTGCTGACCGTTTCCGCGAAGCTCTGCGGGGAATACGGCGTGCAAGACGTGTTCGCGGGCGTACCGTGTATCTTGGGCCGCGAGGGCGTGCGCGGCGTTTTGACCCTGGAGCTCGAGCCCCACGAAATGGAGCGGTTCCGGGCCTCCTGCCGGCTGCTGGACCGGATTTGGAAAGACTCGTTTTCGGAAAAATAAAATCCGGGTCCGTACAAGGTACGGACCCGGTCTTTTTTGGAAGCGCGTTATTGCAGCATACGGATAGCGTCGGAAATGGTCTTTTCCATCGCCTCGCGGCCGTATTTGTCGACCTCGTTTTTGTCGCGCGCCTCATGCGTCAGGCAGCCCGCGCCGCCGATGCACCCGCCGACGCAAGCCATGCCTTCGATAAAGTTGTTCGGCAGCACCCCTTTGGACGCTTTGAGAAGCGCCAGACGGCATTCCTCAATCCCGTCGCAGGCGATGGGCTTATAGTCTAAGTCAATCTCCTGCTCCTTGAGCGCCTGCTCCACGGCGTCGCGCAGACCGCCGCTGCGCGCGAAAATCCGGCCGTAGTAGGAGGCGTTGTCGAGCGCTTCCTCGGGCAGCGACGAAAAATCGATGTCGCGGCTGTCAAACAGCGCCTGCAGCTCTTCAAAGGTCAGCACGGAATCCACAATGGGCTTCACGCGCTCCAGCCCTATCTCCTGCTTTTTCGCCGTGCAGGGGCCGATGAATACGATTTTGCAGTCCGGCTCGTTGTCGCGGATATACTTCGCAATCGTCGCCATGGGCGAAAGGTTGTGCGAAATGTGTTCGGCAAGCTGCGGGAAGCTTTTGCGGATATAGGCGACGAAGGCCGGGCAGCAGGAGCTGGTCAGGAAGCCTTTTTCCGAAAGCTCCTTGGCCTCGGCATAAGCGACCATGTCCGCGCCGAGCGCCGCTTCGACGACGCTGTGGAAGCCGAGCTTTTTGATGGCGGCGACGACCTGGCCGAGCTTTGCGTAGGTGAACTGGCTCGCAATCGACGGCGCGACAATCGCGTAGGTCTTGTACGCCGTGTTGTTTTGGCTCTTTTTCAGGATGTTGATAACGTCGAGGATATACGACTTGTCGGCAATCGCGCCGAAGGGGCACATATATTCGCACGCGCCGCAGGCGATGCACTTGTCATTGTCGATGTGCGCGGCGCGCATCTCGTCATTTTTCATGGAGATGGCCTTGACCTTGCAGGCGCGCTCGCACGGGCGCACATAGTTGGAAATGGCCGAATACGGGCAGACCTTGGCGCACGCGCCGCAGTTGACGCATTTGGTCTTGTCGATATGCGCCTTCTGGTTTTCGTCAAACGTAATCGCGTCGCGCGGGCAGACGTCCTCGCAACGGTGCGCGATGCACCCGCGGCAGTCCTGCGAGACCTGGTAGCCGCTCGCCGGGCATTCGTCGCAGGCAATCTCGATGACCTCAATGACATTGGGATTGCTCTTATCCCCGCCGCACGCCATTTTAATGCGCTCGGCAATGATGGCGCGTTCTTTATAGATGCAGCAGCGCATGGTCGCCTTCGGCCCGGGGGCCACAACCTTGGCGATGTCGTTGAAGCTGTTGGCAAGCTGGAACTCGTCGCCGTCAAACGCAATCCGCGCGACCTCCCGCAGGACCTTGTATTTCAGGTACTGCACCTTGGTGTCAAATTTTCGTCCTTCTTTTCCCATTCCGGTACTCCTTAAAAATAGCTGACCTTCACCCGTTTCCCGAGCGTCTTGAGCCGCTCGGACAGTTCCTCGACCAAATGCATTTTGATGTTGAAGGTAATGGGCAGGTCGGGGTTCTGGTGCGCGGGATTGATGGCGCGCCCGACAAAGAAATTGACGTCGGTCGCCTCCTCTAACAGCATCCGCGCGATGCGCGAGGCGCCGTCCTCCTTGACGTTCCAGTCGGCGTATACATTGTCCGTCTCCCCATAGCTGTTCGCGTATTCCAGCACGCGGCTCATCGTAATGACGCCCTCGGTGCAGAGGTCAACGCCCTCGAGCTTCGCAATGGGCGGAATATCGGGGTCGATGTAGTCCAGCTGGGTTTCCACCGGCTTGCCCAAATATTCCCCCGCGAGCGTAGAGGTTGTCCCGCCGCTGACGATGTGCTTGCCGCCTCTCGAGAAAAACAGGCGCATCATCTTTTGGACGTCCTGCGGATTGCTCGGCGGCCCGAACAGCAGGTTGACGGTCATGCGCCGCCGGATTTTGACGGTACAGACGGTCGTGTCGTCCCCGGGCTTCCCGCCGTAAAGCCGGCAGCACTCATCCAAAAGCAGCGAGGAAACGGTTTTGGCCGTGAAGTCCGGCCGGACCATTTTTTCGAGGAATTCCACTATCTCCTCGCGCTGCCAGCCGAAATTCATCGACGTGCCGACGCCCGCCCAAATGGCGCCGTCGCTGGTAAACACAAGAAAATCATTCTCTTGCAGGGCCAGCTTCGTTTTGTAAATCGTCTTGCCGTCGATTTTCGTCTCGGTCTGGGGATAGTCAAAGCTTTTGCCGTCGCGCAGCAGGATAAGCTTCGGGTTATCATATTGTATAATTTCCGCCTCGCGGTTGTCAAGAGTTCGGACGATGGTAAATGTAGAATATGCGACTTTTCGCACTTCGCAGATGGGCAGGGTTGCGGCAATCGTATCCACGCAGGATTCCAGGCTCATGCCGTTGGCAACCATGGTGGAAATGATGGTCGACGTCAGCGTCGAAAGGATGCTCGCCTTCACGCCGCTGCCAAGGCCGTCCGCCAGCACGACGACGTGGTCGTTGTCGCTTTGGTCAATGACCTCCACGTGGTCGCCGCAGAGCTGCTCGCCGAACTTGTTGACGCTCATATAGCCGATGTCGGTGCAAAGGTCATTCATCTTTGAGCGACTCCTTCAAATGGGTCAGCGCGATTTTGGTTTCCGCCGTCGTCTCGCCCAGAAGCGAGGCAATCTCCTGGACGATGCGCATCTGCTTTTCGATGACCTTGTCCGTCACCTCAATCGTCTGGCGGCTCATTTCCTCTTTCCGGGCCTTTTCCTTTTCCTCGGCGGTGATGTCGCGCATAATGCACATTAAAATGTGGTACTGCCGGTCGTAGATGATGGTCTCTTCCACATATTTGTCATACTCGGCAAGATACACGCGCTTGTCGTGAATCCCGATGCCGCCGGAAAGCACCTCGATAAAATCAAACGGCTCCAGGATACGCACGACCGGCTCGCCGAGCACGTCGTTCTGGCTGCGGATATTGAGGATATCGCGCGCGGCGGCGTTTATCTGCTGGATTTCCATGTCCTCGTTGAGAATCAGGATGCCGTTCGGCGTGTTCTGGATGATGGTATCGGAAAACGTTTCCGCCTTTTCCTTGAGGTACGGCAGGCACATGGAAAGCTCCGCCTTGCCGTCGAGCACGGCCTGCGCCTTTTCGCGGCAGGTGTTGTACCCGCACGACCCGCAGTTGAGCTCGTCCTCGGGGCGGATTTTGCCCATTTTGCGCAGGATTTCTTCTATCGCACGGCTGCCTGCGCGCGGCTTTTCCTTTTTGAGGAACGGCAGCTCCTTTTGCAGCGCGGCGCTGTCCGGCTGTTCAACCGGGAAATCGGCGCCGCCGGCCTGCTTTGCATACTTTTCGACCGCCAGATACCCCTGCACGGGCGCGCGGTGGGAATGGCGCATGGTCGGCCCCCCGATGCAGCTGCCCGGGCACGCCGACATTTCGATAAAGCAGTTGTGGATGTTGCCGTTTATCACGTCTTCAATGGCGTTGATGCAGGCGGACATACCGTCCACCGCAAGATAGCTGTACTGCGGGTTGTCGCAGCGCATGGATTTGAGGATGCCGCCCGCTGTCGGGAAAAAGCGCGTCTTCCCCTGCGGCTCGCCGTCCTCGGGCAGGGACTCGGGAACAACGCCCGCTTCCTCGAACCAGGCGTCCAGCTCCTCAAAGGTCAGCACGCAGTCCACAATCCCGGGGTACGCCTCCCCTTCCGCCTTTTTCGAGATGCACGGACCCACAAAGACCGTTTTGGCGCCGGGGTGCTCGCGCTTGAGCTCTGCGCAGTGCGCCTGCATGGGCGACTGGACCTTGGCGAGAAAGGGAAGCGCCTCGGTAAAATGCTTTTGGATAAGCAAATTGACCGTGTGGCAGCAGGTGGCGATGATAACGTCCTGCTCGCCGGCGTCCGCCATGCGGTCATATTCGTTTTTGACCATTGTGGCGCCGACGGCGGTCTCCTCTGCGCCGGCAAACCCAAGCTGCATCAACGCTTTGCGCATCCCCGCAATGCCGACGCCCTCGTAGTTTGCGGCGAACGAAGGCGCGAGACTCACATAAACGGGCGCGTCGCCCGCCAAAAGGGCTTTGGCGGACGGCACGTCGTTTCGAATCTCTTTTGCATTTTGCGGACAGGCGACGAAGCACATCCCGCACAGAACACACTCATCCTCGATGATTTGCGCCTGCGAGCCCGAAAAGCTGATGGATTTCACCGGGCAGTTACGGATGCACTTGTAGCAGTTTTTGCAGTTGGACTTCTTCAGGTGGATATAATTGGACATATCGCTCCCCCGTTTCCGTCTGCAAATTTTAAAGCTGCCGGGCTTTTTCTCAAAGCCCGTTTTTCAGGCAAGTTTTGCCAGCACGTTCTCCTTGAAAAAGTCGTCGACCGTTTCGGGCGAAACGGAAAACAGCACGTCGTCCACCGTGACGGACACGCCGTTGCGGCAGTTGCCCATGCAGAATTTCCCGCTGAGCTCGACCTTTTCCTTCAAACCGTTTTCCGCCACAAGCTGCTGCAGCCGCTCCACGACGGCGCGCGAGCCCTTCAGGTGGCAGGAACTGCCGATACAGACTGTTACTTTCATTGCGAAGCCTCTCCTTTACCCTGCGGCAGCCTTATTCGTAATCGACGACGTCAAGCCACTTCATCAACAGCTCTTTTTCCTCGGGGTTGCGCTTGACGCTCTGCGAGGCGGCGACAATGGGCAGCCATTTCTGGACGTACTGCTTGGCGGTGTCGCTCTTTTTGCAGAACAGGTTCAGATACTTTTCCGCAAGCGCCGACTCGCCCTTGAGCGAAAACACAAGGTAGGTGCGCGCCGCATCGGCGGAGGCGTTGCCCTGGGTGACGTGCGCCCAGTCGATGATATAGTTCACGCCGTCGTCGCCGATGATGATGTTGCTCGGGCGGAAGTCGCCGTGGCAGACCTTGTTGTGCTTGGGCATACCCTCCAGGCGGGTGTGCAGCTCGTAGCGCGTGGTCGCGTCGAGGTCGGTCTCGTCAATCTTGCGGTTCATCTTGTCCTTGAGCTTGTTGAGCAGCGGCGCCTTCTGGTTGTGGATGCGCAGCTGGATTTCGACGAACAAATCGAGGTATTCGTCCTCTTTTTCCGGGTGCTCCTCCATAAGCTGGGCGAGCGTTTTGCCCTGGATGAACTCGGAGGCGATGGCCCATTTGCCGTCAATCACGCCGACCTCTAAAAGCTTCGGCACGGGCAGCCCCGTTTCCTCGGCGCGGGCCTGGTTGAGCGCTTCGTTTAAGATGTCGGACTTTTTGTAGCCCTCGTCAAACACCTTCACAGCGCGGTCGCCGTCGCGGTAAACGGTCTTTGCGGTGCGGACCGCGATAACCTTTTCCAGTTTCATTTCTGCTCCTCCTTATTCACCGTAATAGGCTTTCAGATACATTTCCTTGAGCTCTTTCATCAGCGGATAGCGCGGGTTCGCGCCGGTGCACTGGTCGTTGAACGCCTGCTCGACCATTTCGTCCAGGGTGTCGAGGAAGTATTTCTCGTCCACGCCGTAGTCGCGGATGGTCTTTTTCACGCCGCAATGCGCCTTGAGTTCGTCGACCTTCGCGATAAGGCCCTCGAGCTTTTCTTCGTCGGTCTTGCCCGTCACGCCAAGCGCGTCGGCAACCTCAGCGTAGCGCGCAAGGGTGTGCGGGTGGTCATACTGCGGGAAGGTGCCCATCTTGGTGGGAACCTCCGCCGCGTTGTAGCGCAGGACATGGTCGATAAGCAGCGCGTTGGCAATGCCGTGCGGCAGGTGGTGGAACGCGCCGAGCTTGTGCGCCATGGAGTGGCACACGCCCAGGAAGGCGTTCGCGAACGCCATACCGGCCATGGTGGCGGCGTTGCCCATTTTTTCACGTGCGACGGGGTCGTTCGGGCCGTTGTCATAGGCGCGCGGCAGGTACTGGAAAATCATTTGCAGCGCGCGGATGGCCAGGCCGTCGGTGTAGTCGGTCGCCATGACGGAGGCGTACGCTTCCAGCGCGTGCGTCACCGCGTCAATGCCGGAGGCGGCCGTCAGCCCTTTCGGCGCGCTCATCATAAGGTCGGCGTCGACAATCGCCATGTTGGGCATGAGCTGGTAGTCGGCAAGCGGCCATTTCACGCCGGTCTCGGCGTCGGTGATAATCGCGAACGGCGTGACCTCGGAGCCCGTGCCCGCAGAGGTCGGGACGGCGATGAAATACGCCTTTTCGCCCATTTTCGGGAAGGTATACACACGCTTGCGGATGTCCATGAAGTCCATGGCCATGTCGGAGAAGTCGACGTCCGGATGCTCGTACATGACCCACATAATCTTTGCCGCGTCCATGGCGGAGCCGCCGCCGACGGCGATGATGGTGTCGGGCTCGAACTGGCGCATCTGGTCGGTGCCCTTTTCGGCGCACTGCAGCGTCGGGTCGGGCGCGACTTCATAGAAGCAGGTGTGCTGAATGCCCATTTCGTCGAGCTTTTCCTCGATGGGCTTCGTGTAGCCGTTGTTGTAAAGGAAGGAGTCGGTCACGATGAACGCCTTTTTCTTGCCGAGCACGTTTTTCAGCTCGTCAAGCGCAACGGGCAGGCAGCCCTTTTTGAAATACACCTTTTCAGGCGCGCGGAACCACAGCATATTTTCCCTTCTCTCGGCAACAGTCTTGATGTTCAGCAGGTGCTTGACGCCGACGTTCTCGGAAACCGAGTTGCCGCCCCAGGAGCCGCAGCCCAAGGTCAGCGACGGCGCGAGCTTGAAGTTGTAAAGGTCGCCGATGCCGCCCTGCGAGGAGGGGGTGTTGACAAGCACACGGCAGGTCTTCATGCGTTCGCCGAAGCGCGCGAGCTTCTCTTTTTCGGTGACGGCGTTGAGATACACCGAGGAGGTGTGGCCGTAGCCGCCGTCCGCGATAAGGTGGTCCGCCTTATCCATGGCGTCGTCAAAGCCCTTCGCCTTGTACATGGCAAGCACGGGCGAAAGCTTTTCGTGCGCAAACTCCTCGGAGATGTCGACGCTCTCGACCTCGCCGATGAGAATCTTGGTCGTTTCGGGAACGGTCACGCCCGCGAGCGCCGCAATCTTGTAAGCCGGCTGGCCGACAATCTTGGCGTTGAGCGCACCGTTGATGATGATGGTCTTGCGGACCTTTTCAATCTCCGCCTTTTTGAGGAAATAGCAGCCGCGGCGGGTGAATTCGTCCTTGACCTGCTTATAGACCTTGTCGAGCACGATAACGGACTGCTCGGACGCGCAAATCATGCCGTTGTCGAAGGTCTTGGAATGGATAATCGAGTTGACGGCGAGCAGGATGTCGGCGGTGTCGTCGATAATCGCCGGCGTGTTGCCCGCGCCGACGCCCAGCGCCGGTTTGCCGGAGGAATAAGCTGATTTTACCATACCCGGGCCGCCCGTGGCAAGGATAATATCGGCTTCCTTCATCAAAAGCGTCGTCATTTCCAGCGACGGGATGTCAATCCAGGCGATGATGTCCTCGGGCGCGCCCGCCGCCACAGCGGCCTCCAGCACGACCTTGGCCGCGGCGATGGTCGATTTTTTCGCGCGCGGGTGGGGGCTGATGATGATGCCGTTGCGGGTCTTTAAGGAAATCAGGGTCTTGAAAATCGCGGTGGACGTCGGGTTCGTGGTCGGAATGACCGCCGCGATAACGCCGATGGGCTCGGCGACGCGCTTAATCCCAAAGGCGGGGTCCTCGTCCACAACGCCGCAGGTCTTGGTGTCCTTATACGCGTTGTAGATATACTCGGCGGCGTAGTGGTTCTTGATGACCTTATCCTCCACAACGCCCATGCCGGTCTCCTCGACCGCCATTTTCGCAAGCGGGATGCGCTGCTTGTTGGCGGCGATAGCGGCGGCGCGGAAAATGGCGTCGACCTGTTCTTGGGTATAGGTCGAAAAAGCCTCCTGCGCCTTGCGGACCCGTTTGAGCGCTGCTTCGAGCTTCTCGACCGAGTCCACCACTTCATACGTCCTCGTGTTTTCCATGTGTACCGTACTCCTTTACCGAATTTGCATGGATGCCTGTAACGACTGTTTCAAATGGGCGGACAGCACCGCCAGAGACGACGCGATATTTTCGTTTTGCAAAAGCACCCCGTCGGGGACCCGCAGGCGGACGGGCGCGAAATTCCAAACGGCGCGCACCCCGCCCTCCACGAGCATATCGCAAACCTCCTGCGCGCTTTCGGCGGGCACGGTGATAATCCCGATGTGCACGCCCATGCGCCGGCAGAGGTCCGTCAGCTTGCTGACCGGCAGAATTTTCGGCGCGCCGCGGATATACGGCGCGGTCTCGTCGGCCTCCCGGTCAAAGGCGGCGACCAGCCGGATGCCGAACTGCGCGAACCCCTCGTACCCGAGCAGCGCGCGTCCGAGCTTCCCGGCGCCCACAAGCACCGCCTCGTTGACGCTGTCATAGCCGAGGAAGGCTTCGATGTCCCGCACAAGGCGGGCGACCTCGAACCCCGTTTTCGGCTTGCCCGCACAGGAACTGACGGCGGCGAGGTCCTTGCGGACCTGGACCTCGTTAAGCCCCAGCGCCGCGGCGAGCTTCGGCGCGGAAATGCGCGCGTCGCCGGCGGGCAGGCGCTTGAGAAAGTCGAGATACACGGGCAGCCGCAGCAGCGTCTGCCGCGATACGCTGCGAACGCCGGACCGGACTTGCGCCATGGCTCTGCCCCCTATCAGTAATCCTGTATTGATTGTATGATAGCGCACGGCGGCGGCGTTGTCAATGGAAATTTGTTAATTTTTTAACATCTGTTTCCCTTGACAATTTTTTAACAGAGCCGGGCGCGCTTTTGTGCAGATTTACGGAGCAAGCCGCGCGGAAAAATAACCAGCCAGGGGACGGTTCTGTGTCGAAACGACAAAGAACCGTCCCCTGGCAGATATTCAGAGTTCAGAAATCAGATGTCAGA
>DVMW01000033.1 GCA_018714805.1 Candidatus Fimenecus excrementigallinarum
GCCGCCGGAGAATTTTCGGAAACCTCCGCCACATAGAGGCCCGCGTCGGTCGGGTCGTAAAACACCCCGGCGCCGACGCCGACCATCTGCCCGCGCAGCTCGTCCTGATAGCGGGCGTATTGCGCGGCGGACATATAGTAGCTGTACCCGTCGCCGATGCCCTCCGCATACCCTTCCGAAAGGTCGGCGTTGAGAAGGCTGTCGTTGATTTCCCCGAAATAGTTGTTGCGGACAATATCGTCAATCTCCGAAACCGTCGCATACAGGCTCGAACGGCTCGGGAGGTCGCGGATAATGGAATTGTAGGTGCGCATGGTCACCGCTGCCGTCGCGGCAGCCGTGCCGGCGATGGCGAGGAACACAATGGCAAGCGCAAGGCCCAGCGAAATCTTCCGGCGCATGGGGCCGCCCCCTTCCTTGGTTTTCGGCGCTGCTTACGGCAGCCACGGCGCGGGGTTCACACGCGTGCCGTTGACCCATACCTCAAAGTGCAGGTGCGCGCCCGCGTGCGGGTTGGAGGCCGACGGGCGGGGGCTGACGTTGCCGGTGTTGCCGACATAGGCGATAACCTGCCCCTGGGAAACGTGCTGCCCGGCGGACACAACCATCCGGCTGCAATGCGCGTACCGCGTATACACGCCGTTGCCGTGGTTGATATAAACGTTATTGCCCCAGGAATAGTGGTATTCCGCCGAATAGACCGTACCGTCCGCCGCCGCGCGAATCTCCTTGCCGTAGGTGTTGCCCGTGGCGCCGCGCGTGCAGAAGTCGATGCCCTTGTGGTTCGCGTAGCCGTACCAGCCGGCGGAAACATAGACGTTGGGATATTGCAGCGGATGAATCATGCCCTTGGAGGACACCGGGTAGTTGCCGGTGTTCCCGCCGCCGCCGCTGATGGAACCGCTGCCGCTTTCCATGCCGGCGGCTTGCTGGCGGTCATACTCTTCCATTGCCGCATTCAGCTCATCCAGATTGTCCTGGGTATCGGACAGCTTTTTCTCAATTTCATTTTGCTTGCTGACCTGAAGGCTGCGCGCCTCGAGCTCCTCGGCGCGGTCGGCGGCAAGCGAATCGCGCGCCGACTGCTGCGCGGCCAGCTTTTCCTCGGCCGCGGCCTTGTCGGACGCGAGCTTCGTCTTGGTCGCGTCGAGCTCGTCGATATCCGCCTGCAGGCCGGAGACCAGGTTCGCGTCATACTCGGAGACACGGCGCACAAGCTCGAGCCGCGTTAAAAACGTTTCAAAATCCTCGGCGCTCAAAAGCAGCTCGAGCGTGGAGGTCGAGCCGGCGACATAGGTTGCGTACAGCCGGTCGCCCAGTAGCTCGTATGTATCGCCAATCTGCGTTTCCAGCTCCGCCTGACGGGTCTCGGCGGCGTCAATCTGCGCGTCAAGCGTGTCCAGCTCCGACTGGTACTGCGCGATGACCTTGTTGTACTCGGCAATCTTGGTGTTGAGCGCGGAGACCCGGTCGTTGATGACATCCATTTCCTTCTGCAGGTCATCCAGGTCGCTGTTCAAAGAGTCCTGTAACGCTTCCTGCTGGTCAATCTGCGATTGCAGCTCATCCCGCTCTGACGCCGCTGCCGGGAACAGGCAGCCGGTCACAAACAGGATGCAGACCGTCAAAAGCCCGACCGACCGGCGAAACACCGGGTTACTCATTGTTGACCACGCTCCTTTGCTCACGCAGGTACTTGTTCATCGAAATCATACTGCCGACGCCGCCGGTGAATACGCCGATGGCGAGGAACACAAGGAAAATCTGCAGCGCATAGCCCGAAAACGGGACCAGCGCAAAGCCGAACGAGCCGAGCAGGTCGGCGGCGTACACGGTGATAAGCTCGTAAAGCCCCCACAGCACGCCCAGCGACACCGCCGCGGCGATAACGCCCAGGATAATCCCCTCTACAAAGAAGGGCCAGCGGATAAAGCCGTTCGTCGCGCCGACCGCCTTCATGATGTTGATTTCAAGCTTGCGGCTGAACATCGTGATGCGGATGGTGTTCGCAATGATGAACAGCGCGACCAGGAACAGCATCACGACAAGCCCGATGCTGACAACCGTAACCGCACGGCGCACCGAAACCAGCTTCCCGGCAAGGTCGCTGTTTTCCCGGATGCTGTCCACGTGCTCGACCGCGCGAATCTGCTCGACGATCGCATCGAACTGAGAAAGGTCCGTGAGCGTGACCTTGTAGGCGTCCGGCAGCGGGTTGCCCGGCAGGCCGTCATAAATGCTGCTGTCGCCGCCGAGCGCCTCCAGCTGCTCGGCAAACGCCTGCTCCTTCGGGACCATTTCGCAGCCGTCGACATTCGGAATGGCCGCAAGCGCCTGCCCTACGGACTCGACCGTCGCGTCGTCGGCGTCCATTTCCAGATACACCATAACGACGTTCTGCGATTCAACGCGGTCAAGCAGCGCGCTGATATTGAAAAACGCCATCGCGCCCACGCCGATAATCACAAGACACGCGAGCAGCACCGTCACAGAGGCCAGCGACATCAGCCGGTTGACCCAGATATTGCGGAAGCCCTCCCGCGTCAGATACTTCAGACTTGCGCCCTTCATGCCTTCTTCCCCCCATCCTGCTTCGCCGCATCATCCAGATAGGCGGAATAGTCGATATTGTCCTCGGCAAGGTCCATATCCTCCAGGCCGTAATTCTGCATAAAGGCCTCCAGGTCCTTGTCGACGTTGGGCTGGATATAATAGGTCGATTTGGACGACGCCTCAATCGTCGTATCGGAGAGCGCCGCCGCCTTTTTCGCCTGCTCGGACGTGCCGGAGGTCGGGTAATTCGCCTCAATGGAGGCGTAGTCCTCGGGCAGCTTGTCCGTGTCGCTCGTGTCGGAGACAATCTCGCCGCTTTCAATGGTTATCACGCGGTGGTGGAAGTGCCGCACCAGATTGTGCTCGTGCGTAACCATGACGACGGTCGTGCCGCTCGCGTTGATGTGGTTGAGCAAATCGACAATCTCATACGACATTTCCGGGTCGATGTTGCCGGTCGGCTCGTCCGCAATCAGAATGCCCGCGTTGTTGACCAGCGCCCGCGCGAGCGCAACGCGCTGTTGCTCGCCGCCGGAGAGCTGCGTGGGCTTCTGCCGCGCCTTGGAGGTGAGCCCCACAAGGCTTAAGACGTAGGGCACGCGCTTGCGGATTTCCTTTTCCCGCGCGCCGATAACGCGCATGGCGAACGCCACGTTGTCGAACACCGTCATGGTGGGAATCAGGCGGAAATCCTGGAACACGATGCCCATGGTGCGCCGCAGCATCGGGATGTCGCGCTTGCGCATGGTCGTCAGGTCGAAGCCGTTGATGTGGACGGTCCCGCTGTTGGGGACCTCCTCGCGCATGATAATCTTCAAAAACGTGCTTTTGCCCGCGCCCGAGGAGCCGACAACGAACACAAATTCGCCGTCCTCGATGCGCAGATTGACGTTTTTGAGCGCTTCGGTACCGTTTTTATATGTTTTGGAAACGTTCTTGAACTCAATCACAGCCGCATACCTCTCGCTTCATGAAATCAAAACAAGGGTGGCACGGCGCCTGCAAGGCAGGTCCCATACCACCCTTAAGTATAGCATAAAGCTGCAAAATTTGTAACCGTTTTGTAACCCGCGGCGCAGATTCTGTATGTTTCCACAAAATATGCGGCAAGCTCTGTGCAAATTCCACAGAAAAAATCCTATATTTTGTGAACAAAATCAAAACCTGTCCACTATCTTGTGGCCTTGCGCCGCCGGATTGCGCGTCTTAATATTTTATCGGGCTGGAATCCAGGTATTTCTTGACCATCAGCGCCACCTTGAACACGATGGCGTCGTCAAACTCGCGCAAATCGAGGCCGGTGAGCTTCTTGATTTTTTCAAGCCGGTAGACGAGCGTGTTGCGGTGGACGAACAGCTTGCGCGAGGTCTCGGAAACGTTCAGGTTGTTCTCGAAGAACTTCTGGATGGTAAACAGCGTCTCCTGGTCGAGCGATTCAATGGAGCCGCGCTTGAAAACCTCTTTTAAGAACATTTCGCACAGCGTCGTGGGCAGCTGGTAAATCAGGCGCGCAATGCCGAGGTTGTCGTAGCTGACAATCGTCTTTTCGGTGTCGAACACCTTGCCGACCTCGAGCGCGACCTGCGCCTCGCGGAACGAACGCGCCAGGTCCTTAATGCCCTCGACCGTGGTGCCGATGCCCACAAGGACGTGGGAGTAATACTCGGCGCCGAGACTGTCCGCAATAGAGCGGGCGAGCTTTTCCAAATCGCGCGGGTCGACGTTGGGCTTGACCTCCTTAATCAGCGCGATGTCCGTCTCGTTGAGATTGATGACGAAGTCCTTGTTCTTGTCGGGGAACAGGTTCTGGATGATGTCGTAGACCGAGATGTCCACGTGCTCGGTGATGCGAATCAGCACAACGACGCGGCTGACGTCGTTGTTGAAATGCAGCTCGCGCGCCTTGAGATAGATGTCGCCGGGCAGAATGTTGTCCAGAATCACGTTTTTGATGAAATTGCCGCGGTCATACTTTTCGTCATAGTACTGCTTGATGCTCGACAGCGAGACCGCGAGCACCGAAGCGTATTTCTGCGCAAGCTCGTCGTCCCCCTCCACAAATACGGCGTATTCGGGGTGCATATGCGTGCCGAAGGCGCGGTAAACATAGCCGTCGAGCACAACGGGGTCGGACGCCTGGAACACGGCGCTCAGCTCCGGGGGCAGAACCTCGCCCACGCGGGAAAGCTCGCTGCAGGAAATCACGGTGCCGGTCTCGTCCAGGACGCCGATGGTGCGGCCGACCGCCTCGGTCATCTGGTGCATGATTGCCTGAAACAGTCTGTTCGACATAAGAGGAACCTCCAAAGCGTAATTTATACAATACGTCCATGTTGTTACTATGTATTTTACACAAGGAAAGGAATTTTTGCAAGGGATTTTTTTGATATTTTCAATTTTTCCTTTGCATTTTGCCTAAAAAACCAGATTTTTTTTGGTAAATCAGTAGATTGGGCGCCTTTTTTTCGCCGAAAACAGACAAAAAATCTTTGGGCAAAATCACAAGAGCGCGCCGCCGAAATCATCCGCCGCAGCAGACGCTGCAATAGGTATAGCCGTCCGCAAGCAGCCCGGACAACTGCCCCTCGCTTGCTTCGGCGCGGTTTTCCGCCTTAAGGGATTCGGCGTACCGGCAGTCCGGGCGGTGAATCTTTTTGGAGCTTGTGTTGAGGACATAGTCGAAAGCAGGCTCGGTTTCAATCGTCTGCACGGACGCCTCTGCCTGCGGCGCCGTTGTGCGTTCTTCGTACCAATGAATCTGCGGCGCGGTGGTCGCCTCCGCAAGGAACCGCGCATGGACGCTGCGGTCTAAGTAAATCTGGTTGACAAACAAGGCGCCGGCCAGCAAAAGGCAGATTCCCGCGCTTGCGAGCAGCCAAAGCGGGTGCGCACAAAGCAGGTCGGCGAGCTGTTCAAGCTGTTTTTTCATGACGCGTACCCCTCGCAATGCGCGCACAGCTCGTAGCCGTCGGCAAGATATTCGGAAAGCGCCGAGGCCGAAATTTCCCGGCGGTTTTTCGCATCCATGTTGCGGACGTAGGCGCAGTCCGGGCTGTGTATCTTTTTGGAGCTCGTATTGACCACCAGCGTTTCGGAAAGCGTTTCCGCCCTCGCTTCGGTCGTGTTGGCCGGCGCGGCGGTCGTCGGCGCTTTGCGGACGGTCAGCGGCTCCTCCCGCGCGGCTTCGGTCGGGCGGACGGGCTGTGTCTGCACCGCCGGGCTCTGCTGCGGCGTGTCCGTAAAAACCTGCGGCGCGTCCGTGACGGTCTGCGGCGCGGTCTGCGCGGCCGCGGGCGCCGCGTCCAGCGTCCGGCGCAGGGAAAGCTGCATGGCGAACGTGCCGACAAGCAGCGCAAGCGCCAGCACAAAAAAGGCGGCGGTGAACAGGGCCGTCTTTCGTTTCCCGTCCATCGCCGTCACATCCTTTGGTAAAAAATTCCAAAAGCCAAGCGTATCTGCGTTTATTCTATCATTTTTATCGGATTTTGCTATAAGATGTGCCGCATTATCACAATTCGGCCGGGCTGCCGTGCAGCGTCCAGGTTTTGGCGCGCAACTGCTCCGCCTCCGCCGGGTCGTGCGTAACCAGCAGCACCGGGCGGCGCTGCGCCTCTTGTGCCAGCAGCGGCAGCAGCGCGTCCCGGCAGGCCTTATCCAGGCCCCGGAACGGCTCGTCCAGCAGCAGAAACGCGCTGTCGTGCGCAAGCGCGCGCGCGAGCGCGACGCGCCGGCGCATCCCGCCGCTTAACGCCGCGGGCTTTGCGTCCAGCTCCGCGCCGAGACCGACCTTTTCGAGCGTTTCCCGCGCCTTTTGAGCACCGCTTACAATCGCGACGTTTTGGCGCGCGGAAAGCCAGGGCAGCAGACGGTCCTCCTGAAACAGACAGGTGTACCGCGCCGGGAACCCGACAACCCGCCCGGACGCCGGCCGCTCCAAGCCGCAGAGCACGCGCAGGAAGGTCGTCTTCCCGACGCCGGAAGCGCCCAGAAGCGCCGTCACGCCGGAAAAGTCCAGCGTGCGCGAAAAGTTTTCCAGCACGGTCTTTTCGCCGTAGCGGACCGTGACATCCTGAAAGGTCACCTGCATACAGCGCCCTCCTTTGCCGCGCGCGCCGAGATACGGCCGACG
The DNA here is from genome assembly GCA_018714805.1 of Candidatus Fimenecus excrementigallinarum. Classification (GTDB taxonomy): domain Bacteria; phylum Bacillota; class Clostridia; order Oscillospirales; family Acutalibacteraceae; genus Fimenecus; species Fimenecus excrementigallinarum. Next base: position 6,683 of record DVMW01000033.1, read on the forward strand.
AGATAGACAATCAGGCGTTCAAACGCCATGCTCAGCAAAATCACGACCAGCGTCCAGGCGAACAAATCCGCCGTTTCCAGATACACCTTCGCGTTGTAAAGCTGGGTGCCTATCGCGCCGCGCGGCGTGCTGATGACCTCGGCGGCAATGCCCGCCTTCCAGGCGAAGCCAATCGCGGTCGTCAGCGCGGTCAAAAAAGCGGGCAGGACGCTCGGGAAATAGACGTACCGCAGCGTTTTGCCGCGGCCGAGCCCATAGACCCGCGCCATTTCCAGAAGCCCGGCGTCCGTTTCGGCGATGCCGGTCGCAAGGTTCGCCCAGACAATAGGCAGAACCATCAAAAAGGAGATACAAACGGGCACGTGCTCCTTTTGCAGCCAGACGAGCGCCAGAATGATGAACGATACGACGGGGGTGGTGCGGATAACGGTCAGCATCGGCTTGAACACCGCGTACAGCCATTTGGAGGAAGCGGTCAGCGCCGCGAGCAGGACGCCGCACAGCACGCCCAGCAGATACCCTTCGGTAATGCCGAGCAGCGAACGCAGGGCGGTAAGCCAGAACGCCCCCGTGCGCGCAAGCTGCCACAGCCGCCCGAACGTTGCGGCGGGCGATGCGAACAGCACCTCCTGCCCGACGAGCAGGCTGACGGCCTCCCAAACGGCAAGCCACACGCACAGCGAAACGGCTGCGCGCACGGCTTTTTTCCCTTTGGCGTCGGGTCCGCTCCCGAATTTACGCGCCATACCAGAAGTCGTCGCCGGGCAGCGCGCCGCCCACGGACTGCGCGTTCGCCTCGAACAGCACGTCTAAATTGGCGGACGCCGTTTCCCGCATTTGCGCGCCGCTTTGGAACGCGATGCTGCAGCGCGGAATGGCCTGCTTGGCGACGGCGGCCTTCGGGATAACGCCGTAGGTCTCGCACAGCGCGGCGGTCTCGTCCAAATTGGTGCCCGTGTACTCGACGGACGCCTTGTATTCCTGCAGGAACGCGTCTACGGCCGCCCGGTTCGCTTCAACAAAGTCTTTTTTCGCGACGATGCAGCCCATCGCAAGCGCCACGCCGGAGGCGCTTTCAAAAGCGTCGGACAAATCCAGCGCGACGGACAGCGCTTTGTTTTGCAGCAGCGCGGAGGTCACGTTGGGCTCGGGCAGCAGGTAGAGCGTGCTGTCCTCGGCCGCGGCAGCGGCGGCAAGCGTCGCCACCTCGGCGTGCTCCGAACGGAATTCCACGCTCACGCTGTCGGCAAGACCGTTTTCCTCGAGCAGATAGCGCAGCACATATTCGGGCGTCGCCCCCTGCCCCGCCGTGACGACGGTCCGGCCCGCAAGGTCCGCGATGCTTTCCAGCGGCTGCGCGGACAGCAGATACAGCGTGCCCAGCGTGTTGACCGCAAGCATCTGCACGTTGCCCTCGAGCTTATTGTAAAGCACCGCCGCCATATTCAGCGGGCAGGCGGCCACATCGTAGTTGCCCGCAATCATGCCCGCCGTGACCTCCGTCGGGTCGGTGCACAGCGTCACGGAATAGGCGTTTGCAGCCGTGCCCGCGTCATTGTCCGCCCACAGCTTGACGGAGCCGATACCCGTAGGACCCTTGAGCGTGGCCAGGCGAATCGTCGTCTTTTCCGCGGGCGCGTCCTCATTTTGCGCTTCCCCGCCGCAGGCGGCAAAGGTGAGCAGCACGAGCGCAAGGCTTACAAGCAGCGCGATGGTTTTTTTCATATCTATCATCCTTTCCCGGCGTACAACCGCACGCCTAAATCCTTAACGTAATCGTTTTGCCCCGGTGGCGCAGCTTGCCCTGCGCCTCCAGAGCCTCCAGCGCCCGGTAGACGCCGGCGCGCGAAACGTTCACCTGCCGCGAGAGCTCGGAGAGATTGACGTTTTGCAGCGTGCCGGACGCGCCGCAAGCGCCCTCCAGATACAAAAGCAGGCGTTCCTCGGCGCTCGGCGCGGTATACGCTTCAATCTTCCGGTTCAAAAAATAGATGCGCTCGGAAAGATACGCGATATACGCCACGGCAAAATCGCGGTTTTCCGCCATGCAGGCGTCCACGCCCTCTTTTTTGAGGAACAGCACGCGGCAGGCGGTGCGCGCGACAATCGTGTTGACGAAGCCCTCGGCGGGGTTGTAAAGCGTGACCGCGCCGAACTGGCCGCCGCGCCGCAGGACGCTGACGGTTACGTGGTCCTTCAGCACGCGCGCCTCTCCCGAAAGCAGCAGCCCCACGCAGCGCGCGGGCGACTCCCGCGAAAAAATGACTGCATCCTTTTTGTAGGCGCGCACCGAAGCGGCGCCGTCCAAAAGCGCGCTGCGCTGCGCGTCGGTAAGCGCCGAAAAAATCTGGGCGTCCGCAAGGGCGCGCAAGCAGCGTGATTTTTGCGATTCCGTCATAAAACAGCCTCGTTTTTGTCTCATATGATACAGTATTTGCAGTATACTATACCTTTTCCCGGGCGTCAAGCGATACGCGCAAGAATTTTTCGATACACAAAAGTTTCGGAAAAGTTCATAAAATGTTTGCAGGTTCCCCTTGTTTTTTCGCACGGAATTTGATAAAATTTTAACGTAAAGGCGCGGCTCACCATCCGTGCCGAAAAAGAAAAAGGAGTTGTTCCCCATGGCCAATCGATTTGTTTTGAATGAAACCTCCTATCACGGCAAGGGCGCCATCCAGTCCATCGCGGACGAAGCGATTGCGCGCGGCTTTCACAAAGCCTTCCTCTGCTCCGACCCCGATTTGCTGAAATTCGGCGTGACCAAAAAGGTCACGGATATTTTGGACGCAAAAGGGCTCGCGTATGAAATTTATTCGGACATTAAGCCCAACCCCACGATTGAAAACTGCCAGCACGGCGTGGACGCGTTCCGGGCCTCGGGCGCGGATTACCTGATTGCGATTGGCGGCGGCAGTTCCATGGACACGGCGAAGGCCATCGGCATCGTTGCGGCGAACCCGGAATTCTACGACATCCGCAGCCTCGAGGGCGTCGCCCCGACCAAAAACAAGTGCGTCCCGATTATCGCCGTCCCCACCACGGCGGGCACGGCGGCGGAGGTCACCATCAACTACGTCATCACCGACACCGAAAAGAACCGCAAGATGGTCTGCGTGGACGTGCACGACATCCCGGTCGTCGCCGTCGTGGATCCCGATATGATGTCGAGTATGCCCAAGGGTCTGACCGCCGCAACGGGCATGGACGCGCTGACGCACGCGATTGAAGGCTACATCACCAAGGGCGCGTGGGCGCTTTCGGATATGTTCCACATCAAGGCGGTCGAAATCATCGCCGGCTCCCTGCGCGACGCGGTGGCGAACACCCCGAAGGGCCGCGAGGACATGGCGCTCGGCCAGTACGTGGCGGGCATGGGCTTTTCGAACGTCGGGCTCGGCCTTGTACACTCGATGGCGCACCCGCTCGGCGCGCTGTACGACACGCCGCACGGCGTGGCAAACGCCATTATCCTGCCGACCGTCATGGCGTATAACGCGCCCATGACCGGCGAAAAATACCGCGACATCGCAAAAGCCATGGGCGTAGAGGGCGTGGACGCCATGTCGCTTGAGGACGCGCGCAAAGCCGCCATTGACGCGGTGCGCCGGCTGTCCGAGGACGTGGGCATCCCCGCGGACCTCAAAGAGATTGTCAAGCCGGAGGACCTCGACTTCTTGGCGCAGTCCGCCTATGACGACGCGTGCCGCCCGGGCAACCCGCGCGACACAAGCGTTGCGGAAATCAAGGCGCTGTACGAATCGCTCATCTGACGTTCTTGCGGCAGCACAAAAACAGCGGCATGGAAACCATGCCGCTGCTTTTTTGCGTTGTGCGTCACGCGCCGCGCTTGTCGCCGAAAAAGAACAGCGCGACCGTACCGGGGCCCGTGTGCGCGCCGATAACGGTGCCGATGGAATTTATCATGACCTTGCCGTTTAGGTGCGGGAAGGTCTTTTCAATGCGCTCGGCAACCGCCCGGGCATCCTCCAAGCACGCGGAATTGGAAATAAAGCATTTGCCGCTGTAGTTTACGCCGTCCTTGGCGTGCTCGACCATTTTTGCGACAATCTCGTCTATGGCCTTCGCCTTGCCGCGGCATTTCTGGCGCGGAATGAGCTTGCCCTCGTCGTTGACGTTCAAAAGCGGGCAGATTTTCAAAACCGTGCCGAAAAAGCCCGCCACCGGCGTCACGCGGCCGCCGCGGATGTAGCTCGTCAAGTCCGTCGAGAAGAACCAGTGGTGGAGGTCCAGCCGGTTTTCCTCGACCCAGTCGCGCACCTCCTGCGCGCTTTTCCCGCTGTCGCGCAGGTCCGCCGCCGCATCGACCAAAAGCCCGTAGCCGGACGAAGCCGCCAGGGAATCGACGATGTAGAGCTCGGCCTGCGGGTACGTCTCCAAAAGCGTCTCACGCGCCATGCGCGCGGAGTTGACCGAGCCCGAAAGGCCGCTGGAAAACGCGATGTGCAGCACCGTTTCGCCAGCCTCTAGCATCGGCTCAAAGTACTCGACGTACTGCTGGACGTTAATCTGCGAGGTCGTCGGCTGCGCGCCGTCGGCGATGCGCCGGTAAAATTCCGAAAACGGAATGGACTGCCCGAGGTCGTCCGGGTATTCTTTGCCGTCCATGTTGAAATGGAAGCAGGTGTACCGAATGTCGCGCGACTCGAAATATTCGCGCGGCAGGTCGGCCGTGGAACAGCAGGATAACGTAAAGCTTGCCATAGGATTACCCCCATCGATAAAATAAATTTCGTTTGCCGCAGGTTGTGTTTACAGGCGACGCGCCGTTACGCCTCTTCCTTTTCCCGAAGCGCCTCGCTGACGGCGAATTCCCGGCCGGTTTCGCCGCGATGGTAAATGGGCACGCGCTTGACGTTCCATTTGCGCGTTTCCAGCCGCGAATAGTAGACGCCGGTCTTGCGCCAATAGGTCTTGTACCAGCTAAGGCGCTTGTAGAAATCCTTGAATTTGCGCAGCGCCGGGTCGGTCCACGCGACCTCCGCGAGCGCGGCGATGCGCGGGAACATGGCGAATTGCAGCGCGCGCTCGGTTTCGAGCCACTCCGACCAGTGCATACATTCCAAGCCCAGCACGTCCGCCTTGCCGAAGCCGACCTTTTTGGGGGTGAAGCGGTACGTCTTTTTCAGCGGGATGTTCGCATAGGAGATGTCAAAATAGCAGTAGCCGTCGGGCGACAGGATGAATTTGCGCTTTTGCATCTGCTTGCGCACCGCGCGTGGGTCAAACAGGTGCCAGAACTGGCAGACGACGCCTTCGTCCACGCCGTCGCCGATGCAGTCGTTCCAGGCTATCGCCGTCTTGCCGTATTTTTCGACAATCTTAGCCGCGCGGCTCATAAACAGTTCCTGCAGCGCCGCGCCGTCTTTTAAGCCGTTTTCCTCCATCAAAGCGCGGCACTTCGGGCACTTTTCCCAGACCTTGTGGCCTTTGGAGGCCTCGTCGCCGCCCAAGTGGAAATATTTGCCGGGGAACAGGCCGCAAAGCTCCTCAAACAGCCCGTCCAAAAACGTATAGACCGCGTCGTTGCCCGCGCAGAGGATAGGCTCGAAAATGCCGGTCGTGCAGTCGACCTCAAACGGCCCGCCGGTGCAGGAGAGCTCCGGGTACGCCGCCAAAATGGCGGTCGTGTGGCCGGGGATGTCAAATTCCGGGATAACCTCGATGTGCCGCGCGGCGGCATAGGCGACAAGCTCGCGGATTTCCTCCTGCGTATAGAAACAGGTGTATTCCCCGCCGCGGTTCTCGAGGCCGCACCCTTTTAGCCCCGCATATTTGCGCGTCGCGCCGATTTCGGTAAGCAGCGGGTAGCGTTTGCTTTCCACACGGAAGCCCTGGTCGTCGGACAAATGCCAGTGCAGCGTGTTGAGCTTGAGCATCGCCATGGCGTCGAGCGTCTTTTTGATGGTTTCGGCGCCGAAGAAATGGCGGGATTCGTCGATATGTACGCCGCGATACGAATAGGCGGGCGCGTCCTCAATGAAAAGCCCCTCCACCGTCGCCTTGCCGTCCTGCTTTTTCGCCTGCATCAAAATGGTGCGCAGGGTGACCGCGCCGTAAAACGCGCCGGACGCGTCGGACGCCTCTATGACGATGCCGTCGGGCGAGACGCGCAGCCGGTACCCCTCCGGCGGCAGCCCCGCGGCCTTTTTGACCTTCACGGCGCCCGCGTCGGCCTGCGGCTTCGTCTTTAAATAGGCGGTCAGGTAATTGCCCGCGTCCAAAAATTCCTGCGCGCATAAAATTTGCGTGCCCTGCGACACGGTGAAGCTGCCCGCCGCCTCGTCGTAGCGGTTGGGCTTCGGGATGAGATTGTAGTGCAGCATCGGTTTCCTCCGGAAAATACGCGCCCCGCGCGAAATGCCGTGCGCCGCAAGCCGGTGTGTTTTCGGCGTAGCGGGTCTAATGCCCTGCGGCGTACCGAGACCATTATGACAAATCGCGCGGGGTTTTGCAAGCGTTTACCTGAATTTTTCGGCGATTTTTTCAAAGAGCTCGACGAGCTTGAACCGCGGCTCCAAGCGCGGGCTTTTTTCGACCACGTCCGTTTCGGCGGAGCTGAGCACGTCGGACAGCGCGGTCTCCCCTTCCGCTGCGGGCAGGCACAGCGGCGGGAACATCACGCACCACCAGTTCTGCCCCGCCCCGCTGCCGAGCGTGACGCGCACCGCCGTATAGACCCCGGCGGGCAGCGTGACGTCGTCCGCATAGGTCCGCGTCGGAAAAAAGTCGCGCGCAACCTCGACCTTTGCGCCGTAGTCCGCGCCGTTTGCCTGCAGCACACGGTCGGCGGCCGCCTGCAAGGCCGCCAGGTCGTTTTCGACCAGACTTTCAGCCTGTTCAACGGTCAGCGTGCCGTCGAACAGCGTCCCGCCCGCCGCAAGCACCGCGTCGCGCACCTGCAGCTTGAGCGCCTGGTCGGCTTCGCTGTCGGAATTGGCGATAACATGCATCCGCAGCACGTCCTTGCGCACCTCGCCGCACGCCGCGCCGAACGCCGTAAGGCTCAAAAGCGCGGTGACAAGGAACGCGGCAAGCGTCGATTGCTCGAAGCGGCGCAGCGCTTTATTTTGGAAAATCGTCCGGAATTTCATCATAAAAGCCCATCCTTTCGCCGGTACAAAAGCCGGCAGAAAAAGGATGGGCCAAATTTCAGGGGATTATACAGAATTTTCCAAAGCGGGACCGTAAGGCCCTTACGGCCCCGCAAAGGTGCACACCTGCCCGTTGACCAGCAGGTCGCCGTTGTCCGTCCAGCGCACCTCCAAATCCCGCTGCGCGCCCCAGTCCCCGCTGTACACGCGCTGCCCGCGGCCGGGAGTAACGGAAAACAGCGGCGTAGTAACTCCCCTGTTTTTCCGTACATCGACGAAGGTGTCGCCGCCAAGCGCACCCTGGTCGCTGCTGATAATTTCGGCTATGTACGCGCCGTCCGGCGAAGTAAGCGCGCGCACAACGGTATTGCGCGCAAGGTTCCCGAACACGGCCGCAAAAGCGGCGGCGCCCCCGGCAAAAACGGTCAAAACCCCGGACAGCAGCAAGGAAACCACACGCGGCGCTGCGGACGGCGTACCGCACGCCGTAAATACAAAGCACGCCGGCAAGCACAGCAAAACGCAGCCGCCGACAAAGGCCGTGCGGCACGGCAAAAACACAAGCAAGGCGTCCAAAACGGCAAGCGGCAGCACAACGGCGGGCAGCGCCGCAAATTTTCGAAAAACGGGCGCGGCTTCACGGCGCAGGGAAAAGGCGACGGCCGCGCATACGACGGACAGGACGGCCGTCAAGGCGGCAAACGCCGGGTAGCTGCCCAAACGGAACCGATACCCGAAACAGGCGGCGACGGCCATGCACACCGGCAGAAGCGTCAGCAAGGCAAGCAGCAGCGCCGAACCAACTTGTAAAAGCCTTCTCATACGCTTTTCTCCTTTCACGCGCGCTTTTTCGGAAGCGCTTTTTGTACATCATAGCACAAAGCGGCTGTGCCGGCAAGGCGGCAAACGCATTGCGCTCGGCGGGGAAATCTGGTAAAATAGAACCAACACACAAAAAAGGAGGCGGACGTATGCAGCTCAACGCGCCAAAGGCAGTCCGGGAAGCGCTGCGGCGGCTTTCGGCGGCGGGCTTTGAGGCCTACGCCGTGGGCGGCTGCGTGCGCGACAGCCTGCGCGGCGCAGACCCCGAGGACTGGGACATTACAACCGCCGCGCTGCCAAAGGAGGTCGAGGCGGTCTTTTCCGACTGCCGGTTTATTGAAACCGGCCTTGCCCACGGAACGGTCACGGTTCTCGTGGAAAAAATGCCGCTGGAAATTACGACCTTCCGGATAGACGGCGCGTACCGGGACGCGCGCCATCCGCAAAGCGTCACCTTTTCCCGCAGCCTGCGCGAGGACCTTGTGCGGCGCGATTTCACGGTCAACACCCTGTGCTGGAACGAGCAGCGCGGCGTCGTCGATTTGTGCGGCGGGCTTTATGACCTGCAAAACGGCGTGCTGCGCGCCGTCGGCGACCCGCAGCGGCGGTTTTCGGAGGACGCGCTGCGCATTTTGCGCGGGGTGCGGTTCCAGTCGACGCTCGGGTTTACCGTTGAGCCCGAAACGGCAAAGGCGATGCTTGCTGCGCGTAAAAAGCTTTCGCACATTGCCGCCGAACGCATCCGCGAGGAATTTTCAAAGCTTCTGTGCGGCAAGGCGGTACGAAGCGCCGCCTCCCGCTTTTCCCCGGTGCTGACGGTCTTTTTGCCGGAGCTTGCGCCTTTAATCGGCTGCGAGCAGAACACGCCGTACCATTGCTTTGACGTGTTCGAGCACACGCTCGCCGCGCTCGAGGCCGCCCCGCCCGAGGAGGCGCTGCGGCTTTGCATGTTTTTCCACGATTTCGGGAAGCCCGCGTGCCGCACCGTGGACGCAAACGGCGTGGCGCACTTCAAGGGTCATGCCGCCGTCAGCGCGCAGTTGGCCGAGCAGATTTTGCGGCGGCTGCGCTACCCGAACCGAACCGTCCGGCGCGTGGTCAGGCTTGTGGAGCTGCACGACACCAAAGCCCCGCGCGACCGCGTGCAGGCGCGCAAACTTTTGTCCGCGGTGGGTGCGGACGATTACCGCGCGCTGATTGCCATTAAGCGCGCCGACAGTCGCGGCAAGGCGCAGCCGCACGCCATAGACGACCGGCTTGAAGCCATGGAACGCTTTTTGGACGATATTTTGCGCGACGGGGACTGCGTGCGCCTTTGTGACCTGGCGCTTGGCGGCAACGACCTGGTTGCGGCCGGCATACCCGTCGGCGCGCAGATACGCGAAGCGCTGGAGGGGCTTTTGGACGCGGTCATGGACGGCCGCTGCCCCAACGAAAAAGACGCGCTGCTGTCGTTTTTAACAGAGCGCGCCTTGTAATCAGATGGTTTTGTTCACGGCGATAAAGGTCATGCGGTCATACTGCATCTGCGTGCCGTGCCGTCTTTGGTGCCCGCCGTGGTCGGAGGTAATGAGCACGAGCCAGTCCTCGTCCGAATACGTCGGGCGGGCGCGGACCTCCTCCATTAAGCGGTACGCGACGTTGTCCAGGCGCATCGTCCCGGCCGTAAAGAACGGGTTGTCAAGCGAAAAGCCCGTGGCGTGGCCGTTTGCGTCGGGCGCCTCGAAAATGCCGAAAATACAGTCGGTGTCCCCGGCGATATGCTGGGAAAACGCTTCGGCAAGCGCCGCGTCGTCCGCATACTGCGTAAAGGTCAGCGGCAGGCCCTGCGTTTTTGCCATTTCGATTTCGGCTTTATACGTCACCTTGAAATGGTCCGGCCATTCCGCAAGGAAGGCCGCTTTTTTTCCGCCTTCGGCAAGGCGGCGCAGCACCGTCGGGCAGTCCGTATGCAGCGTAACGTGCTCCCAGATGCCGCTTTCCTTGCCCCAAACGCCCGTGAGAATCGCCGCCCAGCCCGGCGCGGTGGTGGTCTCCTGCAAACAGTCCGGGTCACCGCCGGCGTAGCTCAAAAACAGACCGCCCTCGGCTTTTAAGGCATTTACGGCGCTGTAAGCGGACGCAAAAAGCCGCCCCGTGACCTTTTCGTTTTCGCTTGGGACGAGCAGATGCATACAATCCGCCCGCGCGCCGTCAAAGCCCATAATGAGCGCCTTGGGCGTTTTTTCTTTGGCGGCGGCGAAATGTTTTTCTATAATTTTTGCCACAAAGGTTTGCGGCAGCGCGGTTTTTGTGGTATTATCAAAGACGCCCGGCGTATCGAGCCGCGCAAGGTAGGCGGCGTCTTTCTGTTTTGTAAAGATGGACATTGCCTTCACACTCCGTTTCTTTGAGGTTCCCCCTGATTATGGCACAAAAGCATTTCGGTTACAAGAGCAAAACAGACTTTCTTACATTTTTTTACTGCTGGATTGCCTATGCGGCGACGTATGTATGCCGGCTGAACTTTTCGGCGGCGACGCCGGAGCTGACGCGCGAGGGCGTGTTTTCCGAAGGCGAGATTGCGCACATTTCGTCGGCGTTTTTCGTCTGCTACGGCCTCGGGCAGCTGTTAAGCGGCGTAATCGGCGACCGGCTCGACACGCGGCGGATGATTTTTCTCGGCATGGCGGTGTCGGCCGTATGCAACCTGGGGCTTTTCTGCACGACGAATTACCTGCTGTTCCTCATTTTGTGGGGCCTCAACGGTGCGGCGCAGTCGCTGGTATGGTCGCCCATTTTAAAAATCGCCTCGTTAAACTTCGACGCAAAAACGCGCGACAAATTCGGCATCGACCTGTCGACGACCGTGCCGCTCGGGACGCTTTTGAGCTACGCGGTCAGCCTGTTTGCGCTGCTCCTTTTCCCGTGGCGGTACGTCTTTTTAAGCTGCGGGGCGGTGCTGCTTGCCGCTTCGCTTGTCTGGATTGGCGGCACGCGCAATCTTTTCCGCACAAAGGGCGCGGCGCGCGCAGATGCCGTGCCGAACGCGCCGGCAAAGCCCGCGGACGCGAAAAAGACCTTTCTGCTGCTCGCCTGCAGCGGCGCGCTGCTGCTTTTGCTGCCTATCATGATACAGGGCACGCTGAAAGACAGCGTCACGCAATGGGTGCCGACCTTTTTTGCCGCGGAATTCGGCTCAAGCACGGTCTTTTCGCTGGCGCTGACCATGCTTTTGCCCATTGTCAACGTGACGGGCGCGTGGCTTGCAAAGGCGCTTGACCGGCGGCTGCACAACGAGGTTCTGACGGCGGTGTGCTTCTTTGTCGTCTCGGCGGTATTCCTTTTGCTGCTGCGGCTGTTCGGGGACAAAAGCCTTGTGCTGTCGCTTGTATGCATGGCGGGCGTGACGAACTGCATGTTCGCCGTCAACGTGCTGTACATCACGATTGTGCCGCTGCATTTTTCCAAAAGCGGGCGCGTGAGCACCATTGCGGGCTTTTTAAACGCCGCCGCTTACATCGGGTGCGGCGCGCTTAACCTGCTGGCCGGGCAGCTTTTGGAAGGAAACGACGGCTGGAACAGGCTGTTCTGGCTGTGGATTTTCATCGCCGCCGCGGCAACGGCGCTCTCGCTTGCCGCCGCCCCGCTTTGGAAGCGGTTTTTGCAAAGCGACGACGCGGACACCGAATAACCGATTTCCCGCGCACAACGGCCGCCCCGTCTCGGGCGGCTTTTTTATACGAACACGGCGCGGTACGCGTCGGCGGCGGCCGCCTCGGCAAAGACGGCGGTCACGACCGTTTCACGCAAAAGACAGCGAAGACGCAGCCGGCCGCGTTCGAGCCTTTCGGTACAGTCGCGGCCGTTGACGAAAACACGTTCGACGACGTACCCCGGCGCGGGCTCGAGGCACACGACCGCGGCGGAAAACAGGTGCGCCCGCGTTTTCGCGCAATAGAGCGTCCCGTTTTCGGCGGGCAGGAGCGTCAGCGGAACGGTATAAACAGAAAAGAAAAGGCAAAGCAGAAGCACCGAAAGGCCGATGCAAAGACAGGCGCGCACGCGCCGCCGTTTTTGCATATGCCTCCCCCCTTCGCCGGTTCGCCTGTTTCTTTCGCCGCGCTTGCATTCCTGCAAAAAAATGATATACTATTAAAAACATTCCATCTGAAAAAATGGGGTCAAAACGCATGCGGAAATACTATGCGCTTTACAAAAAGCAATTTATCCTGGGGCCTGCCTGCAAGCTGACCGAGGCCATTTTGGAGCTTCTGGTGCCGCTTGTGATGGCGCGGATTGTCGACGTCGGCATTCCGAACAACGACGTGCCCTACATCCTGAAAATGGGGGCGCTGATGGTGCTGCTGGGCGCGGCGGGCCTGGGCTTCGCCGTCGTTTGCCAATACTGCGCCGCCGTTGCGCAGCAGGGCGTCGGCACGGTGCTGCGGCGTGATTTGCTGCACAAAATCCACACCCTTTCGAGCGCCGACCGCGCGGCGTTTTCCAACGCGACGCTGGTGACGCGCATCACCAACGACATCAATCAGATTCAGTCGGGCGTGGCGATGCTCATTCGGCTGGTGTTCCGCTCGCCGTTTCTGATTGCCGGCTCGCTTGTGATGGCCATGGCGCTGGATTTGCGGATGTCCGTCATCTTTTTCACCGCGGGCTTCATTGTCAGCGCCATCATGTATTATGTTTTGAGCCGGTCGCTGCCGCTGTACCGGAAAATCCAGCAAAAGCTCGACGGCCTTTTGCGCATCACTGGCGAAAATCTGTCGGGCGTGCGCGTTATCCGGGCATTTGTGCGCAGCCGGCACGAGACCGAGCGCTTTGCGGACGGAAACGAAAAGCTCACGCGCGTCTGTATGCGCGTCGCCCGTCTCAACGCCTATTTAAACCCCCTGACCTTTGCCGTAATCAACCTCGGCATCGCCGCGCTGCTGGTTTTCGGCGGCTATAAGGTGGAGGCCGGGTCGCTGACGCAGGGCGAAATCATTGCGCTGACCAATTATATGACGCAAATCCTTTTGTCCATTATCGTTTTTGCAAACGTTATCGTCGTGTTTACCAAGGCGGGCGCGAGCGTGGACCGCGTCAAGGAGGTTCTGGACGCCGAGCCGACCATGCACGAGGGTGCGCAGCACACGTTTGACGAAGCCGCAAACGCGGTGGAGGTCCGGCACGTGGACTTCTGCTTCCCGGATTCGGAGGAAAAGCTGCTGTCCGACGTGGATTTCACGATTCGCAGGGGCGAAACCGTCGGCATCATCGGCGGCACGGGCGCGGGCAAATCGGTGCTTGTGAACCTGCTTTTGCGCCTGTACGATGTGACGGGCGGCGAAATTCGCATTTTCGGCCGCGACGTGCGCGACTGCACCTTTGCCGCGCTGCGTTCGGCGGTGCACATCGTGTCGCAGGGCAGTAAGCTTTTCCAGGGCACGGTGCGGGAAAACCTCCTGTGCGGTAAGTCCGGTATTTCGCAAGAGGACCTGCAAAAGGCGCTGCGCATTGCGCAATGCGATTTCGTGGACAAGCTCCCTGAGGGGCTCGACGCGCCCGTGGAAGAGGGCGGCAAGAACTTTTCCGGCGGGCAGCGGCAGCGCCTGTGCGTGGCGCGCGCGCTGGTGGGCGACCCGGAGATTTTGATTTTTGACGATTCCTCGAGCGCGCTCGACTACGCGACCGACGCGCATATGCGCGCCGCGGTAAGCAAAGAGCTGCAGGGCAAAACGGTGCTGTATGTCGCCCAGCGCGTGAGCACCGTGCGGGCTGCCGATAAAATTATCCTGCTCGACGACGGCGTGGTGCGCGGCATCGGGACGCATCAGACGCTGTATGCGGAAAACGAGCTGTACCGCGAAATTTGCGATTCGCAGCTTTCGGAAAGCGAGGCGGTATCATGAAGACGTTCAAACGGCTGCTTCGGTACGTCAGCCCCTTTAAGGCGAATCTTGTGTGGGCCGTTTTGTCGGCGTTCATCGGCATCCTCGGCTCGCTTTTGGTGCCCGTGTTTATCGGGCTTGCCGTGGACTGCATCGCGGGCACGGGCGCGGTCGATTTCCCGCGGCTGTTTCGCATCTGCATTGCGCTTGTCGTCTCGATTCTTATCTCGGCGCTGTTCCAATGGGTGATGACCTATCACTCCAACAAGCTTTCCTACCTGACGATGGAACGCCTGCGCGCCGAAGCGTTCGGGAAGCTGACGCGCGTCCCCCTTTCCTATGTGGACGCCACGCCGCACGGCGACATCCTCAACACCGTGGTCACGGACATCGACATTGTGGGCACGGGGCTTTTGCAGGGCTTTACGCAGGTGTTTTCGGGCGTGGTGACCATTCTCGGGACGCTGGTGTTCATGTTCGTCATCCACCCGCTTCTGGCGCTCGTCGTTATCGTGCTGACGCCCCTCTCCTTCTTTGTTTCGGGCTTTATTGCCCGCCGCTCGCACGACAAGTACCGCGAGCAGGCCAAGCTGCGCGGGCAGATGAGCGGGTACGCGTCGGAAATGATTGCCGACGAAACGCTGGTCAAGACCTACTGCATGGAGGAGAGCATCGAGGAAAAATATGACGACATGAACCGGCGTCTGCAAAAGGTCGGCGTGATTGCGCATTTTTACTCGGCGCTTTCCAACCCCTGCACGCGGTTTGTCAACGCCATGGTCTACGCCGCGGTGGCGATTGCGGGCGCGTATATGTGCGTGCGCGGGAGCTTGAGCATCGGGGAGCTGACCTCCTTCCTTTCCTACTGCTCGCAGTACACCAAGCCCTTCAACGAAATCTCGGGCGTTGTCGCAGAGTTCCAGAACGCGCTCGCAAGCGCCGACCGCGTGTTCCGGCTGCTCGACGAACCGGAGGAAGCCGACGACAGCGCCGCCCCGGCCCTGCAGGTCAAAACCGGCGCGGTGCGGTTTTCGGACGTGGCGTTCTCCTATACGCCCAAAAAGCCGCTTATCCGGGACTTCTCTCTGGATGTGCAAAGCGGCCAGACCGTCGCCGTCGTCGGGCCCACGGGCTGCGGCAAAACGACGCTTATCAACCTGTTGATGCGGTTTTACGATACAAACGGCGGCGCCATTACCGTGGACGGACAGAACATCCGCGACGTTTCGCGCGCGAGTCTGCGCGGGGCGTTCGGCATGGTGCTGCAGGACACCTGGCTTTTTGAGGGCACGGTGCGCGACAACATCGCCTACGGCGTGCCGGACGCAACACTCGCGGACGTCGTGGCGGCGGCGAAGGCCGCGCACGCCCACAGCTTCATCAAGCGCCTGCCCGACGGCTACGACACGGTGCTGACGGAAAACGGCGAAAACATTTCCGAAGGGCAAAAGCAGCTTTTGTCCATTGCGCGGGTCATGCTGCAAAAGCCGCCGATGCTCATTTTGGATGAAGCAACCTCCTCGATTGACACACGCACCGAGCTGCGCATCCAGAAGGCGTTTGCCGAGCTTATGGAGGGGCGTACAAGCTTCATTGTGGCGCACCGCCTTTCCACGATTCGCAACGCCGACATCATTCTGGTCATGCGCGACGGGCAGATTGTGGAAACCGGCCGGCACGAGGAGCTGCTCGAAAAGCGCGGGGCGTATTACACGCTGTATAACAGCCAGTTCGCCGTGCGGTAAGCTGCCGGGCGTCGAACCCGATATGCCGAAAACGCACCGGTGGGGCGCCTTTTCCCCTTTTCGCCCTTGCCGGGCTGACGTATGGCGAAAATTTTAACGCTGCCCGCGCGGGAAGGGGCCGCCCAAAACCATATTGGGCTCGATTCCCGGCAGCTTAACAGAAACGACAGACGGGAAAGGCAGAGACAAAAGCTCTGTCTTTCCCGTCTTTTTATGCAGATTCCAAGAATAAGGAGCAACGGTTATGGAGACGGCGAAGACTTTGGAAAGCTTTTTGCGCGCGCATTCAGAAGAACCCATAAGCGCCCTAAAACGCCTTGGCGGCGGGTACTATGCGGATGTATATCTTGTGCAATGCGGCAAGGATGGCCCGACAGTACTGAAAGCCTATAAACAGGCGGGCGTTATGCAGGAAGAAACTGCACAGCTTAAGACTTTGCGCAAACACGCCGCCGTGCCGATGCCGCGCGTTTTATGGACGCATGAAGCGGATGCAGAGCTTCCTTTCGATGTGCTTGCCATGGACTTCCTGCCCGGCACAAACGGCGGCGCCGTGCGGTATTTCAGCCGCAACAAGCGCGAACACCTTGCCGAACAGGTTGTGGATATTCTTTTGCGGTTTCATGCCGCAGAAAGCCCAGACGGTTTTGGGGAGATTGTTTCCAAGACGCGATATGCGACCTTTCAAGACTATTACAAACCAAGAGCCGCCGTCGTTTTAGAGAAGGCGTCGAAGTTGGATATGCCAAAAGCGGTTTTTGCAACGGCTAAGTCGGCGTTCGAGCAGTTTGATTCGATTTTTTACCTGCCGATTGCGCGCGCATCGCTCATTCACGGGGATTACAATATGTGGAACGTTTTAGTGGACAAAACGGCGTGCAGGGTGACCGCTGTCATCGACCCGTGCAACGGCTGTTGGGCAGACAGTGAAATGGATTTATACCAGCTGAATAACGCGAACGGCAAACAACTTCGGCTTTTGGAAACCTACGCCAGGAAAAAGCCGCTGAGCGAAAATTTCGCGCAAAAAAACGCCTTTTACGAGCTGTTTACGGAGCTGGAGCATTATGCTCGCTCTGGCGTGCCGGTCATTAAGAATCGCATTGAAAAGCAGGCTAAAGCGTTGAAAAGTTTTTTACGCTAAGAAAAAGGCGAACCGGAAAGGTTATAAAAAGACCCCGAAACCCTGCAAGCAGGATTTCGGGGTTTGTTTTGTGCAAACCGTGTGTTTCTCGAACAGGGATTAGTCGGAAACCTCGGTAACAACGCCCGAACCAACGGTACGGCCGCCTTCACGGATAGCGAAGCGAAGGCCCTTTTCGATGGCAATCGGGGTAATCAGCTCAACGTCCATGTCGACGTTGTCGCCGGGCATGCACATCTCGGTGCCCTCGGGCAGGGTGATGATGCCGGTAACGTCGGTGGTACGGAAATAGAACTGCGGGCGATAGTTGTTGAAGAACGGGGTGTGACGGCCGCCTTCATCCTTGGTCAGGACGTAAACCTGGCCCTTGAACTTGGTGTAGGGGTGAATGGAACCGGGCTTGGAAAGAACCTGGCCGCGTTCCACTTCGGTTCTCTGGATGCCGCGAAGCAGCGCGCCGATGTTGTCGCCCGCCTCCGCGTAATCGAGGGTCTTGCGGAACATTTCGATACCGGTAACAACGGTCTTTTTCTTCTCATCGGTAAGGCCGACAATCTCGACTTCCTCGCCGGTCTTGAGCTGACCGCGCTCCACACGGCCCGTAACGACGGTGCCGCGGCCGGAAATGGTCATAACGTCCTCGATGGGCATCAGGAACGGCTGGTCCGCCTTGCGGTCCGGCGTCGGGATGTAGCTGTCGACCGCATCCATAAGGTCCCAGATGGGCTTAAGCTCCGGCGCGTCGATGTCGTCGCCGTTGTACTCCAGCGCCTTGAGCGCGGAACCCACGATAATCGGGGTGTCGTCGCCCGGGAAGCCGTACTCGTTGAGGGTCTCGCGGACTTCCATTTCGACGAGCTCGAGCAGCTCGGGGTCGTCGACCTGGTCAGCCTTGTTGAGAAAAACGATGATATACGGCACGCCGACCTGACGCGCAAGCAGCAGGTGCTCCTTGGTCTGCGCCATCGGGCCGTCGGTCGCCGCGATAACCAGAATCGCGCCGTCCATCTGCGCCGCGCCGGTAATCATGTTCTTGATATAGTCGGCGTGGCCCGGGCAGTCAACGTGAGCATAGTGACGCTTCTCGGTCTCATACTCAACGTGGGCGGTGTTGATGGTGATGCCGCGCTCGCGCTCTTCGGGAGCCTTGTCAATCATGTCATAGGCTTCGAACTTGGCGTAGCCCTTCATCGCGAGGGTCTTGGTGATTGCAGCCGTCAACGTGGTCTTACCGTGGTCAACGTGACCGATGGTACCAATGTTAACGTGGGGTTTGGTTCTTTCGAATTTTTCCTTTGCCATTGGAATTTCCTCCTTGTAATAGATGCAAGAATCACACTTTTGCACTATGTGCAGTTATTTTACCAACAAACGGATAAAATTTCAAGTGTTTTTCGAAAATTAGTCCTTCTTTGTCCGCTCGGAAATAATCTTTTCCGCGATGGACTTCGGCACTTCCTTGTACCCGTCGGGTTCCATGACGTACTGGCCGCGGCCCTGCGTCTTGGAACGAAGGTCCGTCGCGTAGCCGAACATCTCGGACAGCGGGACGTGCGCGTTAATCTGCTTCACGCCGCTTCTGTCCTCAAAGCCCTGAATCTCGCCGCGGCGGGCGTTCAGGTCACCTATCACGTCGCCCATGTACTCTTCCGGCACAATGACGACGACCTTCATAATGGGCTCCAAAAGCACCGGGTCGGCCTTGCGCGCAGCATCCTTGAACGCCATAGAACCGGCAATCTTGAACGCCATTTCCGAGGAGTCGACCTCGTGATACGAGCCGTCGTACAGCGTAACCTTGACGTCCACGACGGAGTAGCCCGCCAAAACGCCGGACTGCATCGCTCCCTGGATACCCGCGTCGACCGGCGCGATGTATTCCTTCGGAATGGCGCCGCCGACGATGTTGTTGACAAACTCATACCCTTGGCCGGGGTTGGGCTCGATGTTAATCTTGACGTGACCGTACTGACCCTTACCGCCGGACTGCCGCGCGTACTTCGTGTCGGAGGACGACGGCTTGCGGATGGTCTCGCGGTACGCAACCTGCGGCTTGCCGACGTTCGCTTCGACCTTGAATTCGCGAAGCAGGCGGTCGACGATAATCTCCAGGTGCAGCTCGCCCATGCCGGCGATGATGGTCTGGCCTGTTTCCTCGTCCGTATAGCACTTAAAGGTCGGGTCCTCTTCCGCGAGCTTCTGCAGGCCGATGCCCATCTTTTCCTGACCGGCTTTGGTCTTGGGCTCAATGGCAACGCGGATAACGGGGTCCGGGAAGTTCATGGACTCGAGGATAATCGGGTGTTTTTCGTCGCAGAGCGTGTCGCCCGTCGTGGTGTTCTTTAGACCCACGGCGGCGGCGATGTCGCCGGAATAGCAGA
This sequence comes from Candidatus Fimenecus excrementigallinarum, assembly GCA_018714805.1. Classification (GTDB taxonomy): domain Bacteria; phylum Bacillota; class Clostridia; order Oscillospirales; family Acutalibacteraceae; genus Fimenecus; species Fimenecus excrementigallinarum. The sequence goes on from DVMW01000033.1 coordinate 25,757, forward strand.
CGTCGAGGTCCTCGCGGTGGTTGGCGTGCATCTGCAAAATGCGGCCCATACGCTCGCGGTTGTCCTTGACGGAGTTGTAAACGCTCGCACCCGCTTCCACCGTGCCGGAATAGACGCGGAAGTAGCAGATTTTACCGACGTACGGGTCGGTCGCAATCTTGAACGCCAGCGCGGCGAACGGCTCGGTGTCGGAAGCATGGCGCTCCTCTTCCTCGTCCGTATCGGGGTTGACGCCCTTGATAGCGGGGATGTCCGTCGGGGCGGGCATATAGTCCACAATCGCGTCCAGAAGCGGCTGAACGCCCTTGTTGCGGTAGGAGGTGCCGCAGGTAATCGGCACCATGGTGTTCGCAATGGTGGACTTGCGGATAGTCCGCTTGATTTCTTCGACGGTGAGCTCCTCGCCGTTGAAGTATTTCTCCATGAGCTCGTCATCCTGCTCGGCGACGTGTTCGATAAGCTGGGTGCGGTATTTTTCCGCCAGCTCCTTCATGTCGTCGGGAATCGGCTCGCGGCGGACGTCCTTGCCGAGGTCGTCGTAGTAAATCTCGGCGTCCATTTCAACAAGGTCCACAATGCCCTTGAAGGTGTCCTCGCAGCCGATAGGCAGCTGGATGGGCACGGGGTTGCAGTGGAACCGCTCGTTGACCATGTCGAGCACGCGGTAGAAGTCCGCGCCCATGATGTCCATTTTGTTGACATAAATCATGCGCGGAACATGGTATTCGTCCGCCTGGCGCCAAACCGTTTCCGACTGGGGCTCAACGCCGCCCTTCGCGCACAGGACGGTCACGGAACCGTCGAGAACGCGCAGGGAACGCTGCACCTCTACCGTGAAGTCAACGTGGCCGGGCGTGTCGATGATATTGATACGATGGTCCTTCCAAAAGCAGGTGGTCGCCGCCGAGGTAATCGTGATGCCGCGTTCCTGCTCCTGCGCCATCCAGTCCATGGTGGCGTCGCCGTCGTGCGTTTCACCAATCTTGTGGTTTACGCCGGTATAGAACAGGATGCGCTCGGTGGTGGTCGTTTTCCCCGCGTCGATGTGCGCCATGATACCAATATTTCTTGTTTTTTCAAGAGATACCTTTCTTGGCATAGCATTCTCCCTCGGTGATTACCATCTGAAGTGGGCAAACGCCTTGTTGGCCTCTGCCATCTTGTGCGTATCTTCACGCTTCTTGTATGCGGAACCGGTCTGGTTGACCGCGTCCATAATCTCGTTCGCAAGGCGCTCTTTCATCGTGCGCTCGGAACGCTGGCGCGCATACAGAGTTATCCAGCGAAGCCCCAGCGTCTCGCGGCGGGCGGGACGGACTTCAATCGGGACCTGGTAGGTCGCGCCGCCGACACGGCGGGCTTTGACCTCGAGAACGGGCATAACGTTCTCCATCGCGTTTTCGAACATTTCCAGCGGGTCCTTCCCCGTCTGTTCAGCGATGATTTGGAACGCGTCATAGACAATCTTCTGGGCAACGCCCTTTTTCCCGTCGAGCATGACGCTGTTGATGAGTCTCGTGACCATTTTGGAATTGTAAAGCGGATCGGGCAAAACATCACGTTTTGCTGTCTGGCCTCTTCTTGGCACGTCGCTTCCCTCCTTCATAGAAATGATATCATAGGTACTCGGTGACAAAACCCCGTGGTGCCCATGCAAAAGGCCATATATCTATATAACCCTGCACAGGTATACCCTTGCAAGCAGATTCTGTCGTGATTCGGAAGGCAAAAAGCCTTACTTCTTCGCGGCCTTCGGACGCTTTGCGCCGTACTTCGAGCGCGCCTGCATTCTGCCGTTGACGCCCTGCGTATCAAGCGTGCCGCGGATGATGTGGTAACGCACACCGGGCAGGTCCCTGACACGGCCGCCGCGGATGAGCACGACGCTGTGCTCCTGCAGATTGTGCCCGACGCCCGGAATGTAAGCGGAAACTTCAATCCCGTTCGTCAGCCGCACTCTGGCGAGCTTGCGAAGCGCGGAGTTCGGCTTTTTCGGCGTGTCGGTCTTGACCACGGTGCAAACGCCGCGTTTCTGCGGGGATGCGTTGTCCGTCATCACGTTCTTCTTCGAGTTGAGACCTTTGCCAAGCGCCGGCGCTTTCGACTTCTTTTCAAGCGTCTGTCTGCCATTGCGAACAAGCTGGTTAAAGGTTGGCAAGTGGTTTTCCTCCTTTTTAATAGATTTTGACACAACGTGTCAGCAAAACAAACATCCCGTTTGAAAAAGGATGTTTGCTTTGCTCACACAAGCTAAGATTTTACCACCGAAAACCTTAGCTTGTCAAGCTTTTTCCGGGAAAAAGTCAGGCGGTCGCCTCGTCGGAGGCCTCGTCCTCGCTGTCGGACAGCGCCGGCTCGACGCGCACATCGCTGTAATGCGTCATGCCCGTGCCCGAGGGCAGGAGCTTGCCGAGAATGACGTTTTCCTTCAGGCCCATAAGCGGGTCGGTCTTGCCCTTGATAGCGGCGTCGGTCAGGACGCGCGTCGTCTCCTGGAAGGAGGCGGCGGACAGGAAGGACTCGGTCGCCAGAGAGGCCTTGGTAATACCCAGCAGAACCGGCGAGCAGGCGGCGGCAACAAATTCCGTGCCGTTCTCCTCCGCCTTCTTCTTGGCGGCCTGGTTGGCGTGCTGGACCTCGTTCTTTTCAACGGTGGCGCCGGGCAGCAGCGACGTCGTGCCGGCGTCGTCCACCTTGAGCTTGCGCATCATCTGCCGGACAATCACCTCGATGTGCTTATCGTTGATGTCAACGCCCTGCATCCGGTAGGTGCGCTGGACCTCCTTGATAAGGTAGTCGTGCACCGCGTTGACGCCGTTGATTGCGAGGATGTCGTGCGGGTTCGGCGAGCCCTCCGTCAGCGGCGTGCCCTTCGTCACGTAAATCGGATTGCCGTCGGCGTCGGTCTCGCTCTGGAAACGCTTGCGGAAGCCGTACGGGATAAGATAGCTCTTTTCCTCGGCGGTCTCGTCGTTGGTGACGACGATGTGCTCGTTCTTTTTGATTTCGCGGAACGAAATGCGGCCGTCAATTTCGGACAGAATCGCCAGCGTCTTCGGGCGGCGGGCTTCAAACAGCTCCTCGACGCGGGGAAGACCCTGCGTAATATCCTGGCTCGACGCGATACCGCCGGTGTGGAAGGTACGCATCGTCAGCTGCGTGCCGGGTTCGCCGATGGACTGCGCGGCGATGATGCCGACCGCCTCGCCCACGGTGACGGGCGAGCCCGTCGCCAGGTTCGAGCCGTAGCACTTGATGCAGACGCCGTGCTCGCATTCGCAGGTGAGCAGCGACCGAATCTTAATCCGGCGGTCCGCGGGATTCTCGCGCGCGTTGACGTAGTCCGCAACGCGGGCGGCGTCGTCCTCGGACATCATTTCATCCTTGGACATAAGCAGCTCGCCGGTCGCCTCATCCACGCAATCCTCGAGCAGATAGCGCCCGGTCAGGCGTTCGCGCAGCGTTTCAATCATTTCCTTGCCGTCGGTAATGTCGTAGACCTCAATGCCGTCGTGGCAATGGCAGTCCTCCTCGCGGATGATGACGTCCTGCGAGACGTCGACCAGGCGGCGCGTCAGATAACCGGAGTCGGCGGTACGAAGCGCGGTATCGGCAAGGCCCTTGCGCGCGCCGCGCGAAGAAATGAAGTATTCAAGGACGTTCAGACCCTCGCGGTAGTTCGCGCGGATGGGGACTTCAATCGTCTTACCGGCCGTGTTCGCGATAAGGCCGCGCATACCGGCAAGCTGGCGCAGCTGGCTTTCCGAACCGCGGGCGCCGGAGTCGACCATCATGTAAATGGGGTTCTCCTTGCCCAGATTGTCCTTCAAGCCCTGCGCAACCTTGTTGGTGCAGTCCTCCCAGACCTTGATAACGGACTTGGAACGCTCGGCGTTGCTCATCAAGCCCATTTTGTAGTTGGCCGTGATGGCGTCGACGCGCTCCTCCGCCTTTTGCAGCAGCTCCTGCTTCTGCGGCGGGATGGTGGCGTCGCAGACGGCGACGGTGATGCCGCTCTTGGTCGAATACTTGTAGCCCTGCGCCTTGATTTTATCGAGCATCTCGGCGGCGATGGTTACGCCGTGCACCTTGATGCAGCGGTCGATAATCTGGCCGAGGGTCTTTTTGTTGACCAGGAAGTCAACCTCCAGCCGGAACGCGTTCTCGGGGTCGGTGCGGTCCACAAAGCCGAGGTCCTGCGGGATGGGGTTGTTGAAGATAATCTTGCCGAGCGTCGTGTCGATAAGACGCGTCTGCTCGACGCCGTCCACAACCGCGGTGCGGCGCACCTTGATTTTGGAATGCAGGCCGATATACCCCTCGTCATACGCCATGACCGCCTCGTCAAAGCCGGTAAAGACCTTGCCGTTGCCGGGGTCGTCGTCCTTATCCATGGTCAGGTAGTAGGAGCCGAGAATCATATCCTGCGTCGGCACGGCGACGGGTTTGCCGTCGGAGGGCTTGAGCAGGTTGTTCGCGGCAAGCATCAAAAGCCGGGCCTCCGCCTGCGCTTCCGCGGACAGCGGCACGTGCACGGCCATCTGGTCGCCGTCGAAGTCGGCGTTGAACGCCGTGCAGCACAGCGGATGCAGCTTAATGGCGCGGCCCTCGACCAGGACCGGTTCAAACGCCTGGATGCCGAGCCGGTGCAGCGTAGGCGCGCGGTTGAGCATGACGGGGTGGTCCTTGATAACGACCTCGAGCGCGTCCCAGACCTCGGTCTTGGAGCGTTCGACCATCTTGCGGGCGGACTTGATGTTGCCCGCAACCCCCGTTTCGACAAGCCGCTTCATCACAAAGGGCTTGAACAGCTCGAGCGCCATTTCCTTCGGCAGGCCGCACTGGTAAATCTTCAGCTCCGGGCCGACGACGATAACCGAACGGCCGGAATAGTCGACGCGCTTACCGAGGAGGTTCTGGCGGAAGCGGCCCTGCTTGCCCTTGAGCATATCGGACAGCGACTTGAGCGCGCGGTTGTTGGGACCCGTCACGGGGCGGCCGCGGCGGCCGTTGTCGATAAGGGCGTCCACCGCCTCCTGCAGCATCCGCTTTTCGTTGCGGATGATAATTTCCGGCGCGCTCAGCTCCAGCAGCCGTTTTAAACGGTTGTTGCGGTTGATAACGCGGCGGTACAGGTCGTTCAAATCCGAGGTCGCAAACCGGCCGCCGTCGAGCTGCACCATCGGGCGCAGGTCGGGCGGAATAACCGGGATGACGTTGAGCACCATCCATTCGGGACGGTTGCCCGACTGGTGGAACGCCTCGGCGACTTCCAGACGCTTTAAAATGCGGGTGCGCTTCTGACCGGTCGCGGTCTCCAGCTCCTCGCGAAGCTCCTTGGCGAGCGCTTCGGTATCAATCTCGGCGAGCAGCTCCTGAATGGCCTCGGCGCCCATGCCCGCGCGGAAATCGTCCTCATACTTTTCGCGCATATCCAGATACTCTTTTTCCGAGAGAATCTGCATTTTGGTAAGCTCCGTGTCGCCCGGGTCGATAACAATGTACTTCGCAAAGTACAGCACCTTTTCCAGGTCGCGCGGCGAGATGTCCAGCATCAGGCCCATGCGCGACGGGATGCCCTTGAAGTACCAGATGTGCGAAACGGGCGCGACAAGCTCAATGTGGCCCATGCGCTCGCGGCGCACCTTGGCCTTGGTAATCTCGACGCCGCAGCGTTCGCAGATTTTGCCCTTGTAGCGAATGCGCTTGTACTTGCCGCAATGGCATTCCCAGTCCTTTGTGGGCCCGAAAATGCGCTCGCAGAACAGGCCGTCGCGCTCCGGCTTTAAGGTGCGGTAATTTATGGTTTCAGGCTTTTTTACCTCGCCGTAAGACCACGCGCGAATCTGCTCGGGCGAGGCAAGGCCGATTTGAATGGACGCAAACGAAATATTTTCCATCTGTCAAATACCTTCTTCCTGCAATCTGAACGGTCGGGGCACGCGCCGCTTAAAAATCAAGCTCCGCAGCGTCCTCCCCGGGGAATTCGTCTTCGTCGTCGTCCTCGGAAACATACTCGTTGAACGCATCTTCCCCAAGCTCGTTTTCCGCGTCCGCATCGGTCACGAACCCGTCGTCAAGCGACACATCGTTCACAACGTCGCCCGCCGGCGCAAAATCGCCCTCGTGCGGGATGCCGACCTCGTTAATCTCATCCTCAAAGGTCTGGCGCAGGTCAATCTCCTCGCCGTCGTTGTCAAGCACCTTGATGTCGAGCGCCAACGACTGCAGCTCCTTGATAAGGACCTTAAAGGACTCGGGGATGCCGGGCTTCGGCACGTTCAGCCCCTTGACGATGGACTCGTAGGTCTTCACGCGGCCGACAACGTCGTCGGATTTCACGGTCAGAATCTCCTGCAGCGTGTACGCCGCGCCGTAGGCTTCGAGCGCCCAGACTTCCATTTCGCCGAAGCGCTGGCCGCCGAACTGCGCTTTACCGCCGAGCGGCTGCTGCGTAACCAGCGAATACGGACCCGTGCTTCTGGCGTGAATCTTATCGTCGACCAGGTGGTGCAGCTTTAAGAAGTACATGACGCCGACCGTAACGGGGTTGTCGAACTTCAGACCCGTGCGGCCGTCGGTCAGGATGGATTTGCCGTCCTCGCGGTAGCCGGCCTCCTTGAGCGCCTCGCGGATGTCGGCTTCGTGCGCGCCGTCAAAGACGGGGGTGGCAATCTTCTGGCCGAGCTTGCGGTAGGCAAAGCCCAAATGCACCTCGAGCACCTGCCCGATGTTCATACGCGACGGAACGCCCAGGGGGTTGAGCACGATGTCCAGCGGCGTGCCGTCGTCGAGGAAGGGCATATCCTCCTGCGGCAAAATGCGCGAAACGACGCCCTTGTTGCCGTGGCGGCCCGCCATCTTATCGCCGACGGAAAGCTTGCGCTTCTGGGCGATGTAGCAGCGCACGACCTTGTTGACACCGGGGCTCAGCTCGTCGCTGTTTTCACGCGTAAAGACCTCGACGTCCACCACAATGCCGTATTCGCCGTGCGGCACGCGCAGGGAGGTGTCGCGCACCTCGCGCGCTTTTTCACCGAAAATGGCGCGCAGCAGGCGTTCCTCGGCGGTCAGCTCCGTCTCGCCCTTGGGCGTGACCTTACCGACCAGGATATCGCCCGAATGCACCTCGGCGCCGATGCGGATGATACCGTTTTCGTCGAGGTTCGCGAGCGCGTCCTCGCCGACGTTCGGGATGTCGCGGGTAATGTCCTCCGGCCCGAGCTTCGTGTCGCGGGACTCGAGCTCGTATTCCTCAATGTGGATGGAGGTATAGACGTCGTCGCGCACCAGCTTTTCGTTGATGAGCACGGCGTCCTCGTAGTTGTAGCCCTCCCAGGTCATGAAGCCGATAAGGGCGTTCTTGCCGAGAGAAATTTCACCGTTGGAGGTGGCGGGACCGTCGGCGATAACCTCGCCCTCCTCGACCTTCTGGCCGAGCGCTACAATCGGGCGCTGGTTGATGCAGGTCCCCTGGTTCGAGCGCATGAACTTGATAAGCTCGTAGGTGTCAACCTTGCCGCCCTTGGCGGTAATCTCGATGCGGTCGGCGTCGACGGCGGTCACCTTGCCCGCGCGGCGCGCGAGCACGACGGTGCCGGAGTCCACAGCGGCCTTGTACTCCATGCCGGTCCCGACAATGGGCGATTCCGTTTTAAGCAGCGGCACGGCCTGGCGCTGCATGTTCGAGCCCATCAGCGCGCGGTTCGCGTCGTCGTTCTCGAGGAAGGGAATCATCGCCGTCGCAACGGAGACGACCATCTTCGGGGAGACGTCCATATAGTCCGCCTCGCTCGCCTCGACCTCCAGGAAGTCCTCGCGGTGGCGGGCGTTGACCTTTTTGTGCAGGAAGCGGCCGTTTTCGTCGAGCGGCTCGTTCGCCTGCGCGACGATGAAGTTGTCCTCCACGTCGGCGGTCATATAGGTGACCTCGTCGAGCACAACGCCGGTCTCCTTGTCAATGCGGCGGAACGGCGCTTCGATGAAGCCGTATTTATTGATGCGCGCAAACGTTGCGAGATACGAAATAAGGCCGATGTTCGGACCTTCCGGCGTCTCAATCGGGCACATACGGCCATAGTGGCTGTAGTGGACGTCGCGCACCTCGAAGCCCGCGCGGTCACGCGAAAGACCGCCGGGGCCCAGCGCCGAAAGACGGCGCTTGTGCGTCAGCTCGGCAAGCGGGTTCGTCTGGTCCATGAACTGCGACAGCGGAGACGAACCGAAAAACTCTTTGATGGCCGCCATGACGGGGCGGATGTTGATAAGCGCCGCCGGGGTAACCTTGTCCGGCTCCTGCGCCTGCAGCGTCATGCGCTCCTTGACGACGCGCTCCATGCGCGAGAAGCCGATGCGGAACTGGTTCTGCAGCAGCTCGCCGACCGAGCGGATGCGGCGGTTGCCGAGGTGGTCGATGTCGTCGGTCGTGCCCACGCCGTGCGCGATGCAGTTGAGGTAGTTGATGGAGGCGAAAATGTCGTCGACCGTGATGTGCTTCGGAATCAGGTCGTCGCAGCGCGCCGCAAGCTCCTCGAGCAGCGCGTCCTTGTCGTCGCCGCACTTGTCGAGCACCTCGCGCAGCACGTCGAAGCGCACCTTTTCATTGATGCCGGCGTCCTCGAGCTCCGCAACGGAAAGCTGCGGGACGTACTCGCCGATGTCGACCATGCCGTTGGAGAACACCTTGACGGGGTCGCCCTCGTTGTCGATAACGACGGTGTTGACGCCCTCCTGCTCCATGCGGTAGGCAAGCTCCTTCGTGATGCGCTCGCCCTCGTCGGCAAGCACCTCGCCCGTAAGGCGGCTGATGACGGGCTCCGCCGCCGTAAAGCCGGTCACGCGCGCGGAGATGCAGAGCTTTTTATTGTATTTATAGCGGCCGACGCGCGAAAGGTCGTACCGGTGCGGGTCGAAGAACAGCCCGTCAAGCTGCGCCTGCGCGGTCTCGAGCGTCGGCGGCTCGCCCGGGCGAAGGCGCTTGTAGACCTCGATAAGCGCCTGCTCGGTGTTGATGGTCGTGTCCTTCGCCAGCGTTTCGCGGATGCGCACGTCGTCGCCGAAGAAATCGAGAATTTCCTGGTTGGTGCCAAGGCCCAAAGCGCGGATGAAGGTCGTAATATAAATCTTACGGTTCTTGTCGATGCGGACATAGAACAGGTCGTTCTGGTCCGTTTCATACTCGAGCCAGGCGCCGCGGTTCGGAATCACCGTCGCGGAGTACAGCTCCTTGCCGGTCTTGTCGTGCGTCATATCGTAATAGACGCTCGGCGAACGGACGAGCTGGGAGATGATAACGCGCTCCGCACCGTTGATGACAAAGGTGCCGCTGTCGGTCATGAGCGGGAAATCGCCCATGTAGACCTCGTTCTCCTTAATCTCGCCGGTTTCCTTGTTTAAAAGCCTTGCGGTGACGCGCAGCGGCGCGGCGTACGTGGCGTCACGCTCCTTGCACTCTTTAACCGTGTACTTGGGGGCGTCGTCCATCCGGTAGTCCACAAAGCTCAGGACCAGATTGCCGGAATAGTCCGTGATGTCCGCGACGTCACGGAAGACCTCCTTGAGTCCCTCGTCGAGAAACCACCGGTACGAGTTTTTCTGGACCTCAATGAGGTTGGGCATCTGCATGACCTCATTGATTTTGGAAAAACTCATGCGAGTGTTTTTCCCGAGCTGTACAGGTTTCACATTCACCATAGGGCCAATCACGCTCCATTTCTTCGTTTGTGCTTTGAACGGCAGCCGCAAAAGGGCTGCGCCCGCGGTGGAAACGGTGTTCCGAGGGCTTGATTTTTCAAGGTTTTTGTGCTAAACTACCAACACTTGAAAATGCGCAAGCAATAAAACACCACTATAATTGCAGTTTAAATAGTCTACACCAGGAAAGCCCGTCTGTCAAGACATAAATTGGAAGTTCCGCGGAACTTTTTTTGGATTTTTCGCTTTGCCGGCAAGGAGTTGGTCAAAATGCAGGATTTGGAAGCCGTTAAATTGCAGCTTCGCTCGCTCGCGCTGCTGCGCGGGCTGCTGTGCGACGAGGTGTTTTCCGCCTTTTTGTCGCTTGCCCCCGCCGACGCGCCCGAGGCGTCGCGCGCCGAGAGCGTCGCACGGTTTTGCAGCGCGCTGTTCGCGGTCACGGACGACCTTGCGGACTATGTGCGCATCAAGATGCTCGAGGACGAAAACGTCGTCGTGCGCCGCGCGGCCGAAGGGACGCTGAAAGAAAGCTACCGGGAGGCGCTGCGGGCGGAGCTTGCCGCCCTGCAGGCGTTCGCCGGCGTGACGCCCGAAGACGCAGCCGCGTATACGAACGCCCCCCTGCCCTTCCCGCGCTGGCAAAACTCCGCGCCGGATTTGGGGGAAATCTACCGCGACCAGCTTATGAACATAGGCAAGCGCGGCTACGGCGTCTGGGCGAAATACCGGATGTTTGTCCTCAAGGACGGTCAGATTTCGCCGGTCAAGCACCCCGACGAGCAGCGGCTGTCCGATTTTTCGGGCTACCGGCGCGAGCGCAGCCTGGTCATTGCGAACACCGAGGCGCTGCTTGCGGGCAAGCCCTGCAACAACGTGCTGCTGTACGGCGATGCGGGCGCAGGCAAAAGCAGCACCGTCAAGGCCATTGTCAACGAATACTGGACCGAGGGGCTGCGCCTTATCGAGGTCAAGAAAAACGAGCTGTTCTTTTTGCCGGATATTCTCGACCGGCTGGCGCGCAATCCGCTGAAATTCATTATTTTCATCGACGACTTAAGCTTCACGCGGTCGGACAGCGACTTCGGCGCGCTCAAGGCCATTTTGGAGGGCAGCGTCGCGGGGCGCAGCCGCAACATCGCGGTCTACGCAACGTCGAACCGCCGCCACCTTGTGCAGGAGAGCATTTCCGACCGCAGCGGCGACGACCTGCACCGGCAGGACACCATTCAGGAGCTGACGAGCCTGTCGGCGCGGTTCGGCCTGCAGGTCACGTTCTTAAAGCCCGACAAAAAGCTGTTTGCGCAAATTGTTTTGGCCCTGGCAAGGCAGCACGGCGTCACGCTCGCGAAAGACGAGCTTTTGCGGAAAGCGGAGGCGTTCGCCCTGCGCGGCGGCGGCAGAAGCCCGCGGCTTGCCAAGCAGTTTATTGAATACATCGCCTATTCCGAAAAAAATGCCGGCGCGTCAGAGAACATCTGAGCGCGCCGCTTGCATTTGCCAATAAAATCTGCTATGCTTAACGCAGAACGCAATATGCTTCTATACCGAGCGTTGGCCTTGCCTGGCACAGCGCCCGGCAGCTTTGCACACCACCACAGAGAGACTGGAGAGGAGACCTATGCGCGAACACGGATTTGACTGGGAAAACCCCGCCGTCATCAAGCGGAACAAGGAGGACGGGCACGTCATCGCCTTTTCCTATGACGACGCCGACGCCGCGGCCAAACGCGGGGACCCGAAAACCAAGCTGTCCTTAAACGGCGACTGGAAGTTCCATTGGCAGCGCGGCTTGCAGGACGAGCCGGCGCGGTTTTACGAAACGGATTTTGACGACGCCGCATGGCGGACCATCCGCGTCCCGTCGGTCTGGCAGACCGAAGGAACGGGCAGCATCCCCTACTACTATGCGAGCACCTTCCCGCGCGCCATTTCCAGAAGCAAGCACAAGATTCCCTCCATCGACCATTCTATGCAGGAAATCGGCCATTACCGGCGCACCTTCCTTCTGCCCGAGCATTTTGCGGGCAAGGAGGTGTTCCTGCACTTCGGCGCGGTGAAATCGGCGCTGGAGGTCTATGTCAACGGGGAATTTGTCGGGTATTCGCAGGGCTCGATGACCCCGCATGAATTTGACGTGACGAAATTTGTGCACGCCGGCGAAAACCTTGTGTGCGCCAAGGTGTACCGCTACAGCGACGCAACCTACATAGAGGACCAGGATATGTGGTGGCTGTGCGGCATTTACCGCGAGGTGTACCTGTTCTGCGAGGAAAAGGTCTGCCTGCGCGACTTTTTCATCACGACCGATCTCGACGCCGACTACAAGGACAGCGACACAAAGCTTGAAATCACGGTGCAAAACTACACCGGCGCGCCGAAAAAGGCGTGCGTCAAGGCGGACATTCTCGCGCCGGACGGCAAGGCGGAACGCATCGGGGAGCTCGATTTTGACGCGGCGGCCGGCAGTACGACCGTGCATTTGCAAAAGCTGGTCAAGGACCCGGCAAAATGGACGGCGGAAACGCCGAACCTGTATACCCTGCTGCTGACGCTTACCGCGGACGGGAAAACGACGTACAAGGCGATACGCTTCGGCTTTAAGAAGGTAGAGATTGTCGGCGAGCAGATTCTCTTTAACGGCAAGCCCCTGCTTTTGCGCGGGACGAACCGGCACGACTTCGACCCCGACCACGGCTGGGCGGTGCCGAAGGAGCGCTACTACCAGGACCTGGATTTGATGAAGCGCGCAAACATCAACTCCATACGCACCTCGCACTATCCGGACGACCCGTTCTTCTATGAGCTGTGCGACGAATACGGCTTCTATGTCATGGACGAATGCGACATGGAAAGCCACGGCGTCCGCCGCAAGGGCGTGCCGGGCAGCAACCCGGTCTGGACGAACGCGGTCGTGGACAAAATGGAGCGCATGGTGCTGCGCGACCGCAACCACGCGTGCGTTTTCATGTGGTCGCTGGGCAACGAGGCGGGCGACGGCACGAACTTCACCAAAATGAAGGAGGCCGCCCTTGCGCTTGACAAGACCCGGCCGTTCCACTACGAGGGCGACTTCGATTTGACCAAATCCGACGTCATTTCGCGTATGTACCCGCTCAAAGACACGATGGATAAGCTCTGCAACAAGGAGCCCATCACCATCACGCTGTACGACAACATTGCGAACCAGCTTGCCGCGGACTCCAAGCCCATTCCGAAAGAGGCGTACACAAAGCCCGTGCTGCTGTGCGAATACGCGCACGCGATGGAAAACAGCCTCGGCAATTTCCAGGAATATATGGATGATTTCGAGGCACACGACCATATGTGCGGCGGGTACATCTGGGACTTTGTCGACCAGTCGCTGCGGCTGAAAACGCCCGAGGGCGACCATTGGCTTTACGGCACGGACTTTGAAAAGGCGGAGCCGCGCCGGCCGCTGCAGCTGCCGAACACCACCGCCATGACGGGCAGCAACACCTATTTCTGCGCCAACGGCATCGTCGCCGCCGACCGCAAGCCCCACCCCTCCTATTACGAGGTCAAAAAGGTCTACTGCGAGGTCAAGGTGACCGAAAAGGATGCAAAGCAGCATCTGTTCACCGTGAAAAACAAGCACCTGTTTACCGACCTGTCCGATTTGGAATTCCGCTGGAGCGTAGAAGCGGACGGCGTGGAGGTGGAAAGCGGCGTGCTCGACGGGGTCAACGCCGCGCCGCAGAGCGAGGCGGACTTCACCATCCCCTATTCGCGTAACAAATTCCCGGCGGGCGCCGAGTGCCTGCTGACGGTCTACTTTGTTGAAAAGACCGCCAAGCGCTGGTGCGAGGCCGGCTATGTGCAGAGCTTCGACCAGTTCACCGTCCAAAGCGCGCAGCAAAAGAAGGAAGCGCACCCGGGCGAAAAGCTGCAGGTTGAACGCGGCGCGAACCAGGCCGCCGTCGCCGGCAAGGACTTTTCCGTGACGCTTGCGGGCGGGCAGATTGTATCGCTCGTCTATGACGGCCGCGAGCTATTGAAGGAGCCGGTCAAGCCGAACTTCTTCCGCGCGGTCACGGACAACGACCTGTCGAACACGAACTTCGTCCCGTTCCTCATCCCGCTGCATCCGTATTACGCCTGGCAGCGCGCGACGAACGGCGAAACGGGCCGCATCCGTGAAGTCAAGGAGAACGCGGACGGCAGCGTGGTCGTGGCGAGCACGTGGAACGTCGGCGGGATGAAGGACGTCCAGTCCAGCGTAACGATTTATCCGGACGGGACGCTGGAGTGCGCCCTTTCCGGCACGCCGCGCCACACGCTGACGCGCTTCGGCACGCAGATGGGCTTTATCCGTGCGCTCGACCGCGTGAAATGGTACGGCCGCGGCCCGCAGGAAACCTACTGCGACCGCAAGACCGGCGGACGCGTAGGCATCTATGAAATGGACGTCGCGGGCCTGGAGCACCATTATATGCGCCCGCAGGAAAACGGCAACCGCACCGACGTGCGCTTTGTGGAGCTGACCGACGGCAGCGGCAAAGGGCTCCGCTTTGAGGCCGAGGCCGGCGCGCCGCTGCAATTCTCGGCGTGGCACTACACGCAAAACGAGCTGGAAAAAGCGACGCACATCCACGAGCTCAAGCACAAGGATATTACGACCTTCAACTTCGACTTGGCGCAGCTCGGCGTCGGCGGCGATATGCCGGGCGACGCGCACGTCCGCGAGCCGTACATTCTGCACGCGGGCACGCCGTTTGCCTACCGCTTTACGGTACGCCCCATCCGCTGACCGCAAAATACAGCAAAAACGCCCGGGCCGTGCGGCCCGGGCGTTTGTTTGTGCGGGAAGCTTAGTTGTTGACGAGCTTGTCTTTTTCGTCGTTCCAGCTGTAGAGCTTGCGGACCTCCTCGCCGACCTTTTCCGACGGGTGCTCCGCAGCGAGCTTGCGCATCGCCTTGAAGTGGACCTGACGGCCCGCGGGCGACATATCGAGCAGGAATTCCTTGGCGAAGGTGCCGTCCTGAATATCGGACAGGATTTTCTTCATCGCCTTCTTGGTGTCCTCGGTAATAATCTTCGGCCCGGTGACATAGTCGCCGTATTCCGCCGTGTTGGAGATAGAGTACCGCATCCCCGCAAAGCCGCTCTGGTAAATCAGGTCGACAATCAGCTTCATTTCATGGATGCACTCAAAATACGCGTTGCGCGGGTCGTAGCCCGCTTCGCACAGCGTTTCGAAGCCCGCCTGCATCAGCGCGCAGACGCCGCCGCAAAGCACGGCCTGCTCGCCGAACAGGTCGGTCTCGGTCTCGGTGCGGAACGTCGTTTCGAGCACGCCCGCACGCGCGCCGCCAATCGCGAGCGCATACGCAAGCGCCATATCCAGCGCGCGGCCGGTCGCATCCTGCTGGACGGCAACCAGGCACGGCACGCCCTTGCCCGCCTGATACTCGGAACGGACGGTGTGGCCGGGGCCTTTGGGCGCAACCATGGTGACGTCCACGTCTTTCGGCGGGACGATGCAGCCGAAGTGGATGTTGAAGCCGTGGGCGAACATCAGCATATTGCCAGGCTCGAGGTTGGGCTCGATGTCCTTCTTATACATATCCGCCTGCAGCTCATCGTTGATAAGAATCATGATGATGTCGGCGCGCTTGGCAGCCTCCGCCGCCGTATAGACCTGGAAGCCCTGCGCCTGTGCTTTCGCCCAGGACTTGCTGCCCTCGTAAAGGCCGATGATGACGTTGCAGCCCGACTCCTTCGCGTTGAGCGCGTGGGCGTGGCCCTGGCTGCCGTAGCCGATGACCGCAATGGTCTTGCCGTCGAGCAGCGACAGGTTGCAGTCCTCCTGATAGAACATTCTTGCTTCTGCCATGAGAATAACCTCCCAAAAGTATTTGCGAAAAGTTGTATGACAATGCTTTTCGGTTGTCATACAACTATTATAACCCGTAATTTTTCCCTGTCAAGTCTTTTTTAGGATTCGTCCAAAGAAATCTGCTCGTGCTGCACGGCGTGGTGCAAATGCACCGTCACCGCACTCTTTACCGCGGCCGCGTCGCGCTTTTTGAGGAATTCCATAATCAGGATATGGTCCTTGTACGCGTCGGCGGCAATCACCTCCAGGTTTTGGGCGTACGCGAAGGTCTGTTCAATCGTCCGCGTGAGCGTCGGCATAAACTGGCCCAAAAACTCGTTGTGCGACGCTTTGATAATCGCGCCGTGGAACGCGCTTTCCGATGCAATGCGGTTTTTGCCGCGCGGGTCAAGCCGCAGCTCCCGCTGGCACGCTTCGCCGAGCGACAAAATCTGCGCAATCTCCTCGTCGCTCGCGCGCTTGCACGCCAGCGCCGCCGCCTCCGGCTCAAAAATCAGCCGCGCTTCATAAAGGTCGCGCAGCGCCACCTTCATTTGGATTATCTCCTGCACGTTGACGCCGCTGTGCGCCATGCGGTCCAGCTCCCCCGTTACAAAGGTCCCGCAGCCGCGGCGCACCTCCAAAAGCCCTTCGGAGGCAAGCGTCCGTATCGCCTCGCGCAGCGTCGTGCGGCTGATGCCGAGCGACACGGACAATTCATTTTCGTTGGGCAGCTTTTCGCCGCAGCGGTATTTGTGTTCTTCCAAAATTTGCGCGCGCAGCCGCTCGGCGGTGCGCTGGGAAAGGCTTTCCGTCTGCATGGTCGTTTCCGTCCCTTTTTTTCAGGCTGTTTTCACTATACTCCATTTTTGTAAAAAATGCAAACCCCCGCCCCTGCGCAAAATTGCAGCACCCGCGCAGCAAAGCTGTTGCGCAGGCGGCCCGTATCGACCGGCACGAGCTTTTTTGCGTACTTTTCCGCCTGCAGGCCGCATTCCTCCAGCGCGTTTTCGACCGCTTCGCGCATGGCGGCAATCACCGCATCGGCGTTGCCTTTAAAATTTGCGTTCATTTTCTCGCACAAAAAGAAAATTATATTCCGTTTGTAAAGCTTTCAGCTTTTTATTAAATTCCTTGGTTATTTCTGATATTTCGTGTGATGCGGGATGGTCGAGCCCTCTCCAATTCGGATATTGACTTTCCGCCGCATCCACTTTTTCGGCATACTCAAGCGCAAGGGATTCACATTTCGATAAATACTCCGCAAATTTTGGATGTTGTTTGTTAATCCTTTTTTCTTCGCTCATAATTGAATTTCAACTCCTTGCTCAAAATCTTTACAGCTTCGTGATATTCATCTAAATCCGGGTCTATCGTTCCGTAAAATTTCATTTCCATGACTTTTGTTCTCAGTATTTCCGCAAATCTATACTCTAAGCGCTTGGGGGATTCCCCCCCCTTGCGCTATTCCGTGAAGTGCCGGATTAAATCGAGCACCGCATGGATGAGGTTGAAAACTGCTGTTGCGAAGACGATGTATTTGGTGGTGCGGTCTTCGTGACGGCGGTTTTTCTTTTCCTTCCGCATGGCTGCCGTTTTTTGTTTGACTGTGCGTTTGGGTGCATGTTCCGTAGCTTTTCCTTTTTGCCGGAAAGAGAAAAGCCCCAGCAATCCCTTGTACATCAAGGAACTACGGGGGGGGGTTGCATGGCAGGGGCTTCAAGGACTTGACCAGCGTTTCTTACGAAACGCTGCTGGCTCGAACGCCCCCTAAAGGGGCCCCGTCTCGCCGCTCCTCGCTAAAAACGTGGCCCCGGCAGCGGCAAGCCGCCTCGCCCCTCGGCACGCGGTTTTGGAGTAGATGTGGGAGAACACTGCAGGCAGCGGGGGAAAGGACAGTGTATCCCGGTTCCTGCCGCAAACCCCGGAGAGGGCGAGGCTGGTTTGGTGCTGCGAACAACTTTTTGGGGAACGACTGTGCAGGAAACTACCACTTTTTTCTTCGAAAGAAAAGAATCTCCGCCAAGAGAATGGCCAAGCTGACCAAAATCACGGCCGGGTAAGCCCATGGGGCGTCTAATTCCGGCATATTGTGAAAATTCATGCCGTACCACCCGGTGATGAGGGAAAGGGGCAGAAAAACAGTGGTCACCACCGTGAGAAATTGCATCACCCGGTTCTGCTTTAAGTCAATCTTGGACTGGTAAATCTGGTGCAGCTGTAAGGAATACTCCCGCAGGGAAGCAGTCTGGCTGTGAAGCTGCCCGGCCCGGCGTGAAAACAGCTCAAAGCCCCGGCAGAGCTTTTTGGAAAAAAGCCCGTTGCGGTTGGACGCCAAGGTATCCCCCAGCTCGTCCATCTGGGCGTAGTAGGCGGAGAGCTTCAGCAGCGTCCGGCGGCAGCGGTGGAGCTGGTTTTCAAACCGCTGGGGCTCTTTCTGCTTCAAGAGCTGCTCCTCCAGCTTGTCCAGCTGGGTCTCCAGGTGCTGGAGGAACGCCGCATCCTCCTGGATGAGAAACTCCAAAAATTCCAACAAGAGCGTACCGGGGGAGGAAACAAGTCCCGGCTGCTTGGAAAACTGCTCCAGCAAATTGACTGCTTGGCCGCTGTCATCCACAAAGGTGAGTTTTTCCTCGGTCAGCCAGAAAGCAAAGGCAATCTCGCTCCCGTGGTGTTCCTTATAGGGGACCAGTACCGTACCGGCAGCGCAATTCTCCAAAAGTTCCGCCTTGCAGTTGTGGCTGTGGACCAAACAGCGCTCCAGAAAAGGGACTTCCGTTGTATCCGTCCGTTGCTGAACTTCTTTCCGGGTGAGGACCTCAACCCAAGGCGTGTTGGGGGCCGGTGCATCTGTTATAGGCCCAAAGGCTGGCTTTAACTGGTATTGCATACGTTTTTCCTCCTTCCAGACCCATTGTAACTGACTGGGAACTTCAGCCTCAGTCATTACGAAAAAAGAGAACCAAGCGGGTGCTTTCTCTTGTTTTTTTTTGCGGCGCAAGCCGCCTCGCCCCTCGACACGCTCCGCGTGCCGAGGCTTCAGTTTCGGTCGTTACGAAAAAGAGAGACAAGCGGGCGCTTGTCTCTCTTTTTTGGCAGGGGCAGAAGGACTTGAACCCTCGGCACGCGGTTTTGGAGACCGCTGCTCTACCAACTGAGCTATACCCCTATATAACGCTGTTTGCCGCCAAAGGCGAAATAAAAAGTGGTGGGCCATCAGGGACTTGAACCCCGGACCGACCGGTTATGAGCCGGTTGCTCTAACCAACTGAGCTAATGGCCCACGACCAAACCGCCTAATTATTATATCGGGATACGCGCGCGCTGTCAAGCTATTTTTTTGAAAATGCGCCGGCGTCCGTTTTCTGCGCTTCGCCGCGCACAAATCGCAGCACCGCGTCCGGCGTGGGGGCAGACAGCTTGAGCGGGTTGCCCCGCTCGAGCATATTTTCCAGATAATGCGCATCCGAGCTGCGCACAATGCGTTTGGACCGCAAAAGCGGGTGCTGCAAGAAATACGCGGACAGCTCCGCCTGCGGCGTAAATTCCACCGTCGCAAACGGCAGTTCCTCGTACCACATACCCAGCACCGACAGCACGCTGTACGAAGCGCGGTCCAGATGCGCGGGGAAGCACGCGCCACCGTATTGCGCCGCGCGCGCCGGAACCGTCTCGAGCGGGACAGCGCTCGCCGTCGTCAGCAAAAGCGGCTCCGTATCGACAACGCGGTCGCCGTCGTCGAGCACAAGCTGTTCGCCGAAAATGTCCGGGCGGTTCTGCACGGGCGGCAGCGCTGCGCGCACTTCGTCCGAAAACGCCTCGGCCGCCTCGACGCTCGGGAACAGGCAGATGCAATGAATCTCCTCCGCGGTGCAAAGCTCCATCCCCGGCACAACCGTCACCCCTTCGCGTGCGCCGACCTTTACGGCGGCGGCGCAGTTGCGGCAGGAGTTGTGGTCGGTCAGGGCAATCATATCGTACCCCAAAAGCTTCGCCATGCGCACCAGGTTGTTGGGGGTCATGTCCCGGTCCCCGCACGGGGACAGGCATGAATGCAGGTGCAAATCACAAAATACGTTCATAGCACGGCTGCGAGCTTGGCGCTAAGCGTGTAGGCGTTTTCGGGCGAGCAGAGGATGTTGACGCCCTGCTGCTCGGCGCGCAGGCGGGCGGGCTCGTCGAGCGGCGCGCTTTCACACAGCACAATGCACGCGCAGTCGGCCAGCACGCTGACCGCGACGGCGTTGATGTTGCCCATCACCGTAAACCAGCAGTCCCCGCTTTGCGCGCGCGACATAACCCAGCTTAAAAGGTCGCCGCAGTATCCGCCGGTAATCTCCCGCGAAAAATCCGCCTCCACCAAAGCGGCAAGGCCCGCCGCTTTCGCAAATTCCTGTACGGTCATTTCGTCTCCCCCTCTTCTTTACCCGGTTGTTCGCCGGATTTGCGGAACGGCGCGGGGATGGGGATGCGGCCGCCGCTGTCCGCCGTGTCGCGCGCAAAAAAGACGCAGTCCTCAATCGAGCCCTTGCCGCGCACGATGTCCTCGGCCAAATCCCGGCAGGACGGCGCGCCGCAGGTGCCGCAGTCCAGCCCCGGCAGCAGCTTTTCCAGCTCGTTGAGCTTTTGCATTTTTTCCATTGCCCGGCGCAGGTCGGCGTCGAGCTTTAAAATGTCCACGGGCTCCAGCGGCTTTTCCCACCGCATGGCGCGCGGGATGTCGCCCGAAAGCCGGTTGCACGACTCCGGCAGATATTTGCGCAGCCGCTGCAGGCGGGCTTTTGCGACATAGGGGTTTTCCACGGTCAGCGGCCCGCCCACGCAGCCGCCCGGGCAGGCGTTGAGCTCGATGAAGTCGAGGTCGTTGAGCTTTTCGTTTTCCAGCTCCTCGAGCACCTGAATGACGTTTTCAATGCCGTCCGCCGCCAGATACCGGTCGCTGCGCAGCGCGGCGGATTCCCCGCCGGACGACGCCCAGCGCACGCCCGAAAAGCCCGAATCCCCGAGCTTTTCCACCTCGTCGCGCGTGAGCTTTTCCATTTGCATAAGCAGCACCGGGTAAATGTCCTGAATGGAAAACACGCCGGAAACCGCCGATGTCGTATTGCAGATAGGCTGCTTAATCGCGGAAATTTTCGCCGTACAGGGCGTCAGGAAAAAGACGCCAATCTCCTCGGGCGCAAGGCCGGTTTTTTTCTGCGCGCGCAGCCGCGCGAGCCGCGCCGCCTCCTCCATGGGCGCGTTTAAGTCGAGCACGTTCGGGATGAGGTTCGGGAAGCGCACGCGAATGAGCCGCACAACCGCCGGGCACGCCGAGGAAATCACGGGCCGCACGACGTCCGCGCGCTGCAAATACGCGCGCGTCGCATCGGACACAAGCTCCGCGCCCGCGGCGACCTCGAACACGTCGTCAAAGCCGAGCCGCAAAAGCGCGGTCAGCACATAGTTGACGTTGTCAAGGTTGTTGAACTGCCCGTAAAGCGTCGGCGCGGGCAGCGCGACGCGGTATTGGTACGCCAGAATTTCATTAAACGAATACTTCTCGGCGTATTTCGCGTGGTTCGGGCAAATGCGGATGCACTCGCCGCAGTCGATGCAGCGTTCGGAGATGATATACGCCTTGCCCCGGCGCACGCGGATGGCGCCAGTCGGGCAGCGCTTGATGCAGTTGATGCAGCCCTTGCATTTGTCCTCGTCAAGCCGCACCGCATGGAAAAAGTCTTTGGAAGCCATAGTTTTTGCTCCGGTTTTCGGACAATATGCGCTTATTTCACGTCGACACGCAGGTACATGGTCGTCCCTTTGCCGACCTCGGTCTCAATGCGCATATCGTCGGTATATTTTTTGATGTTCGGCAGGCCCATCCCCGCGCCGAAGCCCAGCGCGCGGACACGGTCGGACGCCGTGGAATAGCCCGCCTGCATGGCGCGCTCCACATCCGGGATGCCGGGGCCCTCGTCGCGCAGCACCATGCGGATGCAGTCGGGGTCGATGGAAACGTCAATCGTCCCGCCGCCGGCATGGATGACGAGGTTAATCTCCCCTTCATACAGCGCAATGACCACATTGCGGATGAGCGCCGGGTCGAAGCCGAGCTTTTTCAGCTGCGCCTTGACATTGCCGGACGCCTCCCCCGCGCGCGAAAAATCATCGCCGGGAACGTCGTAATGCAGTTCAATCAGGCTCATTGAATGGCGCCTCCCCGCAGGCCCTTTTCATACAGCATCCCGCAGGCGGCGAACATCGGAAGCTTTGTGGTCAAAAGCACAATGTCGCGGTCGCGCGCGAGTCCGACGATGCTTTCGTCCGGCTGCTTGCCGCGCACGAACACAATGCATTGCATATCCATCATTTCCGCAGTACGCACCACCTGCGGGTTCACAAGCCCCGACAGCAGCACCGCCTGCTCCTTGACGTAGGCGAGCACGTCGCTCATCATATCGCTGCCGCAGGCCGAATGCACCTCCCGGTCCAAAAACGCCTCTCCGCAGATGACCTCGGCGGATAAAATCTCCTGAATTTCCCGGACGGTCATGGCGAAACCTCCTGTCTGAAAACCTTTTTCTTTTCATTATACATAAAAACCGGGATTTGTACAAGCATTTTTCGTGCAGGTTTTCACCTTGCAGGAAAGTGTTTTTTCGAAACTTTTCGGCGTTATTTCCGCTACGCAAACGGCCGAATTTCTGCTATCATAAAACAAACCGGCACGCACAATGCACAAAAAAAGGAGAAGAAAATGCCCATCACCGTAAAAGAACCGTATTTTATATTAGAGACCGAACGCACGCAATACGTATTCGGCATAGACCAAGCGGGCCGCGAGCGGCACCTGCATTGGGGCAAGAAGTGCTTGCCGGAGGACTTTTTTATCCCGGAATACGAGGACGAAAACTCCAACCACAGCGCGCAGGACGAGGCGCAGCAGGAATATACCGCGTTCGGCGGGACGGTATACCGCGAATGTGCGCTCAAGGCGCGCTTTTCGGACGGCTGCCGGGAAACAGACCTTGCCTACCGGGACTTTCGCCTGGACGGCGACACGCTCGAGGTGACGCTGCAGGACCGGCACTATCCGCTGGCCGTCACGCTCTGCTACCGGGTGACGCCGGGATGCGATATTTTGACGCGGTGGGTAAAGCTGCAAAACAGCGGTACCGCGCCGATAACGCTCGAAAAAATCTGCTCGGCGGAGCTGTCGCTGCCCGGCGAGCAGCCGTACGCCATCCACAACACGAACGGCGCCTGGGGCGGCGAAGGCCTGCCCGCCGTGCAGACGCTGACGAGCGGCGCGCTGACCTTTGAAAGCCGCCGCGGCACGTCCGGGCACAACCACGCGCCGTATCTTTTGGCAAGCCGCCGCGCCGGCGAAGCGTCGGGCGAGGTCTTTTTCGCCGCGCTCGCCTACAGCGGGAACTTTAAAGCGGAGGCGACACGCGACCTGTTCGGCCGCACGCGGCTGCTGCTCGGGCTCAACGATTTTGACTTTTCCTATACGCTTAAAGGCGGGGAAACGTTTGAAACGCCGCCGGTCTTTTGCGGAACGACGCCGGGCTTCGGCGAGATGTCGCGGCAAATGCACCGCTTTGTCCGCGAGCACGTGCTGCCGCGTGCCTTTGCAAAAAAGCCGCTGCCGGTGCTTTACAATTCCTGGGAGGCAACGGGTTTCGACGTTTCGTGCGAAAACCAGATGCGCTTAGCCGACCTTGCCGCCGCGGCCGGCGTCGAGCTGTTCGTCATGGACGACGGCTGGTTCGGCGCACGCCGAAACGACCGCGCGGGGCTCGGGGACTGGTTTGTAAACCGGGAAAAATTCCCGCAGGGGCTCGCGCCGCTTATTGCGCACGTCAACGCCCTCGGGATGGATTTCGGGCTGTGGGTCGAGCCGGAAATGGTCAACGCCGACAGCGACCTGTTCCGCGCCCACCCGGACTGGACCTATCACTACGACACGCGAAAGGCGCACGAGCTGCGGCACCAGCGCGTGCTCAACCTGACGCGCGAGGACGTGCGGGCGTATCTGTTCGAGCGGCTCGACAGCCTGTTATCCGACTACAATATCCGCTATATCAAATGGGATATGAACCGCCCGTTTTCGGAGACCGGCGCAGAAAACCTGGAAAACCCGCAGATGCTCTGGTATCTGCACACGCAGGCGGTATATGAGCTTGTGGACCGGCTGCGCGCAAAGCACCCGGACGTGCAGTTTGAAAGCTGCGCGTCGGGCGGCGGGCGTGCGGACCTGGGCGCGCTGCTGCATTTTGACGAGGTCTGGCCCAGCGACAACACGGACGCGGTCGACCGCATGACCATTCAGCGCGCCTATTCGCTGCTGCACCCCGTTAAGACCATGCGCGCCTGGGTCACGGACGTCGGCGGGCCCAACAAGCCGACCTCGCTTGCGTTCCGCTTCCAGATTGCAATGCAGGGCGCGCTCGGGCTCGGCGGCGATTTAACGAAATACAGCGAGGCGGACCTCCAGCTTTGCCGGGAAAATATCGCGCTGTACAAGGAAATACGCCCGCTCGTACAGTTCGGCGATTTGTACCGGCTCGCCGACCCCGACGCGGACGAATATCTGTGCACGCAGTATGTGGACGAAGAAAAGCGGAAGAGCGTCGTCTTTTTGGCGGCGCGCGGCACGCGGTTTTACAAAAAGCGCATGGCGGTGCGCTTCGACGGGCTTGCCCCGGAAAAACGGTACGCGCTTTGCTGGGAGGGCGAGAACGTGGTAAAAAGCGGGGCGTATCTTATGGAGGTCGGCCTGCCCTTGCGTATTCGCGGCGCAGATTTCAACCGGATTGTCCGCATACAGGCGGCGGAATAAGGAACAGCGCCCGCAGAAGGCAGACGACAGCCTCCTGCGGGCAGCCGGTTCCCTTTTGAAAAATCCGTCAAAAATCTTTGGATTTCCCTTGACAAACCGCCCTGCGGCATATATAATAATCAAGCATTTGATTTGCGCTGATAGCTCAGTTGGATAGAGCATCTGCCTTCTAAGCAGAGGGTCGGGGGTTCGAGTCCCTCTCAGCGCGCCACTTCTTATCGAGAAGCTCGGCGAAGCGCAAATGCAAAGGATGCCGCCCGTTTGGGGGACTCGAACCCCGAGGGGGTGAGCGGCGAACAGAAAACCTTTCGGGGAAAGGTTTTCCGACGCGAAGCCCGAGCGCGTAAGCGCGAGGGTGCGCGATTTGCGCAGCAAAGCGCTGTCCCTCTCAGCGCGCCACTTCTTATTGAGAAGCTCGGCGAAGCGCAAATGTGTTGCATAAAACCGATATGGTGGGTATAGCTTAGTTGGTTAAAGCGCCAGTTTGTGGCACTGGAGACCGTCGGTTCGAATCCGACTATCCACCCCATTTTTTACTCCGCCGCAAGCCCATAAGGCAAGGGCGGAGTTTTTTCAAATCCATATTGGGGTGTCGTCAAGCGGTAAGACACAGCACTTTGACTGCTGCATTCGTAGGTTCGAATCCTGCCACCCCAGCCAACACAGTACAGAGGACGGCGAAGCCGTTTTCTGTACTGTGTTTTTTAGAGCAGGATTCGAACCTGGGAAGGTCTGCGCGAAGATAAAACAGCCCGGCGGGCTGTTTTGCGCGCAGAGCGCGAGGGCGGTACCGCACGCGAAGCGTGGGGTGTCCCGAGCGAAGCATGGGCAAGCTTTGCTTGCCCATGGTCGAACCTGCCACCCCAGCCAGAAAAAAGCACTGCAAAAGCAGTGCTTTTTTCAACGAAATCCGCCCTTACGGGTGGGTGAACTATTGCTTCGCAATGTGAAATACGCCTGCGGCGTGTGAAATTCGCCTCGACGGCGAGTGGGTGGATTTCATTTCACTTGATGCGATAGCATCAAATTTCAGAATTCACACGGTGAATTATTTCATCGTGAACGAAAGCGAACGATTTCACTAAAGCTGTGAGAGTTCGAAGTCATACACAAAACTGCGAAAAACATCTTTTTTGTAGCCCTTTCACAACACAGTACAGAGGATGGCGAAGCCGTTTTCTGTACTGTGCTTTTTAGAGCAGGATTCGAACCTGAGAAGGTCTGCGCAAAGACAAAACAGCCCGGCGGGCTGGCTTCGCCATTTTATTTCAAGTACTCTGTAAAGAAGCTCTGTATTGTATCAAACGGAATGACATCCATTTTATAGTACAGGTCGGTGTGGACCGCGCCGGGAATAAGCAGCAATTCCTTATTGCCCGCATACGGGCTGTCCTTGGTCATTGCGGCGTATGCGTCTTTGCTGAAATACAGGCTATGTGCCTTATCGCCATGGAGCATCAGCACCGCGGAGCGAATCTCGTTAACATATTGGAGAATCGGCTGATTCAAAAAACTTTGGCAGCCGCTGACGCACCACCCGGCGTTGCCGCCGACAGAGCGCAGGTGGTAGCCGAGCGAGGTTTTGTAAAACGCAGAATAGTCCTTTATGAACCACGGCGTGTCGGCAGTCACTTCCTCCGGACTCGGCAGACCGCCCGCAAGCTGATACGTACCGTTCCGGTAATCCTCTGTCCGTTGCGTGTTAATCGCCGCTTTTTTTGCATACCGCGCTTCTTCGCTGTCCTCCGAATCATAATACCCTTTCGCGTTCACGCGCGCCATGTCGTACATTGTTGAGGTCACGGTTGCCTTGATGCGGGTATCTATCGCCGCCGCATTAAGCGCCATACCGCCCCAGCCGCAAATGCCGATAATCCCGATTCGCGCAGGGTCAACATTTTCCTGCACCGACAAAAAATCCACCGCCGCCTGAAAGTCTTCCGTATTGATATCGGGCGACGCCATAAAACGGGGTTTGCCGCCGCTCTCCCCGGTGAAGGACGGGTCGAAGGCAATTGTCAAGAAGCCGCGTGCCGCCATTTCCTGCGCATAGCGTCCCGAAACCTGCTCTTTGACCGCGCCGAACGGGCCGGAAACCGCAATGGCGGGCAGCTTTCCCCTCGCCGCTTTCGGCGTAAAACAGTCTGCCGCCAGCGTTATGCCGTAGCGGTTGACAAAGGTTACTTTCCGGTGGTCGACCCGGTCGTCTTTGGGATAGGTCTTGTCCCACGCCTGCGTGAGATTTAGCTTTTCGGCCTGCATCATAAAAATACCTCCTGAATACCAATTTGCATTTTTGAAAATGCTGTGGTATACTGTTACTATACAACCTAAACCTAACTTTAAGTCAAGCATTATTTCCGGCGCAAGGAGGAAATTTATGTATACGATTGGGCAGATTGCCGCTATGTTTGATTTGCCGGTTTCCACCGTTCGTTATTACGACAAGGAGGGACTGTTCCCGGGTCTCGCACGGCAGTCGGGCCGCCGCATATTCAGCGACAGAGAGGTGGAGGCGCTGCGCGTGATTGCGTGCCTGAAAAGCTCGGGTCTTGAGATTAAGGATATCAAGCAGTTTATGGTGTGGACAACCGCCGGGAAAGACACCTACCCGCAGCGCAAAGCGCTGTTTGAGGCGCGCAAAACGATTGTCGAGGCGGAAATGCGCCGCTTGCAGCGGACGCTGGATATGCTCAATTACAAATGCTGGTATTACGAGACCGCCATGCAGGACGGAAACGAAGACCGCATTTCCGCCATGCTCCCCGACCGGCTGCCGCCGGATATCCAAAAGTTATACGACAGCGCCCGAGAAAACAACCGATTTTAAACCAAAATAACAAGCCGTCCGTGCGTCTGAAGCACACGGACGGCTTGTTTCTGCTTTTCTCTCACTCGACGTGCACCGCGTCCATACCGGGGTGCGCCGCTTCGCCGTCGAAGCGGTGCAGCTCGAGGTGTTCGCAATGCGCGGCGTCCAGCGCGTAAGCATATTCGTCGCAGACGTTTTCAAAGCGCACCTTGACCTTATCGAGCGTCACGCCGTTTGCGTACCGCAGGAAAAAGCCGGCGTTTTTGTGCGCCTCCACGCCGTATTCCCGGCACGGGCGCAGATCGTAAAGGCCGCACGCCCACTTGGAGGTCTTGGAGAGCGTCACGCGGACGTTTTCAAACGTCACGTCCTCAATCGCGTTTTGGGTGTTGCCGTGGACAAGCACGCCGTTTTCGCCCTTGCAGGTGATGTTCGTAAAGCTGACGTTGCGAATTTTCCCGGAGCGCGTGGCCTCGTCGCGGTCAAAGGTGGTCAGCACGATGGGCTCGGCGGTCCCCCACCAGTCCGGGCAGAACCGGCGCGTTTCAATCAGGATGTTCGAGTACCGGACGTTTTCGACGCTGCCGCCGTCGCGGATTTGAATGGACAGCCCGCGGTTCGAGCGGCTGATGATGCAGTCGGTAACCAGCACGTTGCGAAAATCCCCTACCCCCTCGGTGCCAATCTTGATGGCGGCGGAGGTGGAAACCAGCGTGCAGCCGCTGATTAGGATGTTCTCGCACGGGCCGTATTCGGCGTTGCCGTTGGAGGTCTTTAAGCAGATGCAGTCGTCCGCACACTCGATATGGCAGCCCAAAATGCGGACGTTGGTGCAATGGTCGGGGTCGATGCCGTCGGAGTTGGCGACGTCCAGGTCGTTTAAAATGCGGATGTTGGAAATCAGCACGTCGTCGCAGCCCGCCGGATGCAGCGTCCAGAACGGCGCGTCCGTAACGGTGACGTCCCGAAAGGAGATGTGGTTGCTCTTTTCCACGTAAATCGCCGTCGGGCGCGGGTAGAAATTGCCCGTGACGTAGTAACGGTCCTTGCGCTCGACAAAGGCGTGGCCGTTCGCGTCAATCACGCCCTCGCCCGTAACCGAACAGCCGTGCGCCTCGTACCCGTATAAAAACGCGAACGACGGCTTCCCCGTAACGGGATTGCCTATCCTGGCCGTTTTCGGGTCGTTGATGGTTTCGCACGGACGAATGTAGCCGCCGATGTCGGCCGTCGCCTTTAAGCGCGCGCCCTTTTGCAGATGCAGCTCCACATTCGCGCGCAGCCGCAGAGAATCGCTGTAATAAATCTTGCCGCTCTCCAGCACAACCGTGCCGCCGCCGTTGCGGTGCGCGGCGTCCAGCGCCGCCTGGATAGCCGCCGCGTCGTTGTGCACGCCGTCTCCGACCGCGCCGTATTCCTTCGGATAAAAATACCGCATATTCTCCCCCTCTTCCGTTTACAGGTCCAAAAGGACGCCGCTGCCGTCCGTATCGCGCGCCAGCGCGTCCTCAAGCACGTCCTCGCCGAGCTCGAGCGCAAAAAATTCGCGCTGGTCCGCGCTCAGCCTGTGCGGATACAGGCGTACTTCTTCGCCGATTTCCGCGACCAGCACGCAGCCGCGCAGCTTTTCCTCCAAAACCGATTCCATGCCGACGGGAGATGACATTTGAAAATCATCTTCATAGAGGACCGCTTCGGGGAAGCCCATGCGCGCCTCCTCGAAAAAGCCGTCGCCCTCCAGCGCCGCAATCATGGCGTCCGGCACATAATTCCGGTACTCCCCGTTCGCATAGACGACCGCGGAAAGGTCGTGGGTCTCGGTTTCGTAAATTTTTGTCTTCATAACAGCCTCCGCTTTTGCAGCCTTGTGCAGGCCCTTTGCAAGCCTGGTTTTCTAAATTATAGCAGACCTGCCGGCCGGCCGCAACCGGTATCTGCAAATATCCGCCCGTTTTCCGCACAGCGCCGGTATTTTCGTCCGCCTTGCGGCAGGCAAAAAAATCGAATACAATAAATTTGTCCCTTTTGCGGCAGGCGCCGTGCCGCAGATGCAATTAAAAAGGAGGTAAAAAAACAAAATACGGTTCTTTTCGGACGGATTTTTTCGGTTCCGCCCGCCCCGTTCCTTCCGTGCTTTTCCCGGCCGGGTCCTGTACAATTTGTTGCACGGAGGTACACATTATGTCAAATATTTACGGATATATCCGCGTCTCTACCGCAGACCAAAATGAAGACCGCCAGCTTTTGGCACTGTCTGCCTTTCGCATCCCGCAGCGCAACATTTTTCTGGACAAGCAGTCCGGCAAGGATTTTGAACGGCCGCAGTACAAGCGGCTTTTGCGCAGGCTTCGCGCAGGCGATTTGCTGTATGTGCTCAGCATCGACCGGCTCGGCCGCGATTATGAGGAAATTCAGCGGCAATGGCGCATTTTGACCAAGCAAATCGGTGCCGACATCTGCGTTGTGGATATGCCGCTTTTGGACACCCGAAACGGCAAGGACCTGATGGGCACGTTCATTGCCGATTTGGTTTTGCAGATTTTGTCGTTTGTGGCGCAGAGCGAGCGCGAAAGCATACGGACACGGCAGGCGCAGGGCATTGCCGCCGGGGAAACGCTCATCGGTACAAACAGTATATTTGAATTCAACGACAACGGCACCGCCGCCGGACGCGCAGATTCCGCAGACCGGCGGGCAGACAGCCGCATGGTTCCCCCTGCTGGCCGCCGCGGGCGTATTCGCCGCCGGCGCCTGTGTCGGCAGACGCAGACGCGGCCGCTGACGGATTCCCGGATACCGCGCGGCACAGCCGCAAAAATACGCACCCGCCAAGCTCGGCGGGTGCGTTGTTTTATGCCGGTTTATAAGCCGTTTTTACGCGGGCGTTACGCCGAGCGGCGTTTGCCCTTTGCGCGGGCCAGCCGGACCGCCAGGACGCAGACCGCGGCCGGAAGCAGGATGCAAACGGCTGCCGCGCCGCCGACGCGTCCCGTTTTCGGAATGTCGGACCCGGGTACGGCCGGCGTGACGTCCGTAACCTTGCCAATCTGGATGCGGCCGTCCGAGGTAATCGTCATTTCGAGGTCCAGCGCGGCGTCCGTGGGCGACGTGATGGTAAAGCTGCCGTCCTCGCCCTCGGTCACGCCGATTTGACCGTCCACAATTTCAATCTCGGTATACCCGAGGATTTCCCCGTCCGGCCCGATGATGGTCACGGGATGGCGGCCGTCCGGCACGTCTTCCACGGTAAAATGGCCGTCCTCATCGGTGACGCCGGTATGCCCGCCGATGTCCACCGTAACGCCGGGGACGGGGTTGCCGCTTTCATCGACAATCGTCCCGCTGATGTCGTGGGTATCGTCCGTCTCCTGCTGCACCGCCTCGGTCGAAACGGTGAGCGTTTTGTCCTCATACACCGGCTCTAACGTATAGTACCCACCGATGACCGCATCGGTGACGTCCGTACCGTTGAGCGTGACGCGCGTTACCCGGTACCCGTTTTCGGGCCGAATCAGAAGGCGCGGTTCGGACAGGCGCGCCGCTTTTAGCTGTGCGCCGCCCTGCCCGTCCAACGTGACCTGCGCGTGCTCGGCTTCCACCGTAATCCAATGGCTGTCCGGCACAGAAGCGTAAATGGTTGCGTCTATGCCGCCGCCCGGCGTCCCCTGTGCAGACGCGGCGACCGGGCAGACGAGCAGAAGCATAAAGCAAAGCAGAAAAGCCGCTGTTTTTCTCATAACTGCCTCCTTATCCCACGGCAACATAGGACACCTCAAAGGTGACCGTGCCGGTATAATCGCCGGCAGGCGCTGCGTGCCAGGCGTCCGAAGTGATATCGACCGTCAGCGCGGTAGCCTCCCCGGCCGTCGTATATTGCGCCGTTTGAAACGCGCCGTCGGCGCTGTTGACCGAATAGGCAAGCGTCTTGCTCGCGTCCTCCGTGTGCTTGAGCAGGCCGTCGGACACAAGCGCAATTAGCACGGCGTAACCGGGCTCGAGCCGCGCCTCGGTCAGCTCGACGCTTTCGAAATCGGTGGAGAGGGCGTTAAAGGCCACCTGCACATCGCCGGGGATGCTGACGGTATAGGACGGCCCGACCGCGTAGGAGAGCTGCAATTCCCCGGTGGTTTCGTCCGGGCCGAGCGCCGTTTCCGCGGCAAACGCCGGGAAGCAGGCAAGGCCGCACAGGACGAGCGCCAGAAAAAAGGATACGCTCTTTTTCATCTTGGTACCTCCTTTTCTCATGCGTCAGGCCGCGTCGTGCAGCCGGACAACGAAGGTGAGCGTGCCGGTATACAGGCCGGCGTAGCGCGCGGCCTCCGGTTCCACGGCAAGCGCGGCGCGCGCCGGGGCGTCTGCGCTCGTGTTGCCGGTCTCCAGAACGACGCCGCCGTTTTGGATGGTTTCCGTTCCGTTTTTCAGGACGTAGGGCAGCTTGACGGCGCTGTCGTCCGCATGGGTCAGGTAGAACCCGTCATTCGCCGAGACTGCGACCTCCACCTTCTGGGTCGAGGTAAGCGCGCCCGCCGTGGCAAGCACCGTAAAGCTGTTCTGTTCATGGACGGTTACGGTTGCCGGGATTGTGACCACGTAAGTCGGCGCGTTCTGCACCGTCTGCTGCCAATGCAGCACCGGCTGCACGGCCGGACTGCCCGCTTCCCATTGCCCGAGGGCGGAAAGGGTATCGTTCCAGACGTCCGCATTTGCCGCGCGCAGGAGGGCGAGCAGGCCGTCGTCTTGCTTGCTTTCGATTTGCGCAAGGGTCAGCGCCGTAACGCCGGCCGCGCTGGAAAGGTCGCCCGCGCCGCTTTGCGCGGTGGTCTCCAGATAATAGCAGTTTTTGAGGATGGCCGCGTTAAAGCCCGTGATGCCGCCGGTACCGTTGCTGTGGCCGCCCGCGATGTCGCCGGTGTTGTAGCAGCTGCGAATCGCGCCGGAACCGCCGTTATGCCCCGCGATGCCGCCGCATAGCCGGAATCCGCGCCCACGGCCGCGATATTGTAGCAGTTTTCAATCGTGCTGCGGTTGTAGCCGACGATGCCGCCGCCATAGGTCTTGTTACCCTGCACCGCGCCCGTATTATAGCACTCGGTAATCTGGCCGGTCGCCTGATAGCCGGCGATGCCGCCCGTACTCTCTTCGCCGAGGATAAACGCGGCGTTGCTGCAGTGCGTGATGGTCCCGCCGAAATTATAGCCGGAGATGCCGCCGACATGGTTTTGCCCGCGGACAAAGCCGTTGGCGAGCGCAACGTCCCGCACCTCGGCGGTGTACCGTGCGACAACCTCGTTCTGCTCGTCGCGCACAACAAGGATGCCCGTGCAGCCGAACAAGCCTTGACAGTCGCCGCCGTCGGGGATATACAGCCCGCGAATGACGTGTCCCTGTCCGTCAAAGACGCCTGCATAGCGCGTATCCATGCTGCCTATCGGCGTCCACGCCTGCGGCTCGCCCTCGCCCGTGTAGCTCCCGTCCGCCTGGAACGTAAAGCCGGGGTTCAGGTCAATATCCGCCATCAGCCTGGCGTTGGCGTCCGGTACAGCGCCCTGCACGCCGTAGGCGGCCTGTTTTTCCGCCGAAAGCGTACCGTTGACAAGCGCCGCGAATTCCCGAAGCTGGTCCGCGGTATAGATTAAGTAGGTTTTTTCGCCCTCCGGCGTATCCTCCGCCTCGGGAAGCCGGGTTTCGGTGGTCTGCGATTCATAGGCCGCCGCGGTTTCCTCGCCGAAGGCCTGCAGATACGGGTAATAGTCGGTTTTGTAAATCGTGACGCTCGTATCGGACTGTTCCTCGGAGGTTGTGCTGCCCGGACGAATCGCCCAAACGCCGGAGAAGTCCAGCGCCATGTTTTCCTTCGCCGCTTCACCGGTCATCTGCGAAGCCGTGAGCGCCGTACCCTCGCCGCTCGCGCCGCAGGTGTCCAGATAATAGCAGTTCGTCAGCACGCCGGTCCGGAAATTCTGCCCGACGAAGCCGCCCGCATACACGTTCTTTTCGCCGGTCGCCGCCGTCACCGTTCCGATGCTGTAGCAGCTTTCCATAGTCGAGTTGTTGTAGCCGGCAACGCCGCCGATGTTCGCAAACGCGCCCATGCTCGTCACGCTGCCCGTGTTGTAGCAGTTTTTCGCCGCGCCGTAGTTCAGACCCGAAATGCCGCCAATCTTTACCACGACTATCTGCTCGTCTGCGGTGACGTCGCCCGCGTTTTGGCAGTTCTCAACGACGCCCGAATGATACCCGACAATCCCGCCGAGGCTGACGGAGCGCACGCCGCTTTGCACCGTTACGGAAGCCGTATTGCGGCAGTCCGCAATCGTCCCGAGGATGCCCCAGCCGGCAATGCCGCCGAGATAGAGCGTGTTCGGCTCGTCTTTCGTCGTGATAAGGCCTGCGCTGGTGCAGCCGCGGACGGCGCCGCTGTTGTTCGTGCCGACAATTCCGCCAAGGTACGCCGAGCTGCCGCCGCCGATAATGGTGCCGCTGAAGGCGCAGTTTTCCAGCGTGCCGCTGCTGCGTCCCGTGATGCCGCCGAGGTTGCCGCTCGCGCAGATGTAGGCGTTTGTCACGTTCACATTTTGCACGGCGCCTTCCTTGCCCACGTTTCGGAACAGGCCGCCGTCTTTTTCCTCGCTTTGGATATACAGGCCGGTTATGGTGTGCGCGCCGCCGTCAAAGGTGCCCGTATAGGGCGAAGCGGTGCTGCCCATCGCCGTCCATTGCTGCGGCTCGCCCTCGCCCGTGTAGCTCCCGTCCGCCTGGAACGTAAAGCCGGGGTTCAGGTCGATGTCCTTTTCCAGCACGGCCCACGCGTCGCTGTCCCCGGTGTTCACGAGGCTTGCAAAGGCGCGAAGCTGATTCGCACTGAAAATGCGGTAGGGCGCGCTCGAAGTGCCGTCGCCCGCTGGCGTCGGTGAAATGGCCGGAAGCGAAACCGCGACCGGCGCGCTCGCGAAGTCGGTTTGCTTGTCACCGTTATACTGCTCGCTGAACACCCAGAGCGTATAGTCGTCATCCGGCAGCCCGGCGGGCAGCGCAATCTGCACCTCGCCGTCGGCCGTCTGCGGCTGCAGGACCCTGCCGTAATACCGGATATTCCCCTCGCCGTCCGTAAGGCAGGCGGAAATATATTCGTTTTCGCCGACGTTCGCGCCGGTATAGTGCAGCGAGACGGTCTCACCGGCCAATGCGGTGGACTCGCTTTCTGCAACGGCAAAGCTGCGCGTTGCATCGAGAAGCGTCAGCTTCCACGCATTGCCGACCTGCCCCGAAACGGGCGTCAGCGCATCCGCGCCCGTGCTGCCGGAGGCTTTGCCGCCCTCGGCCGACGCGGTAAAGAGCACCGCGCCGCGGTTTATGTTCATGGCCGGTCTTGCCAAGACGCTGCGCTCGCTGGCCGCGCTGCTGTAGGGCGCGCCGTCCGGATAGACGACGCCCGCCTCGTCCGCGCCGATTTCTCCGTAAGCGGAGCGCAGCCACCAGTTGCCCGTGCGAAGGCCGCCCGTCCAGCTGGCGGAGTCGTCCGTATACGCGAGATACTCCAGCAGCTCCTCGGCGGACAGCGCGAACAGCCGGTCGCCCTCCAAGCCCGCGTCGCGGAACGTGCGCAACTCGGACAGGGTCGTTTCGGACGGCACCTTCGAGGTTTGCAGCACCGCCGCCCATTCCGCCGCGGCAAAGGATTCGGTAATCGGCGTCAGGGCGTCCGTCCGGTCGTTATAATATGCGCGCAGCTGGCTTTCCAGATACGAATTTTTGCCTGCCGCGCCCCAGTTTGCAAACGCAAGCTGCGCAAACTCGTTTTGCGCAAGCAGGAACAGCGCGTCGTTCTCCGCCACGACGCCGGTACCGTCACGGTATACGCCGCCGCTGCCGCTGGTGGACAGCACCTGCCAGGCGCGGCCGTCGGTCCCGTAATAGACCGTATCGCCGTCCCCGATGACCGCCGTACCGGTTTGCAGCGTTTTTTGCAGCGCAATCGGCTGCAGCGCGCTCGCGTAGTCGGTGCGCTTGTCGCCGTTGTACTGCTCGCTGAACACATAGAGCTCGGAATCCCCGTGCAGCACAGCGTCCGCCGGGAGCGTGACGCTCGCCGTGCCGGCGGCGCTTGTCGGCTGCAAAATGCGGCCGTAATGGGTGATAACGCCGTTTTCCTTCAGAATGACGGAGATATATTCGTTTTCGCCGGTATTGGCGCCGGCATACGCAAAGGAAACCGTAAGCCCATCCATTTGCACGTCGGAAACGCTGAAATCGCGGCTATCATCCCGGAGCGTCAGCTTCCACGCCGTGCCGGTGTACGCCGAAATGGGCGTCAGGGCGTCCTCCCCCGTGCTGCCGGAGGCCTTGCCGCCCTCGGCGGCCGAGGTGAAGAGCACGCTGTTCCGGTTCAAATTGACCGCCGGGCGTGCTGCATATGTAGACCTGGCAAATTCAAGGCCAAGACGACCGGTGTCGTAAATAACCCCGTTGTACTCGTTTCCGGGCACGAGGCAGCGTGACCGCAGCCACCAAACCGTTTCAAACGCGCCGGTGACGGTGGAGTCCCAATCCATGTCCCGGTAGCCCAGATAGTCCACCATTTCCACGGCGGACGGGGCGAACAGGCGGTCGCCCTGCAAGCCTTCGTCGGGAAAATCCGCTCCGTAAAGAGAAACGAAATCCTCTTCCTTCGTCGTCTGCAGCAGCGCCGACCATTCCGCCGAGCTAAAGTCGTCGGAGACCCAGCGGCCCTCCTCGTCGGGCAACTGGTCGCTGAGGTACGCCCGCAGCTGGCTGGTCAGATACCCTGCGCTTTCCACAGTCTCATCGAAGCTGAATCGGATTTTAGCAAACGGATTTTGGGCAAGCAGGAACAAGGCGTCGTCCGCCGACACCGCGTTTACGCCGGCTTTGTACGTGCCGCCGTTCCCGTTTTCAGACAGGACCTGCCAGGCGCGCGGCTCGCCGTTCGCCTGCTCGCCGAAATAGACCATATCGCCGGTCCAGACAAACTCCGAATCGGCCTGCAGCGTCCTGCCAAGACCGCACAGCTCGCTGGCGTAATCGGTCTCGTAGTCCCCGTTGTACTGCTCATTAAACAGGTACAGCTCCGTGTTCCCCTGCAGCGAAACGCCCGCCGGGAGCGTAACGCTGACCGTTCCGCTCTCGCTTTGCACCTTCAAAATGCGGCCGTAATAGGTAATTTCGCCATTCTCCAGCAGGATGGCGGAAATGTACTCGTTTTCTCCCGTTTTGGCGCCGGCGTATGTAAAGGTGACGGTGCTGCCGTCTATCTGCCCGCGCGAAACGGAGAAGTCGCGGCTCAAGTCCTTGAGCGTCATTTTCCATTCGTCGCCGTCATACGACTGCAGCGGCGTAAGCCCCGCGTCCATGCCGGCGGCCGATTTTCCGCCCAACGCGGCGGACACGAAAAGCACGTCGTTTTGGTTGATGTTCGCCGCGGGCAGCGCCGCCACATACGGCAGGGGCTTGCCGCCCGCATGCGGCATTCCGTTGGTCGAAACTATGCCCGCTTGAAGGGGCTCTTCGGCTACATCCGAGCGCAGCCACCAATCGTTGCGGATGACCGTTTGCCAGGTTTCGGGGTCGCGCGTAATCCCAAGGTAGTCGGTCAGCTCATTGGCGGACAGCGAAAACAGACGATCCCCGCTTAACCCCGGGTCCCGAAGATAGTAGTCCCCCGTCATACACGACACCGTCCAATCGGACGTTTCGCCCGGCTTGGACGTTTCCAGAAGGAGCGCCCACTCCTGCTCTGTAAAATAGTTGCTGGGCGGCGAATCCGCGTGAATCCCGACCGGCTCGTCGCTGTAATAGGTGCGCAGCTGGCTGGTCGCATAATCCCGCGTGTCTTCGCTTGAGCTTTCATTATACTCTACCCGCGGGAACATATCCTGCAGCGCGAGTATGAACAGGGCGTCGTCTGCGTCCACCGCGTTCGTACCGTCGCTGTATGTACCGCCGCTGCCGTGCTTGGACAGCACCCTCCAGGGAACGGGCTGCCCCACGACTTTTTCGCCGTCATAGGTCGGTTCTTCGCCGTAATAGACCTTGTCGCCGGTCCGAACGGCATCCGTTCCCATTTGCATCGCCAGCCCGCCGGACGCGGCCGCGCCAATCGGCAGCACGCCGATTAAAAGGGCCACGCTCAGCAGGAGGCTCAGCCATCTTTGCTTTCGTTTCATCCGTTGCTTCCTCCTTTGGATGGTGTTAACGCGCCTACCGCACAACCAGCACCGTTTTCACATCGGCGCCGTTCATGGGGCTCCCATCTGTCAGCGCCGTTGTGGCGATGCGGATGACCGCGTCGTATTCGCCCGCCTCCAGCGGACGAGAAAGAGAAATTTGGTACACGGCCTGCCCCGGCGGGACGAGCTTGGAGGTGTAAAGCACCTCGCCCGTTTCCTGCAAAAGCAGCGTGAAGGTGAAGTAACAGGGATTCCCCTCCGGGTTCAAAAGCGCGACCTGCACATCCTGCGTATTTGCGGGAAGCGCCAGGGACGGGTACCCGGGGATTTGAATGCCCGTGTCCGCCCCGCCCTGCACGGTCGGCTGCTGCCCCTGCCACGCTTTCGCGTTCGGGTCGATTTCCGGCGCCGTCGTCTGCTCGGCGGCGGGCGGCGGCGTACCGAACCACGCGTTCCAGTTCAGCCCGATGACTGCGCCGCCGCAAAGCAGCAGCAAAAGGACGACGGCAAGCGCAATTCGCCTTCGCCCTGCCGGCGCGGCGTCTTTCTGTTCCGCCATACGCACACCTCCTGTTCTTCTGCTTGTATTGTATCATAGAGACCCGCCCGGTCGGTATGTCGTTTACGTCGAAAACCCGGTCGTTTACGCAGCGCGCAGCCGGGGTGCTTGTCAAATCCTCCTCGAATATGTAAAATAGGGAAGTGGGAAAGGAGGCGGCCGTATGAAAAAAGCCGCACGCTGGCTGTACCCGCTTGTTTTTCTGGCGCTGTGCGCGGCGGTCATCTGGTTTTTACAGCTGTTCACCGCGTCCGACCAGCCGATAACCTATCTGGAGTGGACCTCCGGTGTGGAAATTGCCGAGGACGGCACCGAAACGCCCTATGCAATAGATACCTATACAAACACCCCCGCAGAAAGCGGCACGTTCCGCTTCACAACGACGCTGCCCGCCGGACTCGGCGAGGGGTACCTGCTGTTTGAGACCTCCGGGCTGGAGCTTACGCTTTGTCTGGACGGCAAAACCGTCTACACCTCCTCCGCCGCCGCGCTGCCGGAGGGTACGACCGGGATGTCGACCGCGCAGCTGCCGCTTGCAAACGCACCGGCCGGCGTTCTGACAATCACCTGCACCATTCTGGAATCCGAAAACGCTTTCTTCCCGCCGCTGCTGCGCTTTATCCCCGACGGGAGCGAGCAGGCGCGGCAGACCGCCTACGCCAACCTGTACGGCATCCCGGCCGGCATCGCCGCGGCGGCCATGCTGCTCGTCGCCGGCCTGTTTTTGCTGCGGGCGTTCTACCGAAAAACGGAATGGAGCCTGCTGCCCCTGGTTGCGGCGCTGGGGAACCTCGCCACGTACCGGCTCATCCAAAGCTGCGGGTATTACTTTTTGCCGCAGGAGGCCGTGCAGTTCCTGAGCTGGCGCGGCTTCGCCTGGATTGCGCCCCTGTCGCTGGTCGCCTATCTGCTTCTGAACCGGCGGCGGGAATTTTGGAGGCTGCTGGGGATTGCCGCCGCCTGGAGCGCCGGCGGACTGCTGCTTGCCTGTCTTCTTTCGGCGGCGCGCGGCGGGTATTTGTTCAGCTATGTTTCCTCCTCCGTTTTGTCCATGTTCCAGACGGGTCTCCACGACGGGCTGCTCTATTGGTTCACCCTGTGGCTCGCGGTGGTTTGCGCGCTGATTTCGCTCTACTGGTTTTTGCGCACGCTGACCCGGCAGCAGGCGCGTATGCAGGCGCTTGAAATCAAAAACCAGATGATTCGGGACAGCTACCACGCGATTGAGCAGAGTATGCGCGACAACGCGGCGCTGCGCCACGAGTTCCGCCACCAGCTCACCGCGCTCGACGCCCTGTACCGGCAAAGCAAATGGAACGAGCTCGGGGAGCTGCTGCGCACCTATAAGCAGCAGGAGGCCGAGCTTGCGCAAATGCGGTTCACGGAAAACTTTACGGTCAACGCCATTTTGCAGGACGCCGCCTCCCGCGCGGCGCAGGCGGACACGGCGTTTGACGCGCAGGTACGCCTGCCCAAAACGCTGCCGGTTCCCGAAAACGACCTGTGCGCGCTGCTGATGAATATGCTCGACAACGCGCTGGAGGCGAGCGGGCAGGTCGAGCCGCCGGCGCAGCGGTTCATCCGCTTCAAGGCGGAGGTCAAAAACGGATTTTTGGCCGTAAAGTGTGAAAACCGCTATGCCGGCGCGCTGCGGACCGACGAAACCGGCAAGCTGCAAACGACCAAGCCGGACGCCGCCGCGCACGGCTTCGGCCTGCCGCAGATGACCGCCATTGCGGAAAAATACGCCAGCCTGCTGGACATCAGCCAGACGGAGAACCACGTCTTTATCCTGCAAACCGCGCTCAAGCTGCCGAAGGAGCTGCCTGCCGCGCCGTAAACAAAAAAAGTCCGCACCCGGGCGCAGCCGGACGCGGACCGTCGGTACAAAAAGGAGCTGTCCCGAACAGGGCAGCTCCTTTTTATCGGTTCATATAGTGGATGAAGGCGCTTTGCAGCGATTTATAGTACGCGCGGCCGACGGGCAGCCGGACGCCGCCGCGCAAGGACAGCTGCGTGCGCCCAATCTCCTCCACATAGGCCATGTTTACAAGATAGCTGTTGTGGCAGCGGCAAAACTGCCCGGGCGGCAGCTGCTTTTCGAAATCCGTCAGGGAAAGCAGATACGTGCGCTCGGCCTCCGCCTGGTGCACCAAAATCCGGTGGTTGTAGCTCTCGATATACCGAATCTCCGCAAGAGGCAGGCGCACCGTTTTCCCGCCGATGCGCAGCACAACGGTTTTCGGCTTGTGGTTGAGCTCCAAATCCGTGTGCAGCGCCTGCGCAAGCGCCTCGCGGCTGACGGGCTTGAGCAGGAACTGGATGGGCTGGACGCTGTACCCCTGCGGCAGATAGTCCTCGCAGCCGGTCACGAACACGATGCTGACCCGGTCGCCGTGCCGCCGCAGGGAACGCGCCAGCTCCATGCCGGTCATGCCCTCCATTTGAATGTCCAGAAGCAGCAGGTCAAACGGATTCGGCTGCTCGCGCAGAACCGCCTCCAGCTGCTGCGCCGAAGTAAAATCCACAATGCTGTGCTCCACGCCGGCGGCGGATAAAATATCGCCGCAAAGCGTGTGCAGTTCCCCGCGCACCGCGTCGCTGTCCTCGCAGATTGCGAGCCGATACAGACACATGGCGCCCCCCTCCTTTACCGGAAACAACAATAGTATACCAATTTTCCCCGAAAGTTGCAACACGCCGCCGCGGTTTTTCCCGCCGTGCGCGCCGCCGCAAAACACGCCGCCCGAAAAGACGACAAAAAAAGCTGCGTGCGCGCGCATTTTGCGCGCAGGCGCAGCCGGGTTTCGAAAGCAGCAAAGCGTTATGGTTAGCGGGCGTCCGGGTGTGCCGCGTCCGCTTCGTGAATATCCGCAAGAGCCGTGCGGACCGCGGCGATTACAAAGGCGGAAAAAGTACAATTTTTGCCCTGCATTGCCTTTTCCACTTCTTCCACTACGTCGCTTGGGAATCGGATGGTTTTGTTCACGGTAGGCGGCGTAGAAGGTATCTGAAATCTGCCCATGGACGTTTCCTCGCAATACATCTGTATTGCAATTAGTCTATACCACCGTTTTCCAAAAGTATGCATTGCATTTGCAATGCAAATTTGGTATTCTGATATTGAGGTGATAAAAATGGCAGAATTTTGTCTGGATTGCTGGAATGCGCTCTCCGGCACAACGTACAGTCCCCGGTATTTTCACTTCTCGAGCGAGCCCGATTTCTGTGAATCGTGCGGGGAATGGAAGCCGGTCATTGTTCGCAGCAAGCGGCGATACCTCGCGGCGGCTTGGCTGCGCGAGAGACTCTGTTTTTTTCGGAATCGCAGACGGAAATAAAAATCCGAACGCTTTTCCCGTCGGGAAAACGGCTCGGATTTTTCGAATATGCAAAGCGGGTCTGAAAAAGATGGCGGCTGTAAGCGCGGGCATCTCCCGAAACTAAGAAAAGAGCCCGGCGCACCCGGCGGCTTTTTGTGCCGAAGGCAAAAAAGACGTCGGAGCAAAGCGGACTTTGCTCCGACGTGGTGCCGCTGACCGGACTTGAACCGGTACGGTGTTGCCACCGAGGGATTTTAAGTCCCTTGCGTCTGCCGATTTCGCCACAGCGGCCTGTGGGAACGGTATTTATTATAAACAAAGCGCGGGCGCTTGTCAATGCCGAAGCGCCCGCGCGTCTGAAAAGTTTTGTCAGTCCTTGTTTTCCAGGCGTTCCAGCGCCGGGCTTTGAAGACACAGGCGCAGTACGTTTTTCGCCGTGCGCTGCATTTCGCCCAGGGTCATGCCCTCGGGCTTTTCGTAGGTGGCAAGCAGCGTTCCGTCGCTCTTGCGCCGGCCGCCGCGGTCGCCGCCGGGCATAAGCACGTCGACCTGGGCGCGCACGCGGTAGGCGTTGTCGCGCATCGCGGGGAATTCCGGGGAACGGCGCTTGCGCATCCACCAGTCGGTCATCACAAGCCCTTCGTAGCCCCACTCCCCGCGCAAAACGGTGGTGCACAGGTCGTAATTGTAATGTGAATAGACGCCGTTGACCTTGTTGTAGGAGGTCATAATGCATTGCGGGCGGGTCTCTTTGACGCAAATCTCAAAGCCCTTGAGATAAATTTCCCGCAGCGCGCGCTCGGACAGCCGCGAGTCGTTCTGCGTGCGGCGGTACTCCTGGTCGTTGCAGGCAAAATGCTTCGGGCAGGCGGAAACGCCGGCGCTCTGGACGCCGCGCACGCACGCCGCCGCCATTTTGCCGGTCAGGTACGGGTCCTCGGAATAATATTCAAAGTTCCGGCCGCACAGCGGGTCGCGGTGGATGTTCATCCCGGGTCCGAGCAGCACGTCCGACCCGCGCGCGCGCATTTCCCGGCCGATAAGCGCGTAAACCTCTTCGACAAGCGCGGTGTCAAACGAGCAGGCGAGCAGCGTCCCGATGGGCAAAAGCGAGCAGCAGGCCTCCAGCCGAATCCCGGAGGGGCCGTCGGTCGTAATGACGGGCGGCACGCCCTTTTGCCGCAGGGATTCGAGCACGCCGCCGAGCGCGCCCGCGTTGCCCGGCGCGCCGAGAGGGCTGTTCATCGTGTAATCCCCGCGGGAAATCGCCTCGAGCTCCGTCGTGCTAAGCTGCGCGACGAACGCATCGAGCGCCGCTTTGCCGTCGCGGACGTCTGCGAGCTTCAGCCCGACGTCGCCCGTCACGGGGACGGCGGCCGGAAGGCTGTGGAGGATGCGGCGCTTCAAATCGTTTTTGCCCTTGCGCACCGGGACCTTGACGGGATAGCGCACGCCGTTCTTTTCGGCGGCGCGGTAAACGGAAAAATCCGCCTGCGGTGCGCACGCCTCGCGCAGCCACGCGGTCGCCGCGGTCGCTTCCTGCCGGTACTCGGCAACTTTTTCCGCTTCGCGCACGCTGCCGCCGAGGTAAAACGCATAGGTTCCCGCCTCCACGACATACGCATGGGCGCAGCCCGTTGCGCCGCTTTCGTCGTAGGAGGTCAGGCGGTCGCGGTCCACAAAAATATCCAGCGTCTGCTGCTTTCCGGGCTCCAAAAGTCCGGTTTTTGCAAAGCCCGCCAAAATGCGCGACGGGTTGCCGAGCACGCCGTTCGGTTTTTCAAGATACACCGCCACGGCGTTTTTGCCCGCATACGTTTTGCCGGTGTTTTTGACCGTACACGACAGCGTAAAGCCCGTCGGCGTTTCGGTCATTTTGCGGAACTTGACGGAAAACGTCGTATAGGAAAGGCCGTAGCCGAACGGATACAGCACGGCGTTCGGCTGGAACGTTTCGAACCAGCGGTAGCCGACAAAAATATCCTCCTCATAGGCGTTGAAGTCCGGCGCGCCGAAATTCGCGGACGACGGGCATTGCCCGTAGCCGACCGCCGCCGTATCGGCAAGCCGCCCGCAGGGGCACACGGCGCCGCACAGCAAATCCGCCGCCGCGCTGCCGCTTTCCATGCCGCCCTGCCAAAGCAGAAGCGCCGCGCCGATTTTCCCGGAAAATTCGTCGAGGAAATTGAGGTCAATCATGCTGCCGATATTCAGCAGCACCACGACCTTGTCAAACTGCGCGGTCACGGCGTCGAGCAGCTCCCGCTCCGCGTCGGTCAGGTAGTAGCTCCCCTTTTCAAGCGCGTTTTCGCGGTCCTCGCCCGACGAACGGCCAATCACGACCACCGCGCAGTCCGAGGTTTGCGCCGCCGCGCGCACGTCGAGCTCGGCGACGGGCATATCCGGATAGTACCGCGGCCAATGCGCCCAGAAGCCGTGGTCGATGGGATGCGCGTCGCTCCACGCCTGATAAGCCGCCGCCAGCGTTTCGTTGAGCGTCAGCGTCGGGCAGGCGCGCAGGCCCGCAATCAAATCGACACCGTAGGGCTTGTTGACGTCGCCGCCCGAGCCGTAGCCCGTGTAAAACCACGCGGTCTGCCCGCGGCCGAACACGGACACGCGGCTGCCCGCGGCAAGCGGGAGAATGTTTTCGTTTTTCAAAAGCACCGCGCCCTCGGCCGCCGCGCGGCGCAGCAGCTCCGGCGCGCCGGGCGTAACCTGCTTTTCGGCGCGGGAGCGCGCGGTCTCCTCCTGGGAAACGCTTGAAAACAGCGAAACGACCTTCCCGACCGCCGCTGTGGCCTTCTGTTTGATGTCCATTGCGTACTCCTTTCGGCGCAGAAACCGCGCCTGACCATATTGTGTTCGACTTGCGGTTATTTCCCGAAGGCGGCGACCAGCGCGTCATACTCGGCGTCAGTGATGGCGACGACCGAGCCGTGGCGCGGGCCGAAATCCATTTGATAATCGCTGCGCCGCAGCTTTTCAAACGTTTCAAAGTCCGTCGTCTGCTGCGCAAAGTACCGGCCCTCGCCGTATTCGTCCATCAGCATCACCCAAGTGTCCGTCCCGGTGACGGGGTACATCGAGCTGCCCTCGACCCCGGTCGGCGCAAGCGAAACGACAACCGGCGCGTCCGTATAGGGTCCCTCGGGACGGTCGGCCGTCACATAGGCAATCGTCTGGTCCTCGTCGTGCTTGAAATACAGATAATATTTCCCGTTCTG
Source organism: Candidatus Fimenecus excrementigallinarum (assembly GCA_018714805.1). Classification (GTDB taxonomy): domain Bacteria; phylum Bacillota; class Clostridia; order Oscillospirales; family Acutalibacteraceae; genus Fimenecus; species Fimenecus excrementigallinarum. The sequence goes on from DVMW01000033.1 coordinate 70,222, forward strand.
CGCGTTATAGAGGATGTCGCCGTCAATGGTCTGGATGCCCTCGCGGATATACAAGGGCTGCGGCGCGGACAGCGACTTGAAATCGGTCGTATACGCGTAGTACATGGCGGCGACGTCGTTTTCCTCGGTCGAGTGCGCCCAATAGACCATGTACGCCTGCTTGGACTCGTCCCAAAGCGCCTGCGGCGCCCAGGCGCGCGTGGTCGCGGCAAATTCCCCGCCGAAATCGCGGATGTCGAGAATCGTCTCGTCGGTCCAATGCACCAAATCCGTCGATTTCCAGGTGACCAGCGCGTGGTTCGAGGTCCAGCCCTCCTCGCAGCGCATATCCGTGCCGATGATGTAGAAGCAGCCGTCCTGCCCGCGGAAAATGTACGGGTCGCGCACGGACTTTTTGCCGAGCGTCTGGGTAATAACCGGCTCGTTGCCGTTGAGCGGCTCGAAATTGTAGCCGTCCCGGCTCACCGCGAAATGGATGCGCTCCTGCTGCGGCTCGTTGCCCACGAAATAGCAGAACAGATACGCGCCTTCCGTACTTTTTGCAGGCTCTGCAAATTTCAAAACGCCGGTCGCATACAACACGGATACGGTCACCCCCGCCGCGGCAACCAGCAAGGCGCAGGCCGCCGCCGCAATTTTTTTCGGTCTGGAAAGCGTCATCGTTCTCCCACCTTTTCAAACATACACACTAAGTATACCGGATATGGGAAAAGATGTCATTTCGCAGAACGCCGAAATCCGCCTTGAAGGTTTGGGCAATTTGAATAGAATCTGTTCTGAAAGCCGGACGCGAAAACAGGCGGGCCAAAAAGGCCCGCCTGCTCGTTTCCCGCAAATTGTTTGCGCTTATTTGAAGTACCGGTTCAAAAGCCCCTCGAACGCCTTGCCGTGGCGGGCTTCGTCGCGCGCCATTTCATGCACGGTGTCGTGGATGGCGTCCAGGCCCTCCTCCTTCGCGCGCTTGGCAAGCTCGAATTTGCCCATCGTCGCGCCGTTTTCGGCTTCGACGCGCATTTCGAGGTTCTTCTTCGTGGAGTCGGTCACGACCTCGCCCAAAAGCTCCGCAAACTTCGCGGCGTGCTCCGCCTCTTCATAGGCGGCCTTTTCCCAATAGAGGCCAATCTCGGGATAGCCCTCGCGGTGCGCGACGCGCGCCATGGCAAGGTACATACCGACCTCGGAGCACTCGCCGTTGAAGTTGGCGCGAAGGCCCTCTAAAATGTCCTCCGGCACGCCCTTGGCAACGCCGACCACGTGCTCGGCGGCCCAGGTACGGCTCTCTTCCTTGACTTCGGTGAACTTCGAGCCGGGCACGCCGCACTGCGGGCAGCGCTCGGGCGGGGTGTCGCCTTCATGGACATAACCGCAAACGGGGCAGACGAATTTTTTCATGGTAGTTTCCTCCAGTTTAAAATATTTCCTTTATTTTTCCACAGCGGTGCGCGCGCAATGCGTGCAGACGCCGAAAAAAACCAAGCTGTAATCCCGCAGCTCCCCTTCGTACGCGGGGAAGGGCACGGCGTTTGTGTCGTCGGGCGTGGGCAGGTCGTAAAACCGGCCGCAGCGGTCGCATTTCAGGTGCCAGTGCCGTTTGGTGCAGGCGTCAAAATGCTCCTCCCCGCCGACGGACAGACGGATAATCTGCCCGCTTTCGCAAAGGCCGTTGAGATTGCGGTAGAGCGTACCGAGGCTCAGGTTCGGGATAGTCTTGCGCACGGACAGGTACAGCTCCATCGCCGTCGGGTGGTCCGTTCGGGCGCGCAGGTCCTGCAAAATGGCGTCGCGCTGACGGCTTTTCCGAATCTGCTGCACAAGCTCCCTCCTTTCTCGCTCGCTTTGATTATCAATAACGATAATTGTTACTGTTATTATAGCAAAATACTCCCCTTTGTCAAGGGGTTTTTGAAAAAATTTTTTCTTTGCAGGGCATTTTAAAAAAGTTCGGCTTGACAGCGCAAATTTTCCGTGCTATCATAGCGAAAACCTACGAAAGGAACACGGGTATGCTGCATACGGCTGTTTATAAAACCGCATATACGCCGTCGAAACCGATGCAAAACGATTTTTTGCATGGGCTTATCCCGCTGTATCCTTTTGTAAGACGCCGCAAATAAGCGGCATAGGGTGCAACAAGGCGGTGTAAGTCCGAACGGGCTTGCACCGCTTTTTTATATACAGTATGGGATGACGCTTTGGCACAAGGGGAAGTTTTATGAGAAAAGCATGACGGAAAACAAAAAACAGGGACGCAAAAGCGCCCCTGCAAATTCTTATTCGAGCTCGAACGCGCCGGTATGCAGCTGGTAATACTGTCCCTTTTGCTCAAGCAGCTCCTCGTGCGTGCCGCGCTCGATGACGCGGCCGTGGTCGAGCACCAAAATCACGTTGGAGTTTTTGACCGTGGAAAGACGGTGCGCGATAACGAATACCGTCCGGCCGTACATGAGCGCGTCCATCCCCTGCTGCACAATGGCTTCCGTGCGCGTATCGATGGAGGACGTCGCCTCGTCGAGAATCATGACGGGCGGGTCCGCCACCGCCGCGCGGGCGATGGACAAAAGCTGCCGCTGGCCCTGCGAGAGGTTTGCGCCGTTGCCGGTGAGCTGGGTTTGATACCCTTCCGGGAGACGCTCAATAAAATCGTCCGCCCCCGCAAGCTTCGCCGCGGCAATGCACTCGTCGTCGGTCGCCTCGAGGTTGCCGTAGCGGATGTTTTCCATGACGGTGCCGGTAAAGAGGTTCGTGTCCTGCAGGACCATGCCAATCGCGTGGCGCAGGTCGCTTTTGCGAATTTTGCCGATGTTGATGCCGTCGTAGCGAATCTTGCCGTCGGCGATGTCGTAAAAGCGGTTGAGCAGGTTCGTGATTGTCGTCTTGCCCGCGCCCGTCGCCCCGACAAAGGCGACCTTCTGGCCGGGCTTCGCATACAGGCTCACGTCATGGAGAACGGGCTTGCCGGGCACGTACTCGAAATCGATGTTGTAAAGCCGCACGTCGCCGGTCAGGCGCGTGTAGGTCACGGTGCCGTCCGCACGGTGCGGATGCTTCCAGGCCCAGATGCCGGTGCGCTCGGGCGTTTCGACCAGCTCGTCGCCCTCATATTTCGCATTGACAAGCGAAACATAGCCGTTGTCCTGCTCGGGCTCCTCGTCCATCATGTTGAAGATACGCTCCGAGCCCGCAAGGCCCATGACGACGGCGTTGACCTGCATGGAGACCTGGTTGATGTTGCCGACGAACTGCTTGGTCATATTGAGGAAGGGCACGACGATGCTGATAGACATCGCAATCCCCGAAATGCTGACGTTCGTTGCGCCGGAAAGCAGCAGCGCGCCGCCCGTGAGCGCGACCAGGACGTACAGGACGTTGCCGATGTTGTTGAGGATGGGCCCTAAGATATTGGCATAGCGGTGGGCGCGCTGCGAGGTGTGGAACAGCTCGTCGTTGAGCTTGTCGAACGCCGCCTTGCTCTCCTCCTCATGGCAGAAAACCTTGATGACCTTCTGGCCGTTCATCATTTCCTCGGCGAAGCCCTCGACCTTGCCGAGCGCGGTCTGCTGGCGGAAGAAGTAGCCCGCCGAGCCGCCGCCGACCTTTTTCGTAATGAGCGCCATTAAGACGACGCCAATGACCACGACCAGCGTCAGCCAGAAGCTGTAATACAGCATGATGGCGAAAACCGTCAGCACCGTTACGCCGGAGATGAGCAGCTGCGGGAAGCTTTGCGAAATCATCTGCCGCAGCGCGTCGATGTCGTTGGTGTAATGGCTCATGATGTCGCCGTGGTTGTGCGTGTCGAAATAGCGGATAGGCAGCCGCTGCATCCCGCCGAACATCTTTTCGCGCAGCTTCTTAAGCGTGCCCTGCGTGATGATTGCCATCAGCTGGTTGAAGGAGAACGCCGAAATCAGCGACAGGACGTAGAACACGACCAGGATGCCGACCATGCCGAGGATTTTCCCGCTGACGCCGTCCCAGTCGCCGCTTTTCCAGCTCGTCTCCACAACGGAAATGACGTTCTGCATAAAGACGGCGGGCACGGAGCTTACGACCGCGCTGAAGATGATGCAGAAAATGGTGACGGGCAGCATGACCGGATAAAATTCGAACAGCATCTTGAACAGACGGCGCACCGTCTTGGAGCGTGGCTGCTTATTCCGCATCTTCTTCCCCCCTCTTGTTCTGCGAGGTGTAAATCTCGCGATAAATCTCGTTCGTTTCCAAGAGCTCCTTGTGCGTGCCGACGGCGTCTATTTTGCCGCCGCGCATCACGATGATTTTGTCCGCATCCTCCACGGAGGCGGTCCGCTGGGCGATGATAATCTTGGTCGTTTCGGGCATATAATCCCGCAGCGCCTGGCGGATTTTCGCGTCCGTTTTGGTATCGACCGCGCTGGTGGAATCGTCGAGAATCAGGATTTTCGGGTTCTTAAGCAGCGCGCGCGCAATGCAGAGACGCTGCTTCTGCCCGCCGGAGACGTTTGCGCCGCCCTGCTCGATGTAGGTGTCGTAGCGCTCGGGGAAGGTCTCGATAAATTCGTCGGCGCACGCAATGCGGCACGCCTTAACCATTTCGGCGTCCGTCGCGTCCTTGTTGCCCCAGCGCAGGTTTTCCTTAATCGTGCCGGAGAACAGGACGTTCTTTTGCAGCACGACCGCAACCTGGTTGCGCAGCGTTTCAAGGTCGTATTCGCGCACGTCGTGCCCGCCGACCTTGACGGCGCCCTGTGTGGCGTCGTACAGGCGCGGGATAAGCTGGATAAGGGAGGACTTCGAAGAGCCCGTACCGCCGATGATGCCAATCGTTTCGCCGGAGCGGATGTGTAAATCGATGTCGGACAGCACCATGCGCTCGGCCTCGGCGGAATACTTGAAGTTGACGTGCTCAAACGAAATGGAGCCGTCCGGGACCTCGTAAAGCGGGTTTTCCGGGTTGTGCAGCGTGCTTTCCTCGTTGAGGATTTCCGCAATGCGCTTGCCGGACTCCTCGGACATCGTTATCATGACGAACACCATGGAGACCATCATCAGGCTGCTTAAAATCATGAAGCTGTATGTCAAAAGCGAGGAGAACTGCCCGACGTCCAAATCGACGCCGCGCGAGGTGATGATGGTGTAGGAGCCGAAGGACAGCACGAACGCCATGACGACGTACATGCAGAACTGCATAAGTGGGTTGTTGAGCGCCAAAATCCGCTCGGCGCGGGTGAAGTCGTTGCAGACGTCCCCGGCGGCGGCGTTGAACTTTTTCTGTTCATAGTCCTCGCGCACGAAGGACTTGACCACGCGCATCGCCTTGACGTTTTCCTGAATGGATTCGTTGAGCTTGTCGTATTTGCGGAACACCTTGCGGAACAGCGGAATCGTCTTGGCGATAACGGCGATAAGCCCAATGGCCAAAATCGGCACGACGACTAAGAAAATCCACGCCATGCGCCCGCCCATGACGAACGCCATGACAAAGGCGAACACGAGCATCAGCGGCGCGCGGATGGCGATGCGGATAATCATCATGTACGCCATCTGGACGTTCGTCACGTCGGTGGTCATACGCGTAACCAGGGACGAAACCAGAAATTTGTCGATGTTTTCAAACGAATACGTTTGAATGCGCGCGAACATATCCCGGCGCAGATTTTTTGCAAAGCCGCTGGACGCCGTCGCGCTGGTGGAGCCGGCGATTGCGCCGAACACAAGCGACAGCACCGCCATAACCACCAAAACGACGCCGTAGCGCACAAGCAGCTCCATGCTGACGCTGCTTTTGATGGAATTGACGAGCTTTGCGATGACAAACGGGATTGTACACTCCAGCAAAACCTCCAGCGAGACGAAAATGGGCGTCACGATAGAGGTCGCCTTGTACTCCCGAATGCTTTTCGCGAGCGTTTTGACCATATCTCTACCATCCTTTCCGAACCGCGGCGCACGCCTTGCGCCGGGCAAACACGGCCGGCTTTGCGGCCCTCGTACAAAAAACAAACGTGTTGCCGAAAGCCTGTCGGGCTGCCGCTACACGTACATACATATTTTACCGATTTTCGCCGGATTTGTCAAACGGTTTTCCGGCGAACCATTCGCAGAAAATCACCAAAAACCAAAGGAGGAATTTGTATGAAAACACCGATACTGGAAACCGAACGCCTGCTGCTGCGGCCGCTCAGCCCGGCGGACGCACCCGCCGTATTCGCGTGCGCCGGCGACGAGCGGGTGACGCGGTATATGAGCTATAAGCGCCACGAAACGACAGCCGATACGCTCGAATGGCTGCAAAGCCTCGACAACGATTCGGGCACGTCGTATGATTTCGGCTTCATCGAAAAGGCAAGCGGCGAGCTAATCGGCGTGGGCGGCCTTTACTGGGAGGCCGAAAAACAGCAATGGCGCCTGGGATACTACCTGCGCCATGACCGCTGGCATCGGGGCTTTGCCACCGAGGCGGCGCTGAAGATTGTGCAGTTCGCAAAGGAAACCCTGCACGAAACGCGCATCGGCTCCTGCCACGCGGTGGAAAATCCGCGCAGCGGGCAGGTCATCCGAAACTGCGGGCTTGTGTTTACCGGCTACGGCACATACGAAAAACTCGACGGCAGCGAGCGCTTTCGCTGCAAAGAGTACCTGTGGACCAAAACCGGCGAGGAACTGACGCACCACAAGGGGACGCAGGTCCTGCATACCGACCGTCTTGTTTTGCGCCGGTTCTGCGAAACGGATGCGGCGGATATTTTCGCATGGGCGGCCAACCCCGCGGTCACGCGCTATGTCAGCTACCAGACCCACCGCAGCATCGCGGATTCCGAAAAAATCCTGCAATTCTGGCTCGACGGCTACAAGCGCGAGGATAACTACAACTGGGCGATTACGTTCGACGGCAAAAAGGTCGTCGGGCAGATTTCGGTGACCGAGCACGACGGGGTTTGGGATGCCGGGATGGGCTGGCAGATTGACAAGCCCTACTGGAACCGGGGCTATATGACGGAAGCGGCGCGCGCTGTATTCGAATACCTGTTCTGCGAGGTCTGCTTCCACCGTATTTATTCGGGGCACGACACCCGCAACCCGGCGTCGGGCAAGGTCATGCAGAAGCTCGGCATGGCGCCGGAGGGTATTGCACGCCAGCACTACTACAAACCCGGCTTCGGTACGGGCGACGCGCAGAAGTACGGAATCTTGAAGGAGGACTGGCTGGACAACCGCCGGTAAAGCCTTGGGACAAATGCTGAAAGCCCGCCCCGTCCGAAAAACGGACGGGGCGGGCTCGTTTCCTTTTGCATGGAGGCGCTGCGAGGTTCAGGTATATGGCTTTTCCTCTGCGGCAGACGATTCAAACAGGGCGAGCAAATCGGCAAAATAGGCAGCGCTTTTCGCGGTATAGGCATAGCTGCCGATGTGGACCTCTGTGTCGCCGACCGAAGAAATGAGCAGCGGCTCCGGGATTTCGTTGGCCTGCGCGACAGGCCAAATGCGCACAAGCAAGGTCCAGCCGCCCGTCGGCTCCTGCTTTTCTGCGGCTTGCAGCCCCGCTCCCTGTAAAATATTCAGGACCGCCTGCACATCGTCCGCTTCCGTAAACGTCTTGTATACGCGCGTGCCGCCGTTTTCGGGGCGCGTATATACAATATCCAGTTTTTGAATGCCATCGGTTTTCAATGATTTCATATACATCAACTGCTGATTACAAGAAGCTGCAACGTTTACTCCAGGGGAATTCGTTTGAGTGTCAGAAGTTGTTGGCGCTATCTCTTGCGGCAAAACATTACAACCAAATAGAAAACAAAATAGTAGGCATAAAGCAAATAATAAAAATACTTTTTGCATTTTTACTGTCACAACAACACCCCCTCTCTTACGCAGTTCCATAAATTAAAGCGTACTAGGCATTAAAGTAAACCAAATTGACGACATAATTAAAATCTAATTCTCGTCCGTTATTTCCCCATCCATCATTTATCAGCAGCATACGGCGTGCAGCATCACCATAGGTTTGATAATAATAGCCATATCCCACAATCCAATGGTCTCCATAACTTGGATGACTGTTGATTAACACCATAACCGGTTTATTGGTATCAATTATTGCTCTGTATCCATCGTATGTAGGATTTATCATTCGAATCGAATGATATTGATTGTTAATGCCACGATAAGCAAAGTACCAATCCGCACCACTTGAAAGGTCTGCAGCGGAACTGCCGTGAT
>DVMW01000034.1 GCA_018714805.1 Candidatus Fimenecus excrementigallinarum
TTCCACGATTTCCAAAAGCAACTTGCTGTTCGCCAACGTCAATACAACAGCTTCCCCATGCGTCCTCTAAACTGGCGCTCGCCTAAACAAGTCTTATTCGCTTTCCCGAATGTGTAACACATCATTGACAAACCTACAATTTACCAAATTCGTTGCATTTTACACGGGATTTACGTTGATTTTTCCGAAATTTTACCGCGGCGCGCCGCCGTGTGCGGCAAGACGGCAAAACCGCTGGCGGCCCGCCCCGGTTTGTGCTACAATACAGGCAGAAGCAAAAAAGGAGGCGGCGGCATGGAAAAGGTCGCGCTGGTTTCGGGCGCGTCGGGCGGCATCGGCGCGGCGTGCTGCAAAAGGCTTGCGGCAAGCGGGTTCTGCATTGCGGCGCTCTATCACAAAAACGAATCGGCCGCCGAGGCGCTTGTGCGGGACATCACGGCCTCGGGCGGGAAGGCGGCCGCGTTTTGCTGCGACATCCGCGACAGCGGCGCGGTCGGCGATACGGTAAAGGCCGTTCAAGGGACGCTCGGCGGCGTCGACGTCTTGGTCGGGTGCGCAGGCGTTTCGCGCCAGCGGCTGTTCCAGGACATTACGGACGAGGCCTGGGCCAAAATGCGCGGCGTGCATTTGGACGGCGCGTTTTACCTGACGCGCGCGGTGCTGCCGGAGATGCTCCGGAAAAAGCAGGGACGCATCATCCACATCGCCTCCATGTGGGGCGAGACGGGCGGCTCGTGCGAGGTTGATTATTCGGCGGTGAAGGCGGGACTTATCGGCCTTTGCAGGGCGCTCGCCAAGGAGGTCGCGCCGTCGGGCATCACCGTCAACTGCGTCTCGCCCGGCGCGGTGGACACCCCGATGCTGCGCGCGCTGGGCGAGGAAACCTGCCGCCTTGTGGAGGCGGAAATCCCGCTCGGCCGGCTCGGGACGCCCGAGGACGTTGCGGGTGCGGTCGCCTTTTTGGCAAGCGGCGACGCGGCGTACATCACCGGGCAGGTGCTGTCCGTCAACGGCGGGCTGGTCATCTGAGCGCCAAAAGCGCAGCAAACGAATTTACTTTTTTCGAAAAAAGGTGTATAGTAAAGGCAGAATCCACGCCGCTTCGGCGGCGGACTCCCGGGAGGCTTTCATATGCGTTCGACGGTTACCAAATTGGCGATGGCGGCGACGGCGGCCGTTGCGTCCAGCGCGCTCGGCGGGGTTATTTACCGCCATATGCGCTACAAAAAAATCCAGCCCAAGCCCTTAAAGGCGTATGACGAGCTGCGGCCGGGCGACACGCGCGAAATCCACCTGACCGCGCACCGCGGGCTGTCCGCCGTTTGTCCCGAAAACACCGCGCCCGCTTTTACGGCGGCGGGCAAGGCCGGGTTTTACGCGCTGGAATGCGACACGCACTGCACCACCGACGGCGTGTGGGTCGTGCTGCACGACGGGCAGATTAAAACGATGTTCGAGGGCAGCGGCGACGTCAAGGGCTATTCCTACCCCGAAATGCTGAAAAAGAAAATGGTCAACGGCGCGAACATCGACAAATATCCCGGCACGCGCATCTGCACGCTGCAGGAATACATAGAGATATGCAAGACCTACGGCTGCCGGCCGATGATTGAGGTCAAGGACCCGCGCACCGACAAAATGGCGTCGCTGTATGCGCTGCTGCGGGAAAACGGCATTTTGGAAAGCTGCATCCTCATTTCGTTCCACATCGCCGTCCTGCGCGCGCTGCGCGAGCTTGACGCGGACGTGGAAATGTGGTACCTGGTCGAGTATATCACAGGCAAAAAAATTGCCGCCGCCAAGGCGATTTCGGCGGGCGTGGCGTTCTGCGCGCAGTACAACGCCCCGCGCCCCGAGGCGATTCGGAAAATCCACGAGGCGGGGCTGACGGCGGCGTGCTGGACGGTGGATTCGAAGGAGCTTTTGGAAAAAATGATGGACGCGGGCGTGCATTACGTCACGACGAACTCCATTTTGCCGACCGCGGCGGCGCGCGACAAGCTGGCGGCGGAAGCGGATAGATAATTTTTAACTACACTGGTTTTGGAGCGAACTTCCCATGACATCCTTTTGCCCCCTGTTCTCCTCAAGCAAAGGCAACGCGGTCTACATCGGCGCCGAGGGCGGCGGCGTGCTGGTGGACGCCGGCCGGTCGTGCCGGCAGCTGGAGGCCGCGCTGCACAACATCGGCGTCGCGCCCGACAGCCTGCGCGCCGTGCTTATCACGCATGAGCATTCCGACCACGTGCAGGGGCTGCGTGTTTTTGCCTCCCGCTACCACACGCCGGTCTACGCCACCGCGGGAACGCTGGAGGCGCTCGACAGCCAGCGCCTTCTGGACGGGCAGTTCGACGCCTATGCCTTAGGGCCGGACGGCGTGGACTGCGGCGCGCTGTTTGCGACGGCCTTTCGCACCCCGCACGACGCGCGGGAAAGCTGCGGCTACGTCTTTACGGACGAGGACGGGGCGCGCATCGCCGTTGCAACCGACTTGGGCGAGCTGACCGACACGGTCCGCGCGGCGCTGACGGGCTGCGAGACCGTGCTGCTCGAATCGAACCACGACGTCGCAATGCTCCAGAACAACCCGCAGTACCCCTACCCCTTAAAGCAGCGCATTTTGGGCGCGCGCGGCCATTTGTGCAACGAGGCCTGCGCCGAAGAGGCCGTCCGGCTTGTAGAGGCCGGCACGCGCAGCCTTTTTTTGGGACATTTAAGCGAACAGAACAACCTGCCGTTTTTGGCCGACCGCGTTACAGCGGACGCGCTGGAGGCGGCCGGCGCGGTGCGCGACGGGGATTTCACGCTGACGGTGGCGAGCCCCGTCTGGGCGGGGAAGGCGGTGCGGCTGTGCGCACGGTGACGGTCCTCTGCGTCGGCAAGTGCCGCGAAGGCTACGTGCGCGAATTCTGCGCCGAATACGAAAAGCGGCTGGCGGCCTACTGCCGGCTGCAAACGGTCGAGCTGCCCGCCGAAAAGCTCCCGGAAAACCCGTCCGGCGCGCAGATTGCCAAAGGGCTCGAGCGCGAGGGCGCGCAGCTCTTGGCGCGCATCCCGAAAAACGCCTTTGTGTTCGCGCTGTGCATCGAGGGGAAAATGTTCTCGAGCGAAGCGTTTAGTCAAAAACTATCTGCGCTGGCGCTGGACGGCAAAAGCGACCTTGTTTTCGTGCTCGGCAGCTCCTTCGGTCTTTCCGACGCGGTCAAGCGGCGCGCCGACTGCCGGCTGTCAATCTCCGAAATGACCTTTCCGCACCGTCTTGCGCGCGTGATGCTTTTGGAACAGCTTTACCGCGCGTTCCAGATTGAAGCCGGAGGAAAATACCATAAATAGACGTTAGATTCTAGATGTTAGATTCTAGATGTTAGATTCTAGATTCCGGCGTCCAACATCCAGCATCCAGCATCTAGCATCTAATATCTAACATCTAGCATCTAGCATCCGGCGTCCAGCGTCTAGCATCTAACATCTAGCATCCGGCGTCCAGCGTCCAACGTCCAGCATCCAACGTCCAGCATCTAACATCTAACATCTAGCATCCGACGTCTAACGTCTAGCATCTAACATCTAGCATCTAATATCTAACACCGTGGACAATTTGCGGGGTTTGCGCGTCTTACAATACGGATACACCCGGCTTGCCGCCGGAAAGGGGATAGCGATGAAGTTCCAAAACGTGGCGATTTGCGATTTGCGCAGCTACAACACGCCCGAAGCCGCCGCGTCGGTCGAGGCGGTGCATAACGCGGCGCTGGTGATTTTGCCGAAGAGCTGTGACGAGCAGACGCGCCTGGCGCTCGCCAAAATCAAAATGAAAAACGTCGCGTCCACCGTTTATGCGGACGCGGATACCGAGCTGCTCACCTTCAACGGCAACACGACGCTGACCGCCGACCACCTCCCCGACGGGGACAGCATCGGCGTCGTCAACGGCACCGTGACCATTTTGCCGCTGCCCGAAAGCAAGCGGCTGTCGCTGATTGTCAACGGCGCCGCCGTCTGCGACAAGCGCAGTGCCGGGAACGTCAATTTCCTGGCCGTCAACGGCACCGTCAAAACGCTTGATTTTTCCAACGTCGAATTTTTGCCGGACCCGGCGGTGCTGCCCGCCGAGCGGTTCACGTCCGACACGGACAGCTGCTACTACGGCCGGCACGTCTTTGTGCCCGCGGTCCCGCCTACGGCGCGCGGCGAGGTGACCGCAGACCTTGTGGTCGCGCACCCGAGCGTCCAGAAAAGCGCGCTGACCCTAAGCGCGGACACAGTGCTGTACGCCGACATCGGCAGCGACCTCCTGTTTAAAAAGGACATGGCCGAGTTCCGCCTGTCGGAAGGCCTTTTGGACGCCGTTTCCGGCAAGCTTGTGCTGATGGACATTGCAAAGCTCTACATCGAAAAAGACGTGACCGCCGAAATGCTTCTGCAAAAGGTCTGCCTGATTGCGGACGTCGCGCTGCTGCGCGCAACGAAGGAGACGTTTGACGTGGCGCAGCTTTTGGCGCACAATGTCGCGAAAATCCGGAGACGATGAACGCACAGCAGAAGGCGGAGGCGTTCGACACCGTCTACGACGCGCTGTTTTCGGACGTGTTCGCCTACTTCAACGTCTGCTTCGGCCCGCAGGAGGCCGAAGACCTCGCGCAGGAGGCGTTTTTGCGCGTGTGGCGCGCGATTGACGAGGAAAAGCCGCCCGACAACTGGCGCGCGTGGGTGTTCCGCTGCGCGGTGAACCTGAAAAACGACCACCTGCGCCGCGCCTACCAGACGCGCCTTTTCCAGCCGCTCGACGAAACGCTGCCCGACACGGACCGTCCCGACGACCCCGCGCGGCTCGCGGTGCAGCAGGCGTTTGCCGCGCTCGAAAAGGACGAACGCGAGCTTTTGGTGCTTAAGGCCTTCGGCTTTCGCAGCGAGGAGCTGGGCGCGATGCTCAGCGTGACCGCTTCGGCGGCGCGCACCCGGCTGCAAAAGGCAAAGGCACATTTCGCAGAACAGCTTGACAAGGAGGAAACCCCGTATGATGGCGCCTGATTTGAACCGTGCGCTGCAAGGCGCGCTGGCCGCATACCGCCCGTCAGCCCGGATAAAAGAGCGGGTGCGTGCGCGTCTTCGGCGCGCGCAGAGCGGCGTTTCGGTGTTGTTCGTGGCCAAGGACAGCGGAAAAATTCTGGAACGCCTGTTCCGCAAGGTAGACAAGCAATTCCAAAATATTGCGTGAGCCGACAGACCGGCCCGGCGTCCGAAGGGACGCCGGGCCGGCTTTTTATTGCATGGTTTCCGCTAAAAATTGCAGGGTGTCCGCCAGGCAGTCCTGCGCGTTTTTCTCGTGCAGGCGCAGCTGGTATTCGTGCATAACCTCGCCGAACTGCGCCTTGTCGAAATACCGCTCGGCCGTTTTGACCCCGGCCTCCCGCAGGCGCTCGCCGAGCGCGCGGCCGTGGCTTTCAAACGAAAACGTGTTGCCGTCGGTGATGTAGGTCGGGACAAAGTCGCGCGTCACATAGCGCGGGACGGTGACCGTGTCGAGCAGCGGGGCGTTTTTCCAGTCGCGCCGGCCGAAATAGCTCCAGCCGATGCGGCTGATAAACAGGCGCAGCACGCGGTTTTTTATCCCGAAGAACCGCTCGAGGTCATACGGCCCGCAGTACAGCAGCGCGCACCGCAGCGCGTTTTTCGCAATGGGCAGCCGGATGCCGAGCCGTTCGGAGAACGCCGGGTTCGTCGCAAGCAAAACGGCCTGCGCGGCCATGTGCGCCCCGGCGGAGTCCCCGGCAAAGGCCAGGCGCCCCATGTCGAGCGGCGCGCCTTCGGCGGCGTATTTTGTCAAAAAGCGCAGCGCGTCGGCGATTTGAAAAAGCGGCGCGGGATACGGCGCTTCGGGCGCCCATTCGTAGTTTATCGCCGCAACGGCATAACCGTTCGCCGCGAGCGTTACGCCCCAGTTTTTCACGCCGTTTTTGTCGCCCGCCACAAACGCCCCGCCGTGTACCCACAGCACAAGCGGCGCGGCCTGCGCGTCCTTCGGCAGATACAAATCCAGCGTATTTTTGCCGTAGTCGGACGGGTAAACAAGGTCCCTTTGCACCGTCACGCGCGCCAGCAACGCCGCCGCGTCGCCGGGCAGCTCGACCGGCTCTTCACAAGGCCCGCGGCGCAGCCTTTTGACCACCGGCATCGGCGAGCAGAGAAAGTAAACGGCGTACCCGAGCGCCGCCAAGGCCAGCGCGCCGGCGGCGGCCAGGCAGCCAATTTCAAAGCCTGTCATGGCGTTCCCCTCCTCAGTCATACCGGCCGGCGAACAGGCGCTCGGCCTCCTCGCGCGGAAGCTTGCCTTCGTTGACGTCGGCCATAATCTGCACGTCGCGGTCGCGCAGCTTGTATTTAAACAGCAGCGGCAGCCCGATAAGCTGGCCGACAATGGGGAACCAGCACATCCCCGCGAACAGCCCCGCCTGCTGCGCCTCGTTCATCATCGCGCCCGATTCGCTGTCGTAGCCGATAAGCATCAGAAGGACCCCGGCAAGCGCCGTGGCGACCGACGAGCAGAATTTGTTGGTGAACGACTGCATGGCGAAGGTGATGCCCTCCTTGCGAATGCCGGTCTTGTAGCAGCCGTATTCGACGCAGTCCGCGGGGATGGCGCTCATCAAAATGCTCGGGATAATGGCGGCGTCCAGCGCGCAGACCAGCAGCGCGACCATCAGCCATTTGCTTTCGTAGCCGACGAAATACAGCGTCCCGTAGGCGAGGATGACCAGCACCATGCACACGCGGTAGATGCTAATCTTGTTGAAGCGCTTCATCAAAAGCGGGGCGCACAGGTACAGCACCGCCGAAAACGGAATGGCGACGAGCATAATCGTCGTCTCAAAGCGGATGTCGTTCAGGCAGTGCTTTGTAAAATAGGTCAGCACGGAAATGAAGGTGCTGCCGGAAATCAGCCGGTACACAATAAAGTAGCGCAGGTACTTGTTGCCCTTGACATACACCCACATATCGCGCAGCGTCGCGTTCTGCTCACGCTCCTTTTCGGTCGGGCGGTGCCGCTCCTTTGCGAGGTGGACAATCGGGCGCATGAACAAAAGCCCGAGCGCGCTGACGGTAATGGCCGTGTACAAAAAGCCGACGCGGTCGAAAATCTGCACCAGGAAAAGCGACGTCAGCGCCGTGGCAATGGCGCCGCCGATGCCGGCAATCGTGTAAATGTTGCCGCGCTCGCGGATGTTGTTGGTCATGGTGGTGACCAGCGAGAAAATCGGGACGTCGCACATCGTGTACAGCAGGTCCCAGATGAGGTAGGCCGCCACCGCCCACGTCGCCTTGACCCCCTGCGCCGCGCCGCCGGGGACGGCGAACAGCAAAATGGTCCCGACGGGCAAAATCAGCGTCGAGAGGTTGAGCCACGGGCGGAAGCGGTTGCCGCTTTTGAAGCGGACCTTGTCGACGACCACGCCGAACAGCGTGTCGTTGACCGCGTCCCAGAATTTGCTCGCGGTCAAAAGCACCGTGACGATAGCGGTCGAAATGTGGACGTAATCCGTCAGGTAAATCATCAGATAGCGCGAAATCATGCTGTAGATGAAGCCCTGCCCGAGGAAAAACACCCCGTAGGCGATGCGCTCGCTGACCCGGGTCTGGTTCGGATTTTTCAAGGTCGTCTCTTTCATTGCTTTGCCCCTTTTTCAATATCCAGCAAGGGCCGCAGCCCTTCCTCGCAGCCGTGCGCCTTGTTGCGCGCGCGCCAAAGCTGCCGGTGCGTTTCGATGCACCGCCCGAGCGCCTCTGCAAGGTCCTCGGGGCGCGTCCCGGAAAGCATCCAGGCCCGCGTCTTCGTCATGCACGCGGCCATCAAAATGCCGTTGCGCATCTCGCGCAGCACGGTTTCGCCGTCTTCGGCCTGCGGCCGCGCGGCCGAGAGCATTTCGTCCGCCTCCTTAAGAACCGCGAGCACCGCCGCAAAGTCGGGCGCCTTTTGCTGCTCGTAGCTGCGCCGGTAGTCGGCGACGAACGCCTCTTTCGAGAAAAACGACTGGCTTTGCACCAGCAAATCGACCGTCGCGAGGTACTGCGCGCGGGGGACGAGCCCCGTGGTGAGCACCGTCGAGGCGAGCGTCCGGCACGGCAGGCGGAATTCCTCTTTTCGGTCGTAGGTCCCGGCCGCAAGCAGCGCGCGCCCCATGACGCCGGCGCGGTCGCAAAACACGAACCGGTCGAGCGCCTTTTCGACCTCCGAAGGCGCCGCGCCGCGCGGATTCCAGGCGTACGCCGCGCCAACAAGGAAGCCGGGATAGGACACGGGCAGGTACTGCAAATGCCCGCTGTCGCCCCAGTCGGTCATCAAAAGCCCCTCGGCCTTGTACCGATAGGCGGCGTCGGCCGCAGAGGCGGCGCAGGCGAACATGTTGTCGGTCATGCCGGTAAAGGAGAGCCAGCTGTTCGTCCCCGGGCACACGCAGAACGGCCGCCCGGCTTCGGAAAGCCGCTTGGCGCGTTCCGAAAACGGGTGCTCGCGCTCATAGCCCCAGTCCAAGAGCAAAATGCCGTCGTCGAGCGTTTGCAGCGCGGCGGGCGACGCGACGGCGACGTCGTCCCACATGGCCATGCGCAGGCCCCGCTCCCGCAGGCGGGCGTGCAGGCGGTTGGCATACGCCGTGTAAAGCCTTGCCCGGTCGCCGCCGCGGTTCTTGCCGAAGCACAGCTCGAACGGCTCGTCCAAGCACGCGTTGACAAGCCCGCTTTGGAAATGCGGCAGCAGCTCGTCGTAGAGCCGGTCGACAAACGCCAGGCTTTTTTCGTCCGCCGGGTCGAGCGTTGTCGGCGGGAAGCTGCGGCCGTAAACGGTAAAGCCGTCCGGGCATTCCGCAAGCGGCCGCAGCGCGGGCTTTGAAAGCCACCGCCCCATGTGCCCAAGGCCGTTCTGGCAGGGGACAAGGTCGACAAAGCGCGCGCGGCAGTAAGCGTCGAGCGCCCGCACCTCGTCCGGCGTCAGCGGGGTCTCGCCCGCCCACAGCGCGCCGAAGGACGGATAGGCGAAGGAGAGGCCCTCGATATACAGCTCCAAATGGTTGAGCTTGCAGCGCGCAAGCAGGTCGACCGTCTCGCAAAGCGTCTTGAGCGTCGGGACCTTGCCGCGGCTGATGTCGAGCAGCACGCCGCGCAGGCGAAGGCCCGGCGCGTCCGCAATGTCGCAGCAGGGGATTTCCCGCCCGCCGCAGGCGAGCTCGCAAAAGGTTACCGCCGCGTAAAACGCGCCGCAGGCGGTGGACGCCGCCATCGTCACGCCGTCGGGGCGCACGGTGAGGGTGTACCCCTCTTTTTCGAGCGCGGCGTCCGAACGCACCGTCACGCACCCGCCCGCGCCCGTTTCGGCCGAAAGCGCCGGAAACAGGGAGAGCGCCGTCTGCACGGCGGGCAGAAAGGCCGGCTCGGCCGCCACCGTACAGCGCGCCGGAAGGACGCAGACGCCGTCGCGCTCGGCAAAGTGCCGCACGGCGGGAAACAGAAAGCTTGGTTCCATACCGATTTCCCTCCGCTTAGAAATAAACGGTCACAAGCGCCGTTCCCATCGGCGGCAGGTCAAAGCCGAGCGTGACGCCGTCGGATGTATTGGCAAACGCCTGCGCCTCGCGCCGGAGCGCGGACGCCGCCCGCAGCGCGTCGAGCTCGCCCGCCTGCAAATACGCCGGTTCGCCCATTTGCTGCCAGACCCGCAGCGCGTTCGCGTGCGTGTCGTCCACACGGCATATTTCGGCGGCGGCGCAGGGCTTTTCGGTTCGCAGGCAGACGCGCACGGTCTGCGCTTCAATGTCGTGCAGCAGGGAGTTGTGGTTGACCGCAAGCAGCTGCACGGCGGAGGCGGCCTCGTTTTTCACGGCGTACACGTCGACCGTCTCCCCGCGCCCGACCTGCTCGTA
>DVMW01000035.1 GCA_018714805.1 Candidatus Fimenecus excrementigallinarum
AATAAAACGGAAGAATAATACAATGCCAAAGGTAAAAATAGCAAACAACCTTTCTGAATTTATGAGTAATCCAGTTATTTTTCCACAAAGAAAAAAGTCCCATTGGATAAGCAAGTATCAGCATGGCATTCACAAAACGACCATTATTCCACAATTTACCCATTCACCCCCCCAACCTCCACCAAATCTGCACGCAGTCTACACTAGCGCGTGCAGATTTGGTAGTCAATCAATTCATCTCTGCACCCGCGCGCCCGCGCCGTTCACGATGTTTTCGACTTCTTTCAAAGACGCCATCGAGGTGTCGCCCGGCGTCGTCATCGCCAGTGCGCCGTGCGCCACGCCATAGTTGACCGCCTTCTGCGGGTCGCCGGTGGTCATCAGGCCGTAGATAAGGCCCGACGCGAAACTGTCGCCGCCGCCCACGCGGTCATAAATTTCGAGGTTCGGCAGGGACAGGCCGTTGTAGACCCTGCCGTCCGCATAGCAGATAGCGCTCCAGTCGTTGACCGTCGCGGTCTTGACGGTGCGCAGCGTCGTGGCAATGACCTTGAAGTTCGGGTAGACCTTGACCACCTCGCCGAGCATTTTATAGTAGCCCTCGATGTTTAAGGACTTGAGGTTTTCATCGTTGCCCTCGACCTCAAACCCGAGGCAGGCGGTGAAGTCCTCCTCGTTGCCAATCATCACGTCAATGTAGGGTGCAATCTCGCGGTTGACTTCCTGCGCCTTTGCCTTGCCGCCGATGTCCTTCCAGAGAGACGGGCGGTAGTTTAAGTCGTAGGAGACAATCGTGCCGTACTTTTTCGCGGTCTTGACCGCTTCAATAACCACGTCCGCCGTCGTATCGGACAGCGCGGCGAAAATGCCGCCGGTATGCAGCCAGCGCACGCCGAGCGTGCCGAAAATATATTCCCAGTCGATATCGCCGGCCTTTAATTGGGAGGCCGCCGTATTGCCGCGGTCGGAAACGCCCACCGCGCCGCGCACACCGTAGCCGCGCTCGGTGAAGTTCAGCCCGTTGCGCACCGTCCTGCCGATGCCATCATACGGCACCCAGCGCACAAGCGCGGTATCTACGCCGCCTTGAAGCATAAAATCTTCTACAAGCCGCCCGACCTCGTTGTCCGCCAAAGCCGTGACCGCCGCCGTTTTCAGCCCGAAGCAGCGCCGCAGGCCGCGCGCGACGTTGTATTCGCCGCCGCCCTCCCAGACGCGGAAGCTGCGCGCGTTCTTGATGCGCCCGTCGCCGGGGTCCAGGCGCAGCATGATTTCGCCGAGGGAAATCATGTCATAGGTGCAGGTGCCCGGCGCTTTTACCTGTAAATCCATAGTATCCACTCCGTTTGTCTTGTGTCCGTTTATACGCCAGAATACGCGTTAAAGCCGCCGTCCACGGCGATGGTCGTGCCGGTGATGAAGCTCGAATACTGCTCGTCGCACAAAAACAGCAGCGCGCCCTCCAGTTCCTCGGGCTCGCCGAACCGCTTCATGGGCGTGGCGGCCAGGATTTTGCCCGTGCGCGCCGTGGGCGAGCCGTCCTCGTTCCACAAAAGCGCCTTGTTCTGGTTCGTCGAGAAAAAGCCCGGCGCAATGCTGTTGACGCGGATGCCCACGTCGGCAAAGTGCACCGCCATGAATTCGGTGAAGTTTTTGACCGCCGCCTTTGCCGCGGAATACGCCGGGATTTTCGTCAGCGGCCGAAAGGCGTTCATCGACGTGACCATCACAATGCAGGCGTGGTCCTTTTGCGCCATGTCGCGCGCAAAAACCTGCGTCGGGATAAGCGTGCCCAGGAAATTGAGGTTGAATACAAAGGAAATGCCCGCCGGGTCCAGGTCGAAAAAGGTCTTGATATTCTCGTCCTTTTCCACCAGGTCCACCGCCTCGAGCGTCTCCTTGGTGGTCGTGCCGCGCGGGTTGTTGCCGCCCGCGCCGTTTAACAGGATGTCGCAGGTGCCGAAGGCCTCGTTGACGACCTTACGCGCTTGCTCCATGCTTTCGGGCTCGAGCACGTTGCAGGGGACCGCCAGCGCTTCGCCGCCCGCAGCGGTGATTTCGTCGACGACCTTTTGCGCCGCCGCTTCGTTCAAGTCGAGCACGGCGACCTTCACGCCCTGGCGCGCAAGCGCCTTGGCAAAATCGCCGCACAGCACGCCGCCGCCGCCCGTGACAACGGCAACGCGGCCCTTTAAGCTTTCATGGTGCATCATGTTACTTCCCCGCTTTCTGTTTTTCCACGGCTTCCCAAAGCCCGTTGAGATACGCCGCGCCGAGCGCCCGGTCAAAAAGGCCGTAGCCGGGCCGCGCGACCTCGCCCCAAATCATCCGCCCGTGGTCGGGGCGGATATACCCGTCAAAGCCCACGTCCTGCAGCGCCTTGACAATCTCGTACATATCGAGCGACCCCGCGTCGCTTTCGTGCGCGGTTTCGTTGAAATGCCGGCCCTCGACCTTCACGTTGCGCAGGTGCGCGAAATAAATGCGCTCGCCGACCTCCCGAATCATCGCGGGCAGGTCGTTTTGCAGGCTCGCGCCCAAAGAGCCCGTGCAGAACGTCAGACCGTTGTATTTGCTCGGCACGGCCGCAAGCAGCCGCTTTAAGGCATGGATGTCCGTTATGATGCGCGGCAGGCCGAAAATGCCCCACGGCGGGTCGTCCGGGTGAATCGCCATTTTGACGTCGCATTCCTCGCAGACCGGCATAATCTGCTCCAAAAAGTAAATGAGGTTGCGCCAAAGCGTCTCCTCGTCCACGCCCCTGTATTTTTCAAACAGCGCCTTGATTTCCGGCATCCGCTCCGTCTCCCAGCCGGGCATGGCGTAGCCGTTGGAGTTGTCGTCAATCTCGCGGAACATCTCCTCCGGGGATTTTCCCTCAATCTGCGTCCCGTCGTAGGCAAGGCAGGTCGAGCCGTCCGCCGTCGCCAGCGCAAGGTTGGTGCGCGTCCAGTCGAACACGGGCATGAAATTGTAGCAAATCACCTTGACGCCCGCCTTCGACAGATTGCGGATGCTTTCCTTGTAATTTTCAATGTACCGCTCGCGCGTGGGCAGGCCGATTTTAATATCCTCGTGCACATTGACGCTTTCAATGCACTCCATCGTAAGCCCGGCCTGTTCGATTTCCGCCTTCATTTTCAGAATGTCCGCAAGCGGCCAGGGCTCCCCGGCGGGGAGATAGTGCAGCGCCGGCACCACGCCGACGACGCCCGGGATTTGCCGAATCTGCTCGAGCGTCACGGTGTCCTTGCCGCTGCCGAACCAACGAAACGTCATCTGCAAACGAACCATCACCTTTCCGAAAAGGGAAAACAGGCCTTCCCGCCTAAATTTCCCGGTTTTGTTTATTTTATCACCCCGCGCCGGATTTTACAACCGTTTTTCGCGTGTAATTTGCGGCGGATGCGCGCGCGGGATATGGCGATTTTGACCATTTTGCGGACAGGGAAAAACAGGATTTGACAGAAACCGGCGAATGGGCTATAATAAAACGAATTTTGTCGGAACAACAAACGGGAAAGCCGCTTTTACGCCGGCGGCGGGAAGTATAAAAGAGGTGCGGTATGGCAAACGAACATCGCCGGTCCGAGGACCGGGAAGTGGAACTGGAACGGAAACTCGACGCAAAGGTCGACCGGAAATACAGGGAAGAGCAGGCCAAAGCGCGCAGGAAGCAGCGCAAAAAGGCCGCGCGCGCCGAAAAGCGGAAAAACAGCAAGTTCCGCAACAGCAAGTTCGGCAAAAAGTGGTTCGGCATGAAAAAATGGAAGCGCGTCGTCGTTTATGTCGTGCTTGCGCTTTTGCTGCTCGCTTTAATCGCGTTCGGCGCGGTGTACGGCGTTTACAGCGGCTTCCGCAACGACATTGACGAGGATAATCTCGGCATTACGCCCGATATTGAGGAAAAGTACGGCGAAACCGATATTTTCAACGTCGCGCTGTTCGGCGTGGATACGCGCGATGAGAATTCCTTCAGCGGCCGGTCGGACAGCATCATCATCGTCAGCGTCGACAAGGCGAACAAAACCGTCAAGCTGTCCTCCATTCTGCGCGACAGCTATGTGGCCATCGACGGGCACAAGAACCAGAAGATTACGCACGCGTACGCCTTCGGCGGTGCGGAGCTCGCCATCAAAACGATTAACCAGAACTTCGGCATGAACATCACCGACTACGTTACGGTGAATTTCTATAAGCTCGCCGAAGCGATTGACATCCTCGGCGGCGTGGACGTCGAGGTTTCGGAAAAGGAACGCAAGGAAATCAACAACATCGGTGACGACGACAACCGGAATTTCCCGTACCTCGAGAGCAGCGGCATGGTCCACCTCAACGGGGAGCAGGCCGTCGTGTACGCCCGCATCCGCAACATCGACTCCGACGTGGCGCGCGCGGAGCGCCAGCGCAAGCTGTTAAGCGCGCTGCTTGTCAAGGCGCGTCAGGTGAATCCCTCGCAGTACGCGAGCCTCCTGCGCACGTTCATGGGGATGTGCGAAACCTCCCTTTCGTTCTCGGAGGTTATGTCCTACGCCCCGATGATTACGCAGGACCTCACCATCCAGACGCTGGTCGTTCCCGGAGACGAGGATAACGCCATCGGCGGCATCTATGAGGGCGCCTGGGTCTGGCGCTACGACCTGGCCGCCGCGACGGAACGCCTGCATATGTTCATCTACGGCGAGGTGCCCGAGTCTGTGTCCTCGGTCAATACGGGGTCGTATTACGACGACAGCGATGACCGCGATACCGATTCGGACAGGGACACCGGCGACCGGGAGGAGGACGAGACGACCACCGTGCCGCACACGACCCGCCCCGTGACGACGACCGTGCCGGAAACCACCGTGCCGAGCACCACCGTACCGGCGACGACGGTGCCCGAGACAACGGTGCCCGAGACAACCGCCCCTGAGGCGACCGAGCCGGGCACCGACGCCCAGCCCAACCCGCCGCAAGCCGCCGCGTAAACAACCGCATACCCACCGCAAGTGAGTGTGTCGCATACCCACTGTAAGCAAATGCGCCGCATATCCACCGCAAACCGCACAAACGCATGGCATATGCACCGCAAGCGCGTAAACGCATGGCATATGTACCGCAAGCGCGTTAAACGCATGGCATATGCGCCGCAAGCCGCGTAAACGCACCGCATACCCACCGCAGCGCCCGCCAAATAAGCGGGCGCTGCTTTTTTGCATAAGCAAAACCGCTCGCCCGGCGAGCGGTTTTAAAAAAGCCTGTTGGCATTGGCACAGCCAAAAGAACGCCTTTGCTTTAGAATAGGAACGTCTCATCGTTTTGGCTGTGCCGAAGGGATGGAAAATCATAGATTAAACAGCTTTTTCATTTCCGTTTCCATTGTTCCGTTCTTTGCATACTCTAAAGTATCACAAAGGCGTATGTTGTTTTTCTCTATGTGGATTTCATCACTGAATCCGAGAATGTAACGCAAACAAATTCGATATATAATCTCTGTCGGCGCGCACCCATATACCTGTTTTGCAAAAATACGGTTCAGCCGCTCCACGTCATCGGGATAAAGGGCCTTCATGCGTTTGCTCTGATAGAGTCTTGTCACAATTTCTGTTATATACATTCCCGATTTCATATAGAGGTCAGCAAATGTTGCATCTGGATTGTCAAAGCAACCCGGATTTTCCTGTTCGAGCCTGTCCACCATATCTTTCACGACTTTTTTTGGCGTGAATATCTGATTTGTGCGCTGCGGCGGAATATAATCGAAGATATCTCCTTTGCAGTCGGGTTCAAAATAGTTTGCAAGCTCGGCACGTTTCCGCATAAACTCCTGTACGGCATCGTTAAAGACGACTTCATCAAACAAGTGCCCGTCAAAGTGCTTCTTTTCGCCGGACTCTGTCGTATAGTCTCCGCCGTCCCGCAGCATACGGAACTGCTCCAGCGTTACGCCCTGTTTGTTCTGCGGATTTACGGTAACCTCCCAGAACACCGCGTCCGGCACAAGCAAATCAAAGTTTGCAAGTGTGGTACTTTCATCACCGTAGGCCATGAGGAATGCAGGAATTGTCCGGGAAAAGCCGCGCAGATGGTCACGGATATTACCCTCAATGGAATCTTTTTCTGCCTTCAGCTTCTCGGTTTCTACCGTTTCCACAATTTTCTCAGCCGCTTTTTTGACGGTTTCCTCGCTATGAAGCTTTTTGCGGATATTATCTACCATCTCACGGTAGCCCTGCTGGCGTCTGTCTGCATACTCCTCGTCAATTTTTGTGATTTCCGTCATGGATGCGCCGCATTGCTGCGCCTCCCGTATCTTGTCATCACGTTCTTTCTCCAGCTGATGGTCTCGTATCGTATAATCTCCGTACGCGCGGTTTACAACGGTATCGGTGGTTTCCTGAATCTTGCGCTCCAACTGGTTTTGGGTGGACTTTCTCAAATCTTTGCCATACTGCTCTCGGGCAGATTCCATAAGCGTATCGGCAATCGGCCTTGCAAAACGCTCGCGCAGCTCTTTTAGCGCATCCCGTTTCGGGTTCGGCGTCATCTCGGCATCCTTCTGAATTTCCTCGACAGCCGCCGCCAGCCGGTCCTCAACGTTGGCATAAACTTTGTGGCCAAACAGGTCGCTTGCGGTTCCGATGACCTGCTCCCTTGGAATCTCGACCTCCCCGTTTTCATTCAGATTCAGGCCATCCGCCGTGTTTTCATCTACAGCGGCAGGTGCTAATTTCTTTGGTTCCTCAAGAGGCTGCATATTGTTAATGATGTCAATAATCTCTTTCGGTGCACCGAAAATACCGCTGATATTGGCAAACAGGAAATTGGACATAAATCCTCGCTCTACAACTTCCCTTGCGTGTATATGGCGGGGAATCGTGAGGACTTTTTCTGCGTCCAGCTCTATCATCGAGCCCTCATCATCTTCTCCATAGACCGGGAAGAAGTTGAGAAGTTCTCTGACGTGCTGTTTACGGCTGTCAAAATCGCCTTTGTCTCCGGAAGTTTCGGGGATAAGGTCATTTGCAAACTGCTCAAAAATCGTAAGGGTTCGGGCCGGGTCAAAATCAAAGACATAGGCGTTTTGTTTGCGGTAGGTGTTGCCGTCAGAGTCCGTAAACAGGCATGGATTCTGCGCACGGAAAGCCGCCTGCATATAAAGCGCCGGGCTTGCCATGTTGGAGAGCATGAGTACTGCCGTCCACTCGGGAATCGTCACCCCGGTTGTCAGCTGCCCCACGGATAGGGTGATGGTTTTGTCATATGCAGCAATCGCCTTGGTGACCTTGTCGAAGGACTTCTCGTTTTCGTCATCGTCGTCCAGCCTTCCGTCGCCGGCGGCAAGAATAATTTCATAGTCTTTGAATACCGGATGGAGCTTCAGCTTTTTTGCCAAAGCCTTTGCGCTTGCCACACGATTTAAGAGCCAAAACGTATGCTTTAATTCATTACGGAGTTCCGGGGTAGAAAACGGGAATTTCTCCTGCCGGGTCAGCGCGTCGAGGAATTTATCCACATCCGCATCATGTGCGAATTTCCCGGATTCATTTGTTGCAAAAAATTCGTTCAGGTCAAAGGCAAATTCCTTGACATCATCCTCCGCAAGCTCTATTCCTCTTTGCACACGGTCACGAACGATATCGGACATCTGATAGGTGAAAAGGGACAGCCTGGGCAGATTGGCATAGGGGTTTTCAATCTCGTTGGAAGCGTCCCAATTGCGTTTCTTTTTCTGTTCGTCGGCATAGGTCCAGTTGTAGATGGCGCTTTCCGGGAACTTGTCATTTGCCAGAGCCTTAAACGGTGTGCCCGAAAGGTGCAGCGTCCATTTTCGCCGGATATGATTAAATGCAGTATCAGTTTTATAGGTGTCTACACCTTCATGCGCTTCGTCTACGATAAGGACATCCCATGTCAGTCCCTTGTCGGCGCTAAGTTCCGAGAGTTTATCAAACCGCCCACCAAAATAGATTGAGCCTTTTAAATCCTGTAAGCTCACAAATTCAATACAGCCCTTAGTGTTCTTGTCAATTTTATTTAAGTACTGCTCACGGCTGTAGACGAACTTTCTGTCTTGGATTCCGTCTACATTACTGACAAACAGGTAGCCGGACTGCGGGCCGAAAAACGTCTCGTAATCCTGATACCAGGAATTTGCAATAGCGGGGCGGTTTGTCACAATGAGAACATTCTTTACCTGAAGCTTATTTATGCACAGGTCGTAAGCAGAGAGCGTCTTTCCGAAACGTGGTTTTGCGTTCCAGAGAAATTCTGCCTCCTCCCGTCCGGTAAAATACTCCATGGTTTTCTGCACAGCTTTCGCCTGCTCGTCCCGGAGCTTATAGGAGATCACTGCATCCGCATCTTCCTCCGATACCACGCCGTGGTTTTGCGTAAAATCGATAAAGTCCCCACGGGCGGCATTGGGTTCAATGAAAAACCATTCGGTGCCTTCTTCACGGGAAATCCCCAGTTTTTTCAGATAGGCGTGAAAGTCCTTGTCTGTAAAAGTCCCGTAAGGTTCTGTCATAAACGCTGCACGCATAGCCCACCAGGTCTTGTGCGTAACTCCAACGGTATGGGTTTGCTCCTTAATCCGGGTTTCCACATCCCGCTCGGTAAACCCAATCTTTGTCCAGCCGTCATGCGCCGGTACGCCGGGCGTAGTATAGGCATAACACTGCGGCGTGACTTTTGTGGCTGTTTGAATTTTGATTGCCGCCATTATGCCATCTCCTTTACATGGGATTCGATAAAGTCGATCTCATTCTCATCCAAGCCGTATTTTCGATAAAGTTGGAGGTCAATCTCGTGGACAGATTTTGACCAGTCAATGTCAGAGGATGGAGTGAAATCTTGAAGGGGGATCAGTTTCCAAACACCTCGATCATTATCTTGAGTTACTTTAAGTACCCCTAAAATAACGCGTGCAAATTTTGATTTTATATATTTAATGGCTGCAATCGCTTCATACTCTGTATCAAAAGAACCTATACCAATAAATGATTGTGTATAGCCGATTAACGGCTCGCCGATTAACGGCGTAGATAAAACTTCACCTAAAGCACCTGAACCATTCGCACGTGGTACAAGAACTTTCCATTTGTTTATATTTTCGTGAGACATATCGACATATTTTAAAGGAATATATTTCCATGCTCGTTTGTTTTTTAATATGCCAAGAACCTTTAT
>DVMW01000036.1 GCA_018714805.1 Candidatus Fimenecus excrementigallinarum
GCTGACGCAAGTCAAAATTCCCAATGGCGTAACACAAATCCCGCATCAGGTGTTTGAGGGCTGCACTTCGCTTACGAGCGTATTCATCCCGGAAAGTGTTATGTATATCGAAGAAAGCGCATTTTTGGACTGCGAAAATGTTACGATATACGGTGCAGCCGGCAGCTATGCCGAAACGTATGCAGAGCGAAACGACATTCGCTTTGTCGGCGTGTCGCCCACGCTCGCCAAGGACCGCTCGCAGGTGCGCTTCACGGCGGAAAACGGGGACATTGCGGACGCGTTTGACTACCGGCTGATTTCGTCCATCCCGGACACGGCCTGGGACCTGTATTTTGACAACGGCAGCGGCGGCACGACGATTACGGCGGTCGGCTTCGTCGCGGCCAACGAAAGCGACCGGGCGACGCTCGCCGATGCGCAGGCGGCCGTGGAAAACGGCACGGCGCTGCCCGCGGGCTGGAAGACGGCGGACACCGACTACATCCAAAAGACCGACGACGATGCGGACGCCTATTTCGGCTGCATTATTAAGGGCATCAGGCACAGCGAGCAGACCGAGGACATCGTTTGCAGCGCCTATATTGCCTACACGACCGCCGCGGGACAGACGGCCTACGTTTGGTACGACGCGCCGATTGTCGCGCCGGTTGCGACGAATTACGACGCGGCCGCAAACGCGTGGCGCGAGATGAACGCCTGATAGAAGGGGGAAACGATATGCAAGCCAAAAGCTACACCGCGCCGGACTTCCAAACGACGCATTTTGACCTTGAGGAGGACATCGCGTCGGTATCTCCCATTACGGTGGGCACCGACCTGATTGACGGCGGAAACGACGGTTGGATTGACATCTAAGCAAACAACAGCAACGGCTGGATGGATATCTAAGCGAACGAAACAGACAGGTTGAATCAATAAGTCGGATGCATAAGCAAAAGGCTGAATCCATTTGTCTGATGAACAAGCCAACAGCATAAACCCAATTCCCAGCGCCCCGGCAAAACCGCCGGGGCGCTGCGCGTTGGGGAAAATAAAGCAACCGGACGGCAGAAGCCGTCCGGTTGCTTGTACGGTCGGTTTATGCGGACAAAGGTCCGTTTTATTTTGCGGCGGGTTCCGGTTCCGGCTGCTCGGCGGGGTGTTCCTCCGGGGCAATTTCGTGGTGCTCTTTCGAGCTCGTCGAAATCTTTTCCTGCGGCTCGCCCTCGTTGCAGCGCTCGACAATGGCAAAGAACATCGTGACAATCAGCAGGTAGGGGATGGGGCTGAAAATCCCGGGGTTCACAAGCGACATCAGCTCGAGGCTGATGTAGGAAAGAAAGACCGTCATGTTGAACATCGTCGGCCTTTTCCAAAGCAGCAGAAGCCGGCGGATGAACTGGTAGGAATACGCCAAAATCCCGACGACGCCGAAGCTGCCGGCAATCTGGATGGGCGAGCAATGATACCACGCCACCGAAAAGTCCGCGCCCGCGTACACGTCGCGGTTACCCATGTAGCCGATGCCCGTGCCGAAAACCGGGTGGTGCAAAAAGTCCCCGATGCCGCGCATATACTGGTAATACCGCACCTCCTGCTGCTCGCCGATAAGAACGCCGTTTATGGCGGACAGCAGCCGGTCGATGGTCGAACCGAAAAAGCTGATGAATTCGCTCGAGAAAATGAGCAGGGCGAACACGATGCACACGCAAATGGTGATGTAGGTCAGCCGCCGCCTGCGGTCGTACAGGATAAACAGCGCGCAGCACATGAGCATTTCCACCGCGCCGAAGACCATGCCGCCGCGCGAGCCGGTCAGCAAAATGCAGAAATAAAACACGAACCCAAGCACAATGGAGTAGGGCTGCTTGTTCCCGCGCAGGAACGCAAAGGGGATACAGAGCATCAAAAAGGTCGAGTAGTTGTTGCGCCATTGCATATACAGCAGGTCGCGCGTCTCTAAAACCTCGTTGATGTTTATCATGTAAAACGCGATGGTCACAAGGCTTGCAAAGCACCCGGCAATGACCATGATAAGCGTTACCTTTTCAATCAGCGAATAGCTTCTGCGCGGCGTCAGGTGCGTGTAAAATATGCCGTACAAAAGAACCATGCCGAAGCCCAGCGCCAAAATGTTGAAGATGGAAACGCCGCTGAAATATTCCTCCTTGGAAATCACGCCCACGCCGCCGAGCGTTACCGCGACGGAAACGAACAGCATGGAGCGTGTCAGCGAGCCTTTAAAGGAGAGCTTTTTCCAATACAGAATGAAATGCAGCAGCAAACAGAGAATCAGCACTATCCCGAGCGGGACGTACTGGATGAATATGCTGTAAGAGTTATAGCACTTGGCGGCGATGAGGCAGACGAGCATGAAGGGCATGAACGTCGCAAGCAGGTCGTCGCAGATAACAAGGGTCACACCCGTGATGCAGGCGAATACCAGCACCCCGGGGACGTTCCATTCCGTTATAGCAAAGACGGCGGCCACAATAAACAGCCCCATCATATAGCGACCCGTGACCATCAGCTCGCGCAGCTGCGTAAGCTTTGTCATAAATCGCGTCCGGTCCATAACCTCATCCTCTACCGCAGGTTCGCGCACGTTTCCGGATTTTGTGCGCGGCTGTCTACTATTATATAGAATATTTCAAAAAAAACAAGATTTGTAACCAATTTATAATTTGGTTACAAAACGGTTAAACGGAACACGTCCGCCGGCGCAAAAGACGCCTTGCAAGGAAACGGGAAATATGGTATAGTAATAAGGCTATACAGAAAGGAGCGCGCGTATGGAGCCGCAAGTTGTATTCGGTCCCGGCGAGGGGAGTCCTGCGCCGTATTACCGCATTCCCTCAATGGTCACGACGAAAACCGGCGTGGTCGTTGCGTGCGCGGACGCGCGCGTCTGCTCGGGAATGGACAACCCCAACCGCATTGACAAGGTTGTGCGCCGCAGCCTCGACGGCGGCCGGACCTGGGGAAAGTATATTGTTGCCGTGCGCGAACACGGCGACCGGAAAATGCACGCCTCGGCGGCAATCGACCCGTGCCTTGCGTACGTGCCGAAGACCGGGCGCATTTTGATGCTGTATTCGCACACGCCCGCCGGCGTCGGCATCCGCAACAGCCGTGTGTGCGTCGGCGAAACGCCGGAGGGCGAACGGTGCGTCAAAGGCCGCGCGCGCCGTTATTTGTGGCGGAACGACCGCCTTGTTACGAAAAACGGCGGCGAAACGCCCTATACCGTCACGCCGGGCGGCGACGTCCGCAAAAACGGCAAGCTTTGCGGCAATCTGTTCACCGGCGGCGCGTTCCGCGAGGAGCGCACGTCCTATTTGATGCTGTGTTACAGCGACGACGACGGGGAGACCTGGTCCACGCCCGTTTCGCTGAACCGGCAGGTGAAGCTGCCGTATATGAGCTTTATCGGTCCCGGCCCCGGGCGCGGCATTGTGCTCGAGCACGGCGCGTTCGCCGGGCGCATTGTGTTCCCCATTTATTTCGGAACGCGCAAATTTCCGCTTCGCCTTTCCTGCACGGTCATTTACAGCGACGACGGCGGCGAGACCTGGACCCTGGGCGAAAGCCCCAATAACACGCGCGAAATGCGCGGGAAGCGCCTGAATTGCCGGAAAATCGGGCAAAAGGATATGCTCACGGAGTCGCAGCTGATAGAGCAGGCCGACGGGACGCTCAAGCTGTTTATGCGCAACCACGACCCGCGGCGCAGCACCGCCGTGGCGTACAGCAGGGACGGCGGCGCGCATTTTGCGGATTTCACCTGGGACGACAGCCTGCCGCAGCCGGTGTGCCAGATGTCCGTTCTAAAACTTGCGGGCACCGAAAAGCCGACCGTCGTTTTCTTAAATCCCGCCGAGCGCAAGGCGCGCGAAAACGGTACGGTCCGCCTGTCGGAGGATGACGGCGAAACCTTCCCGTACAGCCGCCTTTTGAAGCCGGGCGGATTCGTGTACAGCTGCCTGACCGAGCTTCCCGACGGGAAAATAGGCGCGCTGTACGAGCCGGATACGAAATGCCGGGAGATTCATTTTGTATCCTTTTCGGTCGACTGGCTTAAACAGGGCGAGGACCCTGCTGAAATATAAAGCACAGAACCTTTAAAAAAGAGAAGAGGGCGAAAACACTTGGAAAAGACCACCCAAAAGCGGTCGCTCGCCGCCACGGTTTCAAACCTGGCGCGCATGGTCCGCGCACACTGGAACGAACCGCCTGCGGGGCGGTATATGCCGTATAAGGAGATTGTCTCCTATTCGGCGGGCGGCATCGGCGTCAAGTTCCTCGCCGTTATGGCGATGAACACGATTTTGTCGGCGTCCAACACGCTTATCGGCAACACGATAGGCATCAAGCCGCTGCACGTGTACATCCTGTATTTCATTTCGGTGCTTGTGAACATCCCGCTGTCGGGCATCCGCGCCAACATCATCGACAACACCCGCAGCAAGGAGGGCAAATACCGCCCGTATATTGTGAAGATGGGCATCCCCAGCGCCATCGTCACCATTTTGTTCGTCTGGTTCCCGTATAACCGGTTCGGCGCGCTGTTCGGCGAGGGGACGATTTTCGGCGAGGAGAAGGCCTACGTCGTCACCTGCGCGCTTGTTTTGCTGTTCAATTTCTTCCAGAATTTCTTCTACTATTTCTTTACGGAAGCGTACGACAACCTGATTCACGTCCTTTCGCCCAATACGCAGGAGCGTGCGGACGTTTCGACCATCAAGGGCGTCGTCTATTCGCTTGCGCCCTCCATTTTGAATCTGGCCATGCCCATTTTCGCGGGGCTTCTGACCAACGACAACCTGTATGATATCCGGCTGTTCCGCTACATATATCCGCCGGTTGCCATCGCTTCGGTCGTTTTGAGCATTGTGGTGTACGCCAACACCAAGGAAAAGATTGTCCAGGCGCGCACCCACGTCATCCAGATTCGCTTCATGGACTCCCTGCGCGAGGTTCTGCGCAACAAATATTTCTGGGTCATTGCCATGGCGACGTGGCTCGGGTTCTTGGAAACCTCCATGACCAACGTTCTGACCTGGCTTTATACCTACGGCGGCATCTGCGGCAGCTCGGCGTATACCATTATCACGCTGTTCTGCCAGAACGCCGGGCTTGTAGGTATGCTGCTTGCGCCCGTCTTTATCCGCCTGTGGGGCAAGCGGGTGGTCCTCATCGGCACCAATGTGATGAATATCGTCTTTATCGGGCTTATGTTCCCGGTCGTGCGCATCATCGACATGAGCGGCGCGGACACAAGCGCGCTGACAACCTGGGTGCCGCTGCTGCTTTTGGTGGTCTGCTACTGGATGAACAACCTGATGAACGCGTTCATGCAGATTCTGACGCCCTCCATTAATGCCGACATCCGCGATTACCAGCAGTATGTCAGCGGCGAGCGCATTGACGGTATGTTCTCGACCATTACCGCCGTCGGCGGCCTTGTGACGGTTGCGAGCAGCGGCATTGTCAACTTCCTGTACGACCGCTTCGGCATCAACGAGACGACCGCCGCCCAGGTGCTCAACGACCCGTCGGTTATGAACAAGGTCCTGCGCAACGGCAACCTGGTCAGCGATGTGATTGCCGATACGGACACGTCGAGTATCGCGTATTTCTCGCTGTATGACGGCGATATCCTGCAAACCGTCTGCGGCGTGCTGATTGTCGCCTCCATGGTGGGCGCGTTCATCAACGTCCTGCCGTATTTCTTCTATGATTTGACGGAAATCAAGCAGCAGGGCATGGTCCGCGTTTTAAAGATTCGCGCGTTTTTTGAGGATTTCGGCAACGGCAATTTGACCGACGACGACCTGTGCGAGGTCGTCGAGATGGTGGACCGCGCCAAGAGTCTCTCGCAGGAAACACCCGTGAAGGTCACGAAAGACGCGCTGAAGGCGGCGAAAAAGACCAAGAACCTCGCCGCGGTTGCCGCCGCCAAAAAAGAAAGAAAAGAACAGCTGGCGCGCAACCAGGAAATCCGGCTCGCGCCCTTTGTGCTCAACGAGCTTAACCGCTTTGAAAGCGAGGCGGGCGCACGGGAACTGGCCGACGCTAAGGCAATCTATGCGGCGGGTCTTGCGGGGCTTCGCGACGCAAGCCTCAAGGAGCTGCGCGCCGACCTTCGCGAGGCCAAGGCGCTGCCGAAACGGAACGACGCGCAAAAGGAGCTGCGCAACTACCGCGTGCATTTCTGCCGCACGCGTTTGACGGCGCGCAAGTACATTGATAAGTATTACCCGAACGGGATGGCGGTGGAAACGCCGGACGAAGCGCCGCTGAACGCGCTGCTTGTCACCGAAGAGGCCTATGACAAGGAAGAGGAGCAGCTGTACAAGCGCCTGTTTGAAGCGGGCGACCGCAAGGACAAGGCCGCGCAAAAGGAGCTCAAAGCGCAGCTGAAGGCGCTGAAGAATAAATTTAAGGCGCTTAATAAGCAGATTCGCACCGAGCAGGACAAGCGCGTCAATTATACGCGTTCCGCAAAGCCGTATCTCGACGCCTCCCGCGTGCTGACGCAGGCGGAAAACTACACGCACTTCGGCGAGCTGGAAGCGCGTTACCGTGCGCTCAAGGAAAAGGAAGCCGCAGCACAGGTGTAAAGCTTTTTCAAAAAAACGGACCGTCCGGCGGAGGGCGGTCCGTTTTCTTTTGCCGCTGACAGATTTTCGCACTTGATTTTTTTTCGTCTTTTTCGTATGATGATAGGGAACTTTCAGAAAAAGGGGCGTCAGCATGATTCGGGACATCCAGGAGGAAATTCTCCGGTTAAAAAAGGAAAACGACGTGTGCATTTTGGCGCACAGCTATACGGCGCATGAAATTTTGGAGGTCGCCGATTTTTCCGGCGACAGCTATGCGCTGTCCGTCCGCGCAAAGTCCGCGCCGCAAAGGACCGTTTTAATGGTCGGCGTCCGCTTCATGGCGGAAACGGTCAAGATTTTGTCGCCCGAAAAGCGCGTGCTGCTGTCTCATGCGCAGGCGGGCTGTCCGATGGCCGAGCAGATGACGCCCGACCTTATCGAAAAGACCCGCGCGCAGCACCCCGGCTGCGCGGTCGTCGCCTATATCAACACGACGGCGGCGCTCAAGACCGTCTGCGACGTCTGCGTGACCTCGTCGTCCGCCGTGGACATTGTCCGCAAGCTGCCGCAGGAGGAAATTCTGTTTATCCCGGACTGCAACCTCGGCGCGTTCGTGCAAAGCAAAATTCCCGAAAAGCGCTTCCACTTTTTGCAGGGCGGCTGCCCGATTCATACGCTGGTGCGGGAAGACGAGGTGCTCGAGGCCAAGCGCCGGCACCCGGACGCGCTGCTGCTCGTCCACCCCGAATGCCTGCCGGAGGTCACGCGCCATGCCGATTACGTCGGCTCAACGGCGGGGATTATGCAGTTTGCGAAAAAAAGCGATTGCAAGGAATTTCTCATCGGAACGGAAATGAGCATCGCCGAGCATCTTTCCTACGACTGCCCGGACAAGCGCTTTTACCCGCTGTCGAAAAAGCTGCTTTGCCCGGATATGAAGCTGTCCACGCTGACGGACGTTTACAATGCGGTTGCGGGCCGGGGCGGCGAGGAGATTTTCCTCGACGCCGAGACAATTTCCAAGGCGCGCGGCTGCATTGACGCGATGATTGCGCTGGGCGGCTGACATGGAGAAGCAGAAGCTTGCCGTCGCCATGAGCGGCGGGGTGGATTCCTCTGCGGCGGCCGTTTTGGCAAAAGGGGCGGGCGACGCCTTCGGCGCGACGATGCGCCTTTGCGACGAGGCTTTTGCGGAGGCCGGCGCCGCCGCCGAAATTTGCGCGTCCCTGGGTATGCCCCATACCGTCTGGGATTTTCGCGACACCTTTCGCCGCGAGGTCATGGAGCGCTTTGCGGCCGCGTATGCGGCCGGTCAAACGCCGAACCCCTGCGTCGTCTGCAACCGCTTTATCAAATTCGGCGCCTTTTTGGAGCGCGCGCTGCAATCGGGCGCGGCGCGGATTGTGACGGGGCATTACGCGCGCACCGTGCGGCAGGGCGGCCGCGTGCTGCTGCAAAAGGCGGCCGACAAAAGCAAGGACCAGAGCTATGTGCTGTATACACTGTCGAAAGAAGCGCTCGAGCGCGTCTGGTTCCCGCTCGGGGAGCTGACCAAGCCGCAGGTCCGCGAGCTTGCGCACGAACAGGGGCTTGCAAGCGCGAACCGCAAGGAGAGCCAGGATATCTGCTTCGTCCCCGACGGCGATTACGCCGCGTTTATCGAGCGCTTTTCGGGCAAAACCTTCCCCCCGGGGGACTTTACGGACCTTTCCGGCCGTGTGCTCGGGCAGCACAAAGGGATTATCCGGTACACCGTCGGCCAGCGCCGCGGGCTCGGGCTCGCGCTGCCCGCGCCGATGTATGTCGTGAAAAAGGATGTTTCGGAAAACTGCGTGCGCCTCGGCTTTTCGCAGGATTTGCTCTGCGATACGGTGGAGGTGGGCGAGCTCAATCTGACCGCCTGCGACGCATTCCCTTCGCCGGTCCGCCTTGCGGTGCGGATTCGGTACAACCAGGCGGAACAGCCCGCCACGGTCGAGCAAACCGGGGCAGACAGGCTTCGCATCCGCTTCGACACGCCGCAGCGGGCGGTCACGCCCGGGCAGGCGGCGGTGCTGTATGACGGCGACACGGTCGTCGGCGGCGGCACAATTTTGTGAATCACCGTTCACGTCCGATTTTTTACATGCAAACCGGTTGGCTGCTGGGTTTCCCCGGCATCGGCCAGCCGGTTTTTTTACGCCGATTTCGCCGGATTCACCCACGTAGTTTAGTCATATTCAACAAAAACAACAGGCGTGAATTGGTCAAATCATATAATACGGGGAACTTGCCGAACACCGCCGAAAAGTCCCGTTATTTTGTTGACAAAGCGGAATTTGGATTGTATACTATTGCCAAATTCAAAGACTTGCAGTTATGCAACAAGCACAAGAGGAAAGGCAATACCATGGCAGAGATTCTCAGACAAATGCAACCGAAAACCATTTTACACAGCACGCACGGCAAACGCCGAATCGGCATGATGCTGTGCAGCATCCTGCTTATGGGCTTTGGCATTTCCGTTTTTTCGTTTTCCGGGATGGGCGTGGACCCGTTTACGGCCCTGAATATGTCCGTCAGCGCGAAACTCGGGCTGAGCTTCGGCTTCTGGCAGATGCTTGTCAACGCCGTGCTGCTGCTTTTTGTGGCGCGCTTTTCCAAAAAGCTTATCAATCTCGGCACCGTCATCAATATGGTCGGCGTCGGGTATGTCTGCGACTTTTTCACCGCGATTTACGACCGCTTCCTGCCCGCGCCCACGGCGCTTCCCGTGCGGCTTGTCCTCATGCTTTGCGGCGTGGTGCTTTTAAGCCTTTCGGCGTCGCTGTTTTTTACGGCGTCGCTCGGCGTCGGCCCGTATGACGCGGTCGGCTTTGTCCTGCGCGACAAAAGCCCCATTCCCTACAAATGGTGCCGGGTGCTCACCGACGTCGTCTGCACGGGCGTCGCGTTCCTGCTTGCGGGTCCCGTGGGCGTCGGTACGGTCGTCACGGCGTTCTGCATGGGCCCCATCGTTGCCTTTTTCAACACGCACGTGTCCGAAAAGCTGCTGAACGCATCCGAAAACGCCTTCCGCCCGACCGTGCATTTTTACGATTTCACCCGCTTCGGCGGCGCGTTCATTTCCGTAAACGGCCGCTTCGCCTCGTAAATTTCAACCTTCGCTTTTTCCTTTTTTCCTCTCTTTCCTTTCTATTTTTTGACGGAAAAACACCGGTGCAAAGGAGCGCCGGTGTTTTTCTGCGTTTGCGCGCCGTTTTCGTGCCGGCGTCGCTCGGAAATCTTGACAAAACGACTTTGGATTTGGTATGATTATATAGGTTATCTATACGAAACGGTACCGTTTCCATTTGGGAGGTCAACGCTTATGCTCGATACGCTGTGCATGGGCTGTATGCGGGAGATTGGCGACGCGAAGCAATGCCCGTATTGCGGCTTTTCGGCCGACACGCCGCAGTTTGCGCCCTATCTGCCGCTGCGCGCGCTGGTGGGCAGCCGGTATGTCGTCGGGAAAATGCTTTCGTCCGGCGGCGACGGCGCAACCTACATTGGCTGGGACCGCGAACGCAAATCGACGGTCATCATTCGGGAATTTCTGCCGGAGCAGCACGTTGTGCGCACGTCGGAGGACCCGACCTTGCGCATTAAGGTCGGCAGCGAGCTTCTGTTCCATGACGGCCTGGCCGACTTTTTGGAGCTGTGGCGCAAGCTTGCGCGGCTGCGCGGGATGACGGCGATGATTCCCGTGCTCGATATTGTGGAGGACAACGGCACGGCGTATGCGATTTCGGAATATGTCGAGACCATTTCCCTTCGGGAGTTTCTGCTGAAGAGCCGCACGGGGTATTTGAGCTTTGAGCAGACGCGCACGCTGCTGATGCCGGTGGTTTCCACGGTGTCGAAGCTGCACGCGCTGGGCGTGTACCATTGCGGCATTTCGCCCAACACGCTGCGCCTCGGCCGCGACGGGAAAATCCGCCTGACCGATTTTATGATTCCGGCCGCGCGGGTGCTGGAAACCGGCTTTGAAAGCGAGCTGTTTTCCGGGTACGCCGCCATTGAGCAGTACAGCCGCGAAGGGTCCGTCGGCGCGTGGACCGATGTGTACGCGTTCGGCGCGGTCACGTATCGGATGCTTATCGGCAGCATCCCGCAGGAGGCGACGGAGCGCGTCGCCAACGACAAGCTGATGATTCCGCCGAAATTTGCCGAAACGCTGCCGGCGTATGCCGTCAGCGCCATCCAAAACGCGATGGCCATTGCGCCCGACGACCGCACGGCGTCCGTGGACGATTACCGGGAGGAGCTTTCCGGCTCGCCGAAGGTTATGGTTGCGCGCAAGGAGCAGGTCAAAGAGGCCGTGGAGGCGGTGACGACCGACGCCGAGGAGGCGGAGCGCCGCCGCAAGGAGGAGCTGCGCCGGGAAATGCTGCGCAAGCAGGAGCAGACCCGCACACTGCTCATTTCCTTCGGCGTGTGCCTTGCGATTGGCCTTGTCGCGCTGGGCATTTATCTGTTTGTGACCCGCACGCCCGCTTCGGAAAAGCCGGCCGACACAACGGCGGCCTCATCGGAGCTTGTGGAGGTGCCCAATTTTGTCGGGCAGAGCTATTCGCGCATCCAGGCGGATACCGTCTTAAACGAGCGCTTCAAATTCGTGGTGGAATATGATTACAGCGATACGGTCGAAAGCGATTTGATTATTTCCCAGAAAACGGCGGAGGGCCAGCAGGTGCCGAAGGGCTCGGAGCTGACCATTGTCGTCAGCCGCGGCGTGGAGTACGTCACGCTGCCGGATGTTTCCGGGATGCAGTATGACGCGGCGGTCCAGCTTCTTGTCAGCCGCGGCTTTAAGTGCACCCGCGTCGAACGGGAAAACGACGGCTCGCACACCGCCGGGATTGTAATTGCGACGACGCCGGAGGCCGGTAAGGACTACGAGCACGGCCGCGAGATTTACATCCAGGTCTGGGGCGAGGTCCCCACCACGCAAAACGACTCGCTGCTCGGCGGGCTTGTCGGCAATCTGTTCTGAACCGGTCGCGCACGGCGGGGCTTTTCCCGCTGTGCGCGGTTTTCTTTTCTGCAAAAAGGGGGACGGCCATGCTGCGGTTTTACCAGATTACGGATACCCATTTTTATGCGTCCGAGGTTCTGCGCCCGGAAGGGGAGGCCTGGGAACGGCGCGCCAAATACGACCAGAAATGCGTGGCGGAGAGCGGCGCGATTTTGGACGCGGCTACCGAGCTGCTGCTCGCCGACACCGAAACGGAGATTGTCCTTGTGACCGGCGACCTGGTCTGCGACGGCGAGCGCGAAGGGCATTACGCCATGCGCGAGAAGCTGCGCCGCCTGCAGGCGGGCGGCAAGCGCGTTTTCGTCCTCACGGCGACGCACGACACCTGCCCGTACCCGAAAAAATACGCCGCCGAAAAAGGGGAGTACCGAGCCGAGGGGCTGCCCAAATCGGAATTGCTTCAGGTGTACTGGGAATTCGGCCCCGCGACGGCGCTTTCCGTCCACGAAAAAAGCTTTTCCTACGTCTCGCAGCTCGCGCCGGGCTACCGGCTGTTCGCCCTCAATGACGACGGGATTGGCTGGGAGCGCGGGTTCCACGGCTATGACGAGGACCAGCGCCGCTGGCTTGCAGAGCAGCTGGAAATCGGTCGGAAAAGCGGCGACGTGCTGCTGGCGATGGGGCACCATCCGCTGCTGCCGCCAAGCCCCGTATATGCGTTTACAAGCCCCGACGACCTTATCGGCAACCATGAGCAGGTCGCTTCCGAGCTTGCCGACGCGGGCGTGCACTTCATGTTCACCGGCCACACGCATATGCAGAGCATTGAATATTTTGACTCTGAGAAGGGCAACCGCATATTTGACATCAATACCGGCAGCCTTATCTGCTACCCGAGCCCCATCCGGCACATGACGCTTACGGAGCAGACGCTGTCCGTGCGCACCGTGCATCTCGACCGGATTGACTGGGACCTCGGCGGCAAATCCTATATGCAGTACAGCCTTGACCACTTTGAATTCATGCTGCGCGACATTTTGGACGCCGCGGCAAACGACATCCGCCGGTTTTGCAAGATTGCCCCGGATTTCGGCCTGCAGACCGAGACCGCCTGGAAGCTGCGCGTGCCCATTCACCTGGCGGGGAAAATGATGGAGCGGCTGACCTTTCAAAAGGCGGGGCGTCTGCTTTTCTGCGCGACGAAAATTGCGCCCGAAATGCGCGGCGTGTACTTAAAGGACTTCATGCTCGCGCTTATCCGCAACCTCTACGGCGGCGACGAGCCCTACGCCCCCGGCACGCCGGAGTATGCGTCCTTTATGGCGCTGTACCGCCGGGTGCGCCCGGTTCTGCGGCGCTTCAAGGGGCTTTCGGGGCTCGACGAGGTGATAGAAGGCGCGCTGTACGACGACGGGTATCCGGACAGCGACGCGGACTTGCCCGTGCCGCCGACCATTGTATAAACGAAAAGGGAGGAAACCAATGAAAACCTATTCGCCGAAAAAAGAGTGGTTCGCCTACTGTGTCGGTGCGTTCGGGCAGGGCATGGTCTACGCCATGATGAGTTCGTACATTTCGGACTTCTACATGAATGTCATGAAGCTCACGCCGCTGTTCGTCCTGTTCCTGATGCTGTTCGCGCGCATCTGGGACTCCTTTAACGACCCCATCATGGGCTATATTATGGACCGCGTGAACCCGAAGGGCGGGAAAATGCGGCCGTACCTTTTGTATGCGCCCATTCCCGTGGCGATTCTCACCGTCCTCTTGTTCCAGTCGCCGAACATCTCCCCAACGGGGCTCATGGTTTACGCGGCTGTGACCTACGTGCTGTGGGATATGGCGTATACGGTTTGCGACGTGCCGTTCTGGGGGCTTCCGAACGCCCTGACCCCGAACCCGGACGAGCGCGGCGTCATCATCAGCCGCGGCCGGACGGCGAACGGCGTCGGCTCGGCCGTGCCGATTGCG
The DNA here is from genome assembly GCA_018714805.1 of Candidatus Fimenecus excrementigallinarum. Lineage (GTDB taxonomy): Bacteria > Bacillota > Clostridia > Oscillospirales > Acutalibacteraceae > Fimenecus > Fimenecus excrementigallinarum. The sequence goes on from DVMW01000036.1 coordinate 13,558, forward strand.
CTGTTTATGGTTATGGGCCCGCTGCTTGCACGCTTAAGCCTGAGCGGTACGGAGCTCGAAAAGGCAAAGTATACCTCCATCGTCATATTCTGCTCGGTTATCGGCAACCTGCTGTTTGCGCGCGTCTACTTTAAAACCAAGGAGCGCGTCTCCATCCCGAATCCGCCCAAGCGTAAAAAGGGCGAGCAGACCGCCTTGGGCCGCCTGTTCCGCTGCAAGCCGCTGATGCTCACCGCGCTCATGGGCGTGCTTTCCGCCGCGCGGTATATGTACCAGGCCGGCGCGGTCCACGTCGCGCGCTACAGCATCTATATCGGCGGCGATTTAACCGGGCTCTCCTTAGCGGAGAAGGAGGCGGCGCTGCAAAGCAACATCAGCCTCGTCTCGACCATTTTCCAGGTCGCAAGCGCCGCGGGTATGTTCGGCACGATGCTTGTGATGCCGCTGCTCTTCAAGCGCTGGAACTACAAACAGATTATCATGGGCACCTGCGTGCTCGGCGCGGTTTCCAGCCTTGCCATCTGGTTCATCGGCTATGACAATTTCCTGTGGTGCGTGCCGTTTTTCGTCATTTCCTGTATTCCGCTCGGCGCCATCAACATCTGCACCTACGCGATGCTCGGCGATTGCCTCGACTATATGGAGTGGAAAACCGGCGTGCGCGCGACGGGGCTTGGCGCGGCGGTGCAGGGCTTCATTGCGAAATTCGGCAACGCCATCAGCACCAGCTTTATCATCGTCATGTACATGATTGTCCATCTGGACGTTGCGAGCATCAACGCCTCCGTCACGGCAAACCCGCTCGAAATGAGCGAGACCGTGCGCACGGGTATGTTCTCGCTTATCTCCATCATCCCGGCCATTTCCCTGATTTTGTGCATTATCCCGCTGTTCTTCTATGACCTGGTCGGCGAAAAGAAAGAGCGCATTACAAAAGAGCTTGCCGAGCAGCGCGCCGCGCGCGGCATTGTGATTGAAGAGGGGTAAGCCCGGCGCGCAACCGGCGGTTTCGCCCTGCTGTAAAGCAGAATCGATAGACAAACGCTGCGGTTGCCGGTAGAGTAGAAAAAACGAACGCCAAATCTTTCGAGGGTTTTGCAAACGGGAGGTATACATGGAAAACAACTACATCGATTACATTGAGCACGCGCTGCAAAGCGCGCCGGACAAGAACGGCACGCTGTACCGCTATAAGCGGCGGGTGCTCGACCAAATGACCGCGCGCGCCGCCGAGGTCACGCACGCGGGGCTTCGGGACGACAAGGTGCTCACCGACCTTTTAATCAGCGAATTCCCGGACCTTTCGGACGGCTATGCGCGCTTCTGCGCCGAGGACCGAAAGGAACGGCGCAAAAAGCTGGTCAACAAGGTCATGCTGTTCGGCACGCCGGCGCTCGCCGTACTCCTTCTTGTGCTGTTCCTGTCCGTAAGCTTCTTAACGGACGCCTGGCGGCTGACCTGGCTTATTTTTGCCGACGGCTTCCTTTTGTGGGCGGTGTTCCTTTTGGGCGTGGGCGTCGCGCGCTTTACCGCGATGCGCCGCCTGATGCACCCCATTGCGCGCGTGCTGCTGGCGCTCGCCGTCATGTGCGCCGACACGGCCGTTTTCCTGGTTGTGCTGATGTTTACCGGCCTTTCGGCGGCCTGGGTCATTTTCCCCGCGGGCGTCGTCGGGATTTTGTTGGCCGACGCGGTCTACGCGCAGGTGACGCGGCAAAAGCTGCGCATCGTCAACTATCTGGTTTACATCCCCGTTGCGGCGACGATGCTTTTCGTGGTCCTCGGCGGCCTGCACCTCCTGCCGTGGAGCCCGGGCTGGCTGCTGGTGCCGCTTGCCGTGCTGGTCGACCTTATCCTCGCCGTCGCGGTGATTTCCAACAACGCGAAATACAAATATGACCCGGAGGTGGAACAGGCATGGGACGAAAACTGAACGCAGAGCTTTGGGACAAAATGCACTACCTGTTCCGCGATTTCAACGACCGGATGGTGCACGTCGAGCTGCATTATGATTTTGAAATTGACATAGAAGCGCTGAAAACCGTGCTCATCTGCTTTTTTGAAAAGGCGCCGGTGCTGCATTCGAGCTTCCACGACAACCACATCTCCCCGTACTGGGAGGTCAAGCCCTATACGATTGAGGATGTGCTGACCGTCGCGTACCCGGAGGACCTCGAGACGGCCGTCAACGATTTCCTGACGCAGTACATCCCGCCGGACAGCGACTTGCAGATGAAGGTCGCCGTGTTCTATAAGGACGGCGGCTCGACGCTGTGCATCGTTGAGAACCATATGTGCATGGACGGCGGCGACTTCAAGTATTTCATGAAGGCGCTTTGCCAGAATTACTCGGCGTATGTCGGGCAGGGGATAAGCCCGATTGCGCTGCGCGAGGGCTCGCGGTCGTATGAGGCGGTCTACGCGGATTTTTCCAAGACCGAGCAGCGCATGGCGCGCAACCTTTATAAAAACGTCTGCGCGAAAGACGAGCACAAATTTCCCCTCACGCCCGACAGTATCCGGGACCGCGCTTTTATCGCGAAGCGCAAATGGAGCGCCGACACCTTTTCCCGCATTCATGCCGCAGGCAAAAAGCTCGGCGCGACGGTCAACGATATGCTGCTCGCCGCTTATTTTTACAGCTTATACGAGCTGGCGCACTACGACCCGGCGGACAGCGTCACCATCTCCTGCGCCATTGACCTGCGCCGCCACATCAAGGACGTCAGCGACGAGGGCTTGACGAACCACACTGCGTTCATGCAATGCAACATTCCCGAGCGCGGCCGCGATATTTTTGAAACGCTGCGCTACGCGGTGCAAAGCTCGCAGAAGTTCAAGCACGACAAGTTCATGGGCCTTTACGGGCTGCCGCTTCTCAAGCTCGGCTACAGCATCCTGCCGCACGCCGCCAGCGAGGAGATTATCAAGATTGGCTATTCGAACCCGCTGCTCGCCATGAGCAACATCGGCATCCTGGAGGCCGACAAGCTGGCGCTTGACGGGCACGAGCCGGCGGACGGCTTCATGACGGGTGCGGTCAAATATAAGCCCTACGTGCTGCTGTCCGTGACGTCGCTTCGCAAGGAACTGACGCTTTCCATGTGCGTGCGCGGCAACGAAGAGGACCGCGCCACGGTCGAGCGGTTTTTCGATTTGATGGAGGACAGCATCGCGCTTCTGACGGGTGAACCGGTGCAATGATTGACAAATTCTGCATTTCAACCTACAACGGCCATATTTTTGACCCGACCGACCCGAAGCCGGAGGATTTGTGCTTGGAGGACGTCGCCCACGCGCTCTCGCGCATCTGCCGGGCAAACGGGCACCTGCGTGATTTCTATTCCGTCGCGCGGCACAGCCTGCACGCATCCTATGAAGCCGAGCAGCGCGGCTGCGGCGTTCGCGTCCAGCTGCTCGCCCTGCTGCACGACGCGGCGGAAAGCTATATCGGCGATATGACCCGCCCGCTGCGCCGGCGCTTCCCCGACTTTGGCGAGGTCGAGCGCCGGCTGCAAACGCTGCTGTTTTCCAAGCTTGCCGTGCCGGATTTTACCGAAGCGGAACGCCGGGCGGTAAAGGCCATTGACGACGCGCTGCTGTACCACGAGTTCCTCGCGTTTCACGGCATCCGGCTTGTCGACACGCCGCCAAAGCTGCTGCTGCCCGTCCGGCCGGACAAAAGCCCCGACGAAACGGAGGCGGAATTTTTGGCGCGGTACCGCGCGCTGCACGAAAAGCTTTGACAAATGCAAAACCGCCCCGCAGCCGTGCGCTGCGGGGCGGTTGTATGTTTTTTTTGAGAAGGCTTACCGCTTGATGTCGTCCCAGGCGACGCCGTTGATGTGGAACAGCTCGTCAAAGTCGTAGCGGTTGTTTTCGTCCTTTTTGTGGTTCGGGTACCAGACCTGCGCAAAGAACGGGTTGGTCTTCGCGATAGCGTCATAGTCCCACGCCTTCTGCGGAATGTAGCACTCGGGGCACCAGTGGCCGCCCAACAGGATAAGCGCCGGGCTCGCCTCGAATTCCGCGCCGCAATGGCCGCATTTCCACTTCAGCTTCGTCGCCATGTCGCCCTTCGTCATGGAGTCGGACAGGCACTCGCCGCCGCGGAACTTCGCCGCCTGCTTCATGTCCTCAATATCCAGCTCGCTCTCGGGCTTCGACTCGTCGTAGCCGTGGTCGAGCTTAAACTGCTCGGCGGCGCTGTTGTCCTTGTCGAACTTCGTGATTTCGAAATCCTCCCACTTCGAGGGAATCTGCTTCCACTCCTCCAGCGAACCGTAGTACGCGCTCAGGCGCACCGTGTTGTTCGTCTTGACCCAGTCGAGGGTGCCGAAATCCGGGGTGGAGGCAATCTTCTTCATGAAGGGCTTGGCGCACGCCGCAACCAGGTTTTTCGGCAGATAGCGCGGGATTTTGAAGTAGAATTCGACCTGGTCCGCCAGACGGGCGAAGTAATCCTTGACCGGCAGGTTCTCGCGGAAGTGCAGGAAATCCTCCAGACGGTCGCCGTCGGCGTAGAACTGGCCGTGGAAGTTCTTGGTGATGAACCAGTTGGGCTCAAACAGCTTTTCGGGGCCGGCAAGGCCGAGCGTCCCGAGCAGCAGGCATTCAAACTCATAGTTGGAAATGCGGTATTCCTTACCGGAACCGATGTTGTAGAAGTGGTTCCAGAAGTCGCCGCCGAGGTTGCCCTTCGCGTCCTCGTCCACCAGGTTGCAAAGCAGCCGGCCGGAGTCCTCCACCGTGCACCATTCCAAAACGCCGTTGATAGGCACATGGAACATGATGGGGTCCATGTTCTTGAGGATGTTCGGGTACAGAATGCCGGACTGGCGCATGACGACCCAGTTTTTAAGCCCGCTTTCCACGAACACGCGCTCCGCCACGCACTTGGAAACGGCGTAGTGGTCATAGATGGAGACCTTCAGCGGGTCGCCGCAGCGGCCCCAGTGAATCGGGTAGTTGCGGTCGCCGGTTTCCGCGACCGTGCCGATGTAGCACACCTTGACCGCGTCGGGGTCGGGCTGCGCCTTCACGGCGTTGCAGATGTTCTCGGCCGCGCCGATGTTGGTTTTCTGCGTGCGGTAGGGCTTCCAGTCCGCAGCAGGGGAGACCATGCCGCCGACGTGGAGAATGTAGTCCGAGCCCGTAACGGCGCGCAGAACGTCGTCATAGTTCGCAAGGTCGCCCCAGACGATTTTGACCGACGGGTCGGACGCATACGGCGCGAACAGCTTTTCGTTCTTTTCGCTCCTGCGCAGCAAAAGGACCGTGTTATACAAATCCTTTTTCTTGAACAGCTCTTTGAAGCCGGCAAAGCCCATGTGGCCCGAAGCGCCGGTGAGCATGACGGTTTTCTTTTCTGCCATTTCTACCACCTCTGTTAGCATTTGGCTTCAGTATACAATTTTTCCCGGGAAAAGTCAAGATTCCGAGTGCGATTCCGACAAAAAAACAAAACTCTGCTTTGACAAACCACAAAAAAGCAGCCCTGCCGCGGCAGGGCTGCAAGCGTATGGGTTCGCTTAGTTCCAGGCAATCGAGAACTCTTTGTCCAGACCGAAGGGGATGGAGACCTCGACAATGCTGGCCGCCGTCAGGGACAGCGTCCAGACGAAGTGGTAATTCGCGGTCAGCACGTTGCCCGTAGCGGCGTCGACGGTCACCACAATCTTGCCGTCCTTGTGGCCGGTCTTGACATCGCTGATAAAGGATTCCGCGCCTTTCGCGTTTTCGGTAACAATGGAGGGCATGACAACCGAGAACGCCTTGCCCATATGGCCCACGCCGTGCGCGGTGTCCTCGCTCGGCTCGTCCTCCAGGACGTTGATGGTGATGGTGTAAATGCCGTCCGCAACCGCAACGGTCGCACCCGAAATGTCGGCGGCGGTCAGCTTGCTCGACCAGCTTTCGTTTTCAACGGGGAACAGCGCGTTCTTCGCGTCCGCCGTAGAAGCGGGTGCAATGGCGGAAACATCCTTGTCGCCCATATTGTTGGCAATCAGGGTGTCCGCAAGGCCCGTCAGGAAGGAAGGCAGGTTGCCGGAAATGCCGCCGGCCTCGCTGTTGGTCTCTTTCGTCAGCGTAACCGTGCAGTTGCCGGCCTTGACCTTATTGATGGCGTCGTTGAAGTAGGAAAGAATCTCCTCCTGCGAGCTGCTGGCCGTCAGCTCCGTGACGGTGGGCAGCTGGCTGGCCGCGCCGTCGGAAGACGCGTCGCCGCCGGCAACCTGGTTGCCGACCGAGACGGCGTTGTTGCCGCCGGTGCTTTCACCGACCTGCAGCTCCAGCTGCGACGGATTGATGAACGCGATATATACGATGGAGCAGACAAGCAGCGCCGACAGGCACACGGCAAGCGCCTTGAAGAAGGTACTTGTAAAGGCCTTGCGCAGCATCTGCTTGTTCGCGAGCTTTTCGGCTCTGGCTTCCGGGGTGGAAGGCGTTTTTTTCGAAGACATGATAGGTTCCCCTTTCATACACTGGGCGCGCGTGCCGCGCGCAAAATGTTACTTCTATAATTTACAATAAAAATTCCGAAATGTCAATCTATTTTGTGTGGGTTTCCGAGGAAAAACGCGAAAAAATTTTTCCCCGGGAAAAGAGGCTGAAAAAGTGTTGAATAATAGACGAAAATGTATTATAATACACTTATTCTCATGCACGATGAACAATTTCTGATTTTGACAGGGGGAATTTTTATGCCGCCCAGAGCGGAAGACAGCCGTGTCCGCCGTACCAAGCGCCTGCTTCGGCAGGGCTTGACGGAGCTTTTGCAGGAAAAGAGCATCAAGAAAATTACGGTGCGCGAGCTTTCCGAGCGCGTGGACATCAACCGCGGGACGTTTTATCTGCATTATAAGGACATCTACGATTTGGTCGACTGCCTCGAAAACGAATTGTTCGACGAGTTCGAGCGCATCGTTTCCAAATTCACCATTGCCGACCTGCAGACGCGCCCGCACCAGGTCTTTTCCGACGTGTGCAGCTTTCTCTATGCCAACCGCGACCTCTGCGCCGCGCTGCTCGGCGACAACGGCGACATCAACTTCGTGCTGCGCCTGCGCGCCTTTTTGCAGGAAAAATGTATGCGCGACGCGGCGGCAAGCTTCAAGACCGCCAACGCGATAGAATACAAATATGTATACGCGTATTTTGAATCCGGCGCGGTCGGCATGATGCGCTACTGGCTGGAAAACCCGCAGGACGGCAAAACGCCCGAGCAGGTGGCAAGCCTTATCGAGCTGCTGTTCACCAACGGCCTGAACTGCTTTTCCGACGTAATGCGCGCGCAGTCGGGGGCGGCGCATCTATGATTGACCGCCTCGCACAGCGAATTGCGCGCGCCGACAAAAGCCCCGGCGCGCTGCACACGGCGTACGGGCAGATTGGCGGCGCGGTCGGCATTCTCGTCAACGCGCTGCTCGCCGCCGGCAAGCTGTTTGCGGGTACGGCCAGCGGCAGCGTTTCGATTGCGGCGGACGCGGTCAACAACCTGTCCGACGCCGCCTCGTCCCTGGTCACGCTTATCGGCTTCCGCATCGCCAAAAAGCCCGCCGACAAGGACCACCCCTACGGCCACGGGCGCAGCGAATATATCGCGGCGCTGACCGTTTCCTTTTTGATTCTTTTGATGGGCTTCGAGCTTTTGAAGTCGTCCGCCGCGCGCATCCGCGAGCCCGCCGCGGTTACATACAGCGCCGCGGCGCTTGCCGTTTTGCTCGTTTCCATCGCCGCCAAGCTTTGGCTCGCGTGGTTCAATCACAAGCTCGGCAAAAAGACCGGCTCGGCCGCCTCCCGCGCCGTCGTGGCCGACAGCCTTTCCGACACGGCGGCGACCGCCGTCGCGCTGCTGTCGCTTGTGCTGTCGCGCTATACGGACGTCCCGGTGGACGGCTGGTTCGGCGTGGTGGTTGCGCTGTTCATTTTCCGCGCCGGCATCGGCGCGTTTAAGGACACGGTCAACCTGCTTTTGGGCAAGCCACCGGAGCCGGAATTTGTGGCGGCGCTCGAACGCGAGATTTGCTCGTACGACGGCATTTTGGGCGTGCACGACCTCATTGTCCACGACTACGGCCCCGGGCGCATTTTCGCGTCCGCCCACGCCGAGGTCCCCGCCAACGTCGACGTTATGCAGAGCCACGACACCGTGGACCTCATCGAGCGCGATTTGCGCGAAAAATTCGGGATTCTCATTTCCATCCACATGGACCCTATTGTGACCGACGACGCGTACGTCGACGCTTTGCGCGCGCTGTGCGGCGAGGTTCTCAAGCACATCGATTCGGCGCTCAGATTCCACGACTTTCGCGTTGTGCGCGGACCCACGCACACGAACCTTATCTTCGACGTCGTGGTGCCCGTCGGCTTCAAAACGCCCGACGCGGAGCTTATCCGCCGTATTTCCGCGGATTTTAGCAAAATAGACGAAAGATATTTCTGCGTCGTGACAGTTGACCGCGGATTTAACTAAACTTTTACAAAAGTCCCTTTTTCCCACGTTTTTTCCTTGCAAAATATGCAAAATCGAGTAGAATGGAATTGGAAAACGTCCGCTTGAATTTTTGCTGCACGGAGGAAAAGTATGCCGGATTATACCCAGGATTTTACCAACATCCCGTACGGCCCGCTCGGCATCGTGGCTTTGCCCGGCTGCGAGGAGCTCGCCGAAAAGATTGACCGTTACATTGTGCGCTGGCGCGCCCAGAAGCAAAGCGAGCACAAAAACAGCATCGCCTTTGCGGGCTACGAGCGCGACACCTACATCATCAACGCCGGGTTCCCGCGCTTCGGCACGGGCGAGGGGAAGGGGACGCTTTCCGAATCCGTGCGCGGCTACGACATCTTCATCGTCGCCGATATGTTCAACTACGGCCTGACCTATTCCATGTACGGCCACGACGTCCCCATGAGCCCGGACGAGCACTACGCGAACCTCAAGCGCGCCATTTCCGCGATAGGCGGCAAGGCGCGGCGCATCACCGTCATTATGCCGATGCTGTATGAGGGCCGGCAGCACAAGCGCTCGAGCCGCGAATCGCTTGACTGCGCCATTGCGCTGCAGGAGCTTTGCAACAACATGGGCGTCGACAACATCATCACCTTCGACGCGCACGACCCCCGCGTGCAAAACGCCATCCCCTTAAAGGGCTTCGAAAACGTGTCCCCGGTCTATCAGATGATTAAGGCGTTCGTCAACCATGTGGACGACCTGCACATCGACAAGGAGCACCTGATGATTATCTCGCCCGACGAGGGCGGCATGGGGCGCTGCATCTACTACTCCACGGTGCTCGGGGTGGACCTCGGGATGTTCTTTAAGCGGCGCGACTATTCCCGCGTCGTCAACGGCCGCAACCCCATTTTGCAGCACGTGTTCCTCGGCTCGAGCGTCAAGGACATGGACGTCATGATTGTCGACGACATGATTTCCTCGGGCGAATCGATGCTGGAGGTCGCCTCCAAGCTCAAGGAGCTCGGCGCAAGGCGCATCTTCATCTTCGCCGCGTTCGGCCTGTTCTGCGAGGGGCTTAAGAGCTTTGACCAGCAGTACAAGGACGGCATCATCGACCGCGTGTTCACCACGAACCTGGTCTACCGCCCGCCGGAGCTCAAGGAGCGCGAGTGGTACTGCGAGGTGGATTTGGCGAAATACGTGTCCTACATCATCGACACCCTCAACCACGATATGTCCGTCAGCCACCTGCTCAATCCCGCGGACCGCATCGAAGCGCTGCTGCGCAAAAAAGGCTATAAGAAATAAAAATATGCGCCCCGCAGAACGCGGGGCGCATCTTGTTTGCCGGCTTATTCGATTTCGAGCTTGCGCGAATCGACCTTGCGCGGCTCCTTTTTCGGCAGCGTCAGGCGCAGCACGCCGTCCGCATATTTTGCCGTGATGCGGTCGGCGTCGACCTCGGAAATGTCAAACGACCGCGTGTAACTGCCGTAGGAACGCTCGCAGCGGACGTATTTGTCCTTCTTTTCCTTCTGCTCGTGCTCGGAATGGCGCTCGGCCTTGATGGTCAGCACGTCGCCCGTGATGTCCAGGTGGATGTCGCCCTTCTGGAAGCCGGGCAGGTCGGTTTCGAGCGTGTAGCTGTCGCCGTTGTCGATGATGTCGGTCTTGAATTCGGCAAGCGAATGCCCGTCAAAGAAATCGAACGGGTCGTCAAAGAACCGGCGCTCCATTTCCTCCAGCTCACGGAACGGGTTGTACGTCGTCATACGGTTTTTGCGGGAATACGGTCTTAAATCAAACATAAAGCAAGCCTCCAAAATTTTACTGCTGCCGCCCACGCGTTTCTGCCGGCCGGGCGGCCTCGGCGGCGATGGGATTGGTTTTGCATCGACCCATCGGACTCACCTCTTCTTTCTGTTTACAAGTCTTATTATAGCCGGATTTGTTGCGGATTCTGCGATGTAAAATGAACAAATTGTAAACAATTAGCACTCTTAACGCAAGAGTGCTAAAACGTGCAAATATTGAAAAGGGGCCGCGCGTATGGACAGAGACGACATTCGTAAATTTGCCGGGATTCTCCGGGAAAGCCGGCGGCTGTGCGTGTTTTCGGGGGCGGGCATCAGCGTGCCGTCGGGCATACCGGATTTCCGCTCGGCCGACGGGCTCTACAACCGCGAAAGCGGCCTGTCCGTTCCGCCGGAGACCATCATCAGCCGCTCCTTTTTCGACCGGCACCCGAAGCAGTTCTTTTCCTATTATAAGCAGAATATGCTGTTCCCCGACTGCGAGCCGAACGCGGCGCACCGGTTCTTTGCCCGGCTCGAATCGCCGTCGCGCGAGGTGTCGGTTGTGACGCAGAACATCGACGGTCTGCACTCGGCGGCGGGCAGCACGCGGGTTTTCGAGCTGCACGGCAGCGTCTGGCGCAACACCTGTATGCGCTGCGGAAAGGCGTACGGCCTGGAAGCGGTCATAGAGGCGGAGGGCGTGCCGCGCTGCGCCTGCGGCGGCATCATAAAGCCGGACGTGGTGCTGTATGAGGAGCCGCTGTCCGAAGCCGTCGTGCGCGGGGCGGTGGACGCCATCGCCATGGCGGACACGCTCGTGGTCGTCGGGACCTCCCTGGTCGTCTATCCCGCGGCGTCGTTCCTGCGCTATTTCACCGGGGCGCACCTGGTCCTTATCAACCGCGGCGAAACCGCCGTCGACACGCGCGCCGAGCTCGTTTTCCGCGAAGACGTCGTCGAGGTCGTGCGCGCCCTCGCGGCCGATTTTCCGGCGCTTTTGGAAGATTCATAAATTGTTCATCTTTTCCGGGCGGAATGTTCACAGTCCGGGCGGTATACTATGTAGCGTGCTACGTTAAATGCGTAGCGCGCTACATTTTTTTGACGGGAGGGCACAATATGGATGAAGTGCATATCGGATTTCTGCTGAAAGGCATCCACGACAAGCTTCGCGCGCGTGCGGACGCCGATTTGAAGGATAAGGGCCTGACGCTCACACAGTGCCGCGTCCTCGGCTTTTTGGAAACGAACGGCGGCGCGGCCGCGCAAAAAGAAATTGAACGGCACCTCGGCGTTTCGCACCCGACGGTGCGGGGCATTATCGCGCGTATGGAGCAGGGCGGATTCGTGGAAAGCCGCCCGGACGCGCAGGACAAACGCGGCCGGCAGATTGTGCTGACCGAAAAAGCCTATGCAGTCGGGCGGCAGCTGGCGTCCTTTATCCCGGAAAACGAGGCGCGCCTTGTGCGGACGCTCTCGGACCGCGAGGCGCAGACGCTTCGGACGCTTTTGCAGCGCGTTTACGACGATTTGGAAGCGCCTGCAAAAACAGAGAAGGGGGCGGACGCATGATTCGAACCCTTTCCAAAAGCCTGCGGGAAAATAAAAAGACGGCGATTTTAACCGTCCTCTGCTCCACGCTCGAGGTCGTGTTTGAGATTGTCATCCCGCTGACGATGTCGGGGCTTATCGACAACGGCATAGAGCCCGGCGACCGGCAGGCGGTTCTGCGCTACGGCGCGGTGCTGCTCGCGTTTGCGCTTTTGCAGCTCACGGCCGGCGTTCTGTCGGCGCGGTGGGGCGCGTTCGCGTCCGTCGGGTTCGGCGCGAACCTGCGGCAGGATATGTACGACAACGTCCAGACCTTTGCGTTCTCCAACATAGACAAATTCTCGCCCGCCTCCATTGTGACGCGCCTGACGACCGACGTGACCAACGTGCAAAACGCCTTCCAGATGCTGACGCGCATGGCGATTCGCGGCCCCGTGATGCTGGTGTTCGCCATGGCGGTCTCCTTCGGCATCAGCGCGGGCATTTCCACGATTTTCCTGGCAATCCTGCCGGTGCTCGGCGTGCTGCTGTTTTTAATTGTGCGTAAGGTGCAGCCGATTTTCCGCCGCGTGTTCCATACCTACGACGAGCTCAACGGCGTGGTCGAGGAAAACATCCGCGGCATCCGCGTCGTCAAATCGTTTGTGCAGGAGGACGGCGAGATTCGCAAGTTCGGCAAAATTTCGGAGCGCATTTACCGCGAATTTTCCAAAGGCGAGCGCACCATCACGCTCAATTCCCCGCTGATGCAGTTTTGTATGTACACCTGCATGATTCTGATTTCCTGGTTCGGCGCCAAGGCCATTGTGGCAAGCGGCAACAACGCGGCGCTGGGGCTGACGACCGGGGAGCTGACGGCGCTGATGACCTACGCCATGCAGATTTTAATGAGCCTCATGATGCTGTCCATGGTCTTTTCCATGCTGACGATTGCGGCCTCCTCCGCCGGGCGGATTGCCGAGGTGCTTGAAGAAAAAGCGGACATCCAAAACCCGCCGCAGCCGGTTAAAGCGGTGCAAAACGGCGAAATCGAGTTTCGGCACGTGGACTTTTCCTACGCTAAGACCGCGGAAAAGAAGGCGCTCGACGACATCTGCCTGCACATTCGCTCGGGCGAAACCGTCGGCATTGTCGGCGGCACGGGCTCGTCGAAATCGACGCTGGTGCAGCTTATCCCGCGGCTGTATGACGTGACGGGCGGGGCGCTGCTTGTCGGCGGCGTAGACGTGCGGCAGTATGACCTTGAGACGCTGCGCAGCGCGGTGTCGGTCGTTTTACAGAAAAACGAGCTGTTTTCCGGCACGATTCGGGAAAATTTGCGCTGGGGCAACGAAAGCGCGACCGACGAGGAGCTGCGCGAGGCCTGCAAAATGGCGTGCGCCGATGAATTCATCGAAGCCATGCCGGACGGCTACGACACCTACATCGAGCAGGGCGGCGCCAACGTTTCCGGCGGACAGAAGCAGCGTCTCTGCATTGCGCGGGCGCTTTTGAAAAAGCCGAAGGTGCTGATACTGGACGACTCGACCTCCGCTGTCGACACGGCGACCGACGCGCGCATCCGCAAGGCGCTTGCGGACTACATCCCGGAAACGACCAAGCTCATCATTGCCCAGCGCATAAGCTCGGTCGAGCACGCCGACCGCATCCTTGTCATGGACGGCGGCCGCATTCTTGCCTCCGGGACGCACGAAGCGCTTTTGGAGACCTGCCCGGTGTATCGGGAAATTTACCGGTCCCAGCAGAAGGGAGGCGAGCAGAATGCCTGAACAGACGAAAGAAAAGACCCGCGCCGCCGCTCGCCCGAAGGCGGATATGCAAACCCTCAGACGGCTGCTGCGGTACATGGGTCACTACAAAAAGACGCTTTTGCTGGTCGTGGTCTGCATTTTCATAAGCGCCGCGGCGAGCGCCGCCTCCTCGATGTTCCTGCAAACGCTTATCGACGACTACATCGGGCCGCTTTTGCTGACGGATGCGCCCGTCTTTACGGGACTTTTGCAGATTTTGGCGGTCATGGCGGCCGTGTACTTAGCCGGCACGCTTGCCACCTGGTGCTACAACCGGCTGATGGTCACCGTCGCGCAGGGGACGCTCAAGCAGATTCGGGACGAGATGTTCGAAAAAATGCAGAAGCTGCCGGTGCGCTACTTTGACTCGCACACCTTCGGCGACACCATGAGCCTGTATACGAACGACACCGACACGCTGCGGCAGATGATTGCGCAGGCGTTCCCGCAGCTTTTCACCTCGGTGTTCACCATCGTCGCCGTGTTCTTCTGTATGCTGTATATCAGCGTCCCCCTAACGCTTGTGGTCTGCGTCGTGATGAGCGGGATTTTGTGGATTGTCAAAAAGCTTGTGGGCAAAAGCGGCCGCTATTTCGTGCTGCAGCAAAAAACGCTGGCGGACTTAAACGGTTACGTGGAAGAGATGGTCAACGGACAGAAGGTCGTGCAGGTGTTCTGCCACGAGCCGCAGTCGAAGGCGGGCCTGCGGCAGTGCAACGCCGATTGGAAGGCCTGCACCTCCAAGGCGCACGCCTATGCCAATACCATGATGCCGATGATGAACGCGCTCGGCTATATCCAGTACGTCCTGCTCGCCGTCGTCGGCGCCTATATGGCAATCTTGGGCGCGCCGAACCTGGGGCTTGCGGGCAGGGGCGCGCTCACGCTCGGGATGATTGCGTCGTTTTTAACGCTGTCGCGCAATTTTACGAACCCGATTTCCCAAATCTCCAACCAGTTTAACGCGGTCGTTACGGCGCTCGCCGGCGCAAAGCGGATATTTGCGTTTTTGGACGAAGCGCCCGAGGCCGACGACGGCTATGTGACGCTGGTTAACGCCCGGGAGGAAAACGGCGTGCTTACGGAGTGTGCGGCGCGCACCGGGGTGTGGGCGTGGAAGCACCCGCATGCCGACGGAACGCTCACCTACACGAAGCTCGAGGGCCGCGTGGTGCTCGACCACGTCGATTTCGGCTATTCGCCGGAAAAGGAGATTTTGCACGACATCACGCTTTACGCCGAACCCGGGCAGAAAATAGCCTTTGTCGGCGCGACGGGCGCGGGCAAAACGACCATTACGAACCTTATCAACCGGTTTTACGATATAGAAGACGGCAAGATTCGGTACGACGGCATCAACGTCAACAAAATCAAAAAGGCGGATTTGCGCCGCTCGCTCGGCATGGTGCTGCAGGACGTGAACCTGTTTACGGGCACGGTCATGGACAACATCCGCTACGGCAAGCCCGACGCGACGGACGAGGAATGCATCGCCGCCGCAAAGCTTGCCAACGCCGACACCTTTATCCGGATGCTCCCGCAAGGGTACAATACGGTTTTAAAAGGCGACGGCAGCGGCCTTTCCCAGGGGCAGCGCCAGCTTTTGTCCATTGCGCGCGCGGCGGTCTCCGACCCGCCGGTCATGATTTTGGATGAAGCGACCTCCTCCATTGATACGCGCACGGAGGCGCTTGTGCAGGACGGGATGGATAAGCTCATGCGCGGGCGCACGGTGTTCGTGATTGCGCACCGGCTTTCCACCGTGCAGAATTCCGACGTTATCCTGGTGCTTGACCACGGCCGCATCATCGAGCGCGGCTCGCACGAGCAGCTTATCGCGCAGAAGGGGCAGTATTATAAGCTGTATACCGGCGCGTTCGAGCTGGAATAACCCGCATTAAAGCGTCTGTGCCAAGGCACGGGCGCTTTTTTTATAGACAAATCCCGCGGGATATGCTAAGATGAAAAAAACGGCGTCCAACGCCGTGGGGGAGGCATTCGATGAAAAAGCATCTTCGCAGCATTCTTTGCGTCGCGCTTGCAGTCTTGCTGCTTGTGCCGCTGTCCGCCTGCTTCGGCAGGGATACGGACTTAACGGCGCTGCTGGACGCGACGGACACCTATAAGGTCTACGCCGAGGACTTTTCCGAGGTTGTGGCAAAGGGACAGGACGGCGGCCGGCAGATGCGCGCCTGGCGCGAGGGCTTTGTGACCGGCAACGGCGTCAACGGCAGCATCAACGCGGGCTCGCCGTATTCCGATACGCTGATTTACCAGAACAACTACTTCATCATGCCCTGTGACACCATCCGCATGAACCCGGACATTTCCGGCGACCTGGATTCGGTCCGGCAGATGATTGTGCGCGGCGAGGCGTACCAGACCTTCGAGCCCTGGTACTCGGTCTACTGCTTCCATCCCGGCGGGCAGCTTCGCCTGACGCAGGAAAAACAGCGGTATTCCGACTATGTGCGCTGGTGCGATTACGAGACGGGCGAGGCGGTCGTGAAATACACGGACGACCGCGGCACCTGGGAGCGCCGCACCTTTACCTCCCGCACCGACGACGCGACCATTACGTCCATTACGCAGTCCTCGACCGGCGAAAAGGTCAATTTGACGCTGTCGTTTGACGACCTTTCCCAAATGTACAACTTCGGCAACAACGCCGAGGCGGGCCTGCAATACAAAAAGCTGGCGGGCGAAAACGGCGAATATTTGGCTGTCGTCGCCCATTACCCGACCTTTGAGGGCAGCGAGCTTATCAACGGCGGCTTTTCGACGCTGACTTACATCGTCAACATCGGCGGTACGCGTAAGACCGTTTACGCGGAAGACAGCGGGGACGAGCGCAACGTCGGCGCCGAGAAAAACCCGACCGTGCAGATTCAGAACGCGGACGCGGTCTACCTTATCACGCTGTCCGACCGCGATTTTGAAATGGGGACGTTCGACGCTTTCGCCGGGCAGACGCGCTTTGCGCTCGCCGACGACCTGCTTGCGCGCTGCAAGGCGGTTGCCGACAAATTCGGCGGCGACGCGTTCGACTACGCGGCGGCGCTCGAGCCGAGCGCGGCCGAACAGAGCGAGCAGTTCAACCGCGTCTCCTTCTCGCTTTCCGGCGGCGTGTCCGAAGCACTTTCCAACGAGGACGTTTTGGCGCTGCAGCGCGGGGAGGATACCCTGGACCCGACCATGCTTGCGCGCGCGTATAACGCCGGCCGGTACGCGATGATTGCGTGCAGCGGCGGCAGCCTCATCGGCCGTCTTTACGGTATGTGGACCGGCGAGTGGGGCCCGCGCTGGAACGGCGCGTTTACCATGGACGCAAACGTCAACCTGCAGTGCTCCGGCATGAACTCCGCCAACGTCACCGAATACGGCGAGAGCTATATCCGCTTCGTCTTGGACCAGATAGACGACTGGAAGGTCAACGCGCTGCACAATTACGGCTTTACGGACGCCATTCAGGTGCCCTGCAACACGGACGGCACGAGCGCCATTTCCGTCGAGTACAGCACGGAATATTCCTTTGAATACTGGAACTTCGGCGCGTCGTGGATGCTCCAGCCCATTTATGAATTTTACCAGACGTTCGGCAACCGCGTCATTTCGACCGACGACGGCGACAAGCGGCTGCTCGAGGATATTCTGCTGCCGCTTCTGACGCTGCAGGCGAATTTCTGGGACCAGATGCTCACGCCCGAGTATTATACCGATTCAAACGGGTACATCCACTATGAAGCGGGCAAGACCGAGCTGCAAAGCGATGAGTATTACTGCATCATCCCGAGCTATACGCCCGAAAATATGCCCGTGAACCTCGAATCCGGCCGGACGGCGAACACCGCCGCCGACATCGCCGCCGCGCGCAAGGGCTTTGAGATGCTTATCGACGTCCTGCGCACGCTCGACGCGGAAGGGTACGCCGACGAGATTGCCAAGTGGGAGACGCTTGAAAGCAAGCTGCCGCCGTATCTTCTGGACGATACCGGCGCGTTGAAGGAATGGGCGGTCACGAATTTTGAGGAGAATAACGAGCACCGCCACATCAGCCACCTCTACTGCGCGTGGCCGTCGAATGAGACGCAGGACGACGAAGCCCTGCGCGAAGCCTGCATCCGGGCGCTCGACAACCGCAACAACGCGGGCAAGGAGAGCGAGGAGACCCAGACCCACGGCTGGCTGCACAAGGGGCTTGTCGCCGCGCGCCTTAAGGACACCGAGGCGGTCGAAAAGAGTCTTTTGAAGCTGGTTTCCGAAAAGGTCTATTACAATTCGTTCATGACCGACCACAACACGCACCGCGGCTCGGACTGCTACTGCACCGACACGTCGCTGGGCATTGTGGGCGTGATAAACGAAATGCTTCTTTACTCCGATACCGGCGTCATCGAGGCGTTCCCCGCCATGACCGATATGCTCCCCGCGGGCGAGGTGCACGGCCTTATGGCGAAAACCCAGGCCGAGGTCGGTCTGTCCTGGAAGGACGGCTCGCTGACGGTCACGGTGCTGTCCAACGTCGACCAGACCATCACGATTTCCTGCGCCGGCGCAAACGCGCAGTCCGTCGACTTTAAGGCGGGCGAGGAAAAGAGCTTCACGTTCGCGTATTAACATAATTCCGTTCAAAATCACCGCATTCCGTGCAAATTCCGCTTGTGTTTTTGCGCGGGATGCGGTATAAGCTGCCGGGAGGTATCAGTATGGATTTAGCAGGGGCAAGGGCCGCCATAGCGGCCGGGCAGACCGCGCTCGGCGTGGAATTCGGCTCCACGCGCATCAAAGCGACGCTCATAGGGCCGGATTTTGCACCGCTGGCCGGCGGCGCGCACGACTGGGAGAACCGGCTTGTCGACGGGGTGTGGTCCTACGCGCTCGAGGACGTTGAAAGCGGCGTGCAGGCGGCGTTCGCGGCGCTCATGCGCGAGGTAAAGGCGGCCTACGGCGTGCCGCTCACACGGCTCGGCGCGGTCGGTGTTTCCGCGATGATGCACGGGTATCTTGCGTTTGATAAGGCCGGACGGCTGCTTGTGCCGTTTCGCACCTGGCGCAACACCATGACCGAGCGCGAGGCGGCGGAATTAAGCGCTCTGTTCGGCTTCAACATCCCGCAGCGCTGGAGCGTCGCGCACCTGTACCGCGCGCTGCTCGAGCGCGAGCCGCATGTCGCCGACCTCGACCATATCCAAACCCTTGCGGGCTACGTCCACGAAACGCTGACCGGCGTGCGCGCCGTCGGCGTGGGCGAGGCTTCGGGTATGTTCCCCATTGACAGCGCGGCGTGCGACTATGACCGCGAAATGCTGGAAAAATTCGACAAGAAGGCGGCGGGGCTTGGCCTTTCAAAGCCCCTGCGCGAACTGCTGCCCGGGGTCCTGACGGCCGGAGAGGCGGCGGGGCGGCTTACCGAAAGCGGCGCGCGCTATCTCGACCCGACCGGCGTCCTGCAGCCCGGCGCGCTGTGCTGCCCGCCGGAGGGCGACGCGGGAACGGGCATGGTCGCGACGAACAGCGTCTCGACCGGGACGGGGAACGTCTCGGCGGGCACGTCCATTTTCGCGATGGCGGTGCTGCCGCACCCGCTTTCAAAGCCCTACCCGGAGATTGACATGGTCACAACGCCCGCGGGCAGTCCCGTCGCGATGGTGCATTGCAACACCTGCACGTCGGACCTGGACGCCTGGGCGCGGCTGTTCGGCGATTTGCTCGAAACGGCGGGCGCAGCGCTTTCCAAGGCGCAGCTTTACGACCTTTTGTACCAAAGCGCGCTGGCGGGCGACGCGGACTGCGGCGGGCTTTTGAACTTCAATTATTTCGCCGGCGAGCCCGTCACCGGCTTGGATTCGGGCTGTCCGCTGTTCCTGCGCCCGGCGGAAAGCCGCCTGACGCTCCCGAACTTCATGCGCGCGCAGATTTTCTCCGCGCTCGCGACGCTGCGCATTGGCATGGACATCCTCTTTGAGCAGGAAAATCTGACGCTCACGCGCCTTTGCGGCCACGGCGGTCTTTTCAAAACGCCCGTAGTCGGGCAAAAGCTGCTGGCGGGCGCGCTGCATACGCCCGTAACGGTCCTTTCCACCGCCGGGGAGGGCGGCGCCTGGGGCGCGGCGCTGCTTGCGGCGTTCGCGCTTTGGAAAGCGCCGGGCGAGCCGCTTGAGACGTTTTTGCAAACGCGGGTGTTCGGCGAGAACGCCGGGGAAACCGTCGCGCCCGAGGCGCATGAGACTGCGGGCTTCAACGCCTTTTTGCAGCGGTACCGGGCGGCGCTGCCGGTCGAAAAGCAGGCGGCGGCTCTCTTTTGAGATTAAATTTGAGGTGATACAAATGAAAATGCAGGACTATGAATTTTGGTTCGTCGTGGGCAGCCAGTTCCTTTACGGGGAAGAGGTGCTCGAAATTGTCGACCGCCGCGCGCGGGAAATGACGGACGAGCTCAACGCATCGGGACTTCTGCCGTGCAGGCTGGTCTACAAGGTGACCGCCAAAACGAACGCGGAAATCCGCGATGTTGTGCGCGAGGCGAACTACGACCCGCGCTGCGCGGGACTTGTCACCTGGTGCCATACGTTCAGCCCCTCGAAAATGTGGATAAACGGCTTTGTCGAGCTGCAAAAGCCGTACTGCCATTTTGCGACGCAGTATAACCGCGCGATTCCGAACGACGAGATTGACATGGACTTCATGAACCTCAACCAGGCGGCGCACGGCGACCGCGAGCACGGGTTCATTGCCGCGCGGCTGCGTATGCCGCGCAAGGTGATTGCCGGGCATTGGCAGGAGTCCGCGGTGCGCGAGCGCCTGGGCAGCTGGATGCGCGCCGCCGTGGGCGTGGCGGTCAGCAAGAGCCTCAAGGTCATGCGCTTCGGCGACAATATGCGCGAGGTCGCCGTGACCGAGGGCGACAAGGTCGAGGTACAGGCGAAGCTCGGCTGGCAGGTCAACACCTGGGCGGTTGGCGACCTGGTCACGGAAATGGGCAGGGTCACAGAAGCCGAAATCGACGCGCTTGTGGCCGAATATACCGAAAGCTACGACGTGGCGACGGAAAACACCGACGCCATCCGCTATCAGGCGAAAGAGGAAATCGCCATGCGCCGGATGCTCGACCGCGAGGGCTGCAAGGCGTTTTCCAACACGTTCCAGGACCTGTACGGCATGGAGCAGCTGCCCGGCCTTGCCAGCCAGCACCTCATGGCGCTCGGCTACGGCTACGGCGGCGAGGGCGACTGGAAGGTTGCCGCCATGACCGCTATCCTTAAAGCCATGAGCGAGGGGCAAACCGGCGGCACGGGCTTTATGGAGGACTATACCTACCACCTTGTCGAAGGGCAGAAATACAGCCTCGGCGCGCATATGCTCGAGGTCTGCCCGACGCTCGCCGAAGGGCGGCCGCGCATTGAGACGCACCACCTCGGCATCGGCATGAACGAAAAGGACCCCGCGCGCCTTGTTTTTGAGGGCAAGGCGGGCAAGGCGATTGTCGTAAGCCTTGTGGATATGGGCGGCAGGCTGCGGCTCATTTGCCAGGACATTGAGTGCGTCAAGCCGATTATGGAAATGCCGAACCTCCCCGTCGCGCGCGTTATGTGGAAGGCGTACCCGGACCTGGAAACGGGCCTGGAATGCTGGATTACCGCGGGCGGCGCGCACCATACGGTATTAAGCCACGACGTGACCGCCGAGCAGATGCGCGACTGGGCGCGGATGATGGAGATTGAGTTTGTGCATATCGGCAAAGACACGACGGTCGAGCAGCTCGAAAAGGATTTGTTCTTAGCCGACCTTGCGTGGAAGCTGAAATGAGGGGACACGGATGCTGGAAGAATTGAAGCAGGCGGTTTGGGAAGCGAATCTTCGGCTTCCCAAGCACGGCCTTGTGACCTTTACCTGGGGCAATGTCTCAGGAATAGACCGGGAAAAGGGGCTGATGGTCATCAAGCCCTCCGGCGTGGAATACGACGCGCTTACTGCTTCGGACATGGTCGTGGTCGACGTTGAAACGGGAAAGGTCGCGCAAGGGGATTTGAACCCCTCGTCCGACACGGACACGCACCTTGCTTTGTACCGCGCGTTCCGAAATATCGGCGGCGTGGTGCACACGCACTCGCGCTGGGCCACGATTTTTGCGCAGGCGGGGCGCGGCATCCCGGCGCTGGGCACGACGCACGGCGACTATTTCTACGGCGAGATTCCCTGCACGCGCCGCATGACGGCGGAAGAGATTGGCGGCCGGTATGAGCTGGAAACCGGCAACGTGATTATCGAGCGGTTTCGGCACCTCGACCCCGACAGCATCCCCGCCGTTTTGGTGCACAGCCACGGCCCGTTTTGCTGGGGCAGGGACGCAAAAGAGGCGGTGCACAACGCCGTCGTGCTCGAGGAGGTCGCGTTCATGGCGTGGCACAACCTCGCGTGGGATGCGGCTTTGCCGCCGATGCAGCAAGAACTTTTAGACAAGCACTTCCTGCGCAAGCACGGCAAAAACGCCTACTACGGGCAGAAAAAGAAGTGAAAAGCATAGAAATTCGTGCGGACAGGGATGCCTATATGCGTTCGCTTCGCGCGTGGCTTGCCGAGACTGCCGAGGTGCCGCTTGAGGAGATGTCCGCCTTTTTTGCGAACCGCTTGGAAAGCTATGAAGCGCATATGGCTGCGTGGAATGAAGCCTATCAAAAATTTGCTTCTTTCCTGCCGGATGATTGCAACGAAATATTAGATTTAGGCTGCGGCACGGGGCTGGAGCTGCAAAGCGTCTTTGCCCGCTTCCCGAACGCACGGGTCACGGGGATAGATATGTCCGCCGATATGCTTGCCGCGCTTTCTGCAAAATACGGAGATAAAGCCCTGCAAACGACCTGCGGGGATTATTTCACCGTCGAATTCGGCAAAGGCTCGTTCGACGCCGTAATTTCGTTCCAATCCCTGCACCATTTTACGCCGCAAAAGAAAACGGCTTTATTCAAGAAAATTTTGGATACCTTAAAGCCCGGCGGCGTATTTCTGAATTGCGATTATTTTGCCTGCTGTGATGAGGAGGAAGCCCTGCTTTTTGCGGAATGTGTGCGCCGGCGTGCTGCTGCCAATATCCCCGATACGGATTTTGTACATTTCGACACGCCCTTGACCTTAGCACACGAAACACAGCTTCTGAAAAACGCGGGCTTCGCAAAAGCAGAGCCGCTGGAAAGCTGCGACGGCGCCGTGTTCCTGCTTGCAGAAAAGAAGTAAGAAAAGAATAAAATGAAAACAGCCGCTTTCCCGGTGCAAGGGAAAGCGGCTGTTACTATGTTTGGATGTTTTACGGCCCCCACACAAGCCAAATGTAAATATATCCCGCAAGCACGGCGGAGAGCGTAAAGGGCACGCCGATGCGCAGGAAATCGCGCGTGCGCACGGTTTCGCCGTTTTTGCGCAGAATGCCAATCGCCGCAATGTTTGCCGACGCGCCGATGGGCGTTAAGTTGCCGCCGAGCGTCGCGCCCGTGAGCAGGCCGAAGTAAAAGACGTACGGCGCCATGCCCTCGCCGCCGTTCATGAGCGCGGCAATGCCCTGTACGACAGGCAGCATCGTCGCAACGTACGGAATGTTGTCGATGAAGGCCGACAGCACCACCGAGGCGAATACGATAAGCGTGTACAGCAAGAACGGGTCGTCGCCCGAAACCTTGTAGAAGAGGCCGGCCGCCGCGTCGATAACGCCGGCCGAGCGGATGCCCTCAATGACCATAAACAGGCCGAAGAGCAAAAGCAGGGTGTCGGTGTCCAGCTCCTTGAGCACGAGCTTAATGGGCGCCGCGCCCTTTTTGCGGATGCACGCGCGCACAACGCCAATCACGCACAGCGCAAAGCAGATAAGGCCGCTGCGCATATCATAGAGCGTCAAAAGCGCGCCGCCGTCGGGCTCGGGCAGGAACGAGGCGAGGATAAGCAGTAGCACCGTCCCCAAAAGCAGCGCCGTGGGGAAATAGTCCGTGACCTTGGTTTCGACCTTGGCGTCGATTTTCTGCTTTTCCTTGCGGAACAGGAACAGAAGCACAAACAGCGAGGCAATCGCGCCCAGCTCCACGCCGAAGAAGATGCCGGGCTTGCCCTGCATCCAGAAGAAGTCGAGGAAGGTCATGTCGGCGTAGCCGCCCAAAAGGATGCTCGTCGTGTCGCCGACAAGCGTCGCCGCGCCCTGTAAATTGGAGGAGACGGCGATGGCAATGAGCACCGGCACGGGCGAAATCTTCAGCTTGCGCGAAATGGCAAGGCCTATGGGCGCGACCATCAGCACCGTTGCGACGTTGTCGACAAACGCGCTGATAACGCCCGCAAACAGCGCGAGCGCCGTGACCGCCCATTTGACGTCCGGGACTCGGGAGATAAGCACCTCCGCAAGCCGCGCGGGCATTTTGCTTTCTACAAACAGGCTCACAATCCCCATCGTGCCGCCAATCATCAAAAGCACGTTGTAGTCCACCGCGCCGAGCGCCGACAGGAGGTTCAGCTCGAAAAGCCCGGCGTAGCCCATGATGATGAACAGCACGGCGGAGGTCAGCGCGATGTACGGCCGGTACTTCTGCAGCGCGAGCATCAGCGCGTATGTAATGAGGAAAAGGATAAGCGCAGGAATCAAAGCATATCTCCCCCTTGGGCGAAGCGCCCGTTTTTTCTTCAGTATACCAGACCCCGCCGCAACTTGCAACTATGATTTGTAGGCGCAAAGCCTTTACGCATATTGCGGACAGGATTTGAATATGTATGGGGTGAACAAAGCTGCAAGGAGAGGTAGAAATGGAGTTTACGACCGGAAAGACCGACTTGAATGCACGCAGCTGCGTGTATTCGACAGCGCTTGAACAGCCGGTGGACTGCGACGTGACGCTGCCCGAGTATTTCCCGGACCTTGTGCGGGTGCTCAAGTGCGCGCTCATGCCCTCTGTGACCGCCGTGCAATGCGGCGGCGAGAGCGTCCGCGCGGAAGGGGCGGCGGTTTTAAGCGTGCTGTATGTCAGCGAGGGCGGCGCGCTGCGCTGCTACGAGCAGCGCGTGCCGTTTTCCGTCCGCGCCGACTGCCCGGGCGTTGCGGAAGGCCATGTGCGCGCCGACGCAAAATGCGCCTATGTCAACTGCCGCGTTGTTTCGCCCCGGCGCATGGATGTCCACGGCAGTCTGAACCTTTCCGTCTCGGTTTACGAAAAAACAGTCCGGCCGCTGTTGTGCGGCTGCACGGGCGGCGGCGTGCAGATGCAGAAAAAGCATATCTGCGCGTCCGGCCTTGCGGGGCTTGCGGAAAAGCTGTTTTCCCTCGGCGAAACGCTCGAGCTCGGCGCCTCAAAGCCCTCTATCGCGCAGCTTGTGCGCAGCGAGGCGGTCGCGCTGTTGGAGGACGTCAAGCTCGTTTCCGGCAAGGCGCTTTT
This sequence comes from Candidatus Fimenecus excrementigallinarum, assembly GCA_018714805.1. Classification (GTDB taxonomy): domain Bacteria; phylum Bacillota; class Clostridia; order Oscillospirales; family Acutalibacteraceae; genus Fimenecus; species Fimenecus excrementigallinarum. The sequence continues at coordinate 38,561 of DVMW01000036.1, forward strand.
AAAAGGCGAGCTTATTTTGCGCACGCTGTACCTGCCGGAGGGCGAAGCGGCGCGGCCCGAGCGCATGGAGCATTCCATGCCAATCAACCAGATTATCGAGCTTGCGGGCGCCGAGCCCGGCTGTACGGTTACGGCGGCTCTGGACGTCTGCGGCGTCGAGCTTGCCGCCAAGACCGACGCGAGTGGCGCGCTGCGGCTTTTGGATGCGCGTGTGAGCGTGTCGGCGCACGTGGCGCTGTACGCCCCCTTGGAAACGGACGTTGTGCTCGACGCATATTCCACGGGCTTTGAAACGAAGCTGCGCTATACCGATACGGCGTTTCGGACCGTCTGCGACGGGGTGCGCGACACCGCCCTTTGCCGCGGCGCGCCGGACCTTTCCGGGATAAGCGTTTCCGAGGTGCTGGACCTTTCGTGTACAGATTTTTCCTATGCGGCGAAGGTGGAAAACGGCGAGCTCGTGCTCACGGGGCGCGCGCAGCTCGGGATTTTGTATGCGGATGCGGAAGGCGCGCCGGGTTACGTGGAACGGGGCGTCGACGTCGCCTACCGGCGCGCGGTTACGACCGGCGCGGGGGAGATGAGCTGTGAAGCGCACGCGGCGGTGTCGGGCACGGGCTTCGTGCTGACCGGCGACAGCCAGCTCGACGCGCGCGTGGAGCTGGATATTTCGGCAACCGTCTTTTCCGGCGAAACGCTGCGGCTTGTCGAGGAGGTCGCGCTGGATACGCAAAAGCCGCTCTCGCGCACGGCGGCCGCGCTGACCATCTATTTCGCCGATGCGGGCGAAAGCGTTTGGGAAATTGCCCGCCGCTACTCGACCACCGTGGAAGCGGTGAAGGCGGAAAACGGACTGAAGTCCGACGTGCTCGACGGCGACTGCAAGCTGCTGATTCCGAGCGTGTAAAGGAGGGTGAGTATGGAAAGACAAAGCATTTACAGGGATATTGCCGCGCGTACGCAGGGCGACATCTACATCGGCGTTGTCGGCCCTGTGCGCACCGGTAAATCCACCTTTATCAAGCGCTTTATGGATACGCTCGTGCTGCCGCATATGGAGGACGCCGCCGTCCAGGCACGCGCGGTCGACGAGCTGCCGCAGTCCTCGGCGGGGCGGACCATTATGACGACCGAGCCGAAATTCATCCCGGAAAACGCCGTGCGCGTGCGCCTGCCGGACAACGCCGAATTTTCGGTGCGGATGATTGACTGCGTCGGCTATATCGTCCCGAGCGCTTTGGGCTATGTGGAGGGGGAGGCGCCGCGCATGGTGCGCACGCCGTGGTCCGAAGCGGAAATGCCCTTTACCGAAGCGGCGGAGCTCGGTACGCGCAAGGTCATTACCGAGCACTCGACCATCGGCCTTGTCGTGACGACGGACGGCAGCATTTCCGACATCCCGCGCGCGGAGTATGCCGAAGCCGAAGCGCGCGTGATTGCGGAGCTGCAGGCGCTGCAAAAGCCCTTTATTGTCCTGCTCAACTGCACCTATCCGCAGTCCGAAAGCGCGCAGACGCTCGCGTCGGAGCTTTGCGACCGCTATGGCGTGCCGGTGCTGCCCGTCAACTGCATGGAGCTTACAGAGACCGATATCCAGGAAATTCTAACGCAGGTGCTTTTCGAGTTCCCCATCCGGGAAATTTCCGTGGACCTGCCCGCCTGGCTTGTGTCCCTGCCGTCCGAGCACGACCTGCGCAATACGGTGTACCAGGCGGTTCGCGCCGCCGCGCAGAAAATGACGCTGGTCCGCGACGTCGCGGTGCTGACCGAAGAGCTCAAAACGTGCGAATATGTGACCGACGCGCGCGTGCAGTCCATGCAGCTCGGCAAGGGCAGCGCCTGGGTCGGCGTGACGATGCAGGGCGATTTGTTTTACCGGGTGCTGTCCGAGCGCACGGGGCTGTCCATACAAAATGAGCAGGAGCTTGTCGAGCAGATGTGCGCGCTGTCCGAAACAAAGCGCGCCTACGACCGCCTGCGCGCCGCGCTCGACGAGGTTGAGGCGACCGGCTACGGCATTGTCATGCCCACGATTGACGAGCTGACGCTCGAGGAGCCGGAGATTGTCAAGCAGGGCGGCCGGTACGGGGTAAAGCTGTCCGCGTCCGCGCCGTCCATCCATATGCTCAAGGCGAATATCCAAACCGAGGTCGCGCCCGTCGTCGGCAGCGAGAGCCAGTCCGAGGAGCTTGTGAAATATCTTTTGCAGGAATTTGAAGAGGACCCGAAGAAGATTTGGGAGTCCGATATTTTCGGAAAATCCCTGCACGAGCTTGTCAACGAGGGTCTGCGCAGCAAGCTGTACCATATGCCCGCCGACGCGCGCATGAAGCTGCAGGAGACCCTCGAGCGCGTCATCAACGAGGGCTGCAACGGCCTTATCTGCATCATTTTGTAAGAAAGCGCAAAAAGAAATCCCGTACACAAGCGTGTACGGGATTTTTGGTATTCGGTCCGCCGGAAATGCCGGGCGGATTGCTTTAGCCCCGAAGATGGTGTACAATGGCTTCGGAGAGCATCCAAAATTAACGCTTGGACGTGGTGGGGCAATGGATACGGTGTTTCAAGACATTCTGCACGCGCAGGAGCAGGAGGATTCCCGGCTGTTTTGTTCGGATGCGGACAGGCTGACCGCCTTTTGCGGGGAGTTTTCGAATGCCCAGCGTCTGCTTGCGCAGGCGCGGGAAAAAGGCTTTTCTCTTTCGGACTTCTTTTCGGGCGCGCCGCTTCCCGCCGGGTTGGAGCTGCCCGTGCGGCAGTCGCAGACTTTTTACGTAAAAAAGCATACGGCGGTACAGCGTCCGTATATGCACGCGCACGAATTCTGCGAGCTTCTCTATGTGCAGGCGGGCAATTGCCTGCAAACCCTGCAAAACGGGGACAGCGTAACGCTGGAAAAGGGGCAGTGCTGCCTGCTTCGTCCCGGCAGGGCGCACCGCATAGAGCGCGTCGGCCGCAACGACGTGATTTTAAAGGCCGTGGTTCCGTGCGAGCTGTTTGCGCGTGCCGCGCAGGGCATCGAGCTTCCACAGGAGGATTTCGTTGTGTTCGCGCCAATCTCCCTTTTTGCCGAATACGTGTTTATACGGCTTCTCAGGGAGGATTACCTGCATGGTATGTACAGCGAAACCGCCGTTTGCGCGCTATTGACGCTTTTGCTTTGCGAGCTTGCCCGCGGCAGGGCGCAAAAGGAGCCGGAAGCCGGAAAACTTTACGCCGCGTATTTCCAAACCGAGCTGGACAAGGCTTCTCTTACGCACTTTGCCAAAACCTTCGGCTATACCCCGGCGTATGCGAGCAGATGGCTCAAACGCCAAACGGGCAGAACGTTTTCCGAGCTTTTGCGGGAATACCGCCTGCAGCGAGCCGCGGCGCTTTTGGCCTCTACCGACCGGAGCGTCGAGGACATTGCGCTTGCGGTTGGGTATAAGGTTCCGTCCGCGCTGTATAAGCATTTCGGAAAGCATTTCGGCATGACGCCGACGGAATACCGCAGCGCCCTGCGCAGGCGGTAAAGAACGGAAACACAAAAGCCAAATTCGGAAATGGATTTGCGCGTGGGACGATGGTAAAATGTTTGACAGAATCAGCAAGGAGGCGAGCGTGTGCAAGCAGAAACCGTAGAAGTCCTGCCGCTTACGAAAGAACAGGCGTTGGCATATGCCAAGCTGGCAGTCCGAGAACAGCTCGGCCGGCCCGCCGAAAAGGTCAGCTATATGGGCGGCGGCTCGTTCGGCCGCGCCGTTGCCGTTACATTTCGCGGCGGGCAAAGCCTGGTGGTCAAATTTTTGCGGGCAAGGGGTATGATGGAAAAGGAGGCCCACGACCTTAAGCTGCTGGCAGGGTACAGCACGGTTAAGGTGCCGGAGGTGCTTTTTACACGCCCTCGCGACGATAAAATCCCCGTGGATTGCTACGGCATGGAGAAAATTGCGGGGAAAAGCGCGCTTTTTGCGCTTGGGATGCTGTTTCTCAGCAAAAAACGCAGAAGGGAATTTGCCGATGAAGTCACCACGGCTCTGCACGCCGTCCATGCCTGCAAAAACGACAAATTCGGCGACACCCTGCACGCCGACTGCGACAGCTGGCTTGCTTACTACCGTCCCTTTGCCGCGGACGTACTGCAAAAGGCGGAGGCATATTTTGCGGCGGGCAAGCTGGACGAAAAGGTCATGCTTGCCATGCGCGCCGCGTGGGAAAAGTTCGACGTCATATTTTCCGAGGAGGTGGGGGAGGCCTGCCTTATCCACGGGGACCTCAACGTCGGCAATATCATGGTCGGGAAGGGCTATCAAATCACCGGGTTCATCGACCCGCTCAACTCCGCGTACGCCGACAGAGAGTACGACCTATTTCAGTTCGACAACCTGACGGGCAAACGCTTTTTCCTGCGCGAAACCTATATCCGAAAATACGGCGCAAGCCGGTATTGTATGCAGAAGCTTGCCTTCTACGGGCTGTGGAATGAGGTTTACTGCTATATGCAGTCGGGCGTTTTGGTCGGCTTTATTATGCGTCCGCTCGTAAAAAACATGAACGAAAGGCTTAAGGAGATATGATTTCTTTGGGCGCGGCGGCTGTGCGCGCGGCGCTTAGGGCCTATACCTATCCGTACAGAAAGCGATTTGCCTCCTTGTCCCGGTCCGTGGCGCTCAAAAACCGGCCTTATTTGCCGCCGAAGGGTTTTGCTTTTGTTCGGGAACGGTACGGCGGCGTTCCGGTGGAAAAGGTAACGCCGCCGAATGCGAAGGCAGGCGCTGTTTTGCAGTTTCACGGCGGCGGCCATACGGCGCCGATGAACGATATGTACCGCAAGGCAGCAAAACGGCTTGCCGCAAATTGCGGCTGCACGGTTTACAGCATCGATTACCGCACCGGCGCAAGCCTTGTGTATCCGGCCGTGCATGACGAATGCTGCCGCGGCTATGCGGCGCTTTGCGAAACCGCATTGGCGGACGGCAATTTTGTCGCCGTAGGCGACAGCTTCGGCGCGAACCTCCTCCTTTCCTCCTGCCTGCGGGCAAGGGAGGACGGCCTGTCGCTGCCGTCCGCGCTCGTCTGCATTTGTTCTTTTCTGGACATGGCGGCCGGCGGAGATTCCTACCGGGAGAATGCGTACAAGGACCCGCTTTATGCCATGCCGAAGCGCTTTGCCTTCGAAAAGTACGAAAAAAATATCCGCCGCATATCGCCGTATTGCGGCGACACGCCTTTGACAAATCCGTTTCTGTCGCCTGCATACGCCGATTTTCACAAGTTCCCGAAAACGCTTATTCAAGCGGGAAGCTTAGAGACCTCTCTTAGCGACAGCCGGATGCTTTACGACGGATTTCTGCGCGCGGGCGTTTGCGCCGAGCTTCATGTCTTTCCGGGGATGTGGCACGATTTCATGTATATGTTTCCCGCGCTGAAGGAAAGCAAGTCCGCCTGGCAGGAGGTATTCCGATTTATCACGGCAAATTTGCGCTCGGGCCGCAAGCCGGACGAACAAAGCGGGGAGGGTTGTACGTGCGCACCGATGGAAAGCGGCGCGGATGAATAAAATAAGAATTCGTGTTTAACAGAAAAAGAAATCCCGTACACAAGCGTGTACGGGATTTTTGGTGGACGTTAACGGACTCGAACCGCTGACCCTTCGCACGTCAAGCGAATGCTCTACCAACTGAGCTAAACGTCCAAGCGCAAGTTGCTGTTGTATTATAGCGAAGTTCTCAAAAAAAATCAAGCCCTATTTTTAAATTTTAAAAATTTTTTGTCACGGATGTTTTTTCGCGCAGCCGCATAGTCCGCTGCCGCCGCGCATAGCTTGCTGTAAGGGAGGTGCGCGTTATGTATGAAGAAACGCAGGCGCACGCATATGAGCCGGACGTGCCGCGCCGCCGCGCAAGGGACCCCAAGCCGGAAAAGCCAAGGCGCGACCGGTTCCTATTGGTGGTGCTTGTGCAGACGGTCGTCTGTCTGCTGCTTATCCTCGGCGCATTCCTGGTGTCGCGCGGGTCCATGGAGACCTGGAACGCCTTTCGGGAAAGCTGCACCGCGCTTTTCGGGCGGGAGGATGCGCTCGCCGCCGTTTCCGACGCGGTTGAACGCTTCGGAGACCGCGTGTTCGGGACGCAGTCGGGCACGGCGACAACAACGCAGGCGGCGGCCGGCGCGGGCGGCGAAGATTTGGCCGCCCCCGCCCAAAACGCATCGTTTGCGCCCTATATGGTGACCGGCGCGTTTTGCGTGCCGGTCGACTATACGCGCGTCAGCTCGCCGTTCGGGCGCCGCACAAATCCCGTCACAAACGAAGCGGGCTTCCATGCCGGCACGGACCTCGCCGCACCGGCCGGCACGCCCATTCGCGCCGCATTTGCCGGCGTGGTGCGCACGGCCGGGTATTCGGATGTGCGCGGCAATTACCTGGTGCTGTCCCACGGTGAGGCCGAAACGCTGTACGGGCATTGCAGCGAGCTGCTCGTAGCCGAGGGCACGGTTGTGCGGGCGGGGGAGACCGTCGCGCTTGTCGGCAGCACCGGGCAGTCCACGGGGCCACATCTGCACTTTGAGGTGCATATCGGCGGCGTCCGCTGCGACCCGGCCTGGCTTTTGTTCCCCGATGCAGTTTAAGCTCTGCGGCGTGCAGGTGCGCGTCGGCTTTTTGTTTGCCTTTCTGCTGTGCTGCCTTTTAACGGTTGTGGAGGACCGCTTTGTGCGCATGACGGTCTTGTTTTCCCTTTTGCACGAGTGCGGACATCTCGCCTGCGATTTTGCGTTCGGCTGCAAGCCGCGCGCCGTGCGGTTCGGGCTTTTCGGCATGACGATTGTGCGAAAAGAAGACACGCGCCTTTCCTACCGGCAGGAAATCTGCAGCGCGCTGGCGGGGCCGGCGGTCAACCTGCTTTTGTTTTGGCTGCTTTTGGCCGGCTGTATTGTGCTGCGGCGCGACGGACTTTTGACGGCGGCCGCGGTCAATTTCTGCATCTTTGCCTTTAACGCGATGCCGGTGTTCTCGCTCGACGGCGGCAGGGCGCTGGAGGCTTTTTTGTGCGCGCGTGTTGAGGAGGCGCCGAAACGCATTGCGATAGAAAAGGCCGTTTCGCTGTGCTGTATTATCCTCCTTATGGGCTTCGGCTTTTTCGTTTTGCTGCAAAGCGGCGGCAATTTTACGCTGCTGCTTTTGTGCGGCTATCTGATTGTCGCGCTGTTTTGCAAATGCGGGGAATGATTTGCTTTTTTACGGGATTTCGTGTACAATGGAGCCATCCTTCCAAGCGAGGTAATGGCTTTGAGAAAAGAATGGGAATATCTGCTCGACGGCGTGCAGAAGCCCGCGCGCTATACGGGCGGGGAACTGAACAGCGTAATAAAGGACAAGTCGGACGTTGGGCTTCGGTATGCGTTCTGCTTCCCGGACAATTATGAGATTGGGATGTCGCATCTCGGCATGAAAATCCTGTACGGCCTTGTCAACGCGCGGCCGGACGCATGGTGCGAGCGCGTGTTCGCCCCCTGGCCGGACATGGAGGCGCGTATGCGCGCAAACGGCGTGCCGCTGTTCGCGCTGGAAAGCGGCGACCCGGTTGCGGAGTTTGACCTTATCGGGTTTACGCTGCAATATGAGCTCTCCTATACGAACGTGCTCAATATGCTTGACCTCGCGGGGCTTCCCGTGCGCGCGGCCGAACGCACAGGCTTGACGCCGATTGTCGTCGGCGGGGGGCCGTGCGTCTGCAACCCCGAGCCCGTCGCCGATTTTTTTGATTTGTTTTTGCCGGGCGAGGGCGAGGAGGTCACAGACGAGCTTGTGGACTTGCTGATTGCGCACAAGCAGAAGGGCTCTACGAAGCTCGAATTCCTGCGCGACGCCGCGAAAATCGAGGGCGTGTATGTGCCCGCGTTTTACGACGTCTCCTATAACCCGGACGGCACGCTCTTTGCCGTAACCCCGAAAGAGACCGCGCCCGCAAAGGTTAAAAAACGCGTGATAGCCGACCTCGACAGCGTCTATTACCCGGACAATTTCGTTGTGCCGTTTATCGACGTCGTCCACGACCGCGCCGTCGCCGAGGTGTTCCGCGGGTGCATCCGCGGCTGCCGGTTCTGTCAGGCGGGCTTCATTTACCGTCCCATCCGCGAAAAGCGCAGCGATACCATTGACCGGCAGGCGCGCACGCTTTGTGAAAGCACGGGCTATGACGAGGTTTCGCTCTGTTCGTTGAGCACCAGCGATTATTCCGAAATCGAGTCGCTTGTTCCGAAGCTTCTCTCCTGGGCGCCGCAGGAAAACATCAACGTCGCGCTGCCCTCTCTGCGCGTCGACAATTTTTCCGAAACACTGATGGAGGAGCTGAAAAAGGTCCGCAAAAGCGGGCTTACCTTTGCGCCGGAGGCGGGCACGCAAAGGCTGCGCGACGCCATCAACAAAAACGTGACCGAGGAAGAGGTCTTAAAGACCTGCAGGCAGGCGTTTGCGGGCGGCTGGAGCGCGGTGAAGCTCTATTTCATGATGGGGCTGCCGACCGAAACGCTCGAAGACGTCGCCGGCATTGCCGAGCTTGCGCAAAAGGTCGTCAACGCCTTTTACGAGAACCCGGACAAGCCCAAGGGCAAGGGCGTCACCGTCAGCGTGAGCGTCGCGTCGTTTGTTCCCAAGCCCTTTACGCCGTTCCAATGGGAACCGCAGGACACCATGGCGCAGCTGGAGGAAAAGCAGAAGCACCTTTTGGAGTCCGTGCATACCAAAAAAATCAAGGTCAGCTACCACCAGCCGCACACCAGCCTTTTGGAGGGCGTTTTGGCGCGCGGGGACCGCAAGCTCTGCGCCGTTTTGGAGGAAGCGTGGCGGCGCGGCTGCAAATTTGACAGCTGGGACGAATTTTTCCGCTTTGACGCCTGGACCGCGGCGTTTGACGCCTGCGGCATTGACCCGGCGTTTTACGCGAACCGCCGCCGGGATTTTTCCGAGCTTTTGCCGTGGGAGCATTTGGATTACGGGATTCGCAGAGCCTTTTTGGAGTCCGAGAACCAAAAGGCGCACCAAAGCCTTCCGTCTCCAAACTGCCGGGAAAAATGCGCGGCCTGCGGTGCGGCGCGCCTGAATGGGGGGCATTGCGATGCAATTTGACGAAATCCGCGTCTTTTTCACCAAGACCGGCATGGCAAAGTACATCTCGCACCTGGACCTCATGCGCTGCATGACGCGCGCGCTGCGGCGCGCGCGCGTGCCGCTTTGGTATACGGAAGGGTACAACCCGCATCTGTTCATGACCTTTGCGCGCCCGCTGCCCTTAGGGGTAGAAAGCCTTTGCGAGGTTATGGACGTTCGTCTGACCGGCGAAATGACGTTCCGCGAAATCAAGGAACGCCTGCAGGCGGCGCTCCCGCGCGATATTACGGTCGTGTCCGTCGCAAAGCCCGTCCACAAGCCGACCGAAATCGCCTTTGCCGACTATGAGCTTGTGCTGTATACAACCCGTCCCGACGCGCTCGCCGCGGCGATTCGGGAAAGATTTTGTCGGGAAACGCTCCCCGTCCTCAAAAAAGCGAAGCAGGGCAGGCGGCGGGTCGAAAAGGAAACGGACATCAAGCCCAATATCCTGTCGCTGGAGGTCTGTGAGGCGGAAGACGGCGTGCGTCTTTCGGCGCGCGTTACGGCCGGGGACCAAAACAACGTCAGCCCCGCGCTTCTTTTGGAGGCGCTCCTGCCGGACGGCGGGCTGTACCGCCATGCCGACATACTCAAGCGCCGCGTGCTGCTGCAAAGCGGCGAACCGTTTTGCTGAACCGAAACGCGAGACGGCACAACGGCAATATACCTTGACCGCTGAAAAAAATCGGCGGTCTTTTTTTATTTTTATCTTGACAAAACTGTTATAACTGTATATACTGTTTATATACAGAAGGCGTGGTGATGCAATTGCAGATTTTTATAGACAACAAAAGCGGCGTACCCATTTACGAGCAAATCTATTCGCAAATCAAAACGCAGATTATCAGCGGCGCGCTGCCGGAAAACGAGGCGCTGCCGTCCATCCGCAATTTGGCCAAGGACCTGCGGATTAGCGTCATAACGACCAAGCGCGCCTACGACGAGCTTGAAAAGGAGGGCTTTTTGTATACGGTTGCGGGCAAGGGCAGCTTTGTCGCGCCGAAGAACACGGAGCTTTTGCGGGAGGAAAATCTCAAGGCAATAGAAGCGCACTTAAGCGAGGCGGTCCGCCTTGCGGCCTCGTGCAACCTGCGCCGTGCGGATATTCTCGAAATGCTGGACCTTTTGACGGAGGAAAACGGATGAACGCTTTGGAAATTGCGGGACTTTGCAAACGCTATCCCGATTTTACGCTGGACAATTTGAATTTGACCCTGCCGAGCGGCTGCGTGATGGGACTGGTCGGCGAAAACGGTGCGGGGAAAAGCACCACGATAAAGCTAATCCTCAACATGCTGCGGCGCGACGCGGGACGCGTGTCCGTTTTCGGCATGGACAATCTCACCGACGAACGCCGCATCAAAGAGGAGGTCGGCGTGGTGCTCGACGACGTCGGCTTTCCCGCGTGCTTAACGCCCCGGCAGATTGGAAACGTCCTGCGGCGTACCTATCGCAGCTGGAACGACGGCGCGTACGCGCGGCTGCTCGAACGGTTTCGCCTGCCGACGCAACAGGCGTTTGGAACCTTTTCGCGCGGGATGAAAATGAAGCTCGGCATTGCCGCCGCATTGGCGCACGAACCAAGGCTTTTGCTGCTCGACGAGGCGACCAGCGGGCTTGACCCGGTTGTGCGTGACGAGATTGTGACGCTGTTCGGGGAGTTTACGCGCGACGAAAACCACGCGGTGCTTATCTCCTCACACATTGTCAGCGACCTGGAAAAGATATGCGACTATGTCGCGTTTTTGCATAAGGGTAAGCTTTTGCTGTGCGAAGAAAAGGACGCGCTGTTGGAAAGATTCGGCGTGGTGCGCGGTACGGAAGACCGGCTGCGCGCCCTCCCGCCGGAAGCGGTGCACGGCGTGAAGCGTTCCCCGTACGGCGTCGAGGCGGTCGTGGAGCGTGCAAAACTGCCGTTAGGCGTTTCGGCCGGACCAATGGACTTAGAGCAAATCTTCTTGTTTTTAATTGGGGAGGCGCAGGAAAAATGAAGGGCTTGCTTTTGAAGGATATTTACATGGCCGTGAAATACTGCCGGCTGTACGTTTTGATGGCGCTGATTTTCGCCCTGGTGTCGGTTTGGAGCGACAACCTGCTGTTCGCGGCGTACCCTGTGCTTCTGGCAAGCGCCGTGCCGGTCAATTTGCTGGCCTATGACGAAAAAGACAAATGGGCCTTGTGCGCGGGCGCGCTTCCCGTTACCCGCGCGCAGCTTGTGTCCGTGAAATACCTGATGACGCTTATCGCGCTCGGCATAAGCCTTTTGTTTGCCGGGCTGGGCCTTTCGGTCAACGCGCTGGCTACCGGCGGCGCGCACGTCTCGGCGCTGCTTTCCTATCTTTGTCTGTTTTTCGGCGCCGGGCTTTTGTGCCCCGCGCTGATGCTCCCGATAGTGTTCCGGCTCGGCGTGGAAAAGGGGAGGTTCGTTTACATCTGCGTGCTGCTTTTGTTTTTCGGCCTTTTGAGCGCGGCCGGCGTGCTGGGCGCTGCCATGGGCGCCTCCTTTGAAGCTTTGGCGCTGTCGGCGGGGCAAATCGCGGGGCTGCTCGCCCTTATGCTGCTGCTTTGCGCCGCCCTGTTTGCGGGCTCGTGGCTTTTGTCCGTCCGCGTTTATGCAAAGCGGGATTTGCCCTTCTGAAATATTTTAGAAAAACACTTGCATTTTTTTTCGCCTTGTGCTAATATATCTAAGCGATTTTGCGTTGGCACCGTTCCAACGGCAGTTAATGGCAGCATTAAAGCTGGCGGTCCTCTGTATTTCGAGAAATGCACGAACGCCTGAAAAAAACAGGAGGACTTAGAATGGACGCATTGAAAATCATGACCGAAGGCATGGTCAAGGAAGACCGCCCGCACATCAAGGTCGGCGACGTCGTCAAGGTACACGTAAAGATTCGCGAGGGCGACCGCGAGCGCATCCAGGTGTTTGAGGGGACCATCATTGCCGTCAAGGGCAGCGGCGTTTCCGAAACCTTCACCGTCCGCCGCGTTTCCTACGGCGTCGGCGTGGAGCGCGTGTTCCCGGTCAATTCCCCGAACGTCGCGAAGGTCGAGCTTGTCCGTTCCGGTAAGGTGCGCAGAAGCAAGCTTTACTACCTGCGTGACCGCGTCGGTAAGGCCGCGAAGGTCAAAGAGCAGATTTAACCACAAAAAAGAAAGGGCGCTTTCCGCAGGGAAGGCGCCCTTTTGCTTTTGTTTAATCGAATCGGGTTCTCCAGTTTTCGTCGGCAAACGCGTCAAAGCACATTTGGATTTGCTCCTCTGTTGTCTTTTCCGCCGCAAGATTGTCCGGGAGCTTTTCCCGCTCAAAATATTCGATTCCCGTCGTTTCAATATTTTCGGCGAATGCGCCGCCGATTTTCCGGCATAAAACGAAGATTTTAACTACGCCGTAAGCGTAATTTCGCACATTGTGCCGCCGCCAGTCTAAAACGGCAATCAGCTTATCGGCTGTCACATCCAAGCCGGCTTCTTCCTTGACTTCCTTTATCACATTGGAAGCCACCGACTGGTCCACGTCGCACCATCCGCCGGGGAGCGACCATGTGCCGTTGTTTTCATGCACGAGCAGAATTTTTCCGTCCTGAAAAACCGCCGCCCTTGTATCGATTTTCGGCGTTTGATACCCGCTTTCATTGCAAAACAGGCCTTTCACCGTTTCTATGGGCGTATCGGACAGGCGGCTCATCATTTCTGCGGAAATTTCCCGGATGCGGGTGTAGCGTTCCAGGTCGAATTTGTCCTTGCCGTATGCCAGCCCCGCCTGGGCCAGGCTTTGCAATTCGATTGTCCATTGCAGCCACTTGCTGTTTTCCATAAGAGATACCTCGCCTGCTGCGTTCTTTTATAAAAGCAAAGGGAGACAAATTTTTTTGAAGCGTCTCCCTTTACACGGCCGTTACATTTGCCTTATTTCCCGATGCGCCATTTTTCCGCAAGGCGTTTCGCCTCGTCGACGACGTCCCGGTTTTCCGGCTCGTCGTATTCGGAATAGGTTTCGCACCAGCTTTTTTCAAATTGGAACAGCCGCCGGCCGAAATCCGTCGCGTCAAACCGGGGACGCCCGCAAATCGGCACGCCCGCTTCGGTCTGGAACGCTTTGCCGTCGTGCAGGGCCTGCAGCGCCTCGTCGTAAAAGCGTTTCCAGCGCACGGCGTAATATTCGGAGATAAGGCCGTTCCACTCGCGCCAAGCGTAATCGTACAGCATCGAGCTGTCGCCGTAGAGGTCGCCCCAGACCGTCACCAGCGTGCGCGCGTTTTTGTCGAAATACCGGCGCTCCTCGTCGTCTGCGGCGAGCTTGTGGCTGTCGTTTATCCACCGCGCGAGCGTAAAGTTTTTCCGCAGCCCCAAAAACGCGTCCAGGTCGTAAAGCAGCGCCGTCTGCTCTTTCGCAAGGCTATTTGCGCGCGCCGCGTCTTTTCTGCGGTAGGCGTCGGCAAACTTCGCCTGGTTCGTGTGGAAGCGGTTGCTTAAAATCTGCCGCGTCAAGTCGCAGACGTCGTACTGGTAGCCGTCACTGGAGCGGAAGCGTTCGCTTTCCGCCAAAAACAGCGGCAGCGCCTTTTCAAGCTCGGCCGGGTCATAGAAAAGCTTGGTCACGTCGCACGGCCCGCACTTTTTCGGCTCCATAAGCGGCCGCGCGCACAGCGTCGAGCCGACGCCGTTTTCCTGGTAGCCCTTGTCGCGGTAGCAGGTCGCAAGCAAAATGTCCCAGGCCTGCCGCAGCGTGCGGGAAGCGCCGCCGTACCGCCGCTCGACATAATCGTCCAGAAATTCGGACACGTCTATAGGGTCGCTTTCCGTCAGCAGCCGGAACTGCAAATCGTACACAACGGGATTTTGCTCAATCCCTTCCATAAAGAGTCCCGCGCCCACCGCGTTTGCGCCGCGGCGCCGGCGCTGGTAGTACGGGTTTTTGCAATGCTCGCGCAATTTGCCCTGCATGGGATTTTTGCCGCCGAAATCGTGCAGCATCCCGGCGACGGCCGGGTACCCCCAGAGGTTGCGCGTCGACTTCATGCGCTCGGAGTTGAGGTCCAAAATCAAAAGCCGGTTCTTCGGCACGGCCTTGACAATGGGCTTGCGCAGCGTCCACGCCTGCATGACCCAGGTCGAATCCGCGTCGAACGCGCGGTAAAGCCCGTCAATCGCCTTCCCGACGCGCCGCAGGTAAAACCGGCTTTTTTTCGGCGGCGTCCCTTCGTGGAACGGGTCGCACGCCAAAAAGTGGTGGTTCCCGAGCAGGGCGTCGAGCCGCTTGAGGTACGCCGTGCCGAATTCCGAAAACAGCGGGTCCAGCGGGTCGAGCTGCGCGGTTTTCGGGAACAGGCACCAGCCGTTTTTGGGCACAATGTTCGCTTCCGGACGCTTTTCACGCAGCAGCATCGGTACATGGCCGGAAAAGCCCTGCTGAATGGGGGTCATCCCGAACTCAAGCACGCGCGCCAAAATCCGGCGGCCAAGCTCCAGGCGCTCGTAGACATAGCGCTTGTTTTCGGGGTGCATATACCCTTCAATGTTCGTCATCAGCTGCCACGCGTAAAACGCCGGGCCGGAAATGGTGGAAAGCGCTTCACTTTCCGTAAAGCCGAATTCCAAAAGGGTTTCGAACCAGACCGCCTCCGTGCCGATAACGCAAAGCGGCATATTGACGCCGTTCATCGCCATGAAGTCAATCTCGCGTTCCCAGCGCGCAAAGTCCCACCAGCACATCGAATAGTCGAGCGTGCAGTAGTTCATATAAACGCGGTACTGCTGGTCGATGACCTTTTCGAGCTTGCCGTCAAAGGGGACAAGCGCTTTTATGTCCAGCGTTTCGTTCCCGCACCAGCCGTAATTGACGCGGCAGATTTTCTGCAAATAGGTAAAAATCCCGTTGGCCGCCGCCACGCGGGAGTTGGCCTCCACGTGCAGCCGGCCGTCGGCAAACGAAACGCAGAACCGCTCCTTGCCGGCGCGCTCAGTTAGCGTGATTTGAATGTTGTCCTTGACAAGCGGCAGGTTCCGCTCTAAAAATCCCTGCAATACGGCGTCCATTCAGCCTTCCTCCTTAGCTGCCTTGCCGGCATATTCCGAAATTGCCCGGTTGACGCGCTCGCGCACGTCCAAAAGCCATTCGTCCTCGTGCGGATAGTCGCGGAAGGTGAGGGGCTTTGTAAGACCCTCCTCCAAAACCGCCAGCGCCTTTTCCCTGCCCGCAAGCGACTCAAGCAGCTGCAGCGCGCGCATATCCTGAAGCCCGTCCATAAAGACCGGGAGGCGCAAGGACAGCAGCGGCGTCCCGTCTTTGCCGGGATACACAACGAAGCTGTCGCCCGACGAAAACGCGCCGCCCGCGTCCGTTACCGCAAACGGGTCTATCTCGCGGATGGAATATTGCGAAAAATAGAAGTTATAGCCCCAGTGCAAAAAGCCCTTGACGCCGAATTTGTAAAGCTGCAGCCCCAAAACGCGGTTGCGCATGGAGGGCATCGCAAAAAAGCGGTTGGAGACGTTGTGCGCCGCCTGCGAGCAGCAGTAGTACGTCCAAAGCTCGGGGACCCTGCCGATGAATTTCTGCACATGGTCGTTGGCGGGAATCGGCGTTTCGATAAGCCCCTTGGCGTACAGCTTGTATTCGGAAAGCGCGTCGACAATCTTGAAGTCCCCGAATAATTCGTGCACGGGCTTTGCCGCCTTTTTGTAGGAGCGTGTCATGGAGCGGTTCGGCTCGTCCGACACGTGGAAAAGGCACCGGTCCCGAATGCCGAGCCGGTCGATTTCCTCGATAAGCGCCGGGGCAAGGGCCCGCAGAAAGCGCATATATTCCTTGCCGGAGGCTTTTGTTTCCCAGCCGAACAGCTTGACGGTTTCGCCGTCCTTTTCAGCCATGATTTTCGGCGCGTGCTTCGCGCCCCACTGGGTGAAAAAGTGGCTCATTTCAAAATACCGGACGCCGCAGCGCTTTGCCATTTCGACCCATTTTTCGAGCTTTTCGAAGCCGAAGGCATAGCTGTCCTTCCCCGTGACCGTAACATCCACAAGCTGAACGGTCGGACGCTCGCCGCCGACCTTGGTGTCCAGCGGCGGGGTAAACAGCGGCGTGAGCACGCAGTTCATGCCGTAGTCGCACGCCGTCTTGAGAAACGCCTCGGTGATGCGCCAGTAGTCTTCGGAAAAGGCCTCTGTGTTGTAGTAACGCATCAGGCAGTCCGTGTGGAACCAGTTCGTATAGATAAGCGTCTGCTGCGGCAGCTTTACGGGCAGCACCTCAATATTTGCTTGCAAATCGGTTTCCGCACCGTTTGCGCGCACCGTCACCGTAAGGGTGTGCCTGCCCGCGGGCAGCTCGCCCGAAAGCTCGAACCAGACCGCGTTCCAGCCGTCAAATTCGGCGGCAAAGGCATCGCCGTCCAGCGGCAGCAAAAGGTCCGGGTACGCTTTTCGCTTTTTGTCCAGGTAAAAGCTGTCCGCCCATTTCGGCGCCGTTAAGCCGGCGGGAACCAGCCGCACGCAGCTTGCGCGGACAAAGCCCGCAAGCGGCCCGGACAAGGCGAGCTCGACCGCGTCGCCCTTTTTCGCTTGTACGGCAAGCTGAAAGGACTTGCGTTCGTTTTGCAGCATCGAAAAGCACAGCGGCTCAAAAAACGCGGGCGCCGTATCCGGAAAGATTTTTTGCAAGGATGTGCAAAGGCCTGCGCAAAGGGGAGTGGACATAGGGGACACCTCGTAAATTTGCTGTGGCGCAAAGCGGTCGTCGGCATCGCGGCCGCGTTTGCCTGCCTTGGTATATTCTACCTAAAAAGACAAAAGAAGTAAAGCCAAATATTTCGTTTTCTTTGCTTGTAAAGCGGCGCGCTTCATGGTAAAATATCAGGCTGTACGATTAGAATCGCGCAGGATTTGAAGGTGAATGTTTTGAAGTGCAGAGAGAATTTACGCAACGTCGCCATCATCGCCCACGTTGACCACGGCAAGACGACGCTTGTCGACGAGCTTTTAAAGCAGAGCGGCATTTTCCGGCAGAACGAGGTTGTTCAGGAGCGTGTGATGGATTCCAACGCGCTGGAGCGCGAGCGCGGCATTACCATTTTGTCGAAAAACACGTCCGTGCATTACAACGGCGTCAAGATAAACATCGTCGACACGCCCGGCCACGCGGACTTCGGCGGCGAGGTCGAGCGCATCCTTACGATGGTCGACGGCGTGCTGCTGCTGGTCGACGCGTTTGAGGGCTGTATGCCCCAGACGCGCTTTGTCCTGCGCAAGGCGCTGGCGCTCAACAAAAAGGTGCTTGTGGTCGTCAATAAGATTGACCGCCCCGGCGCGCGTCCGGCGGAGGTTGTCGACGAGGTGCTCGATTTGTTTATCGAGCTCGGCGCGAACGACGACCAGATTGACTTCCCCGTCGTGTACGCTTCCGCAAAGGACGGGTACGCGTCTGCGGACCCGACGGTGCGGGAGGGGGATATGCGCCCGCTGTTCGACGCTATCCTGAAAAACATCGCGCCGCCCGAGGGCGACGCGGACGCCCCGCTGCAGGTGCTGTTTTCGAGTCTCGACTACGACGACTACATCGGCCGCATCGGCGTCGGCCGCGTCCAGCGCGGGCGCATTGTGCGCAACGAGCCGATTGTGCTTTGCAAGACCGACGGCAGCCGGGAAAACTTCAAAATTTCCAGACTGTACCAGTTTGAGGGGCTTAAGCGCGTCGAGGTCGAGGAGGCGGCCGCCGGCGACATCATCTGCGTGTCGGGCATTGCCGACCTCAACATCGGCGAGACCATCTGCGCGCCGGACTGCGTCGAGCCGCTGCCCTTTGTCAAGATTGACGAACCGACCATTTCAATGAATTTCATGGTCAACGACAGCCCCTTCGCCGGGCAGGACGGCAAATATGTGACCTCCCGAAATTTGCGCGACCGCCTGTTTAAAGAGGTCGAAACCAACGTCAGTATGCGCGTGGAGGAGACGGATTCCACCGACTGCTTCAAGGTTTCCGGCCGCGGGGAGCTGCATTTGTCCATCCTCATTGAGACCATGCGCCGTGAAAATTACGAATTTCAGGTTTCGCGCCCGCAGGTTATCACCAAAACCGACGAGAACGGCAAGCTGCTCGAGCCCATCGAGCTGCTGATTGTCGAGGTGCCGGAGGAGTATGTCGGCGCGGTCATGCAGAAGATTGGCGCGCGCCGCGGCGAGCTTGAGAACATGGGCACGCGCGAGGGCGGCGCGACGCACCTGGAATTCCGCATCCCGGCGCGCGGGCTTATCGGGTATCGTTCGGAGTTTATGACGGATACCAACGGCAACGGCATTATGAACAACGTCTTTGCCGATTACGAGCCGTACAAGGGCGACATCCAGACGCGCGAGCGCGGGTCGATTGTCGTCCACGAGGCGGGCGAGACGACCGCCTACGGCCTTTTCAACACGCAGGACCGCGGCAGGCTGTTCGTCGGGCCGGGCGTGCCGGTATATGAGGGTATGATTGTCGGCGAATGTGCAAAGAATGAAGACATCGTCTGCAACGTCTGTAAGCAGAAGCATTTGACCAATACCCGCGCGGCGGGCTCGGACGATGCGCTGCGGCTGGTGCCGCACTCCGTGTTGAGCCTCGAGCAGTCCATGGAATTCATTAAGGACGACGAGCTGGTCGAGGTTACGCCGCACGCGATTCGGCTGCGCAAGCGCATTTTGTCGAAGGAGCAGCGCATGAAGGCGCAGGCAAGACAAAAGGGCTAAAAGAAGGAAAAACCATGCTTGATTTCCATGTACACACCTTTGTGGACGCCGTCGCAAAAAAAGCAATTCCGCAGCTGATTCGCAATGCGGGCGGCGTGCGTCCCGTTTACAGCGGCGCGGTTTCGGATTTGAAGCCGGCGCTGCGAAATTTCGGGATGGAAAAGGCGGTCGTGCTCAATATCGCGACCAACCCGCACCAGCAGAAAAAGGTTAACGATTTTGCCATCTCTTTAGTCGGCGACGATATGCTTGTGCCCTTCGGCAGCGTCCACCCCGACAGCCCCGACGCGCTCGAGGAGCTTGACCGCCTGAAAGAGGCCGGTATAAAGGGCGTGAAGCTGCACCCGGATTACCAAAACTTTTTCGTCGACGAGCCGCGGATGTTCCCCATTTACGAGCACATTGCCGCCCTGGGGCTTATCACCGTGTTCCACGCCGGCGTGGACATCGGCTTCCCGCGGCCGGTGCACTGCGAGCCGCAGCGGCTTTTGTCGGTGCTGGACTGCTTCGGCGACGCGCCCGTGGTTGCGGCGCATTTCGGCGGCTGGCTTTTGTGGGACGACGTCCTGCGCGAGCTTTGCGGGACGAAGGTCTATCTGGACACGGCGTTTTCCTCGGGACGCATGCCGCCCGACTACGCGCGTGAAATCATCCGTGCGCACGGCGCGGACCGCGTGCTTTTGGGCAGCGATATGCCGTGGAGCTCTTCCGCGGACGAGGCGAACTTTATCCGGAGCTTGGGTCTTGCAGAAGCGGATACGGAAAAAATTCTGTCGAATAACGCCAAAAAACTGCTGCGCATTTAGTGCCTTTTGCCCTCTTGACCGCAGCCGGACAAGAGGGTATACTATTACGCATAACGCTTTAGCACAGGAAAGCTTTAAAGCAGCAAAACACCAACTGGGGGAAACGGATGGAACAAATCGTAATTTGGGCGACGGTCGCCGTGTACATTCTGGCGCTTGTGCTCATCGGCGTCTCTGCCGGCCGGCGCTCCAAAAGCATTTCCGACTTCACCGTCGGCGGGCGCAATGCGGGTGCGTGGCTGTCGGCGCTGTCTTACGGCACGGCGTACTTTTCCGCCGTCATGTTTATCGGCTACGCGGGCAAAACGGGCTTAAGCTTCGGCCTTTGGGGCGTGCTGGCGGGGCTTGGCAACGCGGTGTTCGGCTCGCTGCTCGCCTGGGTGGTGCTTGCGCGGCGCACGCGTGACGCGGCCGGGCGGCTCAAGCTCAAAACCATGCCGGAGTTTTTTGAGAAACGGTACGGCTCGCGCAATATGCGCCTGTTTTCCGCCGCCGTCATCTTCATTTTTCTGGTGCCGTATTCCGCCTCCGTTTACAGCGGTCTGGCGAGCGTCGCCGACGTACTTCTGGGCATTGACGAAACCGTTTTCCTAATCATCATCGCCGTTTTGGCGATTCTGCTGGTGACGTTCGGCGGCTATCTTGTGCAGGCGCGCGCCGACTTTGCGCAGGGGATTGTCATGATGGTCGGCGTCGTGCTGCTTTTGGTGTTTGTCGTGCGCAGCGACCGTGTCGGCGGGCTTGCGGGCCTTGCGGAGTATGCGCGCACACAGGCGGGACTTCCCGACATGGACGCGTCGCGCTGGGTTTCGCTGCTTGCGACCGTGATTATGACGAGCTTCGGCACCTGGGGCCTGCCGCAGATGGTCCAGAAATATTTCGGCATCCGCGACGACAAGCAGGCCAAGCGCGGCATTGTCATTTCCACCGCCTTTGCGCTGCTTATCGCCGGCGGCGGGTACTTTATCGGCTCGCTGTGCCACCGGTACTACACCGTCGGGGTCGATATGCCCGAGGCGGACTACATCGTCCCCAATATGCTCAAGGACTCGAATCTGCCGGACGTGCTGCTGGGCGTTATCATCGTGCTGCTCCTGTCCGCGTCCGTCTCTACGCTCTGCTCGGTGACGCTTGCGGCCGGCGGCGCGCTGTCGATTGACCTTATCGCGGTAAAAAAGCGGGATTTGCCCGCCAAAACGACGGGCAGGCTTACCAAGCTCTTCTGCGTGCTGTTTGTGCTGCTGTCTTACGTCGTCGCCAATACGAAAACGCCTATTTTGGACATGATGAGCTACTCCTGGGGCATCATTTCCGGCTCCTTCCTTGCGCCGTACGTGCTTGCGCTCTACTGCAAAAAGCTTACGAAGCGCGCGGCGTGGGCGGGGATTTTCACGGGCTTCTGCATCGCCATTGTCCCCGCCGCCTGCAAGCTTCTTTCGCTTTGCGGGGTGCAGAACGAGACGGTCGAAGTCCTGCTCGGCCAGGGGCCGCTGTTCGCCTGTATTGCGATGCTTGCGTCCGTTGCGGTGTGCCTGCTGCTGAGCGCCGTCAAGCGCACGAAGGCCGACGAGGCGGCTGCGGATTTCTTTTACAACGGTGTTGTCGAACGCGAAGAAATGTGATACAATGTAAAAAGGATTTTTCGGCGCGGCCGCGGAATTTCCGCGGCTGTTTTTCTGGGAAGCGCCGAAAGCGCCTTTTTGCGGATACATAGAGAGGTGGAAAGGGAGATGTTTTTCCAAAAAGATGCGGAGACCATGCCGCGCGCGAAAATTCGCGAGCTGCAGCTCGAGCGGCTGCGCTACACGGTGCGGTACTGCTACGAACGTGTCCCGTTTTACAAACGGAAGCTGGACGCGGCGGGCGTGCGCCCCGACGACATTCGGAGCTTAGACGACCTTCGCCGCATCCCGCCGACGGTCAAAACGGATTTGCGCGACAACTACCCGTTCGGGCTGTTCGCCGTCCCCATGCAGCAGATTGTGCGCATCCATGCGTCCTCGGGCACGACGGGCAAGCCCACGGTCGTCGGCTATACGAAGCACGATTTGGAGATATGGTCCGACTGCATGGCGCGTCTGTGCGCCGCGGCCGGCGCGACGTCGGACGATATTGTGCAGATTTCGTTCGGCTACGGCATGTTCACCGGCGCTTTGGGGCTGCACTACGGGCTTGAAAAGTTGGGCTGCACCGTTGTCCCCAATTCGAGCGGCAACACCGAAAAAGCGCTGATGTTCATGCGCGACTTTAAGACCTCGGCGCTTGTGGCGACGCCCTCCTATGCGCTTTATATGGCGGAGACCGCCAAAAAGCTCGAATATCCGATGTCGGATTACCATCTGCGCCTCGGCCTGTTCGGCTCGGAGGGCTGTACGCCGGAAATGCGCACGCAGATTGAGACCGCCTGGGGCCTCTTTGCGACCGACAATTACGGCATGAGCGAGCTGATGGGACCCGGCGTCTCGGGCGAATGCACCGAACGCGACGGTCTGCACATCAATGAGGACTACTTTTTGTGCGAGGTTGTCGACCCCGACACGCTCGAGCCCCTCGGCGAAGGGGAGACCGGCGAGCTGCTTGTCACGACCCTGACGAAAGAGGGCATCCCGCTTCTGCGTTACCGCACGCGCGACATCACGCGGATTGTCTATGCGCCGTGCAAATGCGGCCGGACGCTTGCGCGGATGGATAAGATTAAGGGCAGAAGCGACGATATGCTGAAAATCCGCGGCGTCAACGTGTTCCCGTCGCAGATTGAGAGCGTGCTGGTCGGGATGCAGGGAGTCAGCCCCCATTACCAGCTGATTGTCCGGCGCGAGGGCTTTGCCGATACGCTGGAAATTCGCGTGGAGCTTGCGGACACGTCGCTTTTGGACAGCTACAGCCGCATTGAGGAGCTGCAAAACCGGATTTTACACAATATGCACACGGTGCTGGGCCTGCAGTGCAAGGTCAGCATTGTGGAGCCGAATACCATTGAACGGTTCGTCGGCAAGGCGAAGCGCGTCGTGGATTTGCGGAAGGAGAACGTATGAGCAAACAACTGTTGATTGGCAACGAGGCCGTTGCCAGAGGGCTGTACGAGGCGGGGCTGCGTGTCGCTTCCAGCTATCCGGGCACGCCCAGTACGGAAATTACGGAGTGCATCGCAAAATATGACGACGTCTACAGCGAGTGGGCGCCCAATGAAAAGGTTGCGATGGAGGTTGCGGCGGGCGCGGCCATTGCCGGCGCGCGGTCGTTCTGCGGCATGAAGCACGTCGGACTCAACGTTGCGGCGGACCCGCTGTTTACCGCATCCTATACCGGCATCAACGCCGGCATGGTGATTGCCGTGGCGGACGACCCCGGGATGCATTCGTCCCAAAACGAGCAGGATTCCCGCCACTATGCGAAGGCGTCGAAGCTCATGATGCTCGAGCCCTCCGATTCCGAGGAATGCCTGCAATTTGCCAAGCGCGCGCTGGCGCTTTCCGAGCAGTTCGACGCGCCCGTCATTTTGCGCCTGACTACGCGCGTTGCGCATTCGCGCAGCCTTGCCGAGGTCGGCGAGCGGGAAGAAATCGACCTGAAGCCGTACACAAAAGACCCGATGAAATATGTCATGATGCCCGGCATGGCCATCAAAAAGCACGTCGTCGTCGAGCAGCGTATCCTGGACCAGGTCGCGTGGGCAGAGACGACCGACCTCAACCGCGAGGAGATGTACAACACCGATATCGGCGTTATCACCTCCGGCATTACGTATACATACGCTAAGGAAGCGCTCGGGGAAGGGGCCTCTTACCTGAAGCTCGGCTGCGTCTATCCGCTGCCGGTCGAGCGCATCCGCGCGTTTGCCGCCAAATGCAAAAAGGTCTATGTGCTCGAGGAGCTGGACCCGTTTTTGGAGGAGCATTGCCGGCAGAACGGCATTGCGGTCATCGGCAAAGAGGCGTTTACGCTGCAGGGCGAGTATTCCCAGAGCCTTATCAAAAAGGTCATTTTAGGGCAGGAGGATGCAAGCGTTGCGACCGACCTCGAGATTCCCGCGCGCCCGCCGGTGCTTTGCGCGGGCTGCCCGCACCGCGGCCTTTTCTATGCGCTCAAAAAGCTGAACGTCTTTGTCAGCGGCGACATCGGCTGCTACACGCTCGGCGCGCTGGCGCCGCTCGCGATGATAGATACGTGCATCTGCATGGGCGCCTCCGTCTCGGCGCTGCACGGCCGCAACAAGGCGGACGAAGCGAATGCGAAAAAGTCCGTTGCGGTTATCGGCGATTCGACCTTCATGCACTCGGGCGTGACGGGACTTATCGACATCGCCTATAACCAGAGCAATTCCACGGTTATCATCCTCGACAACAGCATCACCGGCATGACCGGTCACCAGGATAACCCCACGACCGGCAAGACCATCAAGGGCGACCCGACCACGGCGGTCAGCCTGGAGCTGCTTGCAAAGGCGGTCGGGATTGACCGCGTGCGCGTCGTCGACCCCTACAATTTGGAGGAATGCGAGCGCGTTATCCGCGAGGAGGTCGAGGCGGACGAACCCTCGGTCGTCATTTCCCGCCGGCCCTGCGCGCTGCTTAAGTACGTCAAGCACAAGCCGCCCATGCACGTGGACGCGGACAAATGCGTCGGCTGCAAAATGTGCATGAAGATTGGCTGCCCCGCCATCAGCATGAAGGATAAGAAATCGGTCATCGACTTTACCCAGTGCGTCGGCTGCGCGGTGTGCAGCCAGCTGTGCAAATTCGGTGCCATAAAGGAGGGCGATGCGAAATGAGTACGAAAAGCATTATGATTGTCGGCGTCGGCGGCCAGGGTACGCTGCTTGCCAGCCGTCTGCTCGGCGCGGCGCTGCTTTCCGCCGGATACGACGTCAAGGTTTCCGAGGTCCACGGCATGAGCCAGCGCGGCGGCTCGGTCGTCACCTACGTCAAATACGGCGACCGGGTGTATTCGCCCATCGTCCAGAAAGGGCAGGCGGACCTGATTCTCGCCTTTGAGCAGCTGGAGGCCGCACGGTGGCTGCCGTTCCTCAAGACGGACGGCACCATCATCGCCAACACGCAGAAAATGGACCCCATGCCCGTCGTGACCGGCGCCGCCGTGTATCCCGAGGGCGTTCTGGACGCGATTCGGTGCACCGGCGTCCAACTGCGCGCGGTCGACGCGCTGTCTCTGGCGGTCGAGGCGGGCTCCACCAAAGCGGTCAACGTCGTCCTGATTGGCGTCATGGCGGCGCACATGGACATCGACCGCGCCGTTTGGGAGCAGGCGATTCGCGATACCGTCCCGCAGAAATTTCTGGACATGAACCTGAAGGCGTTTGCGCTCGGTTACGAAAACGCCGGGTGACAAACGGCTTTGCAAAGCAAAAGGAGGCGTTTGCATGGCGATTCAACAGCTTTCTGTTTTTGTAGAGAATAAGCCCGGCCGGCTGGCGGAGATTACGGGCTGTCTTGCGAAATGCGGGGTGAGCATCCGTGCGTTCACCATTGCGGATACGATTGATTTCGGGATTTTGCGTCTGATTGTGTCCGACACCCCGCGCGCCGCGCAGGCGCTTCGCGAGGCCGGCGTCGCCGCTTCGATTACGGAGGTCCTCGGCGTCTCCATTCCCGACGTGCCCGGCGCGTTTGCCGAGGTTGTCAAAAAGCTTGCCGACGCGGGCGCAAACGTGGAATACGGCTACGCCTTTTTAACGCCGGAGGCCGGGCACGCCTACGTGATTCTGCGCGTCAACGACATTCCCGCCGCGGCGCGGACGCTGCGCGCGCAAAACGTTACGCTGCTCGACGAAGCCGACATTCTGCGCTGAGCGCTGTGCGCCGCCGCAAAGGGCAGTTCGTGCTTGGCGGCGGCGGCTAAATCTTTTGGCAGGAGGTGCGGGTATGCCCGGTATGCACGTGGGAATCGACTTCGGCTCGACTTCCACCATTATGTATGTCGACGGCAAGGGCATTGTGCTCGACGAGCCGACGATGATTGCCGTGGACACGGAAACGGGCGTACCCATTGCGATTGGCAACGCCGCGTACACCATCAACGGCCGCACGGACGAGCGCATAGACGTCATAAGCCCCGTTCAAAACGGGATTATTTCCAACTACACAATGGCGCAGCACATCCTGCGCTATTATTTCCAGCGCCTTTGCGGCAACAGCATTTTAAAGCCGACCGTTATTTTGACGGTTCCGAGCGGCGCGACGAATCTGGAGCGCCGCACCTTTTTGGAGGTTGCCATGCGCGCGGGCGCGGGGCGCGTGTGCCTTGTGGAGGAAGCGCTCGCCTCCGCCATTGGCGTTGGCTTTGAAAGTCGGGCGCTGTCCGGCCGCTTCATTGTCAATATGGGCGGCGGGGCGGTGGATGTTTCCGTCGTCACCATGGGCAGCCTTGCCGTTGCCAAAACCATAAAGGGGGCCGGCAAGTCCATTGACGACGCCATTGCCCGTTACCTGCGCCGCGAGCGCGACATCCTCATCGGTCCGCAGACCGCGGAGCACCTGAAAATTTGCCTGGGCAGCGCAATTCCGCGCCGCGAGGAGCTTGCGGTGATGGCGAACGGCAAAAGCGGGCTCGACCATATGCCCATTACCTTTGAGGTGACGTCCTCGGAGCTGTTCGGCTGCATCCATGAGCGGCTGGACGCGATGGTGCGCGGCATCAAGTCCGTGCTGGAAATTACGCCGCCGGAGCTTGTCGGCGACATTTCCGAAAACGGCATCGTCCTAACGGGCGGCACGGCGCTTTTGTTCGGGATGAAGGCGTTTTTGGAAAGCGAGCTCGGCATCGAGGTCGTTTTGGCGGACGACCCCATTTACAGCTGTGTGTCCGGCGCGGCGGCGATTGTCCGCGATATGGACTTCCTGACGGAAAACGGCTATACGTTCCGCACCGTGCAGGAATTGAGCGCGTAGCCACAACGGTTATAGTACGGAAATTTTTCTGTTCGCGCGAAAAAAGGTTTGACAGTCCGCAGGAACTTTGCTACAATACAGATGTTTTGCGGGTGTAGTTCAATGGCTAGAATCCCAGCCTTCCAAGCTGGTTGTGTGGGTTCGATTCCCATCACCCGCTCCAGTCAAGAGCCCCGGCACGTGTCTTGCGTGCCGGGCTTTTCTTATTTCGCGCGTTGCGCTTGCGGCGGGCGTTTTGCGATTATTTTTGCTTCGCACCTTGCGCCGGGGGATGTTTTGTTGTAAAATACCGATAATAGGGTAGGTGTATGCATTGAGAAAGACCGAACAGTTTCAGGTTTCCTATTCCGAGCTCGCCGCGCCGCGCGCGGTCCGGGGCTGGGGATTTCTATATGAATGGCTGGATTCGCTGGTGTATGCGTTTTTAACCATCCTTCTGGTGTTCACCTTCGCGTTCCGCGTGGTGGGCGTCAGCGGCGAGTCCATGGTGCCGACGCTGCAAAACGGCGACTGGCTTGCGGTGCGGGCGGTCAATATGACCGTCGAGCGCGGCGACATCGTCGTCATTACCCAGCCGAACGAGCTGCACGAGCCCATCATCAAGCGCGTGATTGCCTTAGGCGGCGACACCGTCGACATCGATTTCACAAGCGGCACGGTCACGGTAAACGGCGAGGTTCTTTCCGAGCCCTACATCGCCGAGCCGACCCACCGCCAGTTCGATTTGACCTTCCCGCTGACGGTGCCGCAAGGCTTCGTGTTCGCCATGGGCGACAACCGCAACAACTCGCTCGACAGCCGTTCGAGCACGATTGGCTTTGTGGACGAACGCTATATACTGGGCGTGGCGGAATTCCGCCTGTTCCCGGTCGGGGAATGGGGGCTCGAACCGAATGCTTGACAACAAGGTGCTGCGCAACATCTATGATTTTGCCTCGGTCCTGGTTACGGCGGTGCTGGCCGTCGCCGTTATCTTTACCTTTGTTTTCAAAATTTCCGTTGTGGACGGCAGCTCCATGAACAATACGCTGTTCGACGGCGACAAGCTGATTCTGACCGCGCGCGACTGGAAGGTCGAAACCGGCGACATCGTTGTGATTTCCCAGCCGAACATTTACGAAAAGGTGCTGATTAAGCGCGTGATTGCAACGCAGGGGCAGACCATTACGGTCGACGCCTCCAAAGGGCAGGTCATTGTGGACGGCGTCGTTCTCGACGAGCCCTACATTGCCGCGGTTACGCGGGTGCAGGGCAATATGACCTATCCCATCACCGTGCCGGAGGGCAAGGTGTTCGTCATGGGCGACAACCGCAACGCCTCCACGGACAGCCGCGATATTTTTGTCGGGCTTATCGATACGCGCTACATCGTCGGCGAGGCCGTTTACCGCGTCGGCGACACGCATTTGCTGCAAACGGCGGAGTAACGGTATGGCAGATTCCGTCAAGCAAACGGTACAATGGTTCCCGGGACACATGGCAAAAACGCGGCGGCTTCTGCGCGAGTGTCTGCCGCAGGTCGACGCCGTCGTCGAGGTGCTCGACGCGCGCGTCCCCGAAAGCAGCCGCAACCCCGAGCTTTCCGAGCTGACGGCGGGCAAGCCGCGCATCGTGCTTTTGAACAAATGCGATTTGGCGGACGAAGCGGCGACCAAAGCGTGGCTCGCCGTTTTCCGTTCGCGCGGCTTTTCGGCGCTGGCGGTCGATTGCCGCAGCGGGAAGGGGCTCAAACAGTTCGTCCCGCTGCTCAAAGAGGTGCTCTCCGACCGCATTGCAAAGAATACGCAGCGCGGCATGGCGGGCAAGCCGCTGCGCTGCATGGTCGTGGGCATCCCCAACACGGGGAAATCCTCGTTTATCAACAAAATGGCCGGCCGCGCGCGCGCCGAGGTCGCCGACCGCGCCGGCGTCACGCGGCAGAACCGCTGGTTCGCCGTCGGCGGCGGGGTCGAGCTTTTGGACACGCCCGGCGTCCTGTGGCCGAAATTCGACGACCCGCGCGTGGGCGACAAGCTCGCGTTTATCGGCTCCGTCAAAGACACGGTCGTGGACACGCAAACGCTCGCGGTGCGCCTTTTGGAGGTTTTGCAGGCGTCGTACCCGGACCGTCTGCGCGACCGGTATAAGCTCGAGGACTTTGCGGAAGAGCCCGCTTATATGCTTTTGGAGAGGGTTGGGAAAAAGCGCGGGATGCTGCTGCGCGGCGGTGAGATTGACTGCGAGCGCGCGGCGGCGGTTCTGCTCGACGAATACCGCGCCGGCCTGCTCGGCCGGCTGACGCTCGACAAGGCGGGGGAATGACATGGTCGATTTTGCGTTGGAAGAACAGTATCGGCAAACGGGCGGCGGCGCCGTCTGCGGGGTGGATGAAGCGGGCCGCGGGCCGCTTGCCGGACCCGTGTGCGCCGCTGCCGTTCTTTTTTCGCCCGGGACGGAAATCCCGGGCTTAGACGATTCCAAAAAGCTGACGGAAAAAAAGCGGGAGGCGCTGTACCCGGTCATCCTGGAAAAAGCGCGCGCCTACGGTATCGGCTGGGCGAGCGAGCGGGAAATTGACGAGCTGAATATTTTGCAGGCAACCTTCCTTGCCATGCGCCGCGCGGCAGCGTCGCTTGCCGTCGCGCCGGACGTGCTGCTGGTCGACGGCAACCAAAAGCCGAATATCGGGATGTGCTTGGAGGTGCCCGTTGTGAAGGGCGACGCAAAAAGCGTGTCGATAGCGGCCGCGTCCGTGCTTGCCAAGGTCAGCCGGGACCGCAAAATGCTCGAGCTCGACCGCCAGTACCCGCAGTATGCCTTTGCAAAGCACAAGGGCTACGGCACAAAGCTGCACTACGAACGCATTGCGCAGTACGGGATTTCGCCGGTGCACAGGCGCACGTTTTTAAAGAATCTGCATTTGGAGGCGCCGCATGAATAAAGCGCAGACCGGTATGCGCGGCGAGCTTGCGGCGGCGCGGTGGCTGCGCGAGCACGGGTACGCGATTTTAGCCGCCAATTACCGCTGCCGTATGGGCGAGGTCGACATCATCGCCGCGGACCGTACATATATTTGCTTTGTCGAGGTCAAGACGCGCGCCCCGCAGTCGCTCGGTACGCCGTCGGACGCCGTGACGCCGGTCAAGCGGCAAAGAATCCTGGCCGCGGCGAAGCTGTACCTTTCGACGCACCGCGTGCAGCTCCAGCCGCGCTTTGACGTGATAGAGGTATTTGTAAACGGCGAGACGGTGCGAAAGGTGCGCCTAATCCCGAACGCCTTTGACGGGGAGGGCATATGAGGTTCCTGGACCTGCATTGCGACACGGCCGGCGAATGCTTTTTGCAGCAGAAGCCGCTTTCACAAAACGACCTGCACATAAGCCTTGCGCGCGCCGCC
Organism: Candidatus Fimenecus excrementigallinarum; assembly: GCA_018714805.1. GTDB lineage: Bacteria > Bacillota > Clostridia > Oscillospirales > Acutalibacteraceae > Fimenecus > Fimenecus excrementigallinarum. The sequence goes on from DVMW01000036.1 coordinate 68,510, forward strand.
TGCTTTTCGCAATATGTACAGCTGTTTGCCGTCTGGATTCCCGATGAAAAGCGCGGGGAGGAAGCATACCGGTATTACCGGGCGGTGCTGGACAATTTCCGGCGCGAGCTGAAAGAAAACGACGCGCGCATCGCGCTTTGCACGTCCGCAAAGGCGATGCAAGCCGCGCTTGCCGCGGGCAAAACCGCCGCGCTTGCCGCGGTAGAGGGCGGCGCGGTGCTCGGCGGGCGGCTTGACAGGCTCGACGCGCTTTATGAAGACGGCGTGCGCCTTTTGACGCTGACCTGGAACGGCGCAAACGAGCTCGGCAGCGGCTGCTTTGCAAAGCCCGACGGCGGGCTTTCGGATTTCGGCCGCCGCGTTGTCGACGCGATGCAGGAAAAGGGTATTCTTGTCGACGTTTCCCATCTGGGCCGCCGGGGCTTTTGGGAGGTCGCCGACCGGGTGAACGGCCCGTTCCTTGCAAGCCATTCCAACGCCGCGATTGTAGACAACCCCTATGCCGCCGCGCGCAATCTCTCGGACCGGCAGATAGAAGAAATTGTCCGGCACAAGGGGCTTATCGGGCTTAACCTATGCGCGGATTTTCTCGGGAACAACGGCGATACGGGCTGTGACGCCGTGCTGCGGCAGATTGCGCATTTTTTGGAGCTCGGCGCCGAGGACTGTCTTGCGTTCGGGTGCGACTTCGACGGCTGCACGGTCAACCCGGTTTTTGCCGGCGTCGAGCGTATCCCGGCGCTGCATGCCTATCTTTTGGCGCACGGCGTCGCGCAAAAGACGCTCAACAAGCTCTTTTTTGAAAACGGCCGCGCTTTTCTCATTGCAAATCTATGAGCGGTGTGCTACAATAAATTGATTTTTCAAGAAGTGGAACTTGTAAAGGGAAGTGGAACCATGATTTATACGAGTACGCGCGACGCTTCGGTACGCGTATCCGCATCCGAGGCTATCGCCAAGGGGATTTCCGCCGACGGCGGCCTGTTCGTCCCGATGACGATTCCGACGATTAACCTGGTGGACATCGAACGCCTGATGCGGCTCGACTACATCGGGCGCGCCAAGGAAATTTTAAAGCTGTACCTGACCGATTTTTCGGACGACGAGCTTGCCGCCTGCGTGGAAAACGCCTATCGCGCGGACAAGTTCAGCTCGCCCGAAATTGCGCCGCTGTACGCGCTGTCCGACGAGGTGCAGGTGCTTGAGCTCTGGCGCGGGCCGACCTGCGCGTTTAAAGACATGGCGCTGCAGCTTTTGCCCCATCTTTTGACGGCGGCGGCTGCCAAAACGCGCAAGGGCGTGAAGATTGTCATTTTGGTCGCCACCTCCGGCGACACGGGCAAGGCCGCGCTCGAGGGCTTTTGCGACGTGCCGAATACGCAGATTCTGGTCTTTTACCCGGAAAACGGCGTCAGCCCCATGCAGAAGCTGCAAATGACGACACAGGCGGGCGCAAACGTCGGCGTCTGCGCCATTGAGGGCAATTTTGACGACGCGCAGACCGGCGTCAAGGCCATCTTTACCGACCGCGCGCTGGAGGAAAAATTCGCCGCGCACAATCTGGCGTTTTCCTCGGCAAATTCCATCAACTGGGGCCGCCTTGTGCCGCAGATTGTTTACTATGTATCGGCCTACTGCGACATGGTCAAGTCCGAGCGCGTCAAGCTCGGTGCGCCGGTGAACGTGGTTGTCCCCACGGGCAATTTCGGCAATATCTTAGCGGCGTACTATGCAAAGCAGATGGGCGTGCCGATTGGTAAGCTCATTTGCGCCTCCAACGCCAACGACGTGCTGACGGAATTCCTGACGACCGGCGTGTACAATCGAAAACGCCCGTTCTACTGCACGGAATCGCCGTCCATGGATATTCTGGTTTCGAGCAATCTCGAGCGCCTTCTGTTCCTTTTGTCCGGGCAGGACGCCGACCAGACGCGCGCGTATATGCAGGCGCTGACTGAAGAAGGCAGCTACAAGGTTTCCGACAAGCTGTTTTCCAAGCTTTCTGACCTGTTCGCCGCCGGCTCCTGCGACGACGCGGACACCGAACGGACCATCCGCCGCATTTTTGAAGAATATCACTATTTGTGCGACACGCATACGGCCGTCGCGCTTAACGTGTACGCGGCGTACCGCACCAAAACCGGCGACGCGGCGCCCACGGTGGTTGCCTCGACCGCGAACCCGTACAAGTTTTCCAAGAGTGTTCTCCACGCGATTTCCCCCGACCGCGTGACCGACGACGAGTTTGACGCCGTCGAGGCGCTCCACGAGCTTACCGGCGCGCCGGTACCGCCGCAGCTCGGCGCCCTGCGCGGGAAAACGCCGCGCTTTACAAAGGTCGTTTCCAAGGAGGACATGACGGCGGCCGTGCTCGAAATGCTGGGCCTGTAATGCAAAGCAAGAGCGTGGATGGCTGGCATCCACGCTCCCTTTGTCTTTTGTCAGGCCTTCGCCTGGAAGGTGCCGCATTCGGTTTCGCTGCATTCGCACGGCTTGCCGGCGCACTGGCAGGCGACCTGAATCTCCTTTGCCGTACAGGTGGAAACGCCGCTGTGGTACACACAGTTGGACACGTTGCATTTGATGTCGTTCACATTGGTTCCTCCTTTCGCGTGTTAAGCGCGGGGCGAATTCCGGTAACTTCTGCCCCGGCATCTTTATTGTGCGGCCGGATTCGGCTTTTATTCAGAACTTCGGAGGTGAAAGATGGCCATTTTTGCAATCGGGGACACGCACCTTTCCTTTGGCGCCGACAAGCCGATGGACGTCTTTCGCGGCTGGCAGGATTACGTTTCAAGGCTTGAAAAAAATTGGCGCGCGCTTGTTTCCCCGGCGGATACCGTCGTTATTCCCGGCGACGTGTCCTGGGCGATGCAGCTGTCCGCCGCCAAAGCGGATTTTGCATTTCTGGACGCGCTGCCCGGGCAGAAAATCCTGTTAAAAGGCAACCACGACTATTGGTGGACGACCATGCGCAAAATGCAGGATTTTCTTACGCAAAACGGATTTTCGACGCTGCGGATTCTGCACAACAACGCCTATCTTGTCGAGGGCATATCCGTTTGCGGCACGCGCGGCTGGTTCTTTGACGCGGCAGAGGAGGCGGCCGACAAGGTGCTGCTGCGCGAGGTCCAGCGCCTGAAAGCCTCCATTGCGGCGGGCCGTGCGCTCGGGGGCAGGCCGGTCGTGTTTCTGCATTACCCGCCGGTCACGCAAACCCAGCGCTGCGAGCCGATTTTGGACGCGCTGCGGGAAGAGGGCGTTACGGAGTGCTTCTATGCCCACCTGCACGGCGCGTCGATTGCCTCGGCGTTCCAGGGGGAGCTTGCGGGCATCCGTTTTTCGCTTGTGTCGGGCGATGCGCTCGGATTTTGCCCGAAAAGGCTTGAAAAAAGAAAATCCTAAAAAAGTATGGCATTTTATACCGCTTTCTGCTATAATACCTAAGTTAACCCATTCTTATACAGGAGGAATCCGTACAATGAGTTTGAAATCGTCTGAAAAAGTGGAGACCAACGTTTGGCAGCTGGAAATTTCCATCGATGCCGACCGTTTTGAAAAAGCCGTGAACGACGCATTTTTGAAGCAGCGTAAAAACATCACGGTGCATGGCTTCCGCAAGGGCAAGGCCCCGCGCAGCTTTATTGAAAAGATTTACGGCGAGGGCGTGTTCTATGAGGACGCGCTGGAGGCGCTGTACCCGGACGTTGTGGAGGAGGCCATCCGCGAGGCGGCGCTCGAGGTTGTCGACACGCCCTTTGATTTGGAAGTCCCCGAAATGGGCAAAAACGGCGTTACGCTCAAATTGAAGGTCACCGTAAAGCCGGAGGTCAAGCTCGGGAAATACAAGGGCCTCAAGGCGACGCGCAAGCCCTCGAAGGTTTCGGCGGACGAGGTCAAAGCGCAGCTTGACCGGATGCTTGAGCAGAACGCCCGCATGGTGACGGTCGAGGACCGCGCCGCGCAAAACGGCGACGAGGTCGTCATGGACTTTGAAGGCTTTGTGGACGGCAAGCCCTTTGAGGGCGGCAAGGCCGAGGGCTACGAGCTCACGCTCGGGTCCGGCCAGTTTATCCCCGGCTTTGAGGACCAGATTGTCGGCCACAAGAACGGCGACGAATTCGACGTCAACGTGAAGTTCCCCGAGGATTACCACGAGGGCCTTTCCGGCAAGGACGCGGTCTTTAAGATTAAGCTGCACGAGATTAAGGTCAAGGAGCTGCCGACGCTGGACGACGAGTTCGTCAAGGACGTCAGCGACAAGGACACCGTCGACGCGCTCAAAAAGAGCATTAAGGCGGATTTGGAGGAAGCGAAAAAGACCGCCGCGCTCGACGAGGTGCGCAACACGCTGCTCGAGGCGGTAGCCGAAGGCATCGAAGCGGAAATTCCGCAGGCGATGGTGGAACGCAAGATTGACAGCAATATAGACGAGTTTGCCTACCGTCTGCAGTCGCAGGGCCTCGACTTCAAGACCTACCTCAAATACACCGGGCAGGACGAGGCGAAAATCCGCGACACGTACCGCGAAAACGCCGAAAAGCAGGTGAAGCTTGATTTGGCGCTCGAAAAAATCATCGAGGCGGAGAAGATTGAACCGTCCGACGAGGAGATGGAGGCGGAATATAAGAAGTTCGCCGAAACATATAATATGGAGCTGGACGCGGTCAAGAAGGCGATTTCCGCCGACGGCCTTCGTTCGGAGCTCGCCTCGAGAAAAGCGATTGACTTTATCGTAGACAACGCCGTCATCACGGAGGAGAAGCCCGCCGCGAAGAAGGTGACGGCGAAGAAGGCGGCAGACGCGGACGAAAAAGCGGAGAAAAAGCCGGCGGCGAAGAAGCCGGCTGCCAAAAAGACCGCTGCAAAAAAACCGGCTGCCAAAAAAGCGGAAGAAAAATCGGAATAAGCGATTAGCCGTTCTCCATTGCGGCTATACTGAAAGCGTTTATGGTTTGCGGCTTTTGCCGCGCGCATATGCTGCGCAGGAGGCATGAAATGGCATTAGTACCTTATGTAATTGAACAAACCAACCGCGGCGAGCGGTCGTACGACATCTTTTCCCGGCTGCTCAACGACCGGATTATCGTGCTGTCCGACGAGGTGAACGACGCGACGGCGAGCCTGGTGGTCGCCCAGCTTCTGTACCTGGAGGGGCAGGACAGCGAAAAGGACATCAGCCTGTATATCAACAGCCCCGGCGGGTCCGTGACGGCCGGCTTTGCGATTTACGACACCATGCAGTATATCAAGTGCGACGTTTCGACCATCTGCATGGGCATTGCGGCGAGCATGGGCGCGTTCCTGCTGTCGTCCGGCGCGAAGGGCAAGCGGTACGCGCTGCCCAACAGCGAAATCATGATTCACCAGCCCAGCGGCGGCGCGCAGGGGCAGGCGACGGAGATTGACATCGTTGCCAAGCACATTTTGCGCACGCGCGAAAAGCTGAACCGCATCTTGGCGGAAAACACCGGGAAGCCGATTGAGCAGATTGCGCTGGATACCGAGCGCGACAATTTCCTGACCGCCGAAGAAGCGCTCGACTACGGCCTGGTCGACAAAATTTTCTACAAGCGCTGACGTAAAAGGGGAGTCACTATGCCAAGAGACGACGGCAGAGAAAAGACCGTCCGCTGCTCCTTCTGCGGCAAATCGCAGGATGAGGTCGACAAGCTGATTGCGGGTCCGGGCGTTTGCATCTGCGACGAGTGCATCGAGCTTTGCATGGAGATTGTCGAAGAGGGCGGCGCGCGCGACCGCAAGCGCAAGAAGGCGGAAAAGCCCGTTAAGCCCCTGCCGAAGCCGCAGGAGATTAAAGCGCACCTGGACGAATACGTTATCGGCCAGGACGCCGCAAAAATCGCGCTGAGCGTGGCGGTTTACAACCACTACAAGCGCATCTACTACGGCGCGGACAGCGACGTCGATATCCAAAAGAGCAATGTGATTTTGCTCGGGCCTACGGGCGTCGGAAAAACCATGCTTGCGCAGACGCTTGCGGAGGTTCTGGACGTTCCCTTTGCCATTGCGGACGCGACGACGCTGACGGAGGCCGGCTACGTCGGCGAGGACGTGGAAAACATTCTGCTGCGCCTGATTCAGGCGGCCGACTTCGACGTGGAGCGGGCGGAAAAGGGCATTATTTATGTCGACGAGATTGACAAGATTGCCCGGAAATCCGAAAACCCCTCGATTACGCGCGACGTCAGCGGCGAGGGCGTGCAGCAGGCGCTTCTGAAAATTCTGGAGGGTACGGTTTCCAACGTGCCCCCGCAGGGCGGCCGGAAGCACCCGCAGCAGGAGTTCATCCAGATTGACACAAAGAATATTCTGTTCATTTGCGGCGGCGCGTTTGACGGGATTGACAAGATTATTGAAAAGCGCACGGGCAACAAGGTGCTGGGCTTCGGCAGCGAGCTGACGGAGACGCGCAAGGCGGATATGTCCCGCATTTACGCGCAGGTCATCCCGCAGGATTTGGTCAAATACGGGCTTATCCCGGAGCTTGTCGGCCGGCTTCCGGCGATTACGACGCTGGAAAACCTTGACCGCGACGCGCTTATCCGCATTTTGAACGAGCCGAAAAACGCGCTGGTTAAACAGTATACGGAGCTGTTCCGCATGGACGGCGTGACGCTGGAATTCCAGCCCGACGCGCTGGCGGCGGTTGCGGATTTGACGCTGGAAAAGAATACGGGTGCGCGGGGCCTTCGCGCCATCATGGAGCGGGTCCTGCAGCCCGCGATGTACGAAATCCCCTCTGACGAGACCATCAACAAGGTTATCATTACGAAAGCCTGCGTGGATTCCGGCGAAAAGCCGCTCGTAGAGACGTCTTCCCCCGCGAAGCTTCCGCAAAAGCCGAGCGTCAAGCACACCCCGAAGGATGCAGTTTGACGGTACAGCGCGCCTGCTGCCTTTGTGCACAGGCGCGCTGTTTTCGTTTTTTCATTGTATATTTTTGGCGGATATGCTACAATAGTGTCGTCCGGTTTTTTGGGAATTTGCAAGGTAAAGGAGTAAACGGCCGTGGCAGAAAAGACAGAGAAACTCGGCGGGCGCATCTGGTTCAACATTATCCTGTTCGGGCTCGTCGGACAGCTGGCGTGGGCGGTTGAAAATATGTTTTTCAACACGTTCCTCTACAATTCCATTTACAAGGGCGCTACACAGTCGGCGGTGGACGGTTCCATTGACGTCATGAGCGCGATTAACCTCATGGTCGCTGCCTCGGCCGCCACGGCGGTTGTCGCCACCTTTTTGGCGGGCACGCTCAGCGACAAGCTCGGCAGGCGCAAGGCGTTCATTTGCGCCGGGTACATCCTCTGGGGCCTTGTGACCGCTTCATTCGGCGCCATTTCGCGCGACAATACGGCGGCGCTGTTCGGGCTTACGGACGAGGTCCGCATTTTGACGGTCACCGTGTCCATTGTCATCGTTATGGACTGCGTCATGACGGTGATGGGCTCCGTCGGCAACGACGCGGCGTTTAACTCCTGGGTAACGGACGTTTCCAGCGCCCGCAACCGTGCGACGGTCGAAAGCGTCCTTTCCCTTCTGCCGATTTTCGGTACGGTCGCCATTATGGGGCTGTCCGGCGCAGTCGGCGGCATCGGCTACGACCTGTTCTTTTACATTTTGGGCGGCCTGGTTCTGCTTTGCGGCGTAGTTGGCCTGTTTACGCTGCGGGACAAGGCGCAGATGGTAAAAACGCAGGGCAATTATTTTCAGAACCTTATCTACGGGTTTCGCCCGCGCGTCATCCGGGAAAACAAACGGCTGTACCTGGCCTTCTGCGCGGCGTGCATTTCCTCGACCGCGTTCCAGGTCTTTTTCCCGTACATCTTTATTTATCTCGGAAACGTTTTGAACTTCAGCCTGGACAGCGTCCTCGCTTCGTTAACGCCGGGACTCCTTGCCGCCGCCGCGGCCGCCATTGTCGCCGTCGTCGTGCTGCTGGTGTGCATGGGCAGGCTGATGGACCGCTTCGGCAAGGAGAAGTTTGTCTGGATTTCCATTTTGCTGTACGCCGCGGGGCTCGTAGCCGCCGGCTTTGCCAAATCGGCCGCGGTCCTTCTGGTCTGCGCGGTGCCTGCGCTCGGCGGCTGGGCGCTCTTGTCCATCGCGGTCAACGCCTCCGTGCGCGACTTCATGCCGGCCGATAAGGTCGGCGCGTTCCAGGGCATCCGTATGCTCTTTTTCGTGCTGGTGCCGATGGTGGTCGGGCCGTATATCGGCAACCTCGTCTGCCGCGTTTCGGAAGTGACCTATACGAACGAATACGGCGTCGTGACCTCCGCGCCCGGCAACGTGATGTTCTATGCGGCGGCGGCCGTTGCCGTTTTCGTGTTCGTGCCGATTTTGTTCCTGCGCCGGTACGGCGGGTTTGCCGTAAAAGACCGGGCGGACGGGAAAGAATAAGCCTGCACACAGAATCGTCCCAAGGGAGGTGGAGCCATGCGCCGCAAACCAAAGCTGCGGTTTACAAGTGAGGAAAAGGTGCGCGCCAAGCGTACCCGTGCGTTCATCATCGCCTTTTCGGCTTTCGTGCTGGTGTTCGGCGTCGCCTCGGTCCTGCTTTTCCTGCATTCTGTCGACTACGATTTGCACAACCTGGTTTCGCCCGAGGAGACCACCGCCGCGCCCGAACCGACAACGGCCAATCCGCTTTCCGGCGTGCAGCTGCAAAGCGCCAACGTGTTTTACGCCTGCGCCGACGAGACCGACGGCGTCCTGCTGCTGGCCATGGTGAGCGCCAATTCCGCCGATGAGCGCATCGAGGTGCGCACGCTTTCCCCGTCGCAGCGCGTGACCTACAGCGGGGAAACGCTGTCTTTTTCCGAAATCTATAAAAAATTCGGCCTTGCCGGCCTGCGGGAAAGTGTTTCGGAAGCGCTCGCGCTCCCCGTGGACCGGTATATCCGCCAAACGCCCGCGCAGCTGCGCAGGGGGATAGGGGAGATTGGCGACGTGACCGTGACGGTCCCGGAAGCGATTGCGTACCGCGGCGAGGCGTACAGCCTGTTTCTGGACGCCGGCGAGCAGAGCCTGACCGGCGACTTGTTTGTCAAATTCCTGCGGTATTCGGACGCCGGCGTGCAGGCGCAGGCCGTTTGCGCGCTGGTGCGTCAGCTGCTCGGCGCGTTTGATGTAAACGACGTGTCCGACCTGTTCAACAGCGTCTGCAACCAGTCCGATACGAATTTTTCCGTGCTCGACAGCGCCGCCCCGAACGGCCTTCTGTATTCCTATCTGGCCCTGCAGGATTCTGTCGCGGTCGCGTCCGCAAAAGAGGAGACCGCATGAAAAAACGCACCTTTGCCGCCCTGCTCGTCCTTGCCGTTTGCGCCGGCATCGTGTTCGCCAATTTCGATACGCTGCGGCAGATGATTCCGACGCCGTTTTTCATGACGGATATGGTGTATGCGGACGACGGCGCAGAGCGGTATTACTACCATCAGCTGCCCGAGGATGCGCAGATTGCCTATACCCGTATCCTCAATGAAATTGCGGAGCACCCGGAAGAAATCGAAATACCGCCGCTCGACGACGAAACGTTCCATGCGCTGTTTTTGGCGCTGTCCTATGACAACCCCGCGCTTTTGTGCCTGGAAAATGAAAGCGAGCTGATTACGCGCGGCGCGAAGGCGTATTTCCGCCCGCAGTACCGCACGGACGCCGATACCTGCCGGGCGCAGACGCAGGCGCTCGAAGCCGCGGCGCAGGAGGTGCTGCGGCAGGCAAGCGGCCTTTCGACCGCGTATGAAAAGGAACTGTTTTTCCACGACTATATCTGCAAAACGGTTTCCTACGCCGAGGCGGACGAATCGCTTGGCTATTCCGCCTACGACGCGCTGGTGACGGGGGAGGCCGTCTGCGAAGGGTATTCGCGCGCGCTGCAGCTTTTGCTCGACAGCGAGGGGATTCCGAATCTCCTTGTGACCGGCGTCGGGGTAGAGGAGGACGGTACGCGCGAGGGCCATATGTGGAACCTGGTGTCGGTAGACGGCGAATATTACCACGTCGATTTGACCTGGGACGATTTGGACGAGGACGGCGGGCAGCACGTTTCCCACGCGTATTTCAACGTGACGGACGAAACGATTCGCGCCAATCACGAGGACATATCGCCGGCACATTTTTCCTGCACGGCCACAAAAGACAACTATTTCGTGCGCAGCGGGCTGTATTTTACGACCTACGATTCTGCCTGTACAATCGCGATGACCCGCGCGGCGGCGGAGGCTATCCGCAGCGGGCGCTGTATGCTGGAGGTCCGTTTTGCCGATGCAGGCACGTTTTCGGCGGCGGCGGACGATTTGGTAGACGAGCACGCCATCTACGATGTGCTGGACGCGGCCGACCGGCAATACGCGCAAACGGTCGATGAAGTGCTGTATATACGCGGCGACGCGACCTGCACGCTGCAATTCGCATTTTAGCGAGGAGGAACAAGATGGACAAACCGGCTATTGAGCGCGCGGTGCGCGATATTTTAACAGCGATTGGCGAAGATCCCGGCCGAGAAGGGCTTTTGGAAACGCCGAAGCGCGTCGCCAATATGTATGAAGAAATTTTTTCCGGTCTTTCGGACGACCCGACGCGGCACCTGAAAATGTTCAACGAGGGGAAAAACGACGAAATGGTCGTGGTGCGCGACATCCCGCTGTATTCCATGTGCGAGCACCATCTGCTGCCCTTTATCGGCCGCGCGCACATCGCCTACATCCCGTCGGGCGGGCAGGTGATTGGGCTTTCCAAGCTTGCGCGCATCGTCGACAATTTCGCAAAACGTCCGCAGCTGCAGGAACGGCTGACCGCACAGGTTGCGGATTTTCTGGAGGAGCACCTCGCGCCGCAGGGCGTTGCGGTCGTGGTGGAGGCCGAGCATTTGTGCATGACGATGCGCGGCGCCCGGGCGGCCGGCGCGGTTACCAGGACCTCCGCGCTGCGCGGGAGTATGCGCAAGGACGCGCGCACCCGCGCCGAGGCGATGTCCCTTTTGCGGGGGGAATAAGATGGCTTGCTTTGCCGGAAACGGCTTTTCGTTCCCCCTGGGGCAAAAGACCTATGTCATGGGCATTTTGAATGTGACGCCGGATTCCTTTTTGGACGGCGGGCGCTATTTTACGCCGGAAAAGGCCGCCGCCCACGCGCAGGAAATGGAAGCGGCGGGCGCGGACCTTATCGACATTGGCGCGCAGTCCACGCGCCCGGGCCACACGCCCCGCTCGGCAGAAGAGGAGCTGTCTGTGCTGCAAACCATGCTTCCTGCGGTCCGGCGGGCGGTTTCCCTGCCGCTTAGCGTGGATACCTTTTTCCCGGAGGTCGCCCGGTATGCGCTTGCAAACGGCGTTTCCGTTGTCAACGACGTCAGCGGCGTGCCGTCATCCGAAATGGCGGCCGTGGTGCGCGCCTTCGGCGCGGGCTGGGTGCTGACGCACACCGGCGGCGCGGACGCGAGCACCCCGGCTTTGTATCCAAAGGGCGTGCTGGAAAGCGTACGGGCCTTCTTTGGTACCGCCTTGGAGTTTGCGGGCGGGCAGGGGATTTCTCGAGAGCAGCTCTGCCTGGACCCCGGCTTCGGCTTCGGCAAAAGCGCGGACGATGATTTGACGCTTTTGCGCGGTCTTTCTGCGGTTAAGTCGCCGGACTGCGCGCTGCTGGCCGCGCTGTCGTGCAAGCGGATGGTCGCGCGCGCGTCCGGCACGGCGGAAGCGGACCGCCTTTGCGGTACCATTGCGGCCGATACGCTGGCCATTGCCGGCGGCGCGGATATGATTCGCGTGCACCATGTCAAAGAAGCGGTCGCCGCAGCGAAATTTACGGATGCGGCGCTTTTGCGGGGAGGCAGTTGAATGGACAGAATTTTGATTCGGGGCTTGCGGCTGTATGCCTATCACGGCGTGAATCCCGAGGAAAAGCAGGAGGGGCAGCCGTTTGTTTTGGACATCACGTGCAAGCTGCCGCTGGAAGCGCCCTGCCGCTCGGACAGCGTCGAGGACACCGTCAGCTATGCCAAGGTCGTAAAAACCGCGCGCGCGGCGTTCCTTCTGCAAAAATACGACCTGCTTGAGCGCGCGGCGCAGGCTGTGGCGGACGCGATTTTGACGCAGTTCCCGCGGATAGCAGAGGTCACCGTCTGCCTGAAAAAGCCGTTTGCGCCCATCCAGGCGGATTTCGACTATGTCGCGGTGGAGCTGACCCGCGCAAGGGAGGACACGCCATGCGCGCCGTAGTCGGCCTCGGGACGAACCTCGGCGACCGCATCGGGAATCTGCGCGCGGCGACAGCGGCGCTCGACTTGCTTATTCACACGCGCGTTTTGCGGCGTTCGTCCGTTTATGAAAGCAAGCCCTACGGCTACGCGCAGCAGGGGGATTTTCTCAATATGGCAATCGAGCTGGAGACCGATTTGCCGCCGGAGGGCCTGCTCGGCGCGCTGCTCGGGGTAGAAGCGGCGCTCGGGCGCGTGCGGCAGTTCAAAAACGGTCCGCGCGTTATCGATTTGGATTTGCTGCTTGCGGAAGGGTATACGAGCGATACGCCGTTTTTGCGGGTGCCGCATCCCGGTATTTCGGAGCGGTCTTTCGTTTTGTATCCGCTTAACGAGCTGTTTCCGGCCGGTACGGCGTACGGCTTTTCGTTTCGTGCGGCCTTTCAAGGCTGCACCGGAGCGGACATTTCCCTGTACGGCGCGCTTTCGGAGTGAACCGCGCGTTCCGAAGGGCTTTATGCAAAATGCAAGAACCGGTGCGGCCGCCTTGGCCGCGCCGGTTCTTTGCTTCCCTCTTCGTTTATAACGTGTGCAGCGCATGAATCGGCTGCATCCGGGAAGGACAGGTTTGCTCTCTACGAATGTGCCTGGATGATTTCCTCCGCGACCGTCTTTTTGGGAACGCAGCGGTCCATCGCCTGCTTTTCAATGTATCGGTGCGCCTGCGGCTCGTCCATGTTCCGTTCGGCAATCAGCAGCCACTTGGCGCGGTTCACAATGCGGATTTCCGCCATTTTTTCCTCTAAGGTCAGCGCCTTTGTGCTGCTTTTTCGCAGACGCTCTCTTGCGCTGCCCATAAAGCCGAGCGCCAGCGCCATGGCGGCTCTCGAGGTGGGCAGCGGCAGAAGGAACACCCCGTGCTCCGCCGTTTTGTCGGAAATTTCCGCCTGCAGCTGTGCGGGCACGAGCAGCAGGACGACGGTTTCACGTTCGCAGCTTGTATCAATCGCGAAGCGAACGCCGGAGGCGTCGGGGAGCGGGGCGTGGAGGATAACGAAATCGTATTCCCGCTCTGTGGCGGCCCGCTTGGCCGCGCTTATGTTGGATACCCGGCATACCGGCTGGTATTTGCCGGGCGGAAGCAAAGAGGAAAGCGCGCCGCCAAAGCGTTCCGACGCCGAAACGACCAGAACGCTGTAGACCCGTTCCTTCAGGCCCATACAGGCTCGCCTCCTTTCCCCAATCGCGGTTTTCCCTTATTTCCGGCAGTAGATATCCAAAATTGCCTGCGGAATATGCGCCCGGATAAACGCGCTTCCCGCCGCTATCTTGCAGGCCTCGCGTAAATTCTCCGGCAGCTTTTTAAATCCGGCGAGCGCGGCTTTGTCGGCGGTAAAGAGGTTGAAATTTGCCGCCGGCGGCAAATCGAGCCGGCGCTCAAGCCCGTATAAGCCCGCATAAATCATCAGGGAAAAGGCGAGATACGGATTTGCCGTCGTGTCCGGCGAGCGCAGCTCTGCGCGGCGGTATGCGCCGGCAGCGCCGGGAATGCGGACAAGCTGGGAGCGGTTTTCGCCGGACCAGGAGATATAGCCGGGGGCCTTCCTTTGGCCGAACCGCTTGTAGGAACTCTCGGTGGGATTCAAAAAGGCCGTCATTTCCGCCGCCTTGTCGAGAATCCCGGCAATCATATAGCACAGGTTTTCGGAGGATTCGTTGGGGCTGACGGACATATTGATATGGAAGCCGTTGCCCGGCTGGTCCTCCAGCGGCTTTGCGGAAAAGTCCGCCCAAAGGCCGTTGCGGTTCGCAACGGTTTTTACCACCGTCTGAAAGGTCATGGCGTTGTCGGCGGCGGCCAGCGCGTCGGAGTAGCGGAAATCAATTTCGTTTTGCCCCGGCCCCTCTTCATGGTGGGAGCGCTCGGGGTGGATGCCCATCTGCTCCAGAGTCAGGCAAATTTCCCGGCGGATGTTTTCGCCGCGGTCCTCCGGCGCCATGTCCATATAGCCCGCCTCGTCGTATGGCTCGGCGGTGGGCTTGCCGTTCTCATCCAAACGGAACAGGTAAAATTCCTGCTCCGCGCCGAAGGCAAAGGCGTAGCCCGCCGCCTCGGCCTGTGCGATTGCGTTTTGCAGCAGCGCACGGGTGTCGCATTCAAACGGCGTTTTGTCCGTATAGGTAATCCCGGAAAACATCCGCACAACTTTGCCGTGCTCCGGCCGCCAGGGAAGCACCGCAAGCGTCTGCGGGTCCGGGTGCAGCAAAAGGTCGCTTCTGGCTTCATCGCCGAAGCCCGCGATGGCGGAGGCGTCAAACGCAATCCCGTGCTCAAAGGCGCGCGGCAGTTCCTCGGGCATGATGGAGATGTTTTTCTGTCTGCCGAACACGTCGCAGAAGGCGAGGCGGATGAATTTAACGTCCTCCTCCCGCACGTATTGCAGTACCTCCGTATTGGAATACTTCATGCGGATAACACCTGCTTCCTTTTAATTTGCCACATACATTTGCTTGTATGGATTTTTGCTGTCCGGGGTCACAACGGTAAAGGGCGCGGACAGCACCTCGCCGGCGTCGTACCCGAACAGGGCGCAGAACTCCGAAATATACGACGCAAGCTCGTCCAAATCCGATTTTTCGGCGGGACGGGCCGTGACCTGGCTTGGGAACACAACGCCCTTACAGTCGCTTCGAAGGAACATTTTGCCGCCGTGCATACCCGTGCACGGAAAATTGCCGACAATCGCTTTATGCGCAGCGCCAAGACCGAGCACCGCAATGACGCCGCCCGCCTGGTATTCGCCGAGAAAGCTGCCGGCGGTTCCGCCGATGACCATGACGGGCAGCTTGTCCTGATAAGCCTTCATATGGATGCCGGCCCGGTAGCCCGCGTTCCCCTTGATAAAAATTTTGCCGCCGCGCATGGCGTAACCGGCCGCGTCGCCGATGTTGCCGTGTACGATGATTTTTCCATCGTTCATGGTGTCGCCCACGGCGTCCTGCGCGTTTGCACGGACGGTGATAACCGCGCCGTTGAGATATGCGCCGAGCGCGTTCCCGGCAATCCCGTCCACGCAGATTTCCCTGCCGGACATACCCGCGCCCAAAAACCGCTGGCCGCAGCAGCCCGTCACCGTGCAGGGACCCTCCGCTTTGCGCAGCGCCTCGTTTAACGCTTTGTAATCGAGCTGTTTTGCCTGTATGACCAAAGTATACCACACTCTCCCGTTATTTGTCTTTATAAATTGCAGGAAAAGAAAATTTTCTGCCGGTGAAACGCACGCCTGCGGCAGGGTATGCAACGTGCTTATTCGCCCGCGTGCGCAATCCCGAGGATGCGAAGCTCTCTGTCCGTCAGGCCGACGCCGCGCAGCATCAGGCGGTTGCCCCGGAGCGCTTCAATGGAATTGATGCCCATGCCGCCCATCATCTCCATCATTTCGTGCCGCCAGGCGGTAAGGAGGTTTACAAGACGCGCGCAGCCCGCGTCGGGGTCCAGCCGCTTCACAAGCGCCGGCCGCTGCGTCGCAATGCCCCAATTGCAATTGCCGCTTTGGCAGGTCCGGCAAAGATGGCAGCCGAGGGCGAGCAGCGCCGCCGTGGCGATATAACAGGCGTCCGCGCCCAGGGCAATCGCTTTTACCACATCCGCCGCGCTGCGGATGCTGCCGCCCGCGATAAGAGAAACACGGTTGCGTATCCCTTCCTCGCGAAGCCGGGTGTCCACCGCCGCCAGCGCGAGCTCGACCGGGATGCCGACGTTGTCGCGGATGCGGGTGGGCGCGGCGCCCGTGCCGCCGCGAAAGCCGTCGATGGCAATGATATCCGCCCCGCTGCGCGCTATGCCGCTGGCAATGGCCGCAATGTTGTGTACGGCGGCAACCTTGACAAGGACAGGCTTTTTGTATTCGGTGGCTTCCTTCAGCGAATAGACAAGCTGACGGAGGTCTTCAATCGAATAGATATCGTGGTGCGGCGCGGGGGAGATGGCGTCCGAGCCCTCCGGAATCATGCGGGTTCGGGAAACGTCCCCCACGATTTTCGTCCCGGGCAGGTGCCCGCCGATGCCGGGCTTCGCGCCCTGGCCCATTTTAATCTCTATGGCGGCGCCGGCCTTCAGGTAATCCTCGTGAACCCCGAAGCGGCCGCTTGCCACCTGGACGATGGTGTTTTTGCCGTACACGTAAAAATCCTCGTGCAGCCCGCCCTCGCCGGTGTTGTAGAGGATGCCGAGCTCGGCGGCCGCGCGCGCCAGGGCGGCGTGGGCGTTGTAGCTGATGGAGCCGTAGCTCATGGCGGAAAACAGCACCGGCATGGAAAGCTCGATTTGCGGCGGCAGCGCGCATTTGAGCCTGCCGAGTTCGTCCCGCTCGATTTTTTCCGGCTTTTCCCCCAGAAAAACGCGGGTTTCCATAGGCTCGCGCAGCGGGTCAATGGAGGGGTTCGTCACCTGCGAGGCGTTCAGCAAAATCCGGTCCCAGTAAACCGGCAGGGGATTCGGGTTCCCCATGGAGGACAGCAGGACGCCGCCGCTGTTCGCCTGCTTATAGATTTCTTTTACGGTGCAGGCCTGCCAGTTGGCGTTTTCGCGCAGCGCGCAGTCGCTTTTGACGATTTTCAGCGCCCTTGTCGGGCAGAAGGACACGCAGCGCTGGCAATTGACGCACTTCGTTTCGTCCGTCGTCATAACGCCTTTTTCCGCGTCCCAGCCGTGCACCCCGTTTGCACATTGCTTTTCGCATATCCGGCAGGCCGTGCAGCGGCTCGGATTGCGGATAACTTCAAATTCGGGATAAATAAAGCTCACACCCATTGCAGCGCACCGTCCTTTACCTTTACAATCACCGGCTCGCCGCCGGCAGGCGACCAGAGGTTTTCCGCGTCCGGCTCCATGGCGCGGATAGCCGCTTCCTCACTCGCGATAAAGACCTTGTCGTCCTTTTCCCCCACCACCATGGAGCGCAGCTTCAGCCGGTCGTTGAGCGCCATTAACCCGCCGCGAAAGCCCAGGACGATGGAAAACGGCCCGGTAATCAGCAGGCTCGGGAAAACGGTGCGCAGAAAAATGTGCTTCTCCTTATCCGCCGCGTCTGTTTTGGCGGCGATGGTGCTCCAAAACGGCGCGGCAATTACGCTTGCCGCCTCGCCTAAGGTAAGCCCCTGGACGCGCAGCAGATAGTCCATGGCATAGGTAATTACCTCTGTGTCCGTTTGCAGGTTGCATTGATAGCCGAACATCTCAAGGTACCGCCGGTTGGCGTCATAGGAGGAAATCTCCCCGTTGTGCACGACGGACCAGTCCAGCAGGGAAAACGGGTGCGCACCGCCCCACCAGCCGGGCGTGTTGGTCGGATAACGTCCGTGCGCCGTCCAGGAATACCCCTCGTATTCCTCCAATCTGTAAAACACACCGACGTCCTCGGGAAAGCCGACCGCCTTAAACGTCCCCATGTTTTTCCCGCTGGAAAAGACGTAGGCGCCGTGCATTTCCGTATTGATTTTCATGACCGTTTCGGCCACGAATTCCTTTTCGTCCACCTGCCGGGAAGCCAGCAGCGACTTCAACGGGTCTACAAAATACCGCCATAGTATCGGCGCATCGGTAATGGCGGGGATGGTGCGCGTCGGGATAAGCTCGCTTTTGACAATCTCGAACCGTTCCTTTAAAAAGGCCTCGCAATCCTTGCGCGTGGCGCGGCTGTCAAAGAACAGGTGCAGCGCATAAAAATCCCGGTGCTCCGGGTAAATACCGTATCCGGCAAACCCGCCGCCAAGCCCGTTGGAACGGTCGTGCATCGGCTTCATCGCGTTGTAGATAATCTCGCCGGACATTCGGTTCCCGTCTTTGGATATAACTGCTGCAATGGCGCACCCGGAGGGGATGCGCACCTGACCTTCCCGCTTCATGCCGTTCCATCCTTTGCAAAAAAATAAAACGGCGTTCATTATTACGCAGACTACTCCTGTGTAATAATGAACGCCATTGCTCACTTGAAGCAGTATAGCATCCGTCTTGCAGTTTGTCAAGGAAAAATTGTCATAAGCTGATGCATTCTGCAAGTTTATTAAAATTTCTTGCAAAACGGGGGTTGACAACGGAAAAAAGCTGGCGTATAATCGCAAATGGTAAGACACGGGCGTCTTTGAGGACTCGGACTCGAAGGCGCTTCTTGCTTTGAAAAAGCAGGCGGGAAACTTCATATCGAAAAAAGGCAAAGGCGTCTTTTGTGTATGCAAAAGGCGTCTTTGTCTTTATTTTTACAAAACAGGAGATGGGAACCGTGACAAAGTACATTTTTGTGACCGGCGGCGTTGTGTCCGGCCTCGGGAAAGGCATCACCGCCGCGTCGCTCGGCAGGCTTCTGAAGGCGCGCGGGCTGAAGGTTGCCGCGCAGAAGCTGGACCCGTATATCAACGTGGACCCCGGCACCATGAGTCCCTATCAGCACGGCGAGGTGTACGTCACAGAAGACGGGGCGGAGACCGATTTGGACCTCGGGCATTACGAGCGGTTTATCGACGAGGATTTGAACCAATACTCCAACCTGACCACCGGCAAGGTCTACTGGAACGTCCTCAACAAGGAGCGCCGCGGCGAATATCTCGGGTCCACCGTGCAGGTTATCCCGCATATCACGAACGAAATCAAGGCTTTCGTCTACAGCGTGGGCAAAAAAACGGACGCCGACGTGGTTATCACGGAAATCGGCGGCACGATAGGCGACATCGAATCGCAGCCGTTTATCGAGGCGGTACGGCAAATCTCCCTGGAGGTCGGGAAAGAAAACAGCCTGTTTATCCATGTGACCCTGGTCCCGTTTTTGCGGGGGTCGGAGGAGCACAAGTCCAAGCCCACACAGCACTCCGTCAAGGAGCTGCAGGGGATGGGCGTCATCCCGAATATCATTGTGCTGCGCTGCGACGAGCCGCTGGAGGCGTCGATATTTAAGAAAATTTCGCTGTTCTGCAACGTAAAGCCGGACTGCGTGATTGAGAACATCACGCTGTCGAATTTGTATGAAGCGCCGCTCATGCTGGAAAAATCCGGCTTTTCCTCTGTGGTCTGCCGTGAGCTCGGCATTGACGCGCCGCCGGCCGACCTGACCGCCTGGACCGCCATGGTCGAACGCAGCCAAAATCGGACGCGCCGTGTGGAAATCGGGCTTGTCGGGAAATACGTCGCCCTGCACGACGCCTATCTTTCCGTGGCGGAGGCGCTGCGGCACGCCGGATTTGCCGGCGGCACGGAGGTCCGGATACATTGGCTCGATTCCGAAGCGATTACAGAAGAAAACGCCGCGCAGCAGCTTGCGGGCATCGACGGCATTCTTGTGCCCGGCGGCTTCGGCGGCCGGGGGATTGCCGGTATGCTTGCCGCCGCGAAATACGCGCGGGAAACCGGGCTGCCGTATTTCGGCATTTGTCTGGGCGTGCAGATTGCCCTGATTGAATTCGGAAGAAACGTACTGGGACTGAAAGACGCAAATTCCGGCGAATTTGACGAGTATTGCCGGCACAAGGTCATTGATTTTATGCCGGGGCAAAGCGGCGATATCGATAAGGGCGGCACGCTGCGCCTGGGCGCGTACCCCTGCCGCATTCGGCCTAACACGACGCTTGCGCGCTGCTACGGCGCGACGGAAATTTCGGAACGCCACCGGCACCGCTATGAATTCAACAACGCGTACCGGGAGGCCTTTGAAGCGGCCGGCATGACGTTCAGCGGGACTTCGCCGGACGGCAGGCTGGTTGAAGCGGCGGAGCTTAGCGGCAGGCCGTTTCACATCGGCGTCCAGTTCCACCCGGAATTCAAAAGCCGGCCCGACAAGCCGCATCCGCTGTTTTTGGGCTTCGTTGCGGCGGCAGGCGCGTATGCGAAAGGGGGCCGAGCATGATGGGCACGCAAACCGGGCTGCACGAGGCGTGCGGGGTGTTCGGCATTCTGTCGCCGGAGCCGTGCGACGCGGCGAGACTTGTCTACTACGGCCTGTATGCTTTGCAGCACAGGGGGCAGGAGAGCTGCGGCATTGTGGTCAACGACGACGGCGTGTTTGCCTCCCATAAGGATTTGGGGCTTGTCGGCGAGGTTTTTACGCCGGAAATACTCGCGCGGTTCCCGGCGGGCACAATGGCCGTCGGGCATACGCGCTACGGCACGACCGGCGGGAACAACCGGAACAACTGCCAGCCGCTGGAGGTCAACCACCAGAAGGGTCGCATGGCGCTGGCGCACAACGGGAACCTCTGCAACGCCGCCGAATTGCGAAACGAGCTGGAGCTGGGCGGCGCCATTTTCCATACCACCAGTGATACGGAAACGATTGCCTATATCCTCACCAGGGAAAGGCTGCGCGCGCCGTCTATTGAAGAGGCGTTAAGCCGCGCCATGCAAACGCTCCGCGGCGCGTATTCGCTGGTCCTCATGTCGCCGCAAAAGCTCATCTGCGCCCGGGACCCGAACGGCTTTCGCCCGCTATGCTACGGGAAAACGCCGGATGGCGCCTACGTGGTCGCGTCGGAGAGCTGCGCCGTCAAGGCCGTCGGCGGCGAGGTGGTACGGGACGTTGAACCCGGCGAGATTCTGGTGTTCCAAAAAAACGGCGTGGTTTCGCGGCGGGAGCATTGCGGGAAGCAGCCGAAACGCGCCTGCGTTTTTGAGTATATCTATTTTGCCCGGCCGGATTCCGTCCTGGACGGCGTTTCGGTCCATATGTCCCGCGTGGAGGCGGGAAAAATCCTCGCCGCCGCGCACCCCGCACAGGCGGATATCGTTATCGGCGCGCCGGACTCCGGCCTGGACGCGGCGCTGGGCTTTAGCATGGCGTCCGGCATCCCGTACGAGATTGGGCTTATCAAAAACAAGTACATCGGCCGAACCTTTATCGCGCCGGAGCAGGGCGCAAGAATAGATGGCGTCAGGCTCAAGCTGGCCGCCGTCGAGCAGAGCGTGCGCGGCAAGCGCGTCGTTTTGGTGGATGATTCCATCGTCCGGGGCAATACGATTGCGCGCGTCATCCGGCTGCTGCGGGACGCCGGCGCGCGGGAAATCCATGTGCGTATTTCCTCCCCGCCGTTTCTGCACCCGTGCTATTACGGGACGGACATCGATTCCGAATCCCATCTGATTGCCTGCCGGCACAGCGCAGCGGAAATCTGCAAAAGGATTGGCGCGGACACTCTTGGACACCTGCCCGCCGAAAAGCTCGGCTGCCTGACGGGCGGGCAGGGCTTTTGCAGCGCCTGCTTTGACGGGGACTATCCGACGGAAATACCGAAGGATACAAGGAAGGACCGATTCGAAGCCCGGCTGTCGGACGTTCGGGCATAAAAAAGGGGAGAGGCTTGTTTTAAGCCTCTCCCTTGCGCTTTAAAGGGTTAATGGCTGTAGCTGCTGGAGACGTGGAACTGGATGATAAGGTCCTCCATTTCCGAAGCCGACCAGCGAATCAGCGCGTTGTTCGGCTGGACCTTATAGGTTTCGCCGGTCATGACGTTTTCGTCAAACGCGGTGAGCTCTTCGTTGGCAAGCGTCGTGCGGACGCTGGTTTTCCACGCTTCCTCATTGTCGTTGCCGACATAGTACATGATGTGGTAGCCGTACTCCGTCTCCACAATGCCGCTGTCGCCGGCCTTGCGGGCGGGGTCAAAAATCCAGTCGTTGAACGCCTCGGCCATTTCGCCCTCCTGCACGTCCTCGTACAGGCCGCCGTTGGTGTTGGAGCCCGTGTCGTCGCTGTTCTCATTGGCCAGGGCGGCGAAATTGTCCTCCGTCGGGTCATCGAGGAATTTCTGGTAGATTTCCTCCGCCTCGGTATAGTAGGTCTGCTTCTCCGCATCCGTCAGCTCCACCTCGTTGCCGTCCTCGTCGGTCGTCGTGTCGAACTGGATAAGGATGTGGCGCACGTCCACGGGCTTGGTCGTGTCCTTGTGCGGCAGGGCGGTCATGTAAACGACCGTGTACCCGCTGTCGGACTCGACCACGCCGACGTCGCCGACCGCACGGTCGGAAGCGACCAGCCAGTCTTTTAAAGCGTCGCCGTAGGAGGAGGCGAGGGAGGCGGGCGTTACGTCGGTCTGCGTTACGCCGGTTTCCGTTGCCGTGTCGTTATAAGCCTGCGCCTGCTCGAGCAGCGTCGCGGCGCTCGTGACCTGTGCGGCGTAGCGGGAGGCTTCGTTTTTCGCTTCCAGCATCGCGTCCTCGCGCGCCGCCGTCTGCTCCTCGTCGGTCATGTCCTCCGTAATGGCGGAGGTGTCTGCGGAAACGGTAAACAGGCTGACGGAAACCAGCGCGTAGTCCGCCGTGTTTTCCGCATATTCGGCGTCAATCTGCTCGTCCGTAACGGCGTCGGTGACTTCTTCGCTCTTCTGCGTCGCATAATTCGCCGCAAGCTGCTTTTCCTCCATGATTTCGCGCAGCAGCTTTTCATTGACGCCGTTGCCATAGAACTGAACCAGCCAGCGGTTCAGCGAAAAGTCGTTCTGCTCCGCCGTCGAACGCAGGCTTTCAATCTGTTCGTCAATCTCCGCCTGCTCGTCCTCCGTCAGCGTCAGCCCCGCGTCGCGCGCCATGGCGGCATACGCCATATAGGACTGGATGGAGTTGAGCGCGTTGATACGGAAATAATCCGCCCAGGTCGGCGTACCCTCGCCCTCGAAGCCCTCCAGCTCGCCGGTGTATTCCTGTTCCATCGGCGTCTTGGTCGCGTCGTAGCCGGTCGCCATCACGCCGTAGCCCGAGCCGTACTGGGAATCGTACGATTCGGACTGCTGCTGGACCTGCATATACATATCCATGTAGTAGAAATTGTATTTTGCAACGGAGACCTTTTCCCCGGCAACCGTCGCGGCGGGCAGCAGCTTTTGCGGTACGCCGAAGAAGTCCAGCACCGCATACAGCGCGCCGAGCACGAGCGCGGCGGCAATTACGATGGTAATAACCTTGCCGATAATGCGGCGCGCCTTGGCCGCCTTGGGGTTCTGTTTCGCCTTTTTCTTGGCGGCGGCGTCAATGCGCTTTTTCCGCTCCTCGCGGTACAGCTCCGCCTGGCTTTTTTCCGTGTGCTTGTTTTCCATAGGTTCCATCCTTTACAAGATGATTTTTCGGAAACCCGAATAAACAAAAACATTTTATACTATTTTGCCAAACTTTACAAGCCAAAATTTCAGAAAAAGCACATCCGTTGTGCAGAATTTACGATTTGTTCAAACCCGGCGCGGTCAGTCGGCGAGGGAAAGCCATTCGGTTTCGCGCGCGTCGATTTGGGCTTCGAGCGCTTCGATTTCTTCGGTCAGCGCCGACAGCCGCGCATAGTTTACGGCGACCTCGGGCAGCTCGCATTCCGCGCGGAGGGCGTGCAGCCTTTTGTAGCCTTCCTCAATTTCCTTTTGCAGCTGCGCGGCGCGCGCACGCCGGCGGCGGGCCTCCGCCTTGCTTTTGCGGGCCGCCTCAAACGCCTGCTTTTGCTCGGACGCGGGCTTTTCCGCGTCGCGCGGCGCAGGCGGCTCTGCTTCACCGCTTTTCGCGGCGAGGTAATCCGCGTATTTCCCGGGATATACCGTTAACGTCTCCGGCTGCAGCTCGGCTATGGCGGTCGGGACGCTGTTGAGAAAGTACCGGTCGTGCGATACGACCAGCATCGTCCCGTCATAGCGGCGCAGCGCCTCGTCCAGCGCTTCCTTCGCCGTGTAGTCGAGGTGGTTGGTCGGCTCGTCCAAAATCAGAAAATTGGCGCGCGTAAATTGCAGAATGCAAAAGGCGACCTTGGCGCGGTTTGCCCCGGAAAGCTCGCGCACACGCTTGAATACGGCGTCGTCGGTAATCAGAAGCCGCGCAAGCGCGCTGCGGATTTCATGCTCGGTCTTTTGCGGAAAACGCTTGTGCACGGCCTCGAGCACCGTGTCGTTTAAGGAAAGCCCGCCGAGCTCCTGGTCAAAATAACCCACGCGCACGTTGCCGCCGAGCCGGATTTGGCCGCTAGCCGGCAGCATTTTTAAAATCGCTTTGAGCAGCGAGCTCTTGCCGACGCCGTTGGGGCCGACAAGCGCAAGCTTTTCGCCCTTGCGCAGGACAAGGTCCAGGCCGCTGTACAGCTGTTTTCCCGTTTCCCGGTCGCCGACGCGCACGCCGACGCCGCGCAGCTCCAGCACGACCTCGTGCGGCGGATAGTCATAGGGGAAGTCAAACTGCGCAGCCGGCATACGCGGGTTCGGCAGCTCGAGCTCCTCTTCCTTCTCCAGCGCCTTCACGCGGGAACCGACGCTGTTTGTGCTGCTCGAGCGCGCCAGATTTTTCTGCACGTACGCGCGCATGGCAGCAAGCTTTTCCTGCTGCTTCTGATAGGCCTTTTCCAGCGTGCGGACCCGCTCCTCCTTTTGCACAAGAAAGGCGGAATATCCGCCGCGGTAGCGCACAAGGCGGCCGTTTTCCAGCTCGCAGATGTCCTTGGCGACGCTGTCGAGGAAATACCGGTCGTGCGACACGACCAGCACCGCGCCGCGGTAGCTTTGCAGGTAGTTCTCCAGCCAGGAAAGCATTGCAAAGTCCAGGTGGTTGGTCGGCTCGTCGAGCAGCAGGAGCTCCGGGTTCTGCAAAAGCGTTTTCGCAATGGCGAAGCGAATCTTTTCGCCGCCGCTTAAGCGGGAAACGCGCATTTCCCTGGAAAAGCCGCCAAAGCCGAGGCCGTTTAACACCGTGTCGATGCGCACGTCCGCCGTATACCCGTCCAGCGCAGCGAATGCGGCGGTCTCCCGGTCGTATGCTGCGGAAAGCGATGCGTACTGCGCCGAAGCGGGCTCTGTCTTTGCAAGCGCCGCGGAAAGCGCCTGCAGGCGTTCGCGCACGGCGAAGGTCTCACGAAGAGCCGACTCGATTTCCTGCTGCAGGGTGTTTTCCGTGTCCAGCGCCTCGTTTTGGCGCAGGTACCCGACGCGAAGCCCCTTTTTGCGCTCCGCTTTTCCCTCGTCATAGGAAAGAACACCCGCTGCAATTTGCAGCAGGGTGCTTTTTCCTGCGCCGTTGACGCCGAGCAAACCGATTCGGTCGTCCTCGCGCACGGCAAGATTTACTTGTTTGAGTACCGGTTCGTCCAAATAGCTTTTGGAGACCTGTTGTAAATCCAGCAGCATAATTTTCTCCGGCGCGGCGTTTACCGAAGCAGCCGCTCCACGTCTTCGTTGCGTCCGAGGACCATCAGCGTTTCGTTTGCCGAAAACACGTGCTCGGGGTTGGGCAGGGGATAGATTTGACCGTCCGCCTTGGTCGCCAGGATGCTGATGTTGTACTTCGTGCGGACACCCTTTTGCAAAATGGTTTTGCCGACCCAGGACGGGGGCGTCGCAATTTCATAGATGGAGAAATTGCGGTTGAGCTCCATGTAGTCAAAAATATTGTCGTTGCCGTATTTTACCGCCAGGCGCTCCGCCGTCTCCTTTTCGGTATAGACGACGTCGTCCGCGCCGTTGCGCAGCAGGAATTTGGCGTGTACGTCGCGGCTCGCGCGCGAAAGGACGAATCTTGCGCCCAGCTCCTTAAGAAGCGAGGTCGCCTCCAGCGAGCTTTGGAAATTGTCGCCGATGGCGACGACGCAAAGGTCAAAATTGTTCACGCCCAGCGACTCCATAAACGCCTCGTTGGTCGCGTCGCCAATCTGCCCGTCCGTAACAAAGGGCAGTACGGCGTTGACGCGCTCCTCCGAAATGTCGACGGCCATGACGTCGTTGCCGTGCTCATTGAATTTTTCCGCCATATGGCGGCCGAACCGCCCAAGGCCGATAATCAAAATGGATTTCATGCGTTTGCTCCTTAAAACAGTAAATTAACCGATATTGATTTTTTCGACAGGGTACTTGGAAGGCGTCGCGCCGTGCTGCCCGTGGAAGGCCAGCAGCAGCGTAATGCCGCCGACGCGGCCGAAGAACATCATCGCGATAAGCACCAGAAGCGAGGGGACCGAGAGCGACGGCGTAATGCCGAGCGTCAGACCGACGGTGCCGAGCGCCGACGCCACCTCGAAAAAGGATTCCTTAATGGAGACCGGGTCGAAGGCGCAAACCAGCGTCCCGCCGATGAAAAACAGCAGCATATACATCGCCGATACGCTGACGATTTGCAGCATGGCGTCCTCGCCCATGCGCCGGTGAAACAGCTCGACCGTTTTGCGGCGGCGCAGGACGGAAAACATTCCCGCGAACCAGGTCGCGAGCGTCGTCGTTTTCAAGCCGCCCGCCGTGGAGCTCGGTGAACCGCCGACAAGCATCAGAAAGATGGAAACGATGATTGTCGCGTCGGAAAGCAGGCCGTAGTCCACGGAATTGAAGCCGGCGGTGCGCGGCGTAATGGTCTGGAACAGCATGGACAGCATATATTCGCCGACGCCGTTTTCGTGCAGCTCCTTTGTGTTGCGCTCAAAGACCAGCATCAGTAAAAAGGGTATCAGGATAAGCAAAAAGGTTGTCAGCAGCACCACCTTGGTGTGCAGCTTGTAGCGGCGGATGCGCTGCCGGTTTTGCAGGATGTCGTACCAGACAAAAAAGCCGAGACCGCCAATCACGATAAGCCCGCAGATGGTCAGGCTCACAATCGGGTCGCCGGCGTAAGCGGTCAGCGAGGAAAACGGCGCTTCGCCGCCCATCAGGTCAAAGCCGGCGTTGCAGAACGCCGAGACCGCGTGGAACACCGCAAAATACAGGCCCTTCCAAAAGCCGAACTGCGGGCAGAAGCGGATGGCGAGCAACAGCGCGCCCGCCCCCTCAAAGACAGCCGTCCCGAGGAGGATGAAGCGCGTCATGCGGACAATGCCGCCAATCTGGTTCGCGCCGACGTCCTCCTGCATGGTGAACCGGCCGCGCAGGCCGATTTTGCGCTTGGTAAAGGAAAGTGCGGAAATGGCCAGCGTCATAAAGCCGATGCCGCCGACCTGAATCATCATAAGGATGACAATCTGCCCAAACAGCGTCCAATGCGTATAGGTGTCATAGACAATCAGGCCCGTAACGCAGGTCGCCGACGTCGCGGTGAACAGGGTGTCGTGGAACGGCGTCCACGTTCCCGCCCGCGAGGAAATGGGCAGACACAAAAGCAGCGCGCCGGTCAGAATGATAAGAAAATAACCGAGCACGACAACACGCAGAGGGGAAAGCGCCCGCGTGATCTTTCGTTTCATGAAGTTGTTCTCCCTAATTCTTTTGTAAGGTTATTTATATGGAAAAAAGGCGGGCAGAACGCCTTACTTTTGCAATGGTTCGGTGTGTCGGCGGCGCACGGCGGCCGCTGCCGCTGCGGCAACGCGCATGACGGACGAAATCAGGATAATGCCGGCGGCAAGCGCCAGCGCCACGCGCAGGGTGTACGCGGCGGTCGGAAAGAATTCCGCCCAGTTGCCCGCAATGGCGTACTGCATGGTGTTATAAAGTGCGCCTCCGGGAATCAGGGGAATCATGCCGGGCACCAGGAAGGAGGTCGTCGGCGTCTTTTTGACGCGCGCAAAAACCTCGGCATAAATGCTCACGCAAACCGAAGCGTAAAAGCAGAGCATCGGCCCTTCCGTCAGCCACTGCGCAAGCAGCAGGTACACGCCCCAGGAAAGCAGCCCGCCGAATCCGGCGATGAGCAGCTTTGTGCGGCGGACGTTGAACAGGACGGAAAAGCCCAGAGAACCGAGGAAAGCGGTGACAAGCTGTACGGCGTAGGTCATGGCAGCAGCCTCCCGCAGAGCAGCGCGGCAATGCTGTAGCCGGCGGCGATGGCAAGCGCAATGACGACCGCCTCGCAGAACCGCAAAATGCCGGCGATGATGTCGCCGCTGATGATGTCCCGGATGGCGTTCGTCATGCCGATGCCGGGAATCAGCAGCATGATGTTGCCGATGATAATGCTGTCCGGCTGCGCGCCGAACCCGGCCGCGGTGCATAAAAACGCCAGCAGGCTCACGAAAAAGGAGTGCACAACATTGGCAAAGACCTGATTGACGCCGGTTTTCTGCATCAGCAGGACGACGAATTTCAGCAGGAGCCCAATCAGCGCCGAGGCGGCGGCCTCAGGCGCCGACCCGCCGAAAAAGAGCGTAAAAGAACCCGCTATTACGGCAAAGGCGAGCGCCTGCACCAAAACGGGATATGGTCTGTTCTGTAAAATTTCGGCAAGCGCGCTTTTCATTTCGGAAAGCGGCGGCTTTTTTTCGCAGATGCGCCGGGAAAGCCCGTTGAGGGCGTGAAGCCTGTCGAGGTCCGTCGAATAGCCGCGAATCCGGCGCGTTTGCGTTAAGGTTTTTCCTTCTGCGTCCGTGACGGTGACGACAATGGAAGAGGTGATGGTGAACACGTCCACCCGCTGCAGGGCGTACGCGGAAAGCATCCGTCGCATGGAATCCTCCACGCGGCCGACCTCCGCGCCGCTGATGAGCATTTCTTCGCCGATATCGAGCGTTGCCGAAAGCAGCTTTTCCGTCTCCAAACGTCCGTCACCTCCCGCGAGCACAATATAGCACAAACCCGCCTTAAAATCTACTGTTTTTTTCAAAAATATCAAAATCTTTTTCGCGTCTGTCAAACGAATTTTCGAAACTTTCGCCTTTCTCTTTCCTTTTTGGAAAATAAATGGTATACTAAAAAAAATTGAGGGTTTCGGTACGCTGCAAACCGGCGGCTTACCGACGGACGGGAGCGAAATATGGATAAGCATTACGATTATCTGATTGTCGGCTGCGGCCTGTTCGGCGCGGTGTTCGCGCACGAGGCGAAGCAGGCGGGGAAGTCCGTCCTGCTGCTGGAAAAGCGCGGCCATATCGGCGGCAATATTTATACGGAGACGGTTGAGGGGATTGACGTGCACCGCTACGGGGCGCATATTTTCCACACGAGCAGCAAGCGCGTCTGGGCGTATGTGAACCGCTTTTCGGAATTCAACAACTTTGTCAATTCGCCCATCGCGAATTTTCACGGCGAGATTTACAATATGCCGTTTAATATGAATACGTTTTCCAAAATGTTCGGCGTCGCAACCCCCGCCGAAGCGCGCGAGGTTATCGAAAGCCAGCGCGCGGAAATTGCCGGCGAGCCGAAAAATCTGGAGGAGCAGGCCATAAAGCTTGTCGGCCGCGAGGTGTATACGAAGCTTGTCAAGGGCTATACCGAAAAGCAGTGGGGGCGCGACTGCGCTTCGCTGCCGGCGTTTATCATCCGCCGGCTTCCCGTGCGCTATACCTATGACAACAACTATTTCAACGACCCCTACCAGGGCATTCCCGTCGGCGGGTATACGGCGCTTGTCGAAAAGCTTTTGGAGGGCTGCGAGGTCCGTTTGCACACAGACTTCTTCGACGACCGCGCGGGCTTTTCGGCGCTTGCGGACAAGGTGCTTTATACCGGCATGATTGACGCGTACTATGACTACGTGTACGGCGCGCTCGGCTACCGCAGCCTGCGCTTTGAGACCGAAACGCTCGACTGCGACAATTACCAGGGCGTGGCCGTCGTCAACTATACGGCGCGGGAGGTGCCGTATACGCGCGTCATTGAGCATAAGCACTTTGCGTTCGGCACGCAGCCGAAAACCGTCGTCACGCGCGAATATCCGGCCGACTGGGCGCCGGGGCTTGAGCCGTACTATCCAATCAACGACGCGGAAAACAACGCCCTGTATGCAAAATATGCGGCGCTTGCCGAACGGGAGCAGAACGTCCTGTTCGGGGGGCGGCTTGCGCAGTATAAATATTATGATATGGACAAATGCGTGGAGGCGGCGCTCGCGCTGTGCGAAAAGGAGCTGTAAAACCTCTTGCGGCGGCCCGTTTCCCGTGATACAATGACTGCGAACCGGCGGCTTTGACGCCGGGAAAGGAGACAATGCCTGTGGACAAAGTGACTGTCAGCATCATCATGCCCGTGTACGGCGTGGAGGCGTACGTCGGCGCTGCGATAGAAAGTATGCAGAAGCAGACCTTTTCGGACTGGGAGCTGTTCGCGGTGGACGACGGCAGCCCCGACCGAAGCGGCGCCATTTGCGACGCGTACGCAGAAAACGACCCGCGCATCCGCGTTATCCACAAGGAAAACGGCGGCGCGCCGAGCGCGCGCAACGTCGCCATCGATAAAGCAAAGGGCAAGTATTTCTATTTTATGGACTCCGACGATTTTGCGGAAGCCAATATGCTTGCCGACATGGTTGAGGCGGCGGAGCGCACGAACGCGCAGCTGGTCGTTGCCGGCTATTATATTGACACGTATTATTCCGATACGGAAAAATATACGCAGGAGCAGGCGGCCGAGGGGCGCGTGTACGAGACCCGACGCGCGTTCCGCGAGGACGCATACCGGCTGTTTGACCGCAATTTGCTGTACACCCCGTGGAATAAGCTGTATCTCGGCGACTATATCCGGGAAAACAAGCTCTACTTTCCCAATACGTTCTGGGATGATTTTCCCTTCAACCTGAGCGTCCTGCGCGACGTCGAGCGCGTGACGGTCATTCCCGGCAAATATTATCACTTTGTCCGCAAGCGCGCCGAGTCCGAAACGACCAAGTACCGCAGCGATATGTATGAAAAGCGGGAGGAGGAGCACGGCTGGATGGTCGACCTCTACCGCCATTGGGGCGTGGACGACGAGCACAGCCGCGAGTTTTTGGCGCGCCGGTACATTGAGCGCATCATCGGCTGCGTGGAAAACGTGACGACCGACAGCTGCACGCTGTCGCCGGCCGACAAGAAAAAGGAGATTCGCAAGATTCTGTCGGACCCGAAGGTCAAAGCGCTTTTGCCCGTCATGCGCGCGCAGTCGTCCTATATGAAGCTGATGCTTGTCCCCATCCGCCTGCAGAGCGTGGGGCTGACGTATCTGGAGGGGCGCTTTATTTCCCGCGTGAAATCCGGGAACGTCAAGCTGTTCGCCAAGCTCAAAGCCAAACGGTAATGGAAACGGGCAAGTCCGGGCGGCGCCCGGGTTCGCCCGTTTTATTTCTGATTTTCGGAGGACCTTTATGCAGATTTCATTGAACGGCGCCTGGCAGTTCCGCGAGGCGCAAAAGAAAGGGGACTGGCTCCCCGCCGAGGTGCCCGGCTGCAATTTTCTGGATTTGCTGCGCAACCGGAAAATCGAAGACCCCTTTGTCGGCGTCAACGAAAAGGCCGTGGAGTGGGTCGGGCAGGTGGACTGGGAATACGCGCGGACGTTCGACGTGCCCGAATCGCTGCTTGCCTGCGACAAAGTCGAGCTCGACTGCGCCTGCCTGGACACCGTCTGCGAGCTGTTCCTCAACGGGAAAAGCATCGGAAAAGGGGAAAACGCCCACCGGCATTACCGCTTCGACGTCCGCGGCGCGCTGACGGCGGGGGAAAACCGGCTTTCCGTCGTGTTCGCGTCGCCCGTCCAATACGTCCTGAAAAAACAGGCGGCCGAAAAATGCCCGCGCAACAGCAACGGGATGGACGGCATCCCGCATATCCGCAAGCCGCAGTGCCATTTCGGCTGGGACTGGGGCCCCGTGCTGCCGCCGAGCGGCATTTCCGGCGACATTGCGCTTGTGGGCTACAAGGCGGCGCGCATTGACGACCTGCGCATCGACCAGGCGCACAGCGGCGGCGCGGTCGACCTGCAAATTTCGGCGCGCCTGGAGCGGCTTTCCGACGCCGAGGCCGCCTGCACGCTGCGCGTCTTTGCCCCGGGGGGCGAGACGATAGCGGAGCTTTCGGCATCACCGGACGCACAAGGGTCGGTTTCGCAAAGCGTACATATCGACGACCCGCAGCTCTGGTGGACGCGTGATTTGTCCGACCGGCCGCAGCAGCCGCTGTACGCCGTGGAGCTGTCGGTCGAGTCCGGCGGTGAGACGGTCGATTTGCAAACGCGCCGGATAGGGCTGCGCACCATTACGCTCAACCGGGAAAAGGACGAATACGGCGAGAACTTCCAGTTCCAAATCAACGGCGTGCCGCTGTTTATAAAGGGTGCGAACTGGATTCCGCCCGACAGCTTCCCGACGCGGCATTCGGACGCGCGCCTGGAATACGATATGGCCGCCATGCGCTTTGCGAATTTCAATATGCTGCGCGTCTGGGGCGGCGGGTATTACGAGCGCGACGCGCTTTACGACAAATGCGACCGCGACGGCATCCTCATCTGGCAGGATTTCTGTTTTGCGTGCCAGGGGTATCCGTTTTTTGACAAGGCGCTGCTGGAAAACATCCGCGGCGAGGTGACGGACAACGTCCGCCGCCTGCGCCACCACGCCTGCCTTGCCGTCTGGTGCGGCAACAACGAGATTGAGTCCATGTCTATCGCGTGGCAGACGCGCCGTTCGTATATTGAATGGGCGGAAAAATTTTTCTACCACATCCTGCCCGAATGGATGCAGTCGCTGGACACCGTCACGCCCTACATCCCGGGGTCTCCCTGCGGCAGCGGGTATTTGCACGACGTGGACCGCGACAGCGTGGGCGACACGCACCTGTGGGCGGTCTGGCACGGGCTGCAGCCGCTGACCTATTACCGCCGCCGGATGACGCGCTTTTGCAGCGAATTCGGCTTTGAGAGCCTGCCGGACTTAAAAACGATTGCGCGCTATGCAAAGCCCGAGGATTACGACTTAAACAGCGAGGTCTTTTTGGCGCACCAGAAATGCGCCGGCGGCAATATGAAGATGGCGTACTACATTGCCTCCCGTTTCCGGCTGCCGAAGCATTTCAACGACTACGTCTACCTTTCGCAAATCTGCCAGGAGGAGTGCGTGCGCGATGCGACGGAGCATTGGCGGCGCAATAAGGGCCGCTGCAACGGCTCGATGTACTGGCAGTTCAACGACTGCTGGCCGGTCTGCAGCTGGGCCGGTATGGACTATTACGGCAATTACAAGGCGCTGCAGTATGCGGCGCGCCACTTCAACGCGCCGTTTACCGTTTCGCTGGAGGACACGCGCGAGGGTATCCGCGTCTTTGTGCTCAACGACACGCGCGAGCCGAAAAGCGCGACGGTCTCTTGGCGGCTTGTCGGGTTTGACGGGGAGCAGTTCGCCTCCGAGAAAAAGCAAATCACCGTGGACGCGCTGCAAAACACCGTGGCCTTTACGCTTTCGCTGCCGCAGCTGCGCGCCAAGGGCAATTTAAAGCGCGCGGTTTTCGTCGCCGAGCTTTCCGACGGGCAAACCGTAACGGCGCGGCGGACGGCGCTGTTTGAAAAGGAAAAGGATTTGGCGCTTCCGAAAACGCAGGTGGATATGCACGTCCGCATCAACGGCGGCGTCGCCGAGCTCGAGCTGACCGCCAAGCAGTATGTCCGGTTCCTGCAAATTCATTCCCAGACGAATCCGATGCCGTTTTCCGACAATTTCTTCGACCTTTTGCCGGGCGAAACGAAGCGCGTCCTGTTCCCCGTGCCCGAGGGCGTGACCGCCGACCGGCTGCAAAACGATTTGACGCTCTTCAGCGCCGGCGACGTCGTTCCGCGCGCCGGCCGGCTTTCCGACTGGTGGACGCGTGCGCGCGTCGCGCTGCGGCCCTTAAGCATCGGAAACTTTATTTATTACCAGCGCATCCCGAAATAACGCGAAGCCTTTTCACGGCAGCCCGCCTTGCGGGCTGCTTTTTTTGAAAAAAATTTTAAATATGTCTTGACAATTCATATGAATGGTAATAATATATGAATGTAAGCTCATATGAAAGGAGATTCATATATGGAAAGAACCATGCACGACCATACGGACGCCTTAATGGCGGCGCGGGGCGGTCTGCCGCAGGATGAGCTTTTGTGCGACCTTGCGGACCTTTTTAAGATTTTCGGCGATACCACGCGGATGAAAATTCTGTTTGCGCTGTTTGAAGCCGAGCTTTGCGTCCACGAAATCACGGCGCTTTTGGGCATGACCCAGTCGGCGGTTTCGCACCAGCTGAAGGTTCTGCGCGACGCGCGCCTGATTGACAGCCGCCGCGAAGGCAAAACCATGATTTATTTTCTGGCGGACGACCACGTCCGTTCCATTGTCGGCCAGGGGTTTGAGCATATCACGGAGGAGGACGCACATGAAAACAACGTTTGACTTGGAAAACCTCGACTGCGCGAACTGCGCGGCCAAAATGGAAGCCGCCGTGCAGAAGCTCGACGGGATTGCAAGCGCCCGCGTCAGCTTCCTGACGCAGAAAATGACGTTGGAAACGGACGCCGTGCTTTCCGACGACCTGCTGAAAAAGGTCGTTAAAATCTGCCGCCGGATTGAGCCGGACTGCAAAATCAAGCTGTAAAGAGGGGCTTTTCATGACCGCAAAACAAAAACGCGCGCTTGCGCGCATCCTCTGCGCGGCGGCGCTGCTTCTGGGCGTTTCCTTTGTGTCGCTGCAAGGCGTATGGCAGGCGCTTTTGTTTCTCGTCCCGTATTTTGTTATCGGCTGGGATGTGCTCTGGAAATCCCTGCGCAACATCGCCCGCGGCCAGGTATTCGACGAAAATTTCCTGATGGCGCTTGCAACGGTCGGTGCGTTCGGGGTCGGCGAATACCGGGAGGCCGTCGCCGTAATGCTCTTTTACCAGGTCGGCGAGCTGTTTGAGAATATCGCCGTCGGCAAAAGCCGCAAGTCCATCGCATCGCTGATGGATATCCGCCCCGACAGCGCCACGGTCCTGCGCGGCGGCGAGGCCGTTACGGTCTCGCCGGAGGAGGTCGAGCTTGCGGAAACGCTTTTGATTAAGCCCGGCGAGCGCGTCCCCTTAGACTGCGTCATTACAAAGGGGACGACGACGGTCAATACCGCCGCGCTGACCGGGGAGTCCCTGCCGCAGGATAAGGCCGTCAGCGATACGCTCGTCAGCGGCTCGGTCAATTTAAGCGGCGTGGTCGAGGCGCGCGTCAAGAGCCTGTATGCGGAAAGTACGGTTTCGCGCATTTTGGAGCTTGTGGAAAACGCCTCGGGAAAAAAGGCGCGCAGCGAGGCGTTCATTACGCGTTTTGCGCGGTACTACACGCCTGCGGTCGTGATTGCCGCCGTGCTGCTGGCCGCCGTGCCGCCGCTCTTTTTCCACCAGCCGTTTACCGAGTGGCTGACGCGGGCGCTGACGTTTCTGGTCATTTCCTGCCCGTGCGCGCTGGTCGTCTCCGTACCGCTGTCCTTTTTCGGCGGAATTGGCGCGGTGTCCAAAATCGGCGTGCTTATTAAGGGCGCCAACGACCTTGAATCGCTTGCCAACGTCAATACGGTTGTGTTTGACAAGACCGGTACGCTCACGCAGGGAAAATTTACCGTAACGGCGATTCATTCCGACGTAATGCCGCCCGAAGCGCTGCTCGACATTGCGGCTGTCGCAGAATCCTATTCCGGCCATCCCATTGCCGCCTGTATTGTGCAGGCGCACGGCGGCCACATCGACAAAAGCCGCATTTCGGAAATTCACGAGCACGCCGGTCTCGGTATTGAAGCCGTTATCGACGGCCGCACGGTTTTGGCGGGCAACGGCAAGCTGATGGATTCGGCCGGGGTAAAATGGAGACCCTGTCACAGGCCCGGCACGATTGTGCATATTGCGTCCGACGGGGAATATATGGGGCACATCGTCATTGCCGACGTCGTAAAGCCCGACGCCGCCGAAGCCGTGCGCGCTCTGAAAGCGGCCGGCGTCGCCAAAACCGTCATGCTCACCGGCGACGACGAAAAAGTCGCGAACGCCGTTGCCGAAACGCTCGGGATTGACGAAGTTCACGCAAAGCTCCTGCCCGAGGGCAAGGTGCAGCGGGTCGAAAGCCTGCTTGCCGAAAAGGCGGACGCAAGAAAGACGCTCGCCTTTGTCGGCGACGGGGTCAACGACGCGCCGGTGCTCTCGCGCGCGGACGTCGGCATCGCAATGGGGGCGCTCGGCAGCGACGCGGCCATTGAAGCCGCGGACGTCGTGCTGATGGACGACAAGCCCGCAAAGCTTGCGCGCGCCGTCCGCATTGCGCGCAAGACCATGCGGATTGTGCGGGAAAACATCGTGTTTTCGCTTCTTGTAAAAGCCGTTGTGCTTGTGCTCGGCGCGCTGGGACTTGCCAATATGTGGCTCGCGGTGTTTGCGGACGTCGGCGTGCTTGTGCTCGCCATTCTCAACGCGGTTCGCACCCTGCGCGTTGTAAAATAATAGGGATTGCAAGAAAAAAGCCTTTCCGAAATTTCGGAAAGGCTTTTTTGCGCGCGGTTACCGCACGACCTGATAGCCTGCGGCCTCAATGGCGGCGGCGAGTGCGTTTTCGTCCACCGTTCCGGCGGCCTGCACGGTGACCTTCTTTTCCGTGTGGCTCGCCTTGGCGGACGTTACGCCGTCGAGCGCCTCCAGCGCCTTTTGCACGGCCGCTTCGCAATGCGGGCACATCATGCCCTCCACGTGTAAGATGATTTCCATTGTATGCTCCTTTCCGGGAAGCGCTGCTTCCTCGTTTTGTTGGACAGGGGATTCGTTTGCGTCCTGCGGGACTTGCGCGCCGCGCCGCCTGACGCGGAAGAAATTGAGGCGCAGGGCGTTTGTCACAACGCAGAAGCTTGACAGGCTCATGGCCGCCGCGCCGAACATGGGGTCAAGCTCCCAGCCGAGCAGCGGGATAAAGGCGCCCGCGGCGAGCGGGATACCCAGCGCGTTGTAGAAAAACGCCCAGAACAGGTTTTCATGGATGTTGCGCAAGGTCGCGCGGCTTAAGCGAATGGCGGCCGGCACGTCGGACAGGCGGCTTTTCATGAGTACGACGTCCGCCGCGTCAATGGCGACGTCCGTACCCGCGCCGATGGCGATGCCGATATCCGCGCGCGTGAGCGCCGGCGCATCGTTGATGCCGTCGCCGACCATGGCGACCTTGCCCTCCGCCTGGAATTTCCGCACAACGGCCTCCTTGCCGTCAGGCAGCACCCCGGCGATGACTTCGTCCACGCCCGCTTCTCTGCCTATCG
The DNA here is from genome assembly GCA_018714805.1 of Candidatus Fimenecus excrementigallinarum. Classification (GTDB taxonomy): domain Bacteria; phylum Bacillota; class Clostridia; order Oscillospirales; family Acutalibacteraceae; genus Fimenecus; species Fimenecus excrementigallinarum. The sequence continues at coordinate 105,617 of DVMW01000036.1, forward strand.
CGTTGGCGGTCCGTTCGTTGTCGCCGGTCAGCATGACCACGCGCAGCCCGAGCGCGCGCAGGTCGCGTATCGCCGCCGGGCTGTCGGGCTTTAACACGTCGGCCACGGCGATAAGCCCCAAAAGCGTGTCGCCCTTTGCAAAAAACAGAGGCGTTTTGCCGTCGGCGGAAAGCGTGTTCGCCGCCTCCTCCATTTCGGCGGGAATTTGGACGTGGCGAAGGAGTAAGTTCCGGTTTCCGGCATACAGCGGCTCGCCCGCAAGCTTTGCCGTAAGCCCGTTTCCGGGCAGCGCGCGGAAATCCTCGACCGCCTGCGCGCGTATCCCGGCCTCCTGCGCCTTTTCAAGCACAGCCCTTGCAAGCGGGTGCTCGCTTTTCTGCTCGAGCGCACAGGCGAGCGCCAAAAGCTCGTTTTCCGTTGTGCCGGGGGCGGGGAGGATATCCGTTACGGTCGGTCTCCCTTCGGTAACGGTGCCGGTCTTGTCGAGGATGACGGTTTTGACCTTGCCGGTTGTTTCCAGCGCTTCCGCGGTTTTAAACAGAACGCCGTGTTTTGCCCCGACGCCGTTACCGACCATAATGGCGACCGGCGTCGCAAGCCCCAACGCGCACGGGCAGGAAATGACAAGCACCGAAATGCCGCGTGCGAGCGCATACCCGACGCTCTCTCCGGCAAAAAGCCACGCAAGGAACGCGACGGCGGCAATCGCCATGACGACCGGCACGAACACGCCGGAAACACGGTCCGCGATTTTTGCGATAGGCGCCTTGGTTGCGGCGGCGTCGCTGACCATCTGGATTATCTGCGAGAGTGTCGTATCCTCGCCGACCTTCGTCGCGCGGCAGCGGATATACCCGGACCTGTTCACCGTCCCGGCGCTGACGGCGTCGCCCGTCGCCTTGTCTACCGGGATGCTCTCGCCCGTTAAGGCGGCCTCGTCCACAGCGGTGCTGCCCTCTAAGACCACGCCGTCTACCGGGATGCTCTCGCCCGGGCGCACAGCGAAAATATCGCCGGAAACGACCTGCTCAACCGGCACGGCTGTCTCCGTATCGCCGCGCACAAGTATCGCGGTTTTCGGCGTGAGCCGCAAAAGGCCCTTGAGCGCGTCGGTCGTTTTGCCCTTCGAGCGCGCCTCCAGCATCTTGCCGACCGTGATAAGCGCCAGAATCATGGCGGCGGACTCAAAATACAGTCCGTGCAGGCGGTGGAAGGCCGCGGCGCTGTCGCCCGCCAGCAAATCGGCGCTCATGGCGAACAGCAGATAGACGCTGTAGCCGAACGACGCCGCCGAACCGAGCGCAACGAGCGTGTCCATATTCGGCGCGCGGTGCAGAAGCCCCGTAAAGCCGCTTACAAAGAACTTCCGGTTGACGACCATCACAACGACCGTCAAAAGCAGCTCCAAAAGCCCCAGCGCCATCGGATTGCCGGCAAGCACGGCGGGCAGGGGCGCGCCCCACATGACGTGTCCCATGGAAATATACATGAGCACGAGCAAAAACCCGATGCTAGCGGCCAAACGGCGCTTGAGCCTTGGGGTCTCCCGGTCGCGCAGCGCTTCCTCCTCGGCCGCGTGATTTGCGGCCCGTTTGGCGGGTGCGGCTTCGCGCGGCTTTGCGCCGTATCCGGCGGCTTCAACCGCGGCGATGATGCGCTCGGGCGGGGCGGTTCCTTCCACGCCCATGGAATTGGTCAAAAGGCTGACGCTGCAAGCGGTTACGCCCTCCACCTTGGAAACGGCTTTTTCCACCCGCGCGCTGCACGCGGCGCAGCTCATGCCCGTAACGGAGTATTGTTCCATGCTTTCACCCTATTTCATCAGCTTTTGCAGCGTTGCAAGCAGGTCGTCAAGCGTTTCCGCCTTGCCGGCGCGGATGTCGTCGGCAACGCAGGTGCGGATGTGGTTGGACAAAAGCTCCCGGTTGAACGCGTTAAGCGCCGCGTTGGCCGCCGCCGCCTGGACAAGGATGTCTGTGCAGTAGGCGTTATTTTCCACCATACCCTTGATGCCGCGAATTTGTCCTTCAATGCGGTTTAAGCGGTGGATGAGCGACTTGTATTCCGCTTCGGAGCGTTCCTTTGTCTTTTTGCAGCAGGCGCAGGCCGGCTTTTCCATGCGAACACGTCCTTTCATACCCATAGGGGGTATCTGTATTATATACCCATAGGGGGTATATGTCAAGCAGAAAAACAGCCCGCAAAAGCGGGCTGTTCTGCATGGTCCGTTTACAGATATTGGCGGATGTCCATAGCAAGGCTTTCCTCGCAGCGGATAAGCTTTTTGGCGAGGGCCTTGGCGGTCTCGTCGGCGTCTGCATACTGGTTCAAGTCGCGGCAGATTGTCTTGACGCCCATGTTGCAGCCGTCGATGACAAGGTCCGCCACCTTGCCGTCGGTGGGGTTTGCGAGCAGCTCTGCGTTCGTTTTGAGCCACGACATCCCCTTGGCGATTGGGTTCGGGCTTTTGCCGGCGGCGCCGGAGGTGTTCAAAACGGTCTGCACCTCCGCTTTAAGCGCCTCGTGCTCGGCAATGGTGCTCTCCAAACGCTTCTTAAAGCCGGGGTCCTTTACGTTGTCGCACACCTCCAAAAGCGAATCATAGCCCATCTGCGTGCCGACGTCGCATTCCTGCAAAAGGCGAATGGTGTCTTCCTGTTTCATGCTTGTCATCCTTTGCTGTTTTTTAACAGTATGGCAAGGTATGACGGTTTTATGCGTTAATCAAGCGGCGTTTCGCACAGCTCGGAAAACGTGTAGCTGCAAAATACGACGGTGTCCACGCTTTGCGCGATATTTGTCTGCTCATACAAAAGGCCGATGTTTCCGTCCGGCAGCTCGGTTAAGCACGAATACGCAAAATAGGTGTCCGCGTCGGTCAGTTCTTTTTTATATTTCCAGTCCACACCGTATGTCCCGGCCTCGTCCGCTTCCAAAACGCCGACATAAAGGAACCCGTTTTTCCGCCCTTCACCCGCGGGTGCGGAAAGGAGCACGACGTCCTTGCCGTCCAGTTTCCGGTTTATCCGCAGCGCGGAGACCTGACAGCCGGAGCCGGCGCTCAGCGGCAGCGCGTCGTCCAGCGTCGGCGCACTCCAGCTTTCACCGCCGTTTGTGCTGCGCGAGACGGACATATAGCCGCTCGTCGTTCGGGAAAACGCAAGCAGAGACCCGTCGGGGCATTCGACAAGCTGGGTTTCGCTCATGCTGCGTATCTCGTCTGTAAGCGTTACGAATTCGCCGGACTGCCAGGTTTTGCCGCCGTCGTCGCTGAACAGCGCGGCAAACTGCTGCTCGCCGGTCTCGGCGTCCAGCGCATAGGCGGTGAACAGCAGCCGCCCCTTGTGCGCGCCCGTGGTCAGCTGTACGCCGCGCCCGGGGCTGACGCCGAAAAAGCCTACGTTTTCGGGCTTGACCTGCGCGTTAAGCTCGACGGGCTCCGACCAGGTTTTCCCGTCGTCGTCCGAGTAAAGCAGATACAGATACGAGGTGCCAAGCGCGGAAAACAGCGCGCCGTCATAAAAGATGTGCATCGGGACCTGCTCACCGGTCTCGACGACATAGGGGACGTTGAACCAGTATTTCTGCCGGCGCTGCGCTAAGAAAAGCGGCTGTCCGTTTTCCAGAATTTCGCCGCGCGCGTTTACGGTGTATTCGGTTTTTGCGCCGGCTTCGTCATAGATTGCGCCGTCCTCGCGCAGCGTATAGGAAAATTCCGTTTCGCCCGCCTTGCGCAGCAGCAGCGCAGGCTGTCCGTCTATTTGCGTGTAGCCGGTGCCGACTTCGGAAGCGGGAGCGCCGGCGTTTGCGGGAAATGCGTCCATAAGCAGAAAAATGCGGCCGGTCGTCGTGTCCTCCAAAAGCGCGGGGTCAATAACGGACGCGCTGTCGGCTACCGTGTAGGAACCGTTGGACTTCAGAAGCATCCCGTCGTTCGCCCAATCCCGGAACCCGGCGACAAGCCGGGGAGATTCCCAGCTTTGCCCGGCGTCGAAGCTGCGCGAAACGGCGGCGTCGATGTTGTTCGGCGAGTCGTGCGTGCCGCCGTAGCGCGCGTCAATTGCGGCGAGCACCGTGCCGCTTTGCGTGGTCCAAAGGGCGGGGATGCGGTAGTAGTTGCAGGAAAGCTCAGAGGAAGCCGAAAAAGGCTTGACGCCCTCCACGGGGTCGTTCGGCGCTTTGGCGCTCTTCGGCGTGATGACAAAGCCAAGCCCGGCAACAAGGACGCCGACCGCCAGAAGCACACACAGGACGATACACAGGATTTTTCGCATAGTCTCACCCGATTTCCAGAGTCTGCCTCCATTGTACCATATGCGGCCCGTGCGGGCAATCCCGTGCGGACAAAACTTTTTCATGCGCATACGATAGGGTAGAGGAGGTGACAACCATGGAAAATCGGATGACGCTGCAAAGGCTGTTTCCGCATTTCCGCCCGCCGCGCCCGCCGTTTCAAAAGCCCGTAAAGCCGGGCTGCCGCGTGTGCTGCTGTCCGGGCGAACCCGGTCCGCAGGGCCCGCAGGGCGAACCAGGTCCGCAGGGCCCGCAGGGTGAACCCGGTCCGCAGGGCTCGCAGGGCGAACCCGGCCCGCAAGGCCCGCAGGGCGAACCCGGTCCGCAAGGCCCGCAGGGCGAACCCGGCCCGCAGGGGCCGCAGGGCGAACCCGGTCCACAAGGCCCGCAGGGTCCACAAGGCGAACCCGGTGTACCGGCGAGCGCGTCGTTTGTGACGTATGAGGTGGTGTTCCAAACCGGACAGCCTGTTGCGTTTGCGGCGGGCGTGCCGGACACAAGCGGGAATATAGCGCTTTCCGGCGGAACGAATATTGTGCTGCAGCCCGGCAAATATGCCGTCTGGTACAGCGTTTCGGCCGTGCTCGACAACGCCGGGTATATGCAGGTAACGCCGTCGTACAACGGGCAACCGCATATTGAATACGGCGTGTATTTCCGCACGGCGGCAGCGCTTTCAAGCGCGAGCGGCGCAGCGGCGCTGCTGATTGACGTACCGCAGCAGACAAACTTCACGCTGTCCTACAACAGCAATACGACCGACCGCTCCGGCGCTGCAAACGTCGTGATTTGCAAGCTGGCGTAAAAGCAGGGCGAGCAAAAATATACCCCCCCGGCCGGGCGGCAGGGGGTATATTGGTTTATCGTCGCAAGTTGAATGAAATATCGCTGCGCGATAGGAAAGAATCCTGCGGATTATGATATTTCCTGCTTCGCAGGAAGTGAAAAGAAATAAATCCCCATGCGCCGCAGCGTATTTCACAGCGAAGCTGTTTCCTATGCCGCAGGCATATTTCAAAAATCCCGCGGGATTTATTTCATTGAAAAAAGCACGCTTTCGCGTGCTTTTTTCTGGCGGAGATGGAGAGACTCGAAAAGGCTGCGCCTTTTCGTTTGCTTCGCAAACAACCGATTGTATGTCCGTGCGCCTCGGCTGTGCCTGCAGCGCACATGGACGAATCGTTCGAGTCTCTCGCGTACGATGCACAATAAATACTGACCGGCTGCCACAAAGCAGCCGGTCAGTATTGGCGGAGATGGAGAGACTCGAACTCTCGCGCCGGTTGCCCGACCTACGCCCTTAGCAGGGGCGCCTCGTCACCAACTTGAGTACATCTCCGTGTTGTAACGTCGTATAGACTATGCAGTTGTATCGTTTTCCAAACGCCGGAACCCTCGCGGGTTCGAATCCGCTTCTAAAGGACTTTGATATATGGGAAAGATAGCGTTCCTATCAAACAGTCATTGGCGGAGAGAGTGGGATTCGAACCCACGGTACGTTGCCGTACGACGGTTTTCAAGACCGTTCCGTTATGACCGCTTCGGTATCTCTCCGTGTCGGGGACGGCATTTATCATAGCATAGTTTGCGCGCGATGTCAACGCCGAAAACGGCGAATTTCGCCTTTCTGTAAAATTTCGGTAAAACCGATTGCATTTTACCATTCCTTGTGGTACGCTTAATTTACATAAACAGCCGTGCGGATTGCAAAAAGGAGAACTATGGAATTTTCATACGCATACCAGGAATCTGTAATTGCCAAGCAGAAAAATATCGCGCTTATCGCGCACGACAACAAAAAAGAAGAGATTATTGAATGGTGCCTGAAAAATGCGGAAATCTTAAAGCACCATTTCCTGTTCGGAACGGGGACAACCGCCCGGATGATTGCCGAACGCACGCAGCTGCCGATTCGCGGCTTCAACAGCGGCCCCTTGGGCGGCGACCAGCAGATTGGCGCGCGCATTGTGGACGGCAAGATTGATATTGTCATTTTCTTTTCCGACCCCCTGACCGCGCAGCCGCACGACCCGGACGTCAAGGCGCTTCTGCGCATAGCGCAGGTGTTCGACATTCCCATTGCCAACAACAAGGCGACGGCGGATTTTATCATCACCTCAAAATTCATGAATTCCGAGTACCGCCACCGCCTGATTGACTTTGAACGCAGCGTTGAGGAGCGCGCCGAGCAGCTCGAGGAGGAGGTCCAAAAGGACGAGCTGCGGGAGGACGATTGACCATACGCATACAGCCGTGCGCTGCTTGACAGCGTGCGGCTTTTGTATTATAATTACTAATACAAGATAGCCGCTTTCAGAGATTGTTTTATGCGGAAAGGAGATTCCCATGCGCAAACATCTGCCGGCAGTCGTCGTTTCCCCGCAGTTCCTCCCGTCGCTGTTTACGGCGGTAAATCTCATGTTAGCCGCCGTGTACTGCCTTGTATTTTTTGTAACGCTTGACGGCCTGCCCGATACCGTCCCGCTGCACTATACGAACGGTGTCGGCTTTGACCGCTGGGGCGACAAATCAGAGCTCCGCTTTCTGGGTATATTTCCGGGAGTGCTGGCCGTACTCAACACAATTGTGTCCGCGCTGCTGATTCGTTGGAAAACAAATTGGTTAGCCTACCTGTCCAACGGATTTATGCTGTTTATCACGCTTGTGATGGCTTTGGTGGCGGCGCTCATGCTGCGCGGCGCCATGTAACAAGCAGGGGAGCCGAAATTTCCCTTGCCGGATTTTATAAAAAACAACACCCGCCCTTTATGGACGGGTGTTGTTTTATGGCGGAGAGCAAGGGATTCGATTCGCGGGCGCGCTGCGCGCCCTTGGTCGCTCGCGGTCGCAACGCTCCACCGGAGCGTTGCTCTGTGCCGCTCGTCCTTCGAATCCCTTGCCGGATTTTATAAAAAACAACACCCGCCCTTTAAGGACGGGTGTTGTTTTTGGCGGAGAGCAAGGGATTCGAACCCTCGAAGCCGCGTTGACGGCTTACACGATTTCCAGTCGTGCTCCTTCGACCAGCTCGGACAACTCTCCGTGTCGCCTTGCTATTATAGCGAATCCCCAAAGAAAAATCAAGTTCTTTTTTGCCGGAATCCAAAATTTTGGCTTTTTCTTTCGCGGAACCAAACGTGTCCGCGCGGAATAGGATACAGCGAAGGACTGTTCCGAACAGAAAGGAGTATGAACTTGAAATCTTATTTAGACTATTGCGAGGCCGCGCTCAAAGAGGCGACGGCGGACGTCTGCCCGGTAACACCCGCGGCAATCCCGCCGCTGCCGGCTGAGCCCGTCGTCACCATGGCGTATGTGCCATTCCAGACGGACGCGACTGCCTACGAGCCGGAAAAAGCCCTGCGCCGCGGCACGGCTTTCCCGGTGATTGACAAACCGTTTTACGGAGGGAAGTGCGGATGTTGACGGAAAAGAACAAACTGCAAAACGAGCTTTCCGCGCTGCAATTCATGGTGTGGGAGCTGCACCTGTATCTGGACACTCACCCGCACGATGCGTCCGCCAAAGCGCGGCTTGCAAAATACCGCGCCGCCGCTGCGGCGAAAAAAGCGGCCTATGAAGAAAAATACGGTCCGTTGGACGCAAACGGCGGCTGCGGCAGCGACTGGCTGCGCGACCCCTGGCCGTGGGACCTTGAGGAGGGCATGTGCTGAGCCATGTTTCAATATGAGAAAAAATTGCAGTACCCGGTGCGCATCAAAAACCCGAATCCGAAGTATGCGCAGATAATCATCAGCCAGTACGGCGGGCCGGACGGGGAGCTGGGTGCGTCGCTGCGCTACCTTTCCCAGCGCTTCTCCATGCCGTTCGCGGAGCTCAAGGGCCTGCTGACGGACATCGGTACGGAAGAACTCGGGCACCTGGAAATGATTGGCGCCATCGTTTATCAGCTGACGCGCAATCTGACACCCGAGGAAATCAAGAAGAGCGGCTTTGACACCTATTTCGTCGACCACACCACGGGCGTTTATCCTGTGGCGGCCAGCGGCGCGCCGTTTACCGCGGCGTATCTGCAAAGCAAGGGCGACCTGATTACCGACCTGCACGAGGACCTGGCCGCCGAGCAGAAGGCGCGGACGACCTACGACAATATCCTGCGCCTGGTAGACGACCCGGATGTGCGCGACCCCATCAAATTTCTGCGGGAACGCGAAATCGTCCATTACCAGCGCTTCGGTGAGGGCCTGCGCCTTGCGACCGACCGGCTGAACGAAAAGAATTTCTATGCGTTCAACCCTTCGTTCGACAAGCAGTGCCTGAAAAACCCGCGCGCCTGCAAATGACAACCCCACGCAAAATACCGCACGGCCCGGAAAATTCCGGGCCGTGTTGTTAATGAAACAGCAAAAAAGTACAGTTTACAAGGGACTACACAGGGTAACGGTCTGACGGGAGGATTACCGCCCGTCAGATTTTCCATGTAATGTTCAAGCTGTCGCTTGTGGCGGCAACGGTGGTAATCATCAAATCCACCACCC